>JAUNEB010000028.1:8239-18536 GCA_030525795.1 Aerococcaceae bacterium | reverse complement strand
TTTTTTGCAAGTTTTTCTTAACATTTATTTTATTTTTTAGGTTTTTTGAAGAAAAAAATAAGCACTAGGAAAATTCCTAATGCTTATCGTTATGGTGTAAAGTTGTTACGGGATGTAGTAGTAAACGCCGTGCGTCAACGCTTCTAAAATCGCGTGCGCTCCCATATTAGAATTAAATTCGTAGCTCCCCGCTTGCAAAATAGCTGATAAATTCCAAGTATCTACAATTTCTTCAAATTCATCTGTCGAAGATAAGTACCCTTCGTCTACTAAACGTTGTGCAATTTGTAGAGAAGATTCTCCTGAATTTACAGTGAATGTACCACTTGTTGCTGGCGCTACTTCTGCTGGTGCTTCTGTTTCAGTTGTTTCTGTAGTTGTTTCAGCGCTTTGTGATATTTCTGCATCGGATGATGTTTCATCTGCGGAAGCACTATCTGATTCGCTAACAGAAGTTGATTCTGATTTTTTGATAGAAGCTAGTTGGCTACTTTGTTTAGAAGCTGCTTCTTTCAAGTTGTTCAATGATTCGTTTAATTGATTTTTTGTTGATTCAAGGCTTGTTTTTTCGCTTAAAAGTGAACTCATTGCCTCTTTGTAACTCGCTAATTCTTGATCGTTGCCTGCTGCGCCGTTCAACACAGAAGAGACTTTAATGCCTTGGATTGGCACTTGCCCTTGGAAAAAGACTGCAAAACCACCTGTCAAAATTGCAGACGCCAAAAAGCCAAATCCTAGCGCACGTAAATTTCCTTTATTCATTGTAAACACCTCTTTCAATTAACGATTTTCAATGTAATCGTCAATAATTAGTTGAATGGCTTGCGTTGATAATGCCATTTCGGTTGAAATTTCAGACATTGTATATCCTTGAGAATATAAACGAATCACTTCTTCTTTAGTCAAATCAGAAACGCTATCTAACGAAAATGCTTCGTCAACTGTTTCAGCAGGTGCCGCAACCGTTGTTTCTTCTAAGCGGCGATTGCGTTCCAACTCGGCAATGCGTGTTTTCAATGCGAACAATTCTTGAGATTGTTGTACTGAAAACTCATCTAATTTCTCATCAACATTGGCGTTTTTTGCGTACATTGACAACACAAAACACACAATTGAAATTGCTAATAAAGCCACCACTAAAATCCAAATTTCCATTCTAAAACCTCTCTTTCTTGTATTACTCTCTTCATTGTAACAGACCACGCAAAACTTGCAACTATATTGAATGAAAATCTCAAAAAAATAATTTTCCTTGCGCTGCTTTCGTACAAAAAACACGTTTTATTCATGAATTCTTCTTATTTTGTTGCTTTTTTACAAGGTTTCTTAGCACCTTTATTCACCAAAATGTGTTATAATCAATCTATCGAAAGGGTGAGTGATCATGTTTAATAAGCGATTCGTAAATTATCTATTGTGTGTGATAGCGTGTTTGCTGCCTGCACAAGCTGTTTTCGCAAGTTCTTTAGCCGATTATGCGCCTTTTATTCACAAAAAAGCGCAATTTTATCAAGGCGATGGGCAATTTTATTACCAGCGCAATATGATTTTGGAATTTAAGCCTGATGCAAACGGCATTTATCAAGTGACTAGCTACAACCAAGCGAACGAAGCATCTGCTTATGTGTACCAACTTAATGATGACGGTTTGTATGAATTGGCTGTTTTTCCACAGTATCATGAAGTCCAAGATTTGCGTTATTCCGCTGAAGCGCAAGATGCAGTAAAATCGATCGTTTTGCCGACGGAGTTGAC
This sequence comes from Aerococcaceae bacterium, assembly GCA_030525795.1. GTDB lineage: Bacteria > Bacillota > Bacilli > Lactobacillales > Aerococcaceae > Abiotrophia. The sequence goes on along the minus strand of JAUNEB010000028.1, from coordinate 16,781 downwards.
GGCTGATGTGACTTATTCGTCTGGCTACCAGCAAGAATTCAAGCGTACGATTGTTGGGGTTATTGATACTTGCACCATCGACAATCATCATTACCAAAATGTTTTAGTTGTCAAACAAGAGTCCGATTCAGGAACGCTCATGTATTACTTTGCTCCACAAACAGGACTGATTTTGACGACGGATGAGCAAGGTAATCCGTTAGAAATCTTAATCGAAAAATAAAATTAGCTAGCGCTTCTTATGAGTGCTAGCTGATTTTTTGTTATTTAGTAACCTAACATAATATTTGGAAATTCTGTTGAAACGCATGTGAACAATCCTTGTAATTCTGCGTCAGTGAATTTGCCAATATTTTTGATTGGTAAGGAAATGACTTTATGGTCAGTGTTTTCTGCCATGAGGTAAGAATCTCTGGCAACGGTAATAAACATGCGACGATGGTTAATTTGGCGGTGGTACAATTTAATGATTTGTTGCAAATCAACTGCTTTGAATTGACGTTTATAGACAATCAAGTGCTTTTTGTAGAGAACGATGCCCATTTTTTCGTGATGATAAGTGGAATCTGTTTGTAACAAGTCGAGTTGATGTTGCAGTTCGGGATAAATTTCGTATAATTCTTCGTAAGTGCGGCCATTGTTGCGACGAATGATAAACGCACGGATTATTAAACCAATTCCAAGAAGAATCCCCTCGCCTGCAAAGATTAGACTTAACAGCTTATCTTCTTCTGCTTCAGAGACGGATGCATATGTATCATAATCTAAATATTCTGCCCATTCAAAATCTTGCATATTTTCTCGCATATCTTCTGAATAATTTTTAATGGTGTCATCTTCATTTTCGCTCGGAACAATGATTTCCATTGTGATATATTTGGCTTTATCTTCGTCTGATTCAAAGAGTTCTGTTAATTCCTTTAATAGTTCATCATCAGGATTGATTTCTACCCCTACTAAACCATAACTGTCATTAGGACGTTGATATTCAAATACATGAATCTCTTCTTTCTGATTGATAATTTCTATTCCACCTTGAAGCATCCCTGTCACTTTGACCGCATACATGTCCGAGTCTACTTGACCCTCGTAAGCTTTGCCGTCAGCGTACATTTTCTCTGGATTAGAGAGTTCGATGTAGCGAAACACTAGAATAATCGGAACAATCAATACGAACAGTCCTGATACTAGACGCAGCCACATGCCTTTATTTCTTTTTTCTTTCAAAAAAAACTTCACTCCTTTTATTCAAATACTCACATAGTTTAGCATAGTCCGCTTTTTTGAGCAAACAAAAATCGTATGAAGCTTATGCCTCCATACGATTCGATGAACTCCAACGTTCAAATTGTGCTTGCGTTGCGTACACATAATGTCCTTCGGACACTTCGTGAGCCGTAACAGGTTCACTGACTTGTTCGTGTTCGTAAACAATACGCTGTCTTGTGCTTTCGCTAATTGGGTCTGGTTGCGGAACGGCAGACAATAACGATTGTGTGTAAGGATGAACCGGTCGATGATAAATGTCCGATGCTGGTCCAATTTCAACAATTTTACCGCCGTACATTACCGCAATGCGATCGCTAATATACTTGACCATAGATAAGTCGTGCGCGATGAATAAGTAAGTCAGTTGGCGTTCTTTTTGGAGTTTTTTGAGTAAGTTGACGACTTGCGCTTGGATCGAAACGTCCAATGCCGAAATCGGTTCGTCTGCGATAATGAATTTGGGATTCAAGGCTAACGCGCGGGCAATGCCTAGACGTTGGCGTTGTCCACCTGAAAATTCATGCGCGTAACGGTTCGCATGTTCGCGGTTTAAACCGACCGCTTCTAATAATTCGGCAATGTGTTCGCTTCGTTCTGCTTTATTCGTGTATAAGCCGTGAATGTCGAAGCCTTCGCCAATAATTTCGCCTGCGGTCATCCGCGGATTCAAGGATGCGTACGGATCTTGGAAAATCATTTGCAAGTCTTTCGCAATAGCTTTACGCGCACTTGCTGAATGTGCTTGGCTAATTTTTTTGCCATTGAAAAGCACTTCGCCATCCGTAATATCGTACAATCCAATAATCGAGCGCCCTGTCGTTGACTTTCCGCAGCCGGATTCGCCAACTAAGCCAAGCACTTCGCCTTCGTACACATCAAAGCTAATGCCGTCAACGGCTTTAATTGGCGATTGTTTGCTGCCAAAATATTGCTTCAACGCTTTGACTTCTAATAATTTAGTGCGTGTCATGGTGCTTGTCCTCCTGTTGTGCTTGATAGCGCGCAATGCGTTCTTGGATAACGGCTGGCACTTCAACTTTTGGTGCGTCTGGGTGAAGTAACCATGTTTTTGCATAGTGGTTGTCATTGACTTTGTACATCGGTGGTTCTTGTTGATAATCAATAGCCAATGCGTACTGATTTCGTGGCGCAAAAGCGTCGCCTTTTGGCGGATTGATTAAGTTTGGCGGTGAGCCTGGAATGGTGTAAAGTTCAACTTCTTGATCGTTGTCCAAATCAGGCATTGAGCCGAGCAATCCCCATGTGTACGGATGCTTCGGATTGTAAAAAATTTCTTCTGCTGTGCCGTATTCAACAATTTGGCCTGCGTACATGACGGCCACTTTATCCGCAACGTTGGCAACGACGCCCAAATCATGCGTAATAAAAATAATCGAACTGTTATGTTGTTGCTGGATTTTTTTCATGAGTTCCAAAATTTGCGCTTGAATGGTCACGTCCAAGGCGGTTGTCGGCTCGTCGGCAATCAATAATTTAGGTTCAGCTGCGAGTGCAATCGCAATGACAACGCGCTGGCGCATTCCGCCAGAAAATTCATGCGGGTATTGTTTGAAACGGCGCTCTGGATAAGGAATTCCGACTTCTTGCAGCAATTCAATCGCGCGTTGCTTGGCTGCTTCTTTCGAAACAGAAGGATTATGGGTCAAAATAACTTCCATAATTTGTTTACCAACACGAATCGTCGGATTCAGCGCTGTCATCGGATCTTGGAAAATCATCGCAATTTCGTTTCCACGAATGCGCGTCATTTCTTGCTCGGTCAATTTGAGCAAATCTTTGCCTTCAAACAAAATTTCGCCGCCTTCGTATATGCCTGGCGGTTCAGGAATCAAACGCATCAGTGCGTTACTTGTCACGGATTTGCCCGAACCTGATTCGCCAACAATGGCGAGTGTTTCACCTTTTTTTAAGGAAAAATCGACACCGCGAACAGCCTGAACAATGCCTGCAAACGTCTTAAAATTAATTTTTAAGTTTTTGACTTCTAATAAGGTTTCTGTCATGACTGTTCCTCCTATTTTCTTAATTTTGGATCGAGCGCATCACGCAAGCCATCACCGACTGCATTGAATGCAAAAATAGTCAACGAAATCAACAGTGCTGGGAAATATAAACGCCACGGCGCTGTCACTAACGCTTCCATACCTTCTGAAGCCATTGTGCCCCAACTTGACATCGGCGGTGTTACTCCAAGCCCCAAATAACTTAAAAAGGCTTCCGTAAAAATCGCTGACGGAATAGTCAACGTCATCGTCACAATAATTGCTCCCATTGCATTCGGAATCAAGTGTTTCACAATTAAATGCGTTGTACTTGCTCCGAGCGTGCGTGCGGCTAAAACGTACTCTTGATTTTTGATGGAAAGCACTTCACCACGCACAATACGCGCCATACGTACCCAACCTGTAATCGAAAGTGCTACAATCATTGGCAACAGACCTTTGTCCATGACGACAAGCAACATGATGACCACAAGCAAGTACGGAATCGCGGTCAAAATATCGGCAATACGCATCATGACATCATCGACACGTCCACCCAAAATTCCCGCAACACTTCCCCAAATAACGCCAATAATTAAGTCAACCGTCGCCGCAGCCAACCCGATGAAGAGCGAAATACGCGCCCCCATCCAAACACGCACAAAAATATCGCGCCCTAAATTGTCTGTTCCGAACCAAAACGTACTGTTCGGTGGCATATTAAAGTTCCCTGTTTGCTCACTATAACTGAAAGGCGACACAATCGGCACTACAATCGCAAAAATGGCGACCAATGCCAACACAACCATCCCAAAAATCGCTAACTTATTTTTCAAGAAAGTGTACCAAACCTCTTGCCAAAACGATACCGATTTATCGCTTAATTTGTCCGTTTCATCGGCTTTAATGCCAACCACTTCAAAATCTGAAGCCGATAACTGTACTTCTGTCATGATGATTTCGCTCCTTTCAGTTTAATACGTGGATCCACTAACATATACAAAATATCCACTAACAATACCGCAAACAACAACAAGATGGAATAAAAAATGGTCGTTCCCATAATTACCGTGTAATCGCGGTTACTAATACTTGTGACAAAATGCTTGCCCAATCCTGGAATCGCAAAAATTTTCTCGACAATAAAACTTCCTGTTACGACACCCGCTGTTAGCGGCCCTAAGTAGGTTACTACTGGCAATAATGCGTTACGCAAAGAATGTTTGAAAACAATTTTCCATTTGGTTAGGCCTTTGGCGCGCGCTAGTTTGACATATTCAGACGTATTTTGTTCTAACATGCTTGAACGCACCATTTTGGCGATGTTCCCCATAAAGCCGAGCGAAATTGCAAAGGCTGGCATAATACTATGCGCAAAACTCTTCCATCCACTAATTGGCAGCCATCCTAATTTGAGTCCTAGAATATCTTGCATCAACCCCGCCAAAATAAAAGAAGGTACCGAAATGCCTAATACTGCTATAATGGTCGCCATATAATCGCCGAATTTGTTGTGATAAGCCGCTGAAAGCACACCTAACAAAACACCAAATCCCACTGACAAGAACAATGCTTCCAATCCGAGTGTCAACGAAACTGGGAAACTTTCTTCAATCATTTTATTAGTTGAGCGATTTTTATATTTCATGGATTTGCCGAAGTCGAATCGCACTACGTCTCCTAAATATTTTAAGTATTGTTCATGGATTGGCTTATCTAAGCCGTAAGCTTCGTTAAGTTGTTTTTGAATTGCTGGCGGCATTTTCTTTTCACTGGCAAAAGGATTACCCGGCGCAATCCGCATTAAGCCAAATGTTAGCGTAACAATACAAAAAAGTGCAATGATAATATGTGTCACGCGTTTCATAATGTATTTGAACACTGGTTTTCCTCCTCTTAAATTTTACAATATAACAAGGCTGGGTCAAAATCCCAGCCTTATTAATGGTGTTGTTTGAACATGTAACGGGATGTTTTATTCTATCACAACAGATTTCAAGTCAACGTTACCTGCTGCGTCTGGTTTAATGTTCTTCACATTTTCTTGAACAACGAAAGCGTTCGTGTAGAAGTAAATTGGGATTACTGGCATTTCTTCTACTAAGATTGCTTCTGCTTGTTGCAATAATTCTAAACGTTTTGCTGGATCTAATTCTGCTTGTGCTTGTTCTAGTAATGATTTGTATTCAGGATTTTCCCAGCCTGTGTCGTTGTTGCCACTGTCAGCTGTTGCGTACATTTCTAAGAACGTGTTTGCATCGTTGTAGTCACCTGTCCAGCCTAAACGAGCGATTTGGTAATCCATTGCGGTTACTTTTTCTAAGTAAACTTGCCATTCAGAGTTGTCAATTTCAGTTGAAATACCTAAGTTTTTCGCCCAACCTTCTTGGATGAATTGTGCAATCGCTGAGTGTGATTCTGATGTGTTAATTGAGAGTTTCAACTTCAATTCGCTTGGATCTTTCAAGCCGAGTTCTTCTAAACCTTTTGCTAAGTATTCTTTAGCTTTTTCGTAGTCTGCATCAGCAAAATAACCGCGATCTGATTCGAATCCTGCGATTGTTGGCGGAATCACACCTAACGCTGGAAGTTGTTCTGCTTTTGTGATGTTTTCAATCAATGATTTACGGTCGATTGCTAATGCGAGTGCCTTACGGATATTGACGTTACCTGTCACTTCGTCTTGTGTATTGACTTTGTACCAGTAAACACCGTTTTTAGGAGTAACTTGTAAGCTGCCGTCTGCTCTATATTTCTCCATGTTGTCCAATGATGGAATTTGGTAAGGAGAACCTAAGAAGTCTAAGCTGCCTGCTTGGAATTCAGCGTTAGCTGTTGCTTCTGATTCAATCATACGTACGTTTGCTTCTTCTAAAGTAACGTTTGCTGCATCCCAGTAGTTTTCGTTTTTAGCGAGTTTGTAGTCGCTGTCGTGGTTCCATTCTGCTAAAACGAATGGTCCGTTCGTCACATATTCTTCGCCCGCATCTGCTGCCCACTCTTGATTTTTTTCGACGGTTGCTTGGTGAACTGGCATGTATGTATAGAACGATGTCAATTCTAAGAAGAACGCTGTTGGGCTGTTCAATGTAACTTCTAATGTTTTGTCATCAAGGGCTTTAACGCCAACATCTTCTACTTTTCCTTTGCCAGTGTTATACGCTTCGGCACCTTTAATGTAATACAAAATAAATGAATATTCAGAAGCTGTTTCTGGATTCAACACGCGTTTCCAAGCATATTCAAAGTCGCTTGCTTTAACGGGTTCGCCATTTGACCATTTTGCATCGCGCAACTTGAACGTATAAACTGTTCCATCTGCGCTGACTTCCCAAGATTCTGCCATCCCTGGCTCTGGCTTGTTATCATTGAGGCGTGTCAAGCCTTCAAATACGTTACGCAAAATGGTTCCTGAACTTGAGTCAGTCGCAATCGCTGGGTCAGCCGTAGGCGGTTCACTCGGAAGTGCTAATTCCAATGCGCGCTCTGATTGTGCAAAGGCTACAGTTGCCAATGGTGTGAATGTCGTTAAAGATGCTAATGTTGCACCTAATACGATACTTGCTTTCAAAAATTTCTTCATATAATTTTCCTCCTTTGATGTGAAAAAATCTTTTTTAATAAGATTATGTCATTTATAATAGCTTTTTCTTTTCTTTTTGTCAACAACTTTTTATATTTTTTTAATCTTTTTCTAACTAAAATAAATCCCCACTTTGTTAAAAGTGAGGATTTTTAGCTTATTTATGCCATTCTTTCGGGCTCCACATCATGCCGTCCAACTTTGTTTTTTGGCTGTGGATGCGTTGTTTTTGGATTTGGTGCAGCGTTAAGGCTGCTTGTAATAGTGCTTTTGTTGAATAATGCGTCGCTTTTTTTTGCCATTCTTCAACATAAGGTTGCCAATTTGTCATCTCTTTTCCTACCAATCTTGCGTAATGCTTGTTAATTCAGCCAATTCTTGTTGTTGCTGTTCAATTTCTCGCACAAAAAATTCCCACATCAGTTGTTGTTCTTCTGTTAACTTCAAATGAGTGTTCTCTAATTTTTCTAACAAAAATTGCTGATACGTACCAAAATGGTCAATCGTTCCTGTTTCGATGTAACAAGCGTAGCGCATCATTAAGTCCATTTGTTCCGTTTCTGTTAAATATTGGAATTGGTGAATCGCAAATATCGGCAAATACGTCATACCAAAATAGCGCGCTAACGCTTCGTAAGGCGACAACAATTCGGATAAGGTGCGCTGCTCTTTGCCGCCCGCTTGATACGCGCTCGCTTTGACGCCAGCAACGACGACCAATCCTAGCTGACAACGTTGCAAATGCATCTGCAAAGCTTTAGACGTGTCGAATACCGTATCCATCCACTGCTTCAAAATAGACGGCGCTTGGTACCAATAAAGCGGAAATTGAAACAAGATACGCTCATATTGCATTAAGCGTTGCTGCTCCACTTGCGTATCGAATGTGCCATTTTTTTGCCATTCTGCGTGTAAATCTACGAATATCGCATTCGTTAGCGCCTGACCAGACTGCAACAAAAATTGTTGGCTACTCGATTGCGTTATCTCTTCATGGGCAATGTAAACAATGGTTTTCATGCGATTACTCCTTTTCTTGTGGCGCGTGTGGCAATTGAATGATAAAGCGCGTGCCTTTTCCTTGCTGGCTTTCAACTTGAATCGTGCCATCGTGCGCTTGAACGAGCGATTGCACAACGGCTAAACCGATGCCAGATTCGCCAAATTCTGTATTTTTGCGCGAAATATCCACTTTATAAAATCGTTCCCAAATGCTTTGAATGTGTTCAGGATCAATGCCGATGCCTTCGTCTTCTACAATCAATTCGATTGTATCGGCTTTTTGGCGCGCGGTAAGCGTAATCGGACTGTTCGTAGAAAATTGAATTGCATTCGTCACCAAATTCATCAAAATTTGTACCATGCGATCGTAATCTACCCACAACAACAGCGAATCGGCGCACACAATGCGAATTGTATTGCCTTTTTGTGTAGCTTTTTCGTCGAGCTGTTGCTTAATTTGTTGAAAAAGTGTCACAACTTTCAGCGTTTGTTTTTTCAAAATGAGTTGATTGCTGCGAATTTTTTCGTAGTCTAAGTTTTCATTGACAAGACGAATGAGGCGTTGCGTTTCTTTGCCAATCAGTTCTAGGCTGCGTGCGCGATGATTTTCGGGAATTAAATCGTGTTGCAGCCCTTCTACAATGCCGCTCATCGTTGTTAAAGGCGTGCGCATTTCGTGCGCGGC
>JAUNEB010000028.1:0-8221 GCA_030525795.1 Aerococcaceae bacterium | reverse complement strand
TCTCAATTTTTCTTGGCGCTTAATTTCTTCTTGCGCATTTTTTAAGGAAGAAGCCATCAATCGAAAATCGTGCGCCAAATCGCCGAACTCGTCTTTGCTATCAAGCGAAAGATTCACTTCGTAATTGCCTTGCGTAATTTGGCGCGTAGCTTGTTGTAAAGTTTGAATTTTGCGCGTTTGATAGTAAGCATATCCCACGCTCAACAGCACACCAAGTATGCCCGCCAACAAAAACGATACGTAAATATCTTGCTGAACTGCATTCACTCTGCTATTCAAATTGGCCACAGTCGTACTAAGTCCAATAAATCCCGGTGGAAAATCGCTCGTTTCTTCATAATAAGGCAACAAGACCGTCACGAGTGGCACAACTTCATCATTTTGGCCAAAACGGCGCGTTTGGCGTAGCTGAAGTGTTTTGCCGGCTTGTAAGTCAGCTAATTCTTTAGCTGTAATTTTGACGGCGCTACGGTCATTGTAAGTTGGGTAAATGAGCCGCCCGTCAGACAAATAAAATTGTACGTACACATCTTCATCCGTCAACACTTGCGACACAATCGCCAAATCAGACCGCGTGAAATCATACGCCATAATCGTCTGGCCGTATTGAAGCAAGCGCGCTTCTGCTTCAGAATAGACTTGTTCGCTAACATAATCCGAAATACGAATGGCGCTAATCGTCAAAGCGGTCAATAAAACTACAAGAAAGGCTAAAATTTGTTGCCATAGCACTTTCATTAGGCTTCTCCTAAGTCTTCAAACTTATAGCCTACGCCCCAAACGGTGTGAATCACTTGTGCGCCTACGGTTTCTATTTTTTGGCGAAGTTTTTTGATGTGCGCATCTACGGTGCGTTCATCGCCAAAAAATGGGTCTTCCCAAATACTTTTGAGCAATTGTTCACGACTAAACACGCGTTTTGGTGATTTGGCAAACATCACTAACAAGTCGAATTCTTTTGGTGTTAGGCCTTCAATTGCTTGATCGTGATACAACGCTTCGCGCGTGACCGTGTTAATTTTAATTGTCGCTGTTACAACGTCGAATGCTTGCGACGGTGAACTTGCTTCATTCGGAACGATTTGCGCGCGACGGTGCAATGCTTTCATCCGTGCCAAAAGTGTTAGCGGACTAAAGGGTTTTGTCACATAATCATCCGCTCCCATTTCTAAGCCGATTACTTGGTCGCTTTCAGAATCTTGCGCCGTCAACATAATAATCGGCACTTCTTTAGAAATTTTTCGAATTTTGCGGCAAACTTGCATACCGTCCATCGAAGGTAAATTCAAATCCAAAATAATCATATCCCAATGTGTCGGCGCATTTTCAAAGGCTTGATAACCCGCTAAGCCGTCTGGAATGAATGTCCCTTCAAATTGCTCCTTTTCAAAAAACATCGCCATCATTTCGCTAACTGACTCATTATCTTCAATCATCAAAACTTTCATCATAATCCCTCCTCGAAACATACTTACTTCTATTATAACAAAAACTTGTATAAAAAGTTGATCCTTTTAGGAAGATTTTGTGAAAAAGCAAGTTGATTTTATTGTGTTTTACATAGCCTACTACAAAAAAAGATGAAGTCGTTTTTTTACTTCATCTTCTGCTTTTTCTCAATCGTTTAAGAAAGCGGCACTTTAGCCAAATTCAAGTCAATATGGCAATAGCCATTTGGATTTTTCTTCAAATACTCTTGGTGGTATTCTTCTGCATCAATAAAATGGCGCAATGGTTCTAATTCAACTGCTACTTTTTTATCAGACTGCTGTGCGATTTCGGATAACATTTTTTCTGCCACAACAGTATCAGCTTCATCAATATAATAAATCCCCGTTCGGTATTGACGCCCTACATCATGCCCTTGACGATTGACCGAAAATGGATCAATAATACGGAAATAATGTTGCAATAATGTGTGTAAATTGATTTTGTCTGCATCATAAACAATCTCAATCGTTTCCGCGTGGTCTGTTGTTGCCAAAATTTTGTAATTCGTGTCTTCCGTCTGCCCGTTCGCATATCCTACTTTTGTGCTAATAACACCATCAATCTGCGCAAAATACCCTTCCACACCCCAAAAGCAGCCACCAGCTAAATATATTTTGTTCATAGTTCACTCTCCTTATCTATTTTTTTAATTATCGGACATTTCATCGCTTGTTTCAACTTTTTCGCCTCGCTTTATCCATTCCGAATACGAACCCACATAAACTTTGGAGGATTTTCCCAATTCATCTAATGCAATCATCGTCATGGCTGCCGTCACTCCCGAGCCGCATGAAAGAATGATATCTTTATCCATAATCGCTTCAAAATGGACTTGTAACGCTTCTTTGTCCTTTAACTCATATTGTTGCGCGAATATATCACGATAAAAATACGACTGCGCTCTCGGAATATGCCCTGCTTTATGATAAATTGTTTCAACTTGACCCAAATAGCGCTCCTTTGCTCTTACGTCAAGCAAAACGGTATTCTCTTTCCCATTTTCGGAAAAATCTTTAACAGTATCAAAATCAGTCACCATTTGCGCTTGCGGAAGTAACGTAATGGTTCCATTTTTTATGGGTGTTGTTTTGCTAGACATTTTGACAGCTGACTTTTTCAGCGCTGGAAAACCGCCACCAATCAACTTGACAGATTGAATTCCAAAATATTTCAACACAAACCAGGCTCTTGCTGCAACAAATTGATCGCCATCATCATAAACGAAAAATTCAGAATTATTAGTTGCACCCATATTGCGTAATATTTGTTCAAATTCAGTTTTATTTGGCAATGGATGCGCGCCTGTTAATTCCGTCACTTCGCCGGATAAATCAGACTCCAAATCCAAATAATACGCACCTTGAACATGTTCTCTATCATATAAATCCTTACCGGACTGTATTGATGAACCACGACGCACATCTAAAATAATCGCATCGGTTTGATTCAACAACACTGATGGTTCAATAAAATTTTTCAACATAACTACCTCTCATAATCAAACGCACTTCTTGTACGGATATTATTATATCACACAAAAAGCAACCCTAAAAAAGGATTGCTTTATTTGGCAAAAAGACTTCAATATGCGTTCCTTTGCCTAGTTGGCTTGTAACATGAATCTTGCCACCGAGAAGATGGATAATTTTCTTTACTAATGCTAATCCAATGCCATAGCCACTAGCTTTATGAGAACTATCCGCTTGATAAAATTGTTCAAACATGCGTTCAACTTGCTCAGTCGTCATGCCTTTACCTTTGTCATTGATATGCACAAGCGCTCCATTTTCTTGTTGATGGCATGAAATGGATACCTCTACTTGTTGACTAGAATATTTAATCGCATTATCAATAAGATTCGTCCAAATTAACATTGTCAAGTCAGGCACCGTATTGACAGTGGTAACATCTCCATCCCATTCCATCGTGATGGTTTTATCTGTCCATTTTTCGGTTAAAAGAATCATCGCATGACGAATTTGTTCGTCGATACGCACCGACTGGGTCTCGTAATCATCGTAATCTAAACGTGACAAATCTAAAATGCCCTCGCACAAACGGTTAAGACGCTCACTTTCGTCTTTCAGCAGTGTCAATAATGTCTGTTTCGTCTCTGCATCTGTTTGGTGATCCAACAATAGTTCCGATAAACCTGCAATTGCTGCAATGGGTGTTTTTAATTCATGCGATAAATTGGAAATAAAATCTTGTCGCATTTGGTCGACTTCTTTTAATTTTTCAGCCATATAATTAACATTTTTGGATAATTCATCCAGTTCATTACGAAATGGCGCTTTATCTTTAGGATAATTTTTTCTATCAACACGCACATCAAAATTACCTTGTGCAATTTTATTCACGGCATCATTGATGGCTGCGATTGGTTTCGTCAAATGACTTGCACCAGCCCACATCAACAATCCACCAATCGCCATTGTCAACACACACACACTTAATGCTAGAGCACCGTGACTGGCCTCTGGGAAAATGAATTCGCGTAATATGCCCACTATCATCATCGCCAAAACCGAAGCCACTAACAGCAAAATCATAAATAATTTTAAAAAATAGGTCCGCAAAGGATGTTGATGGCGTTTATTTTTTGTCATAAATAACTCCTTTATACCCAAGACCTCGTATCGTTTCAATATCGAAATCAGAGTAATTTTGGCATTTTTTGCGAATACGTTTGATACAAGCATCTACGACACGTTCATCGATATCATCCGATGCGTCCCAAAATTCTTCCATTAAATCGACACGCGTAAAAATTTTATTCGGATGACTAAGCAATTTAAACAACACATAAAATTCTTTCGGCTGAAATGTTTGTAATTCACCACTATCATAAGCTTCAATTGCTAACCGATCATAATAGAGCGTCGTTTTTGCCAGTCGAATCACTTGTTGACTTTCCAATTGTGAACGTCTAAGTAAGGCTTTTACACGTAAACTTAATTCGGTTAAACGAATCGGTTTAACGACATAATCATCTACACCTAATTGAAATGCTTTTTCTAAACTTTCAAATTGAACTTTAGCCGTCATCATCAAAATCGGTAATTGATGTTGTGTGCTCCTTAATAAATGCACCAGTTCAAAACCGTCCATATCAGGCATCATAATATCAGTAATCAGCAAATCGACATGGCGATTGTCTAGCACCTCTAACGCTTGTGCACCGTTAGTTACGGCAATCACATCGTAGCCTTCTTGTTTTAATTTCGTAGAGACAATCGTTCTTAGAGAAATATCATCTTCTGCAACTAGTAATGTAAACATAATCTCTCCTTTGGTTTCGATTATACCACAACTAAGATTATCTACGTACTAAACGTCCATCTTTCAATTCATAAACTGTATCCACATACTCTAAAACACCATGGTCATGCGTCACAATTAACGCCGCTTTATTTTTATCTTTCACTTCTTTATGAATCAATTCAACGATTATGCGCCCTCTTTCAGGGTCAAGGCTAGCAGTTGGTTCGTCCGCTAAAATCACATCAGGTTGGCTAATAAATGCTCGCGCAATGGCCGCACGCTGCTTTTGTCCTCCAGAAAGTTGTTGCGGGTACTTATCAATACAATCTGCAATGCCTAACTGTTCTAGCAATGCTATTATTTCCTGTCTAATTTCATTTTTAGAGCCTTTTTTCTTGAAGCCTGCGACCAATGCTAACTGCTCGGCAATTGTTAAATACGATAACAATTCATGTTGTTGAAAAATGAACCCTAAATGCTCACGTCTTGTTTGCGTCCATTTTGATTTTTTCAAATTGCTTAAATCTTTATCTGCTAATATAATCTGACCTTCATCAGCGGATAATAGCAAACCTGCAATAGACAATAATGTTGACTTTCCAGAACCTGATGGTCCTAATATCGCCGCAAATTCACCTGGTTGTAATTCTAAATTCAAGCCATCTAAAATTGTGCGTTGCCCTTCTCCATCTTTATACGATTTTCGAATATTATTTAAACGTAAAACAGTCATTAGTCTTCACTCCCTCCAATAACATGCACAGGATCTACTTGACGAATTTTCCATACACTTAATAAACCACTTAATACTGAAATAGCAATAAAACTAGCAGATACCATTACAATGTCTTGGTTTTTCAAATAGAACGGCATTGATGATGGTAAAAATTGCGCCATACTCCATGCAGCAAAAGCACCTAAACTCACACCAATTAAACCCAAAATAAAGATTTGAACTAATTGAATGCGCGTAATTTCTCCCATAGACATCCCAATTGCTTTCAACACACCAAACGATTTTAGCTTTTGAAGTGTTAAAATATAGAAGAACACCCCTAAAATAGCCGCTGATACTAAAATTAACACCCATGTAATCGTGGTTAAGGTTAATTGCTCCGCAGCGTAACCTGGAATTTTAGAAATTACTTCTTGCTTCGATAAGACAGCTAAAGAAACGTCTTCTAAACTTGTTTTATCGTTATTGGATAGCGTTTCTGTTAAAACATACGCTTGTGGTTGCCATTCATATTGTGGATTTGATACTTTTTTCAATTCTTCAAAGGTTGCAGGCGTTATAAAGCCAATATTGCTATGCTCATACATTGCATCTTTTGTAAAACCAAGAATTGTTAATGTGTACTCTGTCGCACTATCTATGACAATATCCCCTATTTTCAAGCCTTTTGCTTCAAAACTGCTATCTAACACAATCCCTCCTACTTGACTCGAGAGATTTTCGCCGTCTGTTGCTTTAGGTGCTAAAAAACTATCGTTTTCAACAACAAAGTACGTCACATCTTTTTTACCTTCTGAAGCTTCAAAAGAAATGCCTGAACGCGAAATTGCAATCGGCAAAGCCTTTTGGTCCGCTAAATTATTCACCGCTTCGCGTTGCTTATCTTCTAAACTCGAAAACGGAATAATTCCCTCCGCGTCCTCCGTTAAAATATACTGTACATCGCCGTAATTATCAATTTGAGCGCTTGTTGCTCTACCCAAACCTTGAGTTAACCCCGACAAAAAAATAACCATAAACATCATCAAGAAAATTAAAATTTCTACCAACAAAAATTTTTTAACTTGATGACGAATTTCTTTCCATGCAAGTTTCATAATTGCCTCCTTAAATTTATTTTCTATACTTTACCTCACAAATGTGAACTCAATGTGACCACCATGCAACTTTTGAGAATTTTTTCAAAAAAATAATGGATTAAATTCTAGCAGGCGTTGTTACATCCTAACCACATCAAAAGTTACGACTATCATTATATCATTTCTATAACAAAAAAACGCTTATAAATCTCTACGTTTATAAGCGTTTGTCTGCGTTCTAAATTTGAGCTAAGGCATTATGTGCATTAGAAATTAACCGTATCAGGATCCACTTGTGCCTTGACGCCCTCGATGGTATCGAGTTCGACCATATCCTCCGCAGATAATTCAAAGTCAAAGATGTCCAAATTCGCCTCGATATTAGCAGGCGTTACTGATTTTGGTAAAGGAAGGAATCCTTTTTGCAAACTCCAGCGCAACGCCACTTGAGCAATCGATTTCCCGTTGGCCTCTGCAACTTCTTTAGCCTGAGCGCTTTCAAAAATAGTTCCTGTCCCAAGTGGACTGTAAGCTTCCAATAAAATATCATGCTTTTTACAAAAAGCGACTAATTCATCTTGCGGACAACCAGGTGCTAAGAGCACTTGATTCACTTGAGGTTTAATTTCAGCTGTTTCAAAAAGAGCTTCCAAATGATGAATCATAAAATTCGAAACCCCAATAGCTCGTACTTTCCCCGCACGATAAGCTTCTTCCATCGCCTTCCACGCGCCAGCATTGCCTGCTTTCCAATGATCACGAATCGCTTTAGGATTTGGCCAGTGGATAAGCAACAAGTCGATATAGTCAACACCCAGTTTCGTCAACGATTCGTCGATTGAAGCCTTCGCTAAGTCGTAATCATGCTTATCATTCCAAACTTTGGTCGTCAAAAAAATATCTTCGCGTACTAAGCCACTATCAGCAATCGCACGTCCCACGCTCACTTCATTACCATAAATTTGCGCTGTATCCACATGCGTGTAGCCAACCTTTAAAGCGTGTAGAACACTGTTATAAGCTTCATCACCTTCTGTAATTTGCCAAGTCCCAAACCCAATTTTGGGAATGCTAACGCCATTTGAGAGTGTATAATTTTCCATATTTAATCCTCCTAAGCATCATTCTCTTGATGCGATGTTATTAATTTGTTTGAGTTACAATAATAGTACTGCTAAGTGAATTTTTTAGACGATAGTTTTTTTCTCCTCCACCAGTCCAACACCCCTCAATCACAAAGGCCCGAAAACATTGGTCAAAAACGTTGGATAAGGGAAACTAGACGTTACTGGCAAAAAACTCAGACCATAACGACAAACCGTTCCCAGAGCCCCACCCAGAGCACCAAGGATGAGAGACATGCTCCTAGACCTCCACCCAATAGCGCTCGGTGCCCTGACGGACATCCTCCAGGACTCCGCCGTTGGCTAAGATAGTCGCTCGGCTGGCTGGGTTGGTCTCCGAGCAGGTAATCAGCACCCGCTGAATATTTTTCTGAGGGCATTCCAAGAGCCCAAGCCGCAGCTGCTCCTTGGCGTAGCCCTTGCCTCTTTCGCTAGGGCGAATCGAGTAGCCGATATGGCCACCTTTTTCCAGCAGAAAATCGTTGAGCCGCAGACGCAGGTGCAAGAAGCCCAGAGCCCGCCCCTCC
>JAUNEB010000027.1 GCA_030525795.1 Aerococcaceae bacterium | reverse complement strand
CAAAACCAATCACTCGCCAATCAGGTGCAATGTTACCAAACACTGGCGAAAGCCAAATGAACTTGCTTCCATTAGCAGCCATCGCAAGCTTGTCTGCGATGATGTTGGCAGCAGGACTCAAGAAAAAAGAAGAAGAAAAATAATCTTCCTCTAACCCACACACAAAAATATACAATCTCATTTCTAACAAAAATGGTTCATTCTACTTGTGAGAGTTTAATAGTGGTTTCCATACAGCTAAACTCAGCAAGCATCATTCAACAACCTATGCAAGCTAGGCGAAGATCCCTCACGAAATTTCGTGGGGGTTCTTTTTTTCACAAAAAAGTTTAAGTTTTTCTTAAGACGGTGGGAATATGTCTGAAAACATGGTAAACTATAGGAGAATTGAATTAAAGGAGTGCGTTACAGTGACAAAAGTAGGCATTGATAAAATTGGCTTATATATTCCAAAATATTATGTAGAAATGACAGAATTAGCGCAAGAGCGTGGCATTGAACCTGAAAAATTAACTATTGGCATTGGACAAGACCGCATGGCAGTCCCGACGATTCGTGAAGACATCGTGACGATGGGCGCGAATGCGGCTAGACAAATTTTATCCGAAGAAGACAAACAACAAATTGATCAAATTATTTTTGCGACGGAATCGGGTTTTGATTTTTCTAAGTCGGCGGCGACGTATATTCATGAATTATTGGGAATTCAACCTTTTGCCAAATCTTACGAAATTAAGCAAGCGTGTTACGGTGCAACGGCGGGATTGCAGTCGGCGTGTGACTATGTGCGGTTGCGTCCTGAACGCAAAGTATTAGTGATTGCGTCCGACATCGCCAAGTATGGTTTGAATACGCCAGGAGAGCCGACGCAAGGTGCAGGGGCGGTGGCTTTGTTGGTGAGTGCCAATCCGCGCGTATTAGCTTTGGCATTGGAAAGCGTGAGCTACACGGATAACCAATACGATTTTTGGCGTCCGTCCTATTCGCCAGTCGCATTGGTGGATGGCAAATTTTCAACGGAACTGTATCAGCAATGTTTCACGAAAGTTTTGAATCAAGTTCCGCTAACGACGCAACAACAATTGTCCGCGATGGTGTTTCACTTGCCTTTTTCTAAGATGGGAAAAAAAGCACTCGAAGCGTATGCGGCAGTGGCATCTGAACAATTAGAGGAAACGTTATCGAATTGGCAAGCGAATTATGCGGATTCGATTCTTTTGGGGCGTGAAGTAGGCAATATTTACACGGGGTCGCTTTATTTGAGTTTGATTTCGTTATTGTGGCACACGCAAACACTGTCTGCGGGCGACCAGATTGGCTTATTTAGTTACGGTTCTGGAGCGGTGGCCGAATGTTTAGTGGGAGAATTGCAACCTACTTTCCGCGCGCAAATTCAGCAAACGCAATTAGAAGCGCTCCTTTCGCGCCGTGTCAAATTAACGATAGCCGAATACGAGGCAGTCTTCAGTCAAGTATTATCAACAGACGGCGACACGCTTGAATTGAGTGATATTTATGAACCAGACGGCGTTGTCCTAGCGCGATTGGACGCACATCGAAGATATTATCAATAAATAGTGCAAGCTTAAAAATCCACGCTACATAATATAGCGTGGGTTTTGCATTAAAGGCCAAAGTCTTGTTGGGGTTTGTCGATGAGTTGTTTAATCAAGGGTTTGTTGATAAAAAATATCCCTATTAAAGAGTGTTATACTAATTGAACATGAAAGGAGTTCATACAATGACAGAAAAATGGAATGCTTATCTTAAAGACGGAACATGTACGGCTATGGCGTTGTATCGTGATCAGCCGATTCCACCGGGCTATTATCATTTGGTTGTTGAAGCGATTGTGCAACACGATGACCAGTCGTTACTTTTTATGAAGCGTGATAATGCCAAAGCATCTTATCCACACTATTGGGAATGTTCAGCGGGCGGCTCCGCTTTGTTTGGCGAAAATGCTGAGCAAGCCATTCGTCGCGAAACGTTGGAAGAAACAGGTCTAGTATTGTATGATTTAAGGCATTATCAAACATTCGTCAACGAGCCACATCAATGCTATTTTGAATGTTTTGTCGCCAAAACATCCGATGACAAAAGCCAAGTCCGCTTACAAAAAGGCGAAACAGAAGCATTTGAATGGGTGTCGTTAGCAGATTTAGCAAATTTTTTGGATAATGCGTTAGTCATTCCGCGCCATAAAGAAGTCTTGCAAACTTTATTTTTAACACACAAAAAATCCTTCGTTCCCAGTTGAGAACAAAGGATTTTTTTGTTATTCGTCATCCATTTGTAAAACAGCCATGAATGCTTCTTGAGGAACTTCAACGGTTCCGATTTGTTTCATGCGTTTTTTACCTTCTTTTTGTTTTTCAAGCAATTTTTTGCGGCGAGAAACGTCGCCACCGTATAATTTGGCAGTGACGTCCTTACGCAAAGCTTTAATGTTTGTTCGCGCAAGAATTTTGTTGCCGATGGCAGCTTGGATTGGGACTTCAAACATTTGGCGTGGGATAATGCCGCGTAGTTTTTCAACGAGTTCGCGTCCGCGTCCGTAAGCAAAATCTTTATGGACAATCATGCTGAATGCGTCAATGACATCGCCGTTAAGGAGGATGTCCATTTTGACGAGGTTAGACGGTTTGTAGCCAATCAATTCGTAATCGAGCGACGCGTAGCCTTTTGTATTGGACTTCAAGCGGTCGAAGAAATCGTAAATAATTTCAGAAAGAGGCAATTCATACACGACATTGACGCGATATTCGTCGAGATAGTCCATCGTAATGAAGATGCCGCGCTTGCGTTGTCCAATCTCCATGACCGCACCAACATATTCATTCGGCACCATAATGGACGCTTTCACGTACGGCTCAAAAATTTGATCAACGGTCGTTTGGTCAGGCATGGCAGACGGATTGTCGACAATGATTTCTTCGCCGTTCGTTTTCAATACTTTATAAATAACTGACGGCGCCGTCGTAATTAAGTTGATGTCAAATTCGCGTTCCAAACGTTCTTGAATAACGTCCATATGCAACAAGCCGAGGAATCCTGTACGAAAACCGAATCCGAGTGCTTGAGACGTTTCGGGCTCAAATTGAAGTGCCGCGTCGTTTAGTTGTAATTTTTCGAGCGCGTCACGCAAGTCGTTGTAATCGTTGGATTCGACAGGGTACAAACCGCAATAAACCATTGGATTCATTTTGCGGTAGCCGTCGAGTGGCTCAATAGCGGGATTGGTAGCCGACGTAATCGTGTCGCCGACGCGCGTGTCTTGAATCGTTTTGATGCTTGCGGTAATGTAACCAACGTCGCCCACCATCAAATAATCGCGCTGCAACGGTTTTGGCGAAAAGACGCCGACTTCTACGACATCGAATTCTTTACCGTTGCTCATGAGACGGATTTTGTCACCGGGTTTGACGATGCCGTTGACGACACGAATGTTTAAGACGACGCCGCGATAGCTGTCGTACATCGAATCAAAAATCAACGCTTGCAACGGCGCTTCCACATCGCCAGACGGAGCGGGCACTTTTTGGACGATTTGTTCCAAAATTTCTGGGACACCGAGACCGATTTTGGCGCTGGCGTAGACCGCTTCTCTTGCGTCGATGCCGATAACGTCTTCAATTTCCATTTGTACGCGTTCTGGATCGGCAGCAGGGAGGTCAATTTTGTTAATGACAGGCAAAATTTCCAAATCGTTATCCAATGCCAAGTAGACATTCGCCAACGTTTGCGCTTCGATGCCTTGCGCTGCGTCAACAACGAGCAATGCACCTTCACAAGCTGCGAGAGAACGCGACACTTCATACGTAAAGTCGACATGGCCGGGTGTATCAATTAAGTGAAAAATATATTCTTCGCCGTCATTTGCCTTGTAAGTCAACTCGACGGCATTCAATTTAATCGTAATGCCGCGCTCGCGCTCCAAATCCATCGAATCAAGCAATTGCTCTTGCATATCGCGTTCGGCTACCGTTTCCGTCTGTTGCAAAATGCGGTCCGCCAATGTTGATTTTCCGTGGTCAATGTGCGCAATAATCGAAAAATTTCGAATGCGCGACTGACGCTCTTTTAATTGTTCAATATTCATTATGTAAATCCTTCCTATTCATTTGCATAGTCCTTTTTATCTTATCAAAAAAAAGCGCGAAATGATAGTAAAACACGCACAAATTCGATAAAATTCTAAGTCGCCATTGACAACAGAAAGGCTTCCTTTTATAATAAGTGCATAGCGACTAGTAGTTGTGCGCGCTTGATAAGAGAATTGGCGGTCGGTGCAAGCCATGCAAGTAACATAACGAATCCACGCATTCATTTTGCCTATGAAAACAATGATTAAGTAGCGCCGGTAGCTCCGTTATCGCTAATAGAGCGCAGTGCCAATAACGCACTGAAATCGGGTGGTACCGCGAACAAGAACCTTCGTCCCAATATGACGAGGGTTCTTTTTGTCCAAAAAAAGAAAGGAAGAAAAAACATGTTAGACCGCAAATTATTAAGAGAACAATTCGAAACCGTTGTAGAAAAATTAGCCGCACGAGGCGTATCGCGCGAAACATTAGAAAATTACCGCGCACTCGACGCCAAACGCCGCGAATTATTGATTGAAACCGAAGAACAAAAGAAAATTCGCAACGAAGTTACCCAAGAAATCGCCCTTTTGAAACGCCAAAAAGAAAATGCCGATGACAAAATCGAAGCAATGAAAACAATCGGCGACACCATTAAACAAATGGACGAACAACTTGCGAGCGTTGAAGTCGAATTAGCTTACATTGAAGAACGCTTGCCGAATATCCCGCACGCTAGCGTCCCTGTTGGCGAAGACGAAGCAGATAACGTTGAAGTACGTCGTTGGGGCACCCCAACAGAATTGCCTTTTGAACCGTTGAATCATTGGGACTTAGCCGAAAAATTAGGCATTATTGATTTTGAGCGCGGGGCAAAAGTATCTGGAAGCCGTTTTGTTTTTTACAAAGGATTGGGCGCACGTTTGGAACGCGCGATTTATAACTTTATGTTAGACCAACATGTCAACGTGAACGGCTATACCGAAATGATTCCGCCTTACATGGTCAATCCAAATTCAATGTTCGGTACAGGACAATATCCAAAATTCAAAGAAGATACCTTTGAAGTCAACGACGAAAGAGGATTGACACTCATTCCGACCGCAGAAGTGCCATTGACTAACTATTACGCGAATGAAATTTTGGATCAAGCGCAGTTGCCGATTAAGTTTACAGCATTGAGTCCATCATTTCGTTCAGAAGCAGGCAGCGCAGGGCGCGATACACGCGGTTTGATTCGTCTACATCAATTCAACAAAGTCGAAATGGTCAAATACGCGCATCCTGAAACCTCTTACGATGAATTAGAATCCATGACCCAAAATGCAGAAGCCATTTTGCAAGCGTTAGAGTTACCGTATCGTGTCCTTGCACTTTGTACAGGCGACATGGGCTTTTCTGCAGCGAAAACGTACGATTTAGAAGTGTGGATTCCTGGCCAAAATACGTACCGCGAAATTAGTTCTTGCTCAAACTGCGAAGATTTCCAAGCGCGCCGTGCCAAAATTCGCTTCCGCAACGCAGACGACAAAGTCGAATACGTGCACACATTGAACGGCTCTGGCTTAGCAGTCGGGCGCACATTCGTCGCCATTTTGGAAAATTACCAACAAGCTGACGGCTCTGTCAAAATTCCAAAAGTGCTCATTCCTTACATGGGCGGCATTACCGAAATTCCAGCAGTCAACTAAAATACGAAACGCTCTTTTAACAAGGGCGTTTTTTTGCGGAACATTCACAAAAACTTTATAAAAAAGCATGACATTTTAGTTTAATTTGCTAGTTATTTATGTTATGATGGAAGTTGACTGGAAAGGTGGGCGTAACATGTTGACAAATATCAATGGTATGGCAGTGCTAATGGTGCGTGTAACATGTGTACTAATGAGTGCTTATTTATTGAGAGCATTCGATTGGAAAAAATTATTGCGTTCGCGTTATGCACACTACGATTTAGCGTGTTATGGCTTTTTTAGTGTAGCAATTGGTCATTTAGTCGGCTCATTTTTTGTGACAATCATTGAATTATTGCAACAATTACTGATGAGCCAATGGATACAGTAAACATACTCAATCTTATCGTTCGCTCCAAAACGATAAGCAACGTTATAAAGGAGATTTATTTCAAATGATGGAAACAATAGTAGTCAAAGGCGGCAATCGCCTTGAAGGAACCGTTAAAGTAGAAGGCGCAAAAAACGCCGTGTTACCGATTTTAGCAGCGACACTGCTCGCGCAAGAAGGTCAAGTTCACTTAACGAACGTGCCTGTATTGTCAGATGTTTATACATTGAATAATTTATTGAAAAACTTGAATGTCAAGAGCGAATTTGATGAAGCGAATCATCAAATGTTTATTGATGCGACTGGCGATATTCATACACAAGCAGAGTACGATTTTGTTAGCAAAATGCGTGCGTCCATTGTCGTGATGGGACCATTGTTGGCTCGTTTTGGTCATGCGCGTGTGGCGATGCCTGGCGGATGCGCGATTGGGTCACGTCCGATTGATTTGCATTTGAAAGGTTTTGAAGCGCTCGGTGCCAAAATTACAACGGCAGAAGGCTACGTAGAAGCAACCGCTGAACAATTAGTCGGCGCGACTATTTACTTAGATTTCCCAAGTGTGGGCGCAACCGAAAATATTATGATGGCAGCTGTTTTAGCAAAAGGCGTGACCGTTTTGGAAAACGTTGCGCGCGAACCTGAAATTGTTGATTTGGCGAACTTTTTGAATAGTATGGGCGCTAAAATTACAGGCGCAGGAACGGAAACCATCCGTATTACAGGCGTCGAAAAATTACATGGCGCAACGCACAGCGTTATTCCAGACCGCATTGAAGCAGGCACGTTTATGGTGGCAGCAGCCGTTACACAAGGCGATGTTATTGTTGAAGACGCGATTGTAGAACACAATATTCCACTCATTAGCAAATTGCGCGAAATGGGCGTCGAAATTACGGAAGTAGCCAACGGCGTACGCGTCAAAGGACCACAACAATTGAATCCAGTCAATGTGAAGACGTTACCTTATCCAGGATTCCCAACAGACATGCAGGCGCAAATGTCAATTGCTCAATTATTAGCCGAAGGCAATAGCTCTTTAACTGAAACCTTATTCGAAAATCGTTTTATGCATTTTGAAGAGTTACGCCGCATGGGCGCTAAATTCATGGTAGAACGCGCAGTTGTCAGCATGAATGGTCCTACACATTTTACAGGGGCACATGTTAAAGCAACTGATTTGAGAGCGGCTGCCGCGTTAATCATTGCAGGATTGACAGCACAAGGCGTCACTTACGTTACAGAATTACAATATTTAGATCGTGGTTATTATCGTTTCCACGAAAAATTACAAGCAATCGGAGCAGATGTTCAACGCACCACTGTACCGCAAGCTGTTTTGCAAACCGTCACCGCTTAATAAGAGGGGTTGCCTATGAGTAGAGAAATTGGAATTGACTTAGGAACGAGCAATGTCGTTATCCACTTGAAAGGGCACGGCATTATCGTCAATGAACCTGCCGTACTGGCAGTCGATACCCGAACTAAAGAAGTCATCGCTTTTGGTCGTGACGCTTACCAGATGATTGGGCGCACTTCTCCAGCGATTCAAGTCATTCGTCCGCTCAAAAACGGCGTCATTGTCGATTTTGAACTAACGGAAGCCTTACTCACACTTTTTTTGGAAAAAGTGAACGCAAGCTCATGGTTTGCCAATCCTAAAGTATTAGTATGCTGTCCTGTAAATGTGACGGATATTGAACGCGTGTCATTATTGGAAGTGGCACAACGCGCGACAAAAGGGCAAGTCTTTTTGGAAGAAGAAGCGAAAGTTGCGGCGATGGGTGCAGGCGTAGATTATTTTGATACGAGTGGCAATATGGTAATTGATATTGGTGGCGGCACAACCAATATTGGTGTGATTGCAAATGGCGAATTAGTCGTCAGCGAAGCGTTGACCGTAGCGGGAGACCAACTGGATGCGGCAATTGTCGAATATTTCCGCGAAAAACATCAGCTACTGATCGGAGAACGCTCTGCTGAAACCGCCAAAAAACAGCTTGCCAGCGCACTCCATTTGCCGTTAGAAGAATGTGTCATCGACGTTATTAAAGGTCGCGATTTGTTGACTGGGTTACCCAAGTCCATGAATACGCACTCCAACCACTTGCATGAAGCAATTGCGCCTCATTTGGAGCGGATTGCCCGTGTTGCAAAACGAGTATTAGAAGATTTGCCGCCTGAATTAGCCGCAGACATCGCCGAAAAAGGCATCATTTTGACTGGCGGTGGCGCAATGATTTATCAATTAGACAGCTACTTGACAGACTATTTGAAAGTTAGCGTCATTCGCGCAGAACAACCTATGAACTGCGTTGCCATCGGCTCAGGCTTACTATTAGACTTAATTATCGCAGGCAAAATCACGCGTGTTCACTTAACATTCAAACAAAAAGTGAAACAGTTTTTTAGACGATTGAAACAACGATTTATAGGTTAGGAGTTGTAACAAAATGGCCAAAACACAAACCTTATCTCAACAATCTGTAATAATGCTCGTATTAAAGACGATTTTTAAAGTAGTATTATTTTTGATATTGCTCGTCATCTTTTTTATCATTGGGTTGTTTATCGGCTATTCCGTTTTAGGAAATGGTAATTTTTGGGAAGTGTTGAATCAAGACACATGGCAACATATTGTTGACTTTGTACGACCTTAATCAAAAGGAAGCTGGGAGCGATTGCCCGGCTTTTTGTCAAAAAGAAAGGAGGCTATCAATGTACGCATTTCGGTGGAGCGAGTTGATTTTATATGCGACACCATTCATCATGGTAGTAGTCATTAGGCGCTATTTTTCGCATTATTTGGTATCCATTGGCAAAATTAAGCTCACCTTAGGGGCGTTGCTTATTCCTATGTGGCTCGTTTTGATAGACAGTTTTAGTTGGCTGTTATATGATCACAGTATCGTGCCTTTGTGGAGTTTGTTGACTATTCTTGCATTGGCGTTTCATTTATATGATTACGTGCGCGTCGTTGATACCTTTCGTTACAGCGCGTACTACAAAGAATTTACGCGTATTGTATTTACCTCGAGTAGCATGATGTTGATTGGCATTATGATAACGCGCGTGATTAGTTACTTTTTCTAAAAAAAATACAACCACAAGGAGCGGTTAATCATGAATAACTTTACTTACGATATCCCAACAAAATTATATTTTGGAAAAGGACAAATTGAAAAATTACCTGAATTGGTAGCGACATTCGGAAAACGTGTGTTGTTGACGTATGGTGGCGGCAGCATTAAAGCGAACGGCTTATACGATAAAGTTCGCGAATTGTTAGCAGATTGTGAAATTGTCGAGTTAGCGGGCATCGACCCAAATCCGCGTATCGAGTCTGTTTGTGAAGGCACAAAATTATGCCGTGACCATCAAGTGGATGTTATTTTGGCAGTAGGGGGCGGTTCTACGATTGACTGTTCTAAAGTCATCGCTGCGGCAGCCAAATACGATGGCGATGCTTGGGATTTAGTAGAAGATTCAACTCTTATTCAAGACGCTTTGCCATTGATTGACATTTTGACATTGGCGGCAACGGGTACCGAAATGAATACGGGCGCGGTTATTACGAATTTCGCAACGAAAGACAAAAAAGGCACCGGCGCTTATGTGTGCTATCCTTACGCATCGATTTGTGACCCAACCTATACATTCACAGTTCCTGCTAACCAAACAGCTGCGGGGACAGCGGACATTATGTCACATACGTTTGAAATTTATTTTCAACATCAAGAAGGCGCGTTTATTCAAGAACGCTTGTGCGAAGCGGTGTTGAATTGTTGCATACGCTATTTGCCTGTTGCGTTGACAGAACCTGACAATTACGAAGCGCGTGCGAACTTAATGTGGGCTTCAACGGTTGCTTTGAATGGCTTAACAGCTTTCGGAAAAAACGGTCCTTGGACATGCCATCCGATTGAACATATGTTATCAGCTTACTATGACATTACGCATGCGGTTGGCTTGGCAATTTTGACGCCGCGTTGGATGGCGCACTGTTTGAACGAGCAAACTGTGGCGCGTTTTGCGACTTACGCGCACAATGTGTGGAACATTCCTTACCAAGCAGACCAATTTGCAATGGCAAAAGAAGCCATTACTAAAACGTACGACTTTTTTGTGGCGGCAGGCTTACCAATGACGTTACCAGAAGTCGGCATTGATACCGAATACTTTGAAGAAATGGCAACGCGTGTCGCTCCGCGCTTAGACAATGCGTATGTGCCACTTTCTGCAGAAGATGTCGTTGCAATTTTCCAAGATTGCATGACAACGGGTGTTACTTATCGTTAAGAACTGTAATTAAGAAGCTTGTTCAGTATCATCAGTACCTTATAGAGTTATCAAGTGCATAAAAAATATGAAAGGTGTGATTTTTTGGAGCAAGTATTCTCGGATAAAATATTTAGTTTATTTGATATTCCAACATTGGAAGGAAGAATGGCGGTGATTCAATCAGAGGTACAGCCTATGTTTCGCCATTATGGAGCGCTTATTGCGGAGCGTATTCCGAGCGAACAACCGCTTCCTGTTCACGTCGCGAAACATTTGCGGCGCACCGTTTATCCACCGAATGTGACGTGGGTCGGTATCGGCGGCGACAAGCGCGGCTACAAGAAATACGCGCATTTTCAGTTGGGGATTAATGCCGAGTATGTCTTCGTCATGTTAGCCATTATTGATAATCCCCCATCTCGTGCCAAAATGGCGTCACAACTCTTGACGCAAGTATCACAATTAGAACAATTACCGAATACTTATTGTGTCATTCCAGATCATACACGCGAAACTTTTTTGAGACAAGAAGCAATCAACTACACAGATTTATTAACGCAACTTCAAACATGCCAAAAAGCCGAGTTTATGCTAGGACGCCTGCTGCCAAAAGGCTCTGAAATCTTGAATGATTCCACAAAATTCACCGCGTGGTTGCAAGAAACAATCGACACATTATTGCCGTACTATCAATTATTGAACACTTAAAAAGACGTTATGCTAAGATAACGTCTTTTTTGAGTCGATAAAAGTATAGTCGGCAAGCCAGTTTTGGATAATCGATAGTGTTTTATCTTGGAATTTGCCCGATTCGTACATGTGGTCCGCGCCTGTAATGGATACGAGAAGCGAATCTTTGTAGTTTTTGGCAGTTTTGCGCGCGATGGCAGAAACCGTCATCTTATCCTCGCTGCCCGTAATAACGAGAACAGGGCAGTTGATTTTGTCGAAATCGACATAACCTGCGCGACTGCGATCAAAAAATGGAAACGCCATTTGCGTATAAACTTTACCTGATTCAGGCACCAACTCTTTGAAAATATCCTCTTTAATGCTGTCATCTTGCGCATTCAAACAATAACGGAAAAATTCATCTTTATAAGGTGGCATGGCTTTTTTCCAGAAGCCCCAACGCAAAAAATGTCTAATAAAACAGCGGACCATCGTCGGATAAAACGCAAAAATATCCGCAGTTGGCGCCGGCCCCATCAAAATCATACCCGCAACAGAGGTGCGTTCAGCGACCATTTGGGCAAGCAAGCAGCCGAGCGAATGCCCCAAAAGTAGCGGCGGTTCGGGCAAGCTTTCGACTAAAGCAACCAAATCATCGGCATAGTCCGTCAAGCTGACCGCGCCAACTTTTTGTTCGACTTCTTCGTAAGGCAAGTCGTGGTAACGCAAGCTTGGCGTGTGGACGCGAATGCCCATGTTGGCCAATTTTGTAGCGAATTCTCCCCAAATATTTCCGTTGCACCAAGTGCCGTGAATCAATACAATATCTTTCATTTTCATAGCCTCCTTTTTCAAAATTATAGCACACTTGCAGCGCTTTATGTTAAAATACGATTATGAAAATGCTAACGGACAAAGGAGCCAACATTATGTATATTCAACAGGCGATTTTACATATATTAGATAAAGATAGCGGCAATTTATTGACATCAGAACACGCGATGGATTTGAGTGATTTGTGGGTACGCGAATATTTGCAAAAACTCATCCAAAAAGTACAACAATCGGATATTAAAACGGGTTTAGTTCAGCAAACAGACGACTTATATGCCTACGCTGAAAAAATTATCGACCAATTTGTCGCCGTTTCAACGGAATTAGCAACCGATATTTATGAAATAATTGCGCCTGCTGAGGAAATTGCAGCAGCAGATTATGTATTTTTCCAAGGGCGAGATGATGTGGAACATCAATGGTTTGGCTTTATTCGCTTGGATTACAGTACGCAATACACGCACTTTTTGCATGCGGAAGCGGGCGTGACCAATCAATTGATGCGCCACCAAGCCATTTTGCCATCGACATCGCAAAAGCCAACCGAAGCTTTTTTGTGGAATATTACGACGAATACTTACCAACTCTTGGAGAAAAAATACGCCATTGAAGGCACTAAAGTCAACTACTTGTCCGAACAAGTATTGAAACTTGCCCCTGAAAAAGCGGCACCTCAAACAATCAAAGAAATCAAAAAAGTGGTTACGAGCGTCGCCAAACAATTTGAAGAAACACCGTACGAAGCACTCGCCAAAACGCAACAACTCATTTACGAACAACTCGAAAATGATGCCGAAATTCAACCGAAAAGCGTGATGGAGCAAGTATTTTCGCATAATTTATCGGCGCAACAAGCAGTACGTCAAGCCGTTGATTACTACGAATTGCCCGAGCGAATGACGTTGAATAACACACCAAAATATGAGAAAAAATACCGCAAACAAAAATTCAAACTTGCCAACGGCATTGAAATTACGATTCTAGTTGAATTATACGGCAATCAAGATGTTGTCGAATTTATCAATCAACCCGACGGCACCATTTCCGTCATCATCAAAAACATTGAAGCCATTCACAACGCATTTAATGGCTAGTTATCACTTCATACTAAAAAAGCGCAGTGGCCATAAAGGTTACTGCGCTTAAAGCGTTGCAAAATTTGTTTGAGAAAGGATTATTTTATTGGGACAATCGCGTCTTGCATAGACTGATTCAATCGCGCGCCGATTGTGCGATTAATATAACGTATCAAAAAGGATGATTCGTCACTTTCGGCGATGAGTTGATAAGCATGTTGATTGTAGACGTTAGTATCTAAGTATGCTTGTGTCAATAATTCGCCCGTAAAAAAATGCTCGTTTAGTGGACTAATGATATCGGCTAACTCATCCCCTAAAACAACTGAGTAGTGTGGATGATTGCGTAATGAATGATGAACTAACTGATGTGTCGTATCGTAAAATACTTTGGACAAATAGGATTTGTGGTCAAGCAAATCCACATTAGTTGTAGGATATTTTTTCAAAAAATATTGCCAATCCAACGCGGTGTAATGGTAGTGAAACGCATTGTCGACGAATTTCAGCGTGCCAATTGGCGCTGGTGTAAGTGAAAATGCTTGAGTAACAATTTCAGTATGATGAACATCGCCCAAAGATTGCTCTTGAATGCTTTGTGTATGAATATGTCCCGAAAAACTAATATTCACGTGATGTTTATTGTAGAGCGCCATCAAATCATTGGCATTGTCTAACTGGAAGCCGCTACTCATCATTTCGTGGTGATTGAGCACATTGTGATGCATGATCGGAACGATTAAAACATTGTCTTGTTTAGCTTGTGCTAGTTGCTCATCAATCCAGCTCAATGTTTCTGTTTTTAAGATGCCGTTCGTTTTAGGTGCGGTTGAACTTTTTTCGTGCGTATAAATGTTACTATCAATCATCAAAAAGCGCATATTGGTAAAAGGTTGCGCTACGTAACTCAGCGAGTGAGCATCTTTAGCAGCAGCTTGATTATACCCAAAATTCGCAAATAATTGTTCAAATTCTTTGGGCGAAACTTGCTCAGCAACGATTTGCTTATCTCCAAAAAATGACCTTGCCCAGCCGCTGGAAATATCATGGTTACCAGGAATGACTAAAACATGTGTGCCGTTATCTTCTAACTGCTGAAAGTGATTCGCCAATTCTCTAAAACTTTCCAATTCACCATTTAACGTCAAATCACCACTCACAATTAACAATGCAGGCTTTTCGATTTTAGCTTGCTCAATCAGTGCTTGCATGCGTTCGTTACTGTACACTAAGTCCTTTCCTGCTCCCGTATTTTGTATGTGTCTAAACGCTTCATCGTTATCATGCAATGTTGGTGACAAATAATGAATGTCGGTAATTATCCAAATCGTTTGGTCGCGATTCAATTCAGTTGTATTATAAGGGACTTTGCTATTCAAACATCCTGTCAAAATAAAACTTAATATAAAAAAGAATAGTCGTTTTTTCATGGAATTATTGTACCACACAACTTAAAAAATCTGTATAAAAAAAGCGCAGCAACTTGTGTAGCTACTGCACTTAAAAAATTTTAATTAAAACAAGTAAAAATATAACAACACGACAATACCCAATACGATACGATAATAGCCGAAGCCTTTGAAATCGTTGCGTTTTAAGAAGCCGAGTAATAACTTGATAACGATAATGGACACAATAAATGCGACGAGCATCCCAGTCAACAAATAAATCCATTCACTTGAGGTAAAATTCCCCGTCAACACGTATTTTCCTAATTTGAGCGAACTTGCGCCAAACATGACAGGAATACTCATGAAAAATGAAAACTCCGTCGCCACAAATCTTGAAAATCCTAAAATTAAACCGCCCATAATCGTTGCGCCTGAACGCGAAGTGCCAGGGAACAATGCTAACGACTGGAACAATCCCATATAAAAAGCTTGCACATACGAAATATCATTCAAATCATTGACTTTTTTTGCGTGGCGAGAAGGCGCGCTTGACTCCAACCAAATAAATCCGACACCGTAAACAATTAACATGACCGCAATGAAAAATGGTGTCGACAAGTGCGCTTCCATCAAATCATCCAGCGCAACGCCAAATAACAAAGTCGGCACAGTCGCAACCAAGACTTTCGACCATAATAGCCACGTTTGACGTTTTTCCGACGCCGATTTGCGCCAACTAAACGGATTCAACTTATTGAAATATAGCAATAACACCGCCAAAATTGAGCCGAATTGTACTACGACAAAAAACATTTTGACAAACGCTTCGTTCAACTGCAACGGCATCAACTCATTGATCAATTTCATGTGTCCCGTACTACTGATCGGCAACCATTCTGTAATGCCTTGCACCACACTCAAAATAATAATTTTAATTAACTCTAATAGCTCTAACATTTATACCACCACACTTTATTTTTTATTACATTATACACGAATTTCTTGGAATATGGTATCTTTTATGTTAGAATAAAAGATAATGAAAATCAAAGGAGATTGTTGAATGTTTGGATTATTTAAGAAAAAAGCAACGAAAACAGCGCCCGTCGTCAAAGAAATTCCTTTATATGCAGTCGCAGATGGCGAGTTAGTAAACATTGAACAAGTCAATGACGTTGTTTTTGCCCAAAAAATGATGGGAGATGGCTTTGCAGTCATTCCATCTAGCGGGACTATTGTTTCGCCTGTAGAGGCAACTGTCATGAACGTGTTCCCAACAAAACACGCTGTCGGATTTAATGCCAACGGACTCGAAGTGTTGTTGCACATGGGAATTGACACCGTCGCATTGAACGGCGCGCCATTTGCTACAGGTGTATCTGAAGGCCAAAAAGTAGACGCTACAACAGAAGTTTCACAAGTAGATTTAGCACACTTAGAAGCAGAAGGCAAAGACAACGCAATGATCGTCATTTTTACAAACGGCAACGACGTTATCGAACAATTCGAATTAACGGCAACTGGCACCGTCACAAAAGGCCAACAAATCGGCAAAATAACACTCAAATAAAAATCGAGAGCAATCTCGATTTTTTTAGTACATCAAATTTTGTTTAGAAGATAGTACAATCCGTTACTCCTATCGAAAAATAAAGGTAAATAACACCGTAACAATATCAATCCAATTATTTGAAAAATCCCCAAAAAAGCCACAGATACAGACAAATAGTAGTTGAATAAGCTTTTCACAAATGCTATAATGAATCCTAACATAGCGATTTTTATACATTTTCAGATTAGGAGCCAGAAAGTATTCATAAACGCTCATTTTAGAAATGTTGAACAATCTTATAGTACGTTAATTTATTCCGTAGCTTCAAAAGTTACGACCGTCAATTTTGAAAGGAAAGGTGTCACATGTTCAAAGAAAAATCAAGATTTTCTATTCGTAAATATAAAGCTTATGGTGCGTGTTCTGTACTTTTAGGGGTAGCGACGTTATCTTTAGCGAACCCTGTACAAGCAGAAGAAGTTGCGAACGCGCCGCAATTGGATTCAGCAGATACGACCTTAACTTTACCAGCGGAAGCAACTGCTCCTGAGACAGTTGCTGAAAACGCTGAGGAAGTTTCAGCTTCTGCTTTAACTGATGAAACGGTTTTGCCGTCAGAAAATGAAGCGGCGGTAGCTGAAGCGCCATTAGTGACAGAGGAAGCGCCCGTAGCAGATGTAACGCCTGTTGTAACGACTACAGCGCCGACAACGACTCCTAGACGTAGCGCAGCTATGCCAAGACCTGCTAACGAAGGACAACCTTTAACAAGCGGGACAGGTTTTAGAGCGGCACCGACAGATCCTGCGGTTGCTGTTACCGATACAGCTTCGCTTAAAGCGGCTATTGCCAATAACCAAAACATTACAATCGCGAACAACTTTGACATTACTGAAACCATTGAAGCAACAGGTTATACAGGTAGCATTGTCAGCGACACAGAAAAAGTCCTAACGTTAGCGAATACGTTAGAAAACATGTTTGCATTTTCTAACAGTACGGTTATTTTTGATAAAATTAGCTTGAACGCAGCAGATAAAGGCCGTCATATTTGGACAAGCGGCTCAACCGTAACGTTGAAAAATTCAAGCTTAACTAATGGAACGACAGAACATTTCACTGAAAAAGTAGAAGCAGCGACTGGTAGAGATAGACAAGTCTATACAGGCGGTTCTATTTATGCTATTGGTTCAACGGTCACTACAGAAAACGTTACTTTTGAAAACAACCATACCAAGGCCGTACTCCCTCATGCTACTTCTGGGATGCCGCATGGTGGTGCAATCTATTTAACAAACGGCACATTGAATGTTGTGGGCGGTAGCTTCAAAAACAACTACACAGGTAGACAAATGGGAGCCAACACACCAGGCGGTGAAGGTGGCGCTATTAAAGTTGACGGAAATTCCGTTCTCAACATCAACGCCGAAGGCGCAGCAACGCGAACTACT
Organism: Aerococcaceae bacterium; assembly: GCA_030525795.1. GTDB lineage: Bacteria > Bacillota > Bacilli > Lactobacillales > Aerococcaceae > Abiotrophia. The sequence goes on along the minus strand of JAUNEB010000027.1, from coordinate 1,832 downwards.
TTTGAAGGAAACCATACGAACCATCACAATGGCGGCGGTAACCAAGGGGGAGCCATCGAAGTCACAACGGCTCGTGCCTATATTTACAACTCAGATTTCAAAGTAGGAACGCCTGTTGACTCAGGTGGCGCTATCAAATTTGAAGATTCCAGAGAAGCTGTTGTAAAAGACTCAACTTTTGTGTTGGATGGCATACGAGGCAACTTGACGACAGGCGGCGCAATTACTTCACAAGGCAGTAAGACAACCATTGAACGCAGCACGTTTAAGCTAAATAACTCTAGAGTTTATGAAACAGGTGGTCTTATCCACGTTGGCGGAACAGGCGAATTCAATCTTAAAGATTCTACGCTTGAAGGCAACGGCGCTTCATGGAACTCTGTATGGCAAAATGGTGCCGCACAAAAAGGTGGAGCGATTGTCTTTTATGCAGGGTCCACGGTTACAGCCTTGATTGAAAACTCAAGCATCAAGAATTTTATGGTTGACGGCAATGGTGCAGCGATTTCAGTCGGAAAAGACTTACAAAGTACAGCCGCTGTCAATTTAACAATTCGCAATTCTATCTTAGAAAATAACGCTGGCTACACGTGGGATAACAACGCGTATGGTGGACAAATTTTTATCGGTGAAGGCAATACCGTGCTTATTGAAGGCGGTAAAATTCAAGGAAGCACCACTTCCAATACGGCGGCGGGTATCTACAATAATGGGCATCTAACGGTAACGGGTGGCGCCCAAATTATTAGTAACAGAGCGTACCAAATGGTCGGCGGCATTTATAACAATGGCTATCTTAAAGTGGATGATGCAACCATTCGAAATACGTATGGCGATTGGAGCAGCTCAATAGGGAATCATATTTTGAATAATGCTGAACATGCAGGGGTCAATATTTATGCGGATAAAGATGTCATCATTACGCCAAATGCGAAAATTATTGGCGGGGACGTCCGTGTTCATGACGGAGCATCTTCTATCATTTTGACGGGGACATTAACGAATCATATTAACGTTTCGATTAGTGAACAACCAAAAACAACTACGAGTACGCATCACAATGTGGCGCCTTTTGCTGAGGATGATCAACGCTATATTGGTTACACGGTTGCTAAAGGAGATGGAACTTATAATCCTGTGGCAAGTGACGCAGACAAATTGCACTATGTAAGTAAACCTGGTACGGGTATTTATGCGCAACCTGTTTCGGAACTTGCTGATAACACTTCTATCGGCAAATGGGACTTTGTCTTCAATCACGAAACAAATACAGTTGTTGTAGGACAACGCGTTAAAGTTGTCTATGACGCTAACGGTGGAAATTTTGCAAACATTGGCACAACGAATGGGCCAACGGCATCTGCACTTATTTCGGCAACAACAGATGCGACGACTTCTACCTCACTTCAACGCGTTTACAAATCAAATACTCCAGCTGTTCCAGCAAGCGAGACACCAACTCGCGATGGGTACAATTTTGTAGGATGGTTTACTGAAGCGGATAAAGATCGAGTGAAAGAACTCGCAAGCAGACAAAATCTTCCTGTTGAATTTGATGGCGTGTTTGCGACAAATTCACCACAGACCGATATTATCGATCCAAATATTTTGAAAGCTTATGCAGGTTGGATTAGAGTATTTGACGTTACGCATCGATTTGAAAAAGCTGCCGGAGTCGATAAAGATTTGCCACAAGACATCATCGATCGCATTACCACAGACAAAAATCAAACGGATGTTGAAAATGGTACAACTGTAACGCCAACTGCAACGATCGACACAACGCCTTATATTGATGAAGTCAATGATGGTACTTGGACATTTGTTGCGTG
>JAUNEB010000026.1 GCA_030525795.1 Aerococcaceae bacterium | reverse complement strand
TTCTGGGGCTACGTCTTCAACCGTTTCTTCGACTGCAGCTTCTTCTTCGACCGCGACGGCTGGGACTAATTCGACTGTTTCGACGGGTTGTTCTGCGACTTCAAGGCTGCCAGCTGGAGCTTCCGCTTCGACTGCGACGGCTTCTTCGGCTACCGCTGGTTCCGTTGTTTCTTCTTGTGCAGAAGCGGTTGTGCTACCTGCCGCTACTGCCGCAAGCATGGCTGCACCAACTAATGCGGATTGCGCGCCGTAAGCTTTGTACTTGCGGATGGAGTAGATTTCTCTTCTTTCTTGTTTCATTGTGGTTATTCATTCCTTTTTCTTAAGTTTAGTTTATATTTTTGTTGGGATGGAAAATGTTGGGCTGTCATCGCCTCCTTTAATGTTTTGGGGCCGAAAGTGGACTTCGGCGGTGCTTGGTTGAGGTTGAATGTGGGTAACGGTTGGCTTAGTGGCTGTGTTTGTGCAGCTTTTTCTAGCCTGTTCGTCCGTTACTGTTTCGGTCTTTTTTATTAAGCTTCCCTCGTAAGCAGATAACTTATATTTGTAATTATAAAGCTTTTTTTTTTTTTGCAAGTTTTTCTTAACATTTATTTTATTTTTTAGGAAAATGCAAAAAATTAACGCATCAACTTCAAGAAGTTGATGCGTTATGGTTTGATAAATACATACTTTTGAGTAATTCGGCACTCATGAGCCAACAAATAATGACGACGGCTAATTCTAAAGATAGGTTTAATTTTGCGAGGGCGATCAGCGCGTACCCCGCTATTTGAATACTTAATAGTTTATTTAGAATTCGGCGTACTGCCAAGAGACGGTTTGTTTGTTGTGGATACAGGCGCATCATTGGATGTTGGTGATGCAGCTGCGCCAGTGGTACACATTGCACAATGGTTAGCCAATGGCTGATTATGCCAAGCGCAATGATATAATAAGTATTTTTTGTAAAAAGCAAACATACACTCACAAAGATAAAGCTATTGAGCCAAATTCGGCTATAAGTGGAATGGCGTAATAAAAGGCGCGCGTATAAATAGCTAGACGGATTGTATTCGCGTTGCAACAGCCAATCCAAATATTGTCGGCGTTTTACGATTGCTTTTGTTTTTGGTACATCGGCAAAAAAAGACACCCACTTATAAAAGCTTGCTTGGCGCTTCGTTTCCTGTTCGATCACCGCTTGAAATGGCACGGATCCTTTTTGGCGGAGCGGAAATACTGGCGCTAGACATAATACGCTTGCCACTATCAATAAGAACGGCCACTGCCAAAGTAGGCTACTTGTGATTATCACCGCGGTCATTACGCGGTACCCGATGCGATAGTGTAGCGGCATGTCAATCAGTCGCCCAAACAGCCATTCATCGCGCACAATTCTTAATAGAATAAGCCCGCCACCCCATGCAATTATGTCATTGAGTGCCCAATTATTCAATAGACTAATGAACGGCGCGAGTAGCGTAATGACGCCAAACAGCAACAACAACGGCATCATCAATCCGAGCAGTCGCCCTTTTTTCCAGTAAGCAAAAAAGTGACGCCCTTGCGGAAATAAATAGCTGACGTCCGACGGTTCCATGAGCCAAATCGGCGTGCCTATATTGTAGGCGCCGACCGCTACAACGCTCATGCCAAGTATAAGTGGCACGCGAATGGTATCGAGATTGACTTGCTGCAAATCGTGTAGCAACTCGCGGTAAAATAAACTACCGAAGCCGAGCAGTCCTAATAATACAATTGACACATGGTCATTTAACATTAGTCGGCTGTATTTGCCGAGCATTTTGAGAAAAAGACGCAGACGCTTGCGCCATAATTGAGTCAAATCGGTCATTGTGCGCCACCTGCTTGTGCTAAATGCGCGTACACGTCATCAAAAGGCATTGTTTCAGGTAATCCGAGCGTTGCTTTAATGACGTTCGGGGTCCCTTCGGCTAACAATTTGCCCGACTGCAACAACAAAAATCGCGAACATAATTGTTCCGCCAAGTGCAGCACGTGAGTGGTCAATATGATGGCCGTACCTTGTTGCGCCAAGTTGCGCAATAATTCCGTTAATTGTTTCATCGCCAATGCATCGAGCCCCAAAAACGGCTCATCCACAATTAATAACTTAGGACGCGTCACTAATGCGCAAACAATCATCACTTTTTGTTGCATTCCTTTAGAAAAATGGCTCGGAAACCACGTTAAATAATTTTCTAGGCGGAATTGTTGTAATAAAGGCATGGCGCGCTCCAGCACTTCTTCAACAGGAATACCGTATCCAAGCGCGGTCATTTCCAAATGTTCTCGTAGCGTTAAAGCCTCATACAAAATCGGTGTTTCGGGAATGTAGGCGATTTGTTGTGCGTAGGCGCTATGGTTTTCTTGAATAGTAATGCCGTTTAAGGTTACTGAGCCTTGTTGTACGGGCAATAAACCGAGCAATGTTTTGAGCAAGGTAGATTTCCCCGCGCCGTTTAAGCCAATTAGCGCAATTGTTTCGCCCGCTTCTACTGAAAAAGAAACATTTTGGATGACGGGGACTTGGCGGTAACCGCTAGAAAGATTATCAACATTCAGCATGTGGCGCCTCCTCCATCAATCGTTGCCAAATTTCGAGCGCAACTTGTTGCTTTGTCATGAGTGGTAATTCATGGACGCTGCCTTTAGCAGAGAGTAAGTAGACTTGATTCGTGTCTGCGTTGAATCCCGCACCCGTTTGCGATACGTCGTTCGCGACAATCCAGTCAGCTTGTTTTTTGATTAGTTTGCGTTGTGCATATTCGAGGACTTTTTCGGTTTCAGCGGCAAAACCGACGACTAATTGATGCGTCTTTTGTTTGCCTAACGTCGCCAAAATATCAGGATTTTCTGCAAGTTCGAGCGTCAAATTGAGTTCTGTTGGTGATTTTTTGATTTTTTGGGTAGCGGGTTGGCTGACACGATAATCGCTGACGGCGGCTGCCATTACCACGATGTCTGATTGGTCAAATTGTTGTGTCATTTCGCTGTAGAGTTGAGAAGCATTTTCGACGTAAGTGACGGCGACGTCTTCGGGAACCGCCAGTTGCTTCGCTGTGGAAACGAGTTGGACGTGCGCTGCGCCTAACCAAGTGGCTACTTTTGCGAGCGCGTAGCCCATTTTGCCTGAAGAGTCGTTCGTAATATAGCGAACTGGGTCGATGCGTTCGCGTGTGCCGCCAGCGCTAATGATGACGCGTTTGCCGGTAAGGCATTGTGGCAACGTGTGGCGCGCCAAAACACTTTCTGCTTTCGTCAAAATGCGTGACAATTCAGGCAAGCGGCCTTTGCCTTCGTACCCTTCCGCCAAAAAACCTGTCTCAGGTTCCATAATTGTATAGCCGTCCGCTTGCAGTTGCGCGATATTGCGCTGTGTTGCGGGATTGTGGTACATGTTGACGTTCATTGCCGGCACAATCAAGCGCGGACATTGCGTTGCTAATAAAGTTGTAGAGACAATGTCGTCGGCGATTCCGTGTACCATTTTCGCCAAAATGTTCGCCGTTGCAGGCGCAACAATTGCCAAATCGCACCAATCTGCAAACTCAATATGTTGGACACTTTCAGGATTGCGCTCGTCAAATGTCTCCGTCAAAACCGCGTGTTTAGTTAGCACTTGCAATGTTAAAGGCGTTATAAATTCACAAGCCGACGCGCTCATGGCTACACGCACTTTTGCACCTGCTTTAATCAATAAACGTGCAAATTCTGCCATTTTGTAGCTGGCAATGCCTCCTGTAATGAATAATCCGATTTTTTTGTTGGTTAACACACTCACCACTCCTATTCTGTTTCTTTATTGTAACTGAATTTATAACGGATGGCAAAGGTTTGGCCAAAAAAAGAAGCCTTTACAGCTTCTTAAAAGAGGATGCTAATCAATCGGACATTCTAGCGGCACGTCGTACGCTTCAGCAACGCTTTGATAGTCGTTGTCGTAATGTTGTTTGCGGCTGCCGTCAAGTAGTGTAATTTCGGTAACAAGACATTCAACAACATAGACGGTTTGTTGCATGCTATTGGTGTACGAACGCGAATGCATGCGCCCTGTAATTCCGACTTGTTGCCCTTTATCGCAATAATTGGACAATACATCCGCCAAATGTCCCCACGCACTAATCGGAATAAAATCCGCTAGAATTTCGCCTTGCTTATCACGATTTCTACGCGTGACGGCTAACGTATTGTTGACCACTCTATGGTCCCCGACGGTTTTGACTTCGACAGGACGCACAAGACGCCCTACTAACATCACTTGATTCATAAAAAATCACTCCTTTGTTGTTTATTGATAAATACAACAAAAAAGTGAGTTTTCATTTTATAAAGTTTCGTTTAATGTTTCGGCAATTTCGACAAGCTTGCGCAGGCGATGATTGACACCCGACTTGGAAATGGGGCCATTCGGCAATTGTTCGCCTAATTCAATTAAACTTAAATCAGGGTTTTCCAATCGGAATTGTGCCATGACGCGCAATTTTTCGGGTAAGTGGTCAAGACCAACTTTGTCTGCGATAAGGCGAATGGCGTCGAGTTGTTTTTGCGAGGCGTTGATAATTTTGTTCACGTTAGCCGTTTCGCAATTGACAAGGCGATTGACGGAATTGCGCATGTCACGCATAATGCGCACGTCTTCAAAAGTTAAGGTTGCTCGATTCGCGCCAATAATCGCTAGAAATTCCGCGATTTTTTCGGCTTCTTTGAGGTACGTAATGTAGCCGTTGCGACGCATAATGCTGCGCGCGTTCAACTGAAAGTCGTTCATCATGCGGCAAATGTCTTCGTTATGTTCCTCGTAGTTAGAATAAATTTCCAAATGGTAGCGACTCGACTGCGGATTGTTGACCGATCCTCCTGCCAAAAAGGCGCCTCTTAAATAAGAGCGTTTTTTTTGCTCGTCGTTCATAATCGTTGGGGAAACGTTAGCAATCGGCATCAACCCTTCAAAAATCGCCAAATCTTCTAGTAAAGCAGGCACATTGTGGCGACAGCGTACGATGTAGACGTTATTTTTTTTGAGCTTCATTTTGCGTCGGACAATGAGTTCGCCTTCGACATGATAATGGTCTTTCAACAGCGAGAACAAACGACGTGCAATCGCAGCGTTTTCGCTTTGAACATTGAGAATTAATTGTTGTTGATGCAAGCTGACTGCTCCGTTCATGCGAATCAGTGCGGCTAATTCCGCTTTGGCATGTTCGCGGTGCACTTCGAGCAAAGTGCATTCTTTTTTGACTTCGGCTGCAAATGTCACGCGTTTTCCTCCTTTTTTCTAAGATAATCGTGTATTTTTGCGGTTGAGTTTGCCTGTCGCGAGCAAATGGCGCAATTCAGATACAACCAAATCTGTATCGTGATAGGCCCCTCCATTTTTCATGGAGAGAAAATTATTCGAAATCACACGACAGCCGTGCGCTCTCAGTCCTTTGAAATCGTGCGCTACTTGCAATAAATATTCTTCGTTTTGTTGGTTGCGAATGTAATCTTCTGGTACTTCGGTTGTGTTAACGAGCACTGTGTCGATGAATCGCTGCCCCAAATGTTGATGCAACACATTTACGTGGTCGGCGTCGGTAAAGTTTTCGGTTTCGCCAAGCTGCGTCATAATATTACAAATGTAAACCACTTCTGCAGGTGTTTCACGAACAGCGTCGCCAATTTGTTGAATCATTAAGTTCGGCAAAATGCTCGTGTATAAGCTACCCGGCCCTAACACAATTAAGTCTGCTTCCATAATCGCATCAACGACTTTGTCAGTGGCTTCAATGGCTGGTTTGCGGTCATGTGTCGTCAGCCAAACTGCTTCGATTTTTTTGCGATGTTTAGCAATGTGCGACTCGCCATGTTCAATCGTTCCGTCTTCAAAACGCGCATGCAAAGTCAACGGCTCGTTAGCTGCTGGCAAAATTTGTCCTTGCACTTTCATATAGCGCGACAAAATCGTCAACGCTTCCGTCATCGAACCTTGCATTTCATTCAATGCCGCAATGAGAAAGTTTCCAATCGCATGCCCCGCTAGAAAATCATCGTCAGAATTAAAACGATATTGAAAAATATTCAATAACAATTCTTCCGCATCCGATAAAGCGCACATACAGTTACGAATATCGCCCGGCGGCACAATGTTAATATAATCGCGAATAATTCCGCTACTGCCGCCATCATCCGCAACCGTTACAACAGCCGTAATATCGGCGTCTAACCGTTTTAATCCACGCAAAATAACAGGTAACCCTGTTCCGCCGCCAATGACGGCTACTTTATGACGTTTTTTTGTCATGAACGATTCACCGATTCTTTCTTTTTGAGACTGTCGCGATGCGATACATTGACGGCATAGTGTGATTGGCGCAAATGGTTTGCGGTACGCTCAGCTAAAGCAACTGAACGATGTTGACCACCCGTACAACCAATCGCAATCGTCACAACCGACTTGCCTTCTTTTTTGTAGCCAGGTAAGCAAAACTCAATTAAATCTATAAACTTCGTGAAAAAAGTTTGCGTTTCCGATTGCATCATCACATAATCGTAGACTTCTTGGTCAAGTCCTGTTTTGGGACGCAATTCAGGAATGTAATGCGGATTCGGCAAAAAGCGCACGTCCATCACAATATCCGCATCAATTGGCGCACCATACTTAAAGCCGAATGACATGACTTCAATATGGAATGAATGGAAGTTTTCTTTGGCAAATTGCGTCATAATGCGCTCCCGCAATTCGCGCGGACTAATCTCACTTGTGTCAATCATTAGTTGTGCGCGCGTACGCAAATCGCGTAAGAGTTCGCGCTCTTTTTTGATGCCTTCGAATACGCGACCGTCTAGCGCCAACGGGTGCGTACGGCGTGTTTCTTTGTAACGCGATACGAGCGCTTGATCGTTCGCATCCAAAAATAAAATGCGCGTCGTAATCCATTGTGTGTTGTCCATCGACGCAATGACACGCTCCAACTCCGCAAAAAACTCCCGCGAACGCAAGTCGATCACGAGCGCAATCCGCGTAATTTTGCCAGATTCTTTCAACAATTCCCAAAAAGTTGGCAATAAACTTGGTGGCATATTGTCAACGCAATAATAGCCCAAATCTTCAAAACTTTGGACAGCGACCGTTTTGCCTGCGCCACTCATTCCTGTAATAATGACTAACTCTAATGTATCCATTGTAACCCCTCACTTTCATAGATACTGTTCTTTCAATTATAACACAAATCGAACACATTCGCACTTATCTTTTTCTTGACTTAAAAAAACGAATGTGACACAATAAAAAAACGGCAAAACAGAAAGGAAGATTCCCATGATTATTGGTGTACCAAAAGAAATTAAAACACTTGAAAATCGCGTTGGATTGACGCCAGCAGGTGTACTCTCTTTGACGCAAGCTGGACATACCGTCTATATCGAAACGAGAGCTGGCGAAGGTTCTGGCTTTACAGATGCAGAATACGCCGCACAAGGCGCGATTATTCAGCCGACTGCTGCCGAAACTTGGCAAGCCGACTTAATTATTAAAGTCAAAGAACCGCTCGAAAGTGAATACGGTTATTTTAGAGAAGGTTTGGTGTTGTTTACTTACTTGCACTTGGCGCCTGCACCTGAATTAACTCACGCCCTAGTTGACAGCAAAGTCATCGCGATTGCTTACGAAACTGTCGAAAAAAATAACACGTTACCGCTATTAAATCCGATGAGTGAAGTGGCAGGACGCATGGCTGTCCAAATTGGCGCGCATTTTTTGACGAAATTACAAGGTGGATTGGGTATTTTGCTTGGCGGTGTGCCTGGTGTTAAACGTGGAAAAGTCGTCATTCTCGGTGGTGGTGTCGTCGGAACGAACGCCGCTCAAATGGCGGTCGGCTTAGGCGCGGATGTGACCATTTTGGATGTCAATACGAACCGGCTTGCTGAATTAAACGCACAATTCGGCAATACAATCCAAACATTGATGTCAAATCCACTCAACATTGAAGAAGCCGTACGCGAAGCGGATTTGCTTATCGGCGCAGTCCTCATTCCTGGTGCAAGAGCGCCGAAGCTTGTTACCGAACACATGGTTTCCCAAATGAAAAAAGGTTCTGTCATCATTGACGTCGCCGTTGACCAAGGCGGAACCGTTGAAACCGCCAACCAAGTGACTACGCACGACCATCCTGTTTACGAAGTGCATGGCGTGACGCATTACGCAGTCGCAAACATGCCGGGCGCAGTTCCACGCACATCCACGATTGCGTTGACCAACGTTACATTGCCTTACGCGTTAGAACTTGCTAACAAAGGCGCGGAACAAGCAATTCGCGATAACCACGGACTTTACACAGGACTCAACATTTACAAAGGAACGGTGACGAATCAAGCCGTTGCAACTTCTTTAGACCTTCCTTACCAACCTTTTATTCAATAAAAAAAGAAACTACTTTAATCCAATTTCAAGGGTTAAAGTAGTTTTTTTGTTTAAGATTGGTGGCGTGATAACGCACGATAAATCGCTGGAACCGCAACTGCTGCTGCAATGGCTTCTGGAATTCCGTTAGCGACCACAATGCCGCTGAGCACTTTCCATAAGTCTGATTGCGCAATTTCTTTAATTGCAATGTATTCGCTTTGTTTGAATAAAGCAATCGCGCCGAGCACGAACACCGTATTTAACAAACTCCCCAAAATACCTGAAGCAATACCTTGTACGTAAAGATTAACTTTTTTGCGCCGTAAAAAAGCGACAAACACGCCGACGCAAAGCGGCATCAACACGCGCGGCAACACACTCGTCAACGGCGAGGATAAGACCATCTGTTGAAACGGTGACGTCGGGAAAAAGAGTGCGCTAATAAAACTATTCAAGCCCCACACAAAACCAACCATTGCGCCATCGAGCGTTCCAAGTAAGAGAACCGCCACAATGACCGTAATATGAATAATGGTCACACTCAACGCGGGATTGATTGGAATATTCCCCAAAAACGGCACGCGCGACTGTAACAAGACAATCGCCATAAAAATACTCAACTGCACTAAGCGTCTTGTCTTACTGTACGAATTCGTCATTTTGCACCTCTAATCGTTAATGGCGACGCCATCTTTTAAGTATAAATATTTCGGTTCTTTTAAGGTTTCGTTATAGCTGACTTGCAAATCATGCCCGTCAAAAAACCATTCATCTTGTTCCTCAATGAAAAAATGCACGCCATTTTCTGCACGAACAGAAACGCTCGGATTGGCGGGATAATTGGTTTCCATCGCTAACGAAAATCCACTGTTAACGGGACTGCACCCATAAACTTTCACTAAAAAACGCACACCAGAACCTTCTGGTAAACCGACTTCTTCTTTGAACCAAGCGGCTGCTTGCGGCTCAATGATTAATTTCATTTGAACACATCCTTTCATTGACTGCTGTTATTATACTGAATCTTTCCTAAAGTTTCACTTATTTTGACTCCACAAGGTGATGTTGGAAGGCATAAATCGCTGCTTGTGTACGGTCGCTGACTTCTAACTTGGATAATACGTTGGAAACGTGGGTTTTGACAGTTTTCAACGTAATAAAAAGCGCGTCAGCAATTTCTTGATTGGAATAACCTTTGGCGATGAGGGCTAGCACTTCTAATTCGCGGCTCGTCAAATCATCGTGCAAACGATGTTGGTTGCGTTCGAGTAATTTGGTTGTGACGGCGGTTTCCAATACTTTTTGGCCAGCGTATGTTTGACGAATGGCTTGGGCGATTTCCATTGCAGATGAAGTTTTCAGCAAGTAGCTGCTCGCGCCTGCTTCGATGGCTGGATATACTTTTTCGTCATCCAAAAATGATGTCACAATAATAATTTTGGCAGCCGGCCAGTCTTGCATAATGCGTTTGGTCGCTTCAATGCCGTCCATCGTGTCCATCACCAAATCCATCAAAATAATATCTGGCTTTAAGGCGATAGCTTTTTGGTAGCCGATTAAGCCGTTCTCTGCTTCAGCGACGACTTCGATGTCAGGCTGGGTCGTCAAATAAGAAGATACGCCGAGGCGCACCATTTCGTGATCATCCACTAACAAAACTTTAATCATGTAGAGTTCCTCCTTGGTGTCGAATTGGAATCGAAATATCAATGACCGTTCCCTGTCCCGGACTGGATAACACTTTCAATGTGCCGCCCATGCTCGCAATGCGTTCTTTCATGTTCGTTAAGCCGTAGCTGCCGAATTTTGCGGGTTGTGTGGTGTCGAATCCTTTTCCGTTGTCAATCATTTTGAGCTGGACACTGCTTTCCGTTTGGCGCAAATAGACTTCGTAAGTCGTCGCTTTGGCATGGCGTAACGTATTCGAAATGCTTTCTTGCACAATGCGGAATAAGTGGTCTTCGTTACCTGATTCCAAAGTCGTTTCCGATAATTCCCAAGAAATATCGAGTGCCACTTTGCTTTTGAGTTCTTGCAAAATATGCGTGATGCCTTGTTTCAAGGACTTGTCTTCAAGCGCCAACGGACGCAAATGCAATAGCAACGCGCGCATTTCGGTTTGGGCATTGCTAATAACGCGTTCCAAAACGCCTAACTGCTTGCTAATTGTTTCGGGAACGTTTGCTTCTGCAGTGACGCTAATGGTTGACAACAACATCGTTGCCGCAAACAATTGCTGACTGACTGAATCGTGCAATTCGCGCGCAATGCGTTGACGCTCATGTTCGATAATTTCTTCTTTAGTTTCCGTTCCAATAAAGGTTGGCATCGCCGAAAATTCTTGCAAATCCGTCGATAATTGCACCATTTTTTGGCGTAAATGTTCGATGTCGCTTACCACATTTTGACTGTTATCGTACCAACTGTGCGCAATTTTTTTAGCGAAAAAAATGGGATGATGGTATTTTTCCAATAATAACCAAGTCAACTTAGCGCGAATGTGCTCGTAAGGATTGCTCAAAGCCAACATTGTGTAAGTTGCGTAGAGAATACTAACGGCGACGACAACCGCAAGCACAACAGCATACAGTGGCAAATCCCACCACGAAATGCGCATCAAATCAGCGATTGCGATTGTTTTGACACCTAATAAGGCTACTAAGATAGCCGCCACGACGCCCCCTAAAATGAGCAGTTGCGTGACAAACAAATAGAACCACAAACGAATATTCATAGCAAAATAACCTCCACATCGCCGAATCCAATCGAAATAACTAGACGAATTTTGCGAGAAACTTGCGTATAATTCGGGCTTTTCCAGCGGAAATTTTCGCCAAGCAATTCATACGTCTGCGCTTCGAATACCATTTTGCCGGAGATGGCGCTCATGTTGAGTGATAAACCGACGTCGTGCGGAATGACTAATCGCGTGCGCCCGAACATTTTGCGAATGACGATGACGGTTTCTTGTTCAGGCAACAACGTGTTTCCCAAGTCAATGATCGAACTTCCTGCAAAATACACTAAATTGATATCGTCAAAACCGTAAGTGTCGGAGGTGTTCGCCATAATATCGTACAAACTTTGCTGCTGCAACAAGGTGCGCTGCTGGCTTTGCGGCTGAATAATTTGAATTCCGTGATAATGCGTCGGTTGCGCGAACGGTTTGAGGATACTTTCGCCCCACACAATCCATTCGTTGCCTTCATTCGTGCGAAAAATAATGGCCAACAAAATAATCGCAATGACAAGTAGCAACATAGACCGCGTCAACAACACAGACACTAACACAAAAAACAAACTTAACACACTGAAAAAATGACGCATCCCACGCTTCGTTACAAAAAAAGAACACACAAACGCTACAAAACCTGCGCCGATGAACGTTAAATTTTGCCAAGAAGTGAACACTTCCAGCACCACAAATAACAGCACAATCCCCAAAATTAGCCAACTATTGCGTTTGATGAAACGTTTCACGCTAAGTTCCCCCAATCAATCGGTGTTTGGCCCCATTTTGCTAAGTAATGATTGACCGTACTAAACGGCTTGCTGCCAAAAAAACCACGATACGCAGATAATGGACTTGGATGTGGCGCTGTCAAAATGACGTGTTGCGGTTGCGTTATCAATTGCCGCTTCGTTTGCGCGGGTTTGCCCCACAAAATAAAAATAACAGGCTCAAGGCGCTCATTCAACACTTCGATGACTTTATCCGTAAATATTTCCCACCCTTTATCCTTGTGGCTATGCGCTTGCCCTGCTTCAACGGTCAACACAGTATTCAACAACAACACGCCTTGCTTCGCCCAAGCCGTCAAATCGCCGTGTTGCGGCATCGCACAACCAATATCATTCACCAATTCGTTAAAAATATTTTGCAATGACGGTGGAAAAGCGACGCCTTTTTGGACGGAAAAGCTTAAGCCGTGCGCTTGATTCGGTCCGTGATACGGATCTTGCCCCAAAATGACGACTTTCACCGCATCATATTCGGTTTGTTTCAAAGCATTGAATACCCATTCTTGCGGCGGATAAACCGTCGCTACGCTGCGGCGATATGCTTCAAATTGGCGTACATTTTTGAAATAGTCTTTCTCTTTTTCTTGCGCTAAAACATCGTGCCACGTTGTCATACGCGCCCTCCTTTTGCTTGTAGTAATGCTAGTTGAATCAGTAATAAATCAAAATGCGTCTCGCGAACACCGACGCCTGTCTTGAGTTGCACGTCTGTTTCAATCAATTTCTCATAAAATTGCGCTAATAATTTTAGCGAATAACGTCTAATTTCTTGGCCCGCTAATTTGACGCGATACGGATGCACGCCAAGTTGTTTGGCAATGTCGCCTTCCATGAACCCTTTTTCGGCGAGAAGTTTAACTTGAATAAATAATCGAAATTGCGAAACGAGCAAGGCATGCAGCGCAATCGGTTCGTGCTTCATCAACAACAAATCGCGATAAATTTGCGTTGCTTCTTGAATGCGCCCGTTCAATACGGCTTTCGTCAGTTCAAATACATCATTTTCGAGCGTACGCGGAACGAGCGTGCGAATGACTTCTAGCGTAATCGGCTTGCCAAAATTATTGAGTTTGGCAATTTCGTTCAAGGCGTCACTCAATTGATATTGCACGCGCACTAATAATTCTTGCACCGCATCGCGCGTCATCTCCAACGCACTATTTTCCAAAAAAGTTTGCACATAATGCCGTACTTCTTTTTCACCGAGCGCCGTCACTTCCACAAAAAAAGTCTGCTGCTGAAAACGTTTGGTCAACTTTTTGCGTTGGTCGAGCGCGTCAACAGGCATCAAAAAAATGACGACCGACATCGGATTCGGCTGCTCCAAATAAGCTTCCAAACGCTTTTGTTGCGCGTCCGTCAATTTTTGCTTCGTTTGCCCCGTCAAAAACGTCGCATTTTCGGCGATAACCAATCGATACTCCGCAAAAAAGGAAAACATTTCGGCTTCGTCAAGGACAGCATCCATGCTTTGTTCATCCAAATCAATGCGCGTCAAATCGAGCGTATCGGCTTCGCCAAACGATTTCAATAACGTATGTAGAAACTCTTGTTGCAACACATATTCCGTTCCGAACAACGTCACAACGGGCGCACTCCCTTGCTTGTTTAATTGTTGCATCGCTTTTTGAAATTCCATGGACAAACCTCCTTACTTTCTGTTCCATTATACACTTAATTTGGCATAATTCATATTCTATTTTTTGCAAAAATAAGCTATAATAAAGGGCAACTATTTTTTTAGGAGGTTTTTATGAAACCAATTATCGGCATTACATGCAACCAAAACATACTCCCCGACAACACCTATCATCCATTCAAAATTAACTATTCTCCGACGGGCTTTGCTGCAGCCATCGAAAAAGCAGGCGGTATTCCAATGTTGATTCCGATTGGTAATCCTGAATTAGCAATGGAATATGCTCAAGTCATTGACGGTTTGCTATTAACAGGTGGACAAGATGTGTCGCCGTCTTTGTATAATGAAGAGCCTCGTTTGACATTGGGCGAAACGTTACCCGAACGCGATGCAATCGAAGTAAAACTCATCGAAGCCACACTCCAACAAAACAAACCGCTGCTTGGCGTGTGTCGCGGCATGCAACTCATTAACGTCGTTTTGGGCGGCTCATTGTACCAAGATTTGCCAACGGAAGCGAATATTACCGTCCAACACATCCAAAAAGCTCAACCCGAGAACGCCACCCATTCCGTCCGCGTGGAATCCAACTCGCACCTATCAACGATTATCCCCGACGGAAAAATGGTCAACTCGATCCACCATCAAGGCATCAAACAACTAGCGCCTACACTCAATGCCGTCGCTTGGAGCCAAGATCACATTATCGAAGCCTACGAAAAAATCGACGACAACACAAGCATTATCGGCATCCAATGGCATCCTGAACTTTCCTACGAAAAACATCCTGAAAGTTTGCACCTATTTGCCGATTTTGTACAACGCGCTAACAAACGTAAAGCGTAACATTTATTGCAAGCAGTTTTCATTTTTGACAATATGAAATAAACATTGTATATACAGTGTTTTTAGCGTATAATAGAAGTATTAAATGCTTATTTGTAGCATGCAACTACAAGGAGGACTTTTTTATGACAAAACCTTATCGTGTATTATTGTATTACAAGTACACTCACATCGCAGACCCTGAAAAATTTGCCGCTGAACATTTGGCAAAATGTAAAGAAATCGGCTTAAAAGGACGTATTTTGGTCGCAGAAGAAGGCATCAACGGTACCGTATCAGGAACAGTTGAACAAACCGAAGCTTACAAAGCATACGTTCACTCACTTGAAGGCTTTGAAGACTTATGGTTCAAAGAAGACGAAGAAGACACTTGCGCATTCCGCAAAATGTTCTGCCGCCCTCGCCCATCATTGTTGAACATCCCATACGGCGAAGAAGACGTGAACCCGTTAGAATTAACCGGCGAATATTTAGATCCTAAACAATTCAAAGAAGCATTGCTTGACGAAAACACAGTCGTTTTGGATACGCGTAACGACTACGAATACGACTTAGGTCATTTCCGCGGCGCAATTCGCCCTGACATTCGTAGCTTCCGTGAATTACCGCAATGGGTACAAGACAACAAAGAACTTTTCATGGAAAAACGCGTTGTCGTTTATTGTACAGGCGGCATTCGTTGCGAAAAATTCTCAGGCTGGTTAGTTCGTGAAGGTTTCAAAGATGTTGGTCAGCTTCACGGCGGTATCGCTACTTACGGCAAAGACCCTGAAGTGCGTGGCGAATTATGGGACGGCAAAATGTACGTATTCGACGATCGCATTTCCGTTGACATTAACCAAGTCGACAAACGCATTGTCGGCAGAGATATTTTTGATAACGAACCGTGCGAACATATGGTCAACTGTGGCAATCCATTCTGCAACAAGCAAGTCATTATGTCTGAAGAAAACGAAGCGAAATACTTACGTGGCTGTACTTCAGAATGCCGCAAAAATGCAAAAAACCGCTATGTTGCTGAAAATGGCCTCACCATTGAAGAATGGGAAGCTCGTTTGAATGCGATTGGCGAAACGCTTGCTGACGAAATCATCGCATAATTTAGTTTAATACAACGCGGCTAGGACTTTTTTTCCTAGCCCTTTTATCTAATTCAGAAAGTTAGGTGATTCAATGACTGATAAACATCATGACAAAGACAAACGTTTTTACGATGTATCATTCGATTATCCAGAAGACACCCCTAGCAAAAAAAATCCACCGCTCAAACGCGAACGCCCTGCCGCAAAAGAAACGCCGATTCAACCTAAGGCGCAACCTAAACCGAAAGAAGATTGGCAATTCGAACCTGATAATGTCGAAACGGTCACGGATAAATCTTCGCGTCTGTTGAACCAGTCACTTCATAAAGTGAAAGATATTTTTGAGCATTTGGCGAACGTGGAACAAAAACCAACTTCCTACAAGGAAGAAACGCCAACACATCGAGCAGATCGTCTGTTCACTACGAGCGACAAAACAGATAAACCTCGCGAACGAAACACAAGAACACTCGAACCCGCTCACGAAGAAAAATCAACGCGCCATTCAAGTCGATTGTTCACTACGAGCGACAAAACAGATAAACCTCGCGAACGAAACACAAGAACATCCGAACCCGCTCACGAAGAAAAATCAACGCGCCATTCAAGTCGATTGTTCACTACGAGCGACAAAACAGATAAACCTCGCGAACGAAACACAAGAACATCCGAACCCGCTCACGAAGAAAAATCACCGCGCCGCTCAAGTCGATTGTTCACTACGAGCGACAAAGCAGATAAACCACGCGAACGAAATGCGAAAACATCCGAACTCGCTCACGAAGAAAAATCACCGCGCCGTTCAAGTCGATTATTCACTGCAGACGACAAAGCAGATAAACCACGCGAACAAAACGCGAGAACATCCAAACCTGCGCACGAAGAAAAAACAGCGCGTCGAATTGAGCGACTTTTTGGACTAACAGAAAAAGCTAAAAAAGGACACGAACGCAAAACAAAAACGGCGCTCCCTTCCCCCGAAGAAATCGCCAAAGAACGCGAACGCCGTCGCAAGCTGCGTATGGAATCCGACCACGTCACTCCGCGTCCAAAGTCCCCGATTTTAGCTGCTGATTCTCTCAAAAAAGAGCCTACTCGTCCAAAAACTATCGCAGAATCCGCACCTGTTAAGCAGACTAAACCGATTTTTCCTACGAAGAGCGCTCAACACGACGAAGTGAATCCAGCAAAATCTATTAAGAAGATGGATTCTAATGTCGATAGTGCTGTCATTGTCCCCAATTTAACGGTCGAACCTGAACTTGAGCAAATGTCTAAACAAGCTGAAACACCTACTCACACAGATTCTCCCCAAAAAATTGAGAACATCGAGTCGACACAATCAGCCAAAGTTGAGAACGCGGAGCTAACGGAATCCACAGAATTCACGGAAACACCCGTAATCTCGGACGCCGAACTAATAGAAACTCTCGACACTATTGAACCAGTGGACATCCCCGAACCGCATGATGATAACGGCACGATTGAGAATGTTACTCTTACTGAACAACTTGAGAATACGCCACTCAATCAACACACCAATCCAACCTCAAGCAGTGAAAACATTGAGCCGATGGAGCATAACGAAAACGTTGAAGTCAGCGAAAGTAACGAGCGTTCCAACGATGACATCACTCCTTTAGACACGCTCAATACCGCAACAGATACAGCAATAGCTGCTACCTCTGTGGCAGCGACAACCAAAAAATCTAAAACAAAACGTCGCCGCTCACAAAACAGTGACAATCCTTACTCACTCAAAGAATATACTCCAATCGAAAAATTCCGCTTTACACTCAATGTTTTGCTGAATGTATTACGAAAATTGGTCGTCTATATTGTCTTAGCAAGCCTCTTATTCGGCGCACTCGGTGCTGGAACAGGCATTGGATACTTTGCACATTTAGTGTCGCAAACACCACCGCCTACCAAAGACGAAATGGCTGCTAAATTAAACCAACTTGAGCAATTAAGTACCATTTATTACGCGAACGGTGAGCCGATTGCTAACGTTCAAGCCGATGTCGTCCGTTCGGTAAGTAATTTATCTGACTTTTCACCGTACATTGTCGATGGAATTGTCGCAACAGAAGATGAATATTTTTACGAGCATAACGGCGTATTGCCGAAAGCGATTTTGCGCGCGACGTTACAGTCCATTATTTCTATGGGCGCAGCAACAGGCGGTTCAACGCTTACGCAACAGCTTGTCAAACAACGCCTTTTAACGAACGACGTCACCTTCTTTAGAAAAGCGAACGAAATCTTATTAGCTTTGCGTTTGGAAAATTTCTTTACAAAAGACGAAATTTTGGCTGCGTATCTCAACGTGTCGCCTTTTGGACGTAATAATAGCGGTGAAAATGTCGCCGGCATTACGAAGGCAGCGGAAGGTATTTTTGGCAAAAAACCAAGCGAAGTCAACTTGGCTCAAGCAGCATTCCTCGTTGGATTGCCGCAAGACCCATATACTTACACGCCTTATACCAATACTGGCGCGCTAAAACAATCGCACGAAGCAGGTATCGAACGGATGAAAGAAGTCTTGTTCCGTATGTACCGCACCCAAAAAATTACGCAACAACAATACGAAGAAGCCATTGCGTATGACATTACGAAAGACTTTTTGCCAACAGTCGCACAAAACACCGAACGTCAATCGTACTTGTATCAAGCAATGATGCAAGGCGCCATTGAGCAGTTGATGCGCCTCAATATTGAACGTGACAACCTCACATGGAATCAAGTTTACGCAGACGACAATTGGTACAACGAATACTATCACGCCGCTGAAGCACAACTCAAAACGGGCGGTTACAAAATTTATACTACAATCGACAAACAAATTTACGACCAATTGCAAGTTTCTGCAAAGCAATACATTGGCGAACTCGGTATTCAATACGAAGGCGTCCATGTTGACCAAGAAACAGGACAAGAAACTTTCTACATTGAATCCGTCCAAAATGGCTTCGTCGTTCTAGACAACGCGACGGGTAAAGTACTCGGTTTCGTATCTGGAACAGATTACGATAACAATCAAATCGACCACGCATTCCGCATGCGCCGTTCACCAGGCTCCACGATTAAACCATTAGCCGTTTACGCACCTGCAATTGAAGAAAATTTGATTACACCCGCAACCATTATTCCTGACACCGCTTTTGTTCAAACGTTTGAAGACGGCACTACTTGGGCGCCGACAAACTACGGCAACGTCGTGAGTGGTGGCGCTGAATCTGCACGGGTTGCCCTTTACAAATCGGACAACTTACCAGCCATTCGCGTCTATCAAGCCATGCTCGACAAGCACGTGAACATTATCGGCTACTTAGAAAAAATGGGCTTCAGCTCCGCATCGTCTTACACACCAGACGACGTCAAAAACTTAGCCTTTTCAATTGGAGGCGTCAGCAAAGGCCCTACCGTCTTTGAAGAAACGCGCGCATTTTCAACGTTTGCAAATGGCGGGCAATACATTGATGGCTACTATATTGAACGCATTGAAGACTCCTTTGGGAATATTGTGTATCAACATCAACATGCGCCTGTGCCTGTTTTCTCAGAAGACACAAACTATTTAATGGTGGATATGTTGCGTGATACCATGACTGACGGAACAGGCCGAACAGCTACTTCTCATCTTGAAATGGGGGGCGATTGGATTGCCAAAACAGGTATTAGTGAAAATTCTAAAGATGTTTGGATGATTGCTTCAACCCCTGCGATCACGATTGGTTCATGGATTGGTTACGACTCCAAATACCAAAATTATACGATTGATATTAACGATGGTTTTGGTCGTGAAAGTGAACGTAGCCAACTCTATTGGGCGAGAATGGTTAATGATTTGTATCGCATTCGTCCTGAAATTTTTGGGACAGATCAAACGTTTGCTCAACCTGCTTCTGTCCAAACGGCAGCTGTTTTGCAAACGACGGGAACATTACCAGGCACGATTGCTCTCAGCAACGGAACCATCCAAATTAACGGCCCGCTGTATGAAGATGTCTTCAAAGTTTCTAACCCAGCTCCTGCATTGAATTATCAATTTTTATTCGGTGCTAACGAGGATGAGTTAGGCGCCTTTTGGGCAACGTATAAAGCTCAAATTGACGAGCAAAGACGTCTCGAACAGCAACGCCAACAAAGCAGTTCAAGTAGCAGCGCTTCAAGCAGTGGCGCTCCTGCTTCAAGTAGTTCTAGCGATGAAACATCCGCGTCCTCATCAGCAGAACCTACACCTCCTGCTCCAACGGCGCCTCCATCAACACCATAAAAAATGTCTGCATGATAGATAGCTCTTCAATATTAAAGAGTACTTGCGAATTTGTCGTAAGTACTCTTTCTTTGTATAATTTTAATTTTGTTAGATGCTAAATAACAACGACCACCTATTTTTAGCAAGTGGTCGTTGTTTTAATGGCTCTTTTGTAGACGGAATGTATCAGTCTAATTAGAAATGAGCGCTATATTTTGATATGTTTGAATTGGAAGGAGATTATTTTTCTTCTTCTTTTTTCTTTAAGCCCATTGCTAACATCATTGCAGACAAGCTTGCGATGGCTGCTAATGGAAGTAGATTCATTTGGCTTTCGCCAGTGTTTGGTAACATTGCACCTGATTGGCGTGTGATTGGTTTTGGTTGTGTGCCAACAACGTTCAAATCTCTTACTGGAATGAAGTTTGAGCCGTTAGTGTTGTTACCTTGGT
>JAUNEB010000025.1 GCA_030525795.1 Aerococcaceae bacterium | reverse complement strand
GGACAAGTATTTGTATCCTTGTCAATCTTATAGCCACCAATATTGAGCGGTGGTTCATCACGCTTGGTATTCAATAATTTTAATACCTCACGACGAGAATACTTCTGCCCGAGGGTAAATACCTGTGGATAATCCTCTGATTTTAGCAATCCAGTTTCAATAACATCCATAAAAAAGTCATAGTAAAATGGATTAGTCTTCAAGACTTCTGAAACGGCTTCATGCAAGTGATAGACAGCACCAACTCTCGATACCAAAGCCTCTGTACCAAAACGTTTTTGCTCCTGAGCTTTTAGGAAGGTCAAATTGAGCACGCCTTCAACGGATGCTAGTAACTCATCAGATACAGCTAAACCTTTGGCCTTCAACTTATCAACATAGGTCTCGTATTCCAATTGTCCACCTTGTTCCACTAACAGTTGTAACAAGACAAGCTCATGCCGACGTTTACCAGTCAAACATTCAAATGTTATGAAGGATAAAAAGTTCTTGGCAGCATCAGCAAAGTCAATCGGGTTATCACCAAATTTAGTGACAACATCCGCATAATCTTTGAAGGCATTATTTTCAAAAAAGGTCAGCGGATCAATCCCGTTATAAGTTACAAAGTCCTTCATAAACGGCTGACGTCCCAACTTGTTTTGTAGCTCAACATAACTATCCCGCAAGATTTTCATGCTAGAGAGACTGGTATTGGTAATGGACTCAAAAATCTGTTTCCGAGCCACTTCCTCAAAGTTAATAATGGTCAAGCCACTGACCAGATTGGCCTCACGCACCTCACGCCGGTAGTTATCCTTATTCATCGATTGATCACCGAATAGGGCCACTGGAATAAGGTAGTTGTTGCGATAATTTCCGATAAAATCAATAATGGTTACATAATCTTTTGACTGGTGCTTACGCAAACCACGGCCTAACTGTTGGACAAAAATAATGCTTGATTCGGTATTACGAAGCATGACTACCTGATTGACACTTGGAATATCAATTCCTTCATTGAAAATATCAACCGTCAAGAGATAATCCAACTGACCATTTTCAAGTTGTTTGACCGCTTCTTCCCGCACAGCCTGGCTATCATCACCCGTCAAGGCCTGGGTTCGGAAGCCCTTTTGATTGAGAAGGAGAGATAATTCTTTTGCTTCTTTCTTGCTGGAACAAAACATGAGACCGCGAACTGATTCACCACTATGGCCATAATAGCCAATTTTATCGACAATATGATTAACACGCGCTTCAGAAACCAAATTGGAAAAATCAACATCATCACCGATGAGCTCACCATTAACGGTAATATCCGTCACCCCAAAATAATGGAAGGGACATAGCAAATCCGCATCCATGGCATCCTGCAACCGAATCTCATAAGCGATATTGTAATCAAAGAGCTCATAGATGTTCTGACCATCCGTCCGTTCAGGCGTCGCCGTCATGCCGAGCAGGAAATCGGGCTCAAAATAAGCCATGACCTTCTTATAGGAGTCTGCACCAGCCTTATGAACCTCATCAATCAAAATATAATCGAAGAAATCCTGAGCGAAGCGCTGCAAATGTTCCTCACGAGAAAGGGTCTGAATGGTCGCAAAAATATACTTCTTTCCAGATGTATCCAGCCCCGCTTTATAGATACAAGCCTCATCCTCCACAAATCCCAGAACCCGTTGGAAACTTTCTAAGGACTTACTCAAAATCTGTTCACGGTGGACAATAAAGAGAATCCGTTCCGGATTAACTTGTCGAACATCGAAAGCAGACAAGTAAGTCTTGCCCGTCCCTGTTGCAGAAATCACTAAGGCTTTTTGAGCACCGTTCTCACGCACATTCTGTAAACCAGCCAAAGCCTCCTCTTGCATTTTATTGGGCTCAACTTTCCCAACCTGGTAAGTCGGTGTCTCCTCATCCTCGATTAATGAAATCTGAATCTGTGGCTTGCGCCTTCTCTTGTAGGATTCAATGATTTCTGAAGATAAGGGAGAAGAGAGGTCCCAAACACGGTCAAACTCCTGCTTGGTTTGATAGAGCAAATCACCATTGTCTGTTGAGTTGAGCTTAATGTTCCACTCATAATTTTGCTTCAAAGCAGTCGCTGTCAAATTCGACGAGCCCGCAATCAAAACCTGTTTGGTTTCTTGTTCAAAGAGATAATACTTTGAATGCAATTGCAGAGCTTCTGGAGAAATTCTCACCTCAACATTTGGCAAGCGCAGTAAATCATACATTGCCAAAGGATCGTTGAAACCGAGATAGGGAGAAATCAACATTTTCCCACGCACCCCACGCAAGGCCAAATCCAATAACTGAGCCTTAATCATGGAAATCCCTGACTGGGTCACAAAGGCCACAGAAAAATAGAAGGCCTGACACTTGAGCAATTCCCCCTGCAAATCGGTCAATACAAAGCGTTTTTCATCCGCGTTATTAATCAAAATCTTAGGTGCATAGGTCACATCTCGAAATTGCACCCGATTAACAAATCCAAATTGGAGCGACTCCAATAACTTACTATCAAAAATTGTTGCCATAAAAAATAGTCCTATCTACTTGATAGAACTATTATCGGATATTTTAGAGAAAATGTAAAGTTTTGGATCAAATTTCAATGTTACATCATAACTTAGACGGTACTATTCTCTTGCGAACATCTATCAGATAAATGTTTAAATATAATCGAAATGTTTCTGTATAAACATGTTCAGAGATAAACTTCTCCACCTTAGCAACTTCTTCATCTGTGAAACAAAAAATAAGATAAAAACCATTTTTATAGTCCGATGCACTGATGTACTCCTGCAATTGCTTCTCGTAACCTTTCTTAAATGATGAACTACTCGCTCGCTTAATCTCAAGTAAAATCTTTTCATCTGGCTGATGAGCTCTAAACAATTTGAAATCAACTTTACCATTGCCAATGACAACTTCTCTAGATATATCAACTTTTTTATGATGAAAATAAGCATCTAAAATATTTTCAACAATTAAATGAATATGTGTTTCTGCAACTGGTTGCTTTTGATTCCAAAATAATTGATACAAGCTAGCATTTTCAATTCTATGCTTAAGATAATTAATAAAATGTGGAATTTCGCCGATTAGTGTAATATGCCCTGTTTGATATTTTCCTTGAATATCTAGTGGTAGTAATTCAAAATAATAATCGATATTAATCCCAAGCCGTTCTTCAATATCTGTTACGCCTATTCGATGATAATTAATAAGATCGGCTACCATTAAAAAGTCAGTATCCTCAAAAAGTTCATTTTCAAAATTGCTTATGTCAGAATAATATTCTTCAATAGTTACATTATCCTCTTCATCGAAAAAATAGCAATCCTTCCAATCGTCTGAAAGAAGAGAATAGGCTTTGTTGTGAAAAAACTGTTCAAAAAAAGTTGGGTCAGCTTCTTGAATACATCTTAGATCTTCTAAAATACAATATAGAACGAACTCATGAAAAACTGTCATTGTATGAATAAATGTATCGTCAAAATCAGTCCAATAATACAACTCTCTAACAACTTGTAAACACTTTAATCTTTGTTCTCGCCATAAATATTTAGGTAAAATTTCCTCAATATAGTCATCTAAAAGATCATAAGTCTCAATAACAAAACACTCAATTAAATTGTGAAGCACATAATTAAAATACTTCCATTGATTTGTTGGAAATGCTAACATGACAGCCTCCTTTCCCCCATTATACCCAAAACTCCAGCAATCTGCTGACGCTAAGGAGCCGAAATAACTAACCTCCTAAGAGTGCCCCAAGACTGTTATCAGATATTTTCTTGTTAGATTTTTTCAAATCATCTCGCATATGATTAAGTAACAACAAATATTTTTGGTATTTTCCTTACTTCTCATATCCATAAGTTCTAATTCTCTAGCAAAATCAACTATAGCAGCAGGAGCAAATAGTACTAGTTCTTGCTTAGCTAATATATGCTTAGCTGTCAATTTATATTCCTTTTGCTCAACTGGAAATAAAGTTGCATACGCAATAATTGATAAATAACTACTATAAAGTCGTAATTTTTGGTCATTATATTTTTTAGCCCGTACAATCCTACTACACATGGTATAAGAATTCCTAAAATCTCTATAAAAGTAGAAATACAATCCCTGCCATTTAAAAATCTCCTAATTACCTAGCCATCTTCTCCATCTCTTCAATCCTTACCTTCGTTGCGTCGTATTTTGCTTGGTAATCGGCTTGTTTTTGGTGTTCTTTGGCGACGACGTCTGGGTTGGCGTTGGCGATGAATTTTTCGTTGGCAAGTTTTTTGCCAACCATGTCGAGTTCTTTTTGCCATTTTGCAAGTTCTTTTTCTAAGCGGGCAATTTCTTCGGCGATGTTAAGCAAATCTGCCAATGGCAAGTAGATTTCTGCGCCGGTGATGACGCTAGACATTGCCAATTCTGGCGCTTGAATGTCGCTCGAAATTTCTAAACTTTCTGGATTGGTGAAGCGTTTGATGTAGTTAATATTCTCTTTGAAAAATGCTTCCAGTTCGCGATCAGTTGTCTTAATGAGCACCGTAATGGGTTTGCTTGGTGCAACGTTGACTTCGCTACGAGCGTTACGCACAGAACGAATTAAGTCTTTCAAACTTTCTACGCCGTTATGCGCTTCTTGATTGATAAAAGCATCATTTTCAACAGGATAATGGGCGATGACGATGGACCTTTCTGAAATTTGACCAAAAATTTCTTCCGTTACGAAAGGCATAATTGGGTGCAAGAGACGCAAAACTTGGTCCAATGTGTACAATAATACTGAACGCGTGATGACTTTCTCCGCCTCGTTGTCGCTATAGAGCACTTCTTTCGTCAATTCGATGTACCAGTCGGCAAATTCGTCCCAAATAAAGTTGTACAAGCTGTGCCCTGCAATTCCAAATTCAAACTTGTCAAAATTGCGTGTGACTTTACCGATAGTTTCGTTCAAATTATGCAAAATCCAGCGGTCTGTGACGTTTCCAGCTTTTCCTGCGACGACTTCAGCAACATTCGCTTTGGCTTGTTCAAGCGTTAAGTCGTTGTTATTCATCAAAATATAGCGTGAAATGTTCCAAATTTTATTGATGAAATTCCACGCAGCGTCCATTTTTTCATAGCTGAAACGGACGTCTTGCCCTGGCGCAGAACCGTTTGCCAAGAACCAACGCAATGCGTCTACGCCGTATTTTTCGATGACATCCATTGGGTCAATGCCGTTGCCAAGCGATTTCGACATTTTGCGTCCTTCAGCATCACGAATTAAACCGTGAATAAGCACGTTGTTGAATGGGCGTTTGCCTGTGAATTCTAAACTTTGGAAAATCATGCGGCTGACCCAGAAGAAAATGATATCATAACCCGTTACCAAGGTTGATGTTGGGAAATAACGCTCCATATCTGTAGAATTTTCAGGCCACCCCATCGTTGAAAATGGCCACAATGCTGAACTGAACCATGTGTCCAATACATCGGGATCGCGTTCCCAATTTGCTTCGTCTGCAGGCGCTTCTTCGCCGACATAGACTTCGCCTGTTTCTTTATGATACCAAGCTGGAATTTGATGTCCCCACCATAATTGACGCGAAATAACCCAATCGTGAATATTTTCCATCCAGGTTAAGTAAGTTTGGCTGAAACGAGGCGGATAAAATTCTACTGCTTCCTCTGTCGCTTGCGCTTGAATCGCTTGTTCAGCGAGTGGCTGCATTTTGACGAACCATTGTGTGGATAATAATGGCTCAACAACGGCGCCAGAACGTTCTGAATGACCGACGCTATGATTGTGCTCTTCGATTTTGACGAGGAAACCTTGCGCTTTCAAATCAGCTACGACTTGTTTTCTTGCTTCAAAACGGTCTAATCCGTTGTATTGGCCGCCTTTTTCGTTGATTGAGCCATCTAAATTCATGACGTTAATACGTGGTAAATGATGACGGTTGCCAAGTTCAAAGTCATTCGGATCGTGAGCCGGTGTGACTTTCATCGCGCCTGTTCCGAACTCCATTTCGACGTAATCATCTGCAATAATTGGAATTTCACGATTCATTAATGGCAGTAAGACATTTTTGCCGATGAGGCGTTGATAACGCGCGTCATCTGGATGGACGACAACAGCGGTATCGCCTAACATTGTTTCGGGACGCGTGGTTGCAATTTCGATAACTTCATCTGTTCCAACAACTGGATAATTGATGTGATAAAATGCGCCTTGCACATCTTTGTGAATGACTTCAATATCTGACAACGCCGTGCGTGCCGCTGGATCCCAGTTAATAATGTATTCGCCTCGGTAAATTAAGCCTTTTTCGTAGAGGGAAACGAATACTTTGTTGACAGCTTTGTTCAATCCTTCATCAAGAGTAAAACGTTCACGGCTGTAATCGACTGAAATGCCCATTTTGCCCCATTGTTCGCGAATCGTTGTTGCGTATTCTTCTTTCCATTCCCAAACTTTTTCCAAAAATTTCTCGCGTCCTAAGTCGTAGCGTGTGATGCCTTGTTCGCGCAGGCGTTCTTCAACTTTCGCTTGGGTGGCGATACCTGCGTGGTCCATTCCTGGAAGCCATAAAGTGTCAAATCCTTGCATGCGCTTCTGACGAATAATCATATCTTGAAGCGTGACGTCCCAAGCGTGTCCTAAGTGCAATTTGCCTGTTACGTTTGGCGGTGGAATAACAATCGAATACGGCTCGGCATTCGGATCTTCTGACGGCTTGAAAACGCCTTGCTCAAGCCATTTGGCATACTTACCTTCTTCTACTTCGGTGGGGTTATATTTGGTTGATAGTTCTTTTGGCATGTGGGGTACTCCTTTACTTTGTTAAATAATAATATTTTCTGTTTCGAACAATAATAGTTGTATCTTTCTCTAATAGTTCCTTATCATTTCCTCCAAGTCGCAATTTCTCCATTTGGTTTTTGAGTTTTTTAACAATATCATCACTCAGTTGATTATATTTCAAATCACTATTTATCTTTCCAGGAAGTGCGAAAATTGCTCCTTCAAATCCCTTTTTACTAATTCTTGATTTACTAATATCAATATCTAGTTTCTTTATTTGTGACTCATGCCATTGAAAAAGTTTTCTTCGAATAGATTCTGATTGTTTAAAATAATCCGTGTAAGTCGAATAACAATATTCAAAAGAAATAATCCCTCTATTTAGTAAATAAGTTAAACGACTAATCTCTTCTAAAATGGATAACAGATATTCTTGAAAAGTTCTCAGTTTTTCAATTTCTTGTATTGTTTCTTGATACTTATAATAATCCAAAGAATTGGATGACAATAAATTATCAATTGAAAAATTCACTTGTTGTAAGAGTTCTGTAGCCTTATTCTCGTAGCGACTTAGATCACTCAATGTTCGTTGTCTGATTTCATCATTTTCTATAATTTCTAGATTAAATTTAGTTATCTTTCCAACACTCCCAATTAAAGAAATAATTTTAGCCTTGAATTCTGTTTGTTGAAACTCAGAGATCTTATCAATACCAACCTGCATCTTTTCCATTTTAGAGTCAATTTCTGCCATATAATATTGACCTACAACAATAGAAGCAACATTCATAACATTTGAAACCGTATTCGCTAATTGAGAAGCCGAGTTAATACTCGTTAACTCACTAGGTGTTACCTTGACAAGATGAGCCTGACCAGCAAGCTGGTTATTGATATGATATCCACCCCTAAACGCTCCTTCCATAGCCTTATCATTATAAAGTTTGGCTCCACTTGGAATAATAACCTTATATAAATTTTGACTATTTACAATATCATTGATATTTTGAATTGCTTTTTGATTAACATTATTTTTCACAGTATTAATAACTTGTGGTAGACAGGCATTTATCTTAGCAATAACATTTGAATCCACTATTTCATGCAAGTTCTTCTTATCTATTGATAAATCATCAGATAATTCTTCAATCTTCGGAGTCAGCATTAAAAATTTTTCTTCCAATTCCAATAAATAATTATTATCCACATTTTCTACTATGGGTTTGCTTTTTAAGCGTTCCTTATTCACACCCCTGTAAAAATATAACAACATCAATAAAACGAATAAAACAGCAACTACTAAGTAATTCACATTATTCACTCCTGTTATTTTATCTAAAGTTAATAAGTCCCCACCACCTCCACTTTCACCCCATCTGGGTCTTCAAAGTAGAGGGCGTAGTGTTCTGGGCCTCCTGCATAGGGATAGCGGTCATCGTAGAGGAGTTTGGCACCTCTGTCTAGTAAGTCCTTGCGGAGTTGGTCAACGGATTCTCTACTGCCACCGTGAAATGCCAAATGGTTGAGGCCCGTTCGGCAGCGGTGATAGCCTGCCTCCAGAAAGGCTGTTGGCGTTTGGACGAAAACGATGTAGTGCTCTGCTTGTCTTAAAGGATTACCTTTTTCGCTTCGCTCAAATGGCATCAATGGCTCTAAGTCACCCTTCATCGCTTGCAATTGTGGCCGATAAAGAGCCATAGAAAAGCCATCCGGCCAGTCCTGATAAAGCTCATAGCCCAGGCGAGAGAGCAAGAAGTCGTAGAAATATCGGCTTTTTGCCAAGTCCGACACATAGAGTTCGATATGGTGGAGCATGAATATCCTTTCTGACAACAATAAAAGCCCCTGCCAAAAGACAGGGACGATGTTGTTCAACTACCGCGGTACCACCCAAATTCGGGTCTTGACCCGCAACTTTGTTTATTAAACTTGTTAGTCATCAGCAACTCTTTTGGCTACCTGTGTGGATTTCTCAGCACCGCCACTTTCTGGGACAGGTAGGGGTCAAAATACCTCTGATGAGTTTATTCTAACAATTTTTTAAGATTTAGTCAACTCTCTCCCTTACGTACTTATGCTTCTATTCTCGTAATCGGGGCGTAAGCGGCGAGGAGTTCTTTGATGCCTTGTGAAGCGAAGGCGACACTCAATGTGGTTTCGTTATTTTTCTGGGTGACTTTGACGACGGTACCTTCTCCCCATGCTTTGTGTGCGACTTTATCGCCGACGTTCCATTCGTTAGTTGTGGCTGTTTTTTTCAAAGAGGCAGTTGGGCGTTGGGCAGCAAATTGTACACGCGGTGCGCTTGACAACGCTACTCGATTGCGCGTTATCGTTTCCGAAAATGAATGGCCTACGCGTTCTATTAGTGCAGCGTCCACTTCGTCGACAAAACGGCTGACGGCATTATGTTGATAGCGGCCATACAACAAGCGGCTTTGGCTAGCGGTTAAATACAGCACTTTCTCAGCGCGCGTCATGCCCACATAAGCAAGACGGCGCTCTTCTTCGAGTTCGTCATCATTTCCGATAGCGCGTCCAAGTGGAAACAAGCCTTCTTCCATGCCAACCATGAACACATACGGAAATTCGAGACCTTTGGCTGCGTGAAGCGTCATTAGCGTGACGTTGTCTTCTGAGTCACTTTCGTTCGTGTCGCTGACGAGCGATAATTCGGTTAAAAAACGTGTCAACTTGCTAGAAGCTGGCGCAATTTGCTCAGCGTCTTGAGCCAAGTAATCGGGATCGGTTTCGGCTTGGGTGGCCGTATCATTTTCGTCGAATTGGCGAGTGACTGATGCAAATTCTTCTAAGTTTTCGATGCGGTTTTGGGCTTCGAGTGTGCCCTCTTCTTTCAGCGCATCGATGTAGCCCGTTGTTTGCCACAATTGTTCGACTAATTCGCTCACGTCTAAAAATTCGGCTTGCTGCTTAAGCTGTTCAATCATCGTCGCAAATTGGGTTAATTTTTTGCAAGCGGAGGTGGATAAATTCGATAACGCAAGTTGGCGAATGGCGTCAAACCAACTCAAATTCAGGCTGTCAGCAAATTGCGCTAACTTGTCAATGGTCGATTGGCCGATGCCTCGCTTAGGCACGTTGATGATGCGATTAAAGCTCAAATTATCGGCTGAATTGTCAATCAGTTTCAAATAAGCCATTGTGTCCACAATTTCTTTGCGCGCGTAAAATTTCAGCCCACCAACAATTTTGTATGGCAAATTTGCTTTCAATAATTTGTCTTCCAAACTACGCGATTGGGCTTGCGTGCGGTACAAAATCGCAAAATCACGGTTTTTGAGTGCGTAATCTTGCTTAGCTTGGTAAATTTGTTGGATGGCGTATTGCGCTTCGTCGCTGTCGTTATCGGCTTTGTAAAACTTGACTTTTTCGCCAACGGCGCCGTCGCTCCACAGCTGCTTGTCTTTGCGGTTGACATTGTTTTCGATAACACTATTGGCTGCTTTCAAAATCGTTTGCGTTGAGCGATAATTTTGTTCCAATAAAATGACTGTCGCGTTCGGATAATCTTTTTCAAAATTCAAAATATTTTCCATATTAGCGCCGCGCCAGCCGTAAATACTTTGATCAGCATCACCAACAACGCAAATATTTTGCAAAAGGCCTGCCAATAATTGCACCAATTTGTACTGGCTTTCGTTCGTGTCTTGATATTCGTCGACGTGAATGTAGTGAAATTTTTGTTGATAAAATTGGCGAATGGTCACATTTTCTTCGAGTAATTTGACCGTTAGCAAAATCAAATCATTGAAATCCATTGCGTTAGCTGATTTGAGTTTTTGTTGATACAAACGATAGACGTCAGATTGAATATTTTCAATGTAGCCGTGCGCTTGTGTAGCAAAATCTTCGGGCATAAGGCCGTCATTTTTGGCAGCATCAATCGTCCATAATAAATCTTTGTAGTTGAAGCGCTCGCTGTCCAAATTCAGTTCTTTCAACACTTGCTTCATAAGGGTTTGTTGCTCGCCTTGGTCAACGATTGTAAAATTGCGTTCATAGCCAATGTACCCTGCTTCTCGGCGCAAAATACGCGCACACATCGCATGAAAGGTCGATACCCAAATCGATTGTGCTTCGTTGCCGACTAGCTGCTCTACACGCTCTTTCATTTCGCTTGCGGCTTTATTCGTGAATGTAATCGCCAAAATATTCCAAGGATTGACATTTTTTTCTTCGATGAGATACGCGATTCGATGCGTCAAAACGCGCGTTTTGCCACTGCCAGCACCTGCCGCAATCAAAACCGGCCCTTCCGTCGTCAAAACGGCTTGGCGTTGTTTATCGTTTAATTTTTCAATATTTTGTTGTAAGGACATTGCGTTGCCTCCTTTTTTTCCTTTCCTAGTATAACAGAAAATTTGTTCGTATGCACGATTTTGCGAAAAAAAAAGTAACAGGCTACCCTGTTACTTCATCAAATTAGTTGTTGGTGTCAACGATGACTTCGCCTGCTTGCACTTCGACCCAGCCGTGCTGTTGGCGCGCTTGCGCTTCCATGTATTTGACTAAATTTTCGCTTAAAGAGTCCGCAATGGTTTTATTGGCTTCGGCTTCCGCTTGCGCTTTAATGCGTGTTTTTTCGGCGTTAGCTTCTTCTTGCAAAATCGCGGTTTGCGTGTCAACTTTAACTTGTTCTTGGCGTTGTTCAGCTACTTTAATTTGTTGTTGCGCAACGGCTTCGTCTTGAATCGCTTTTTCGATTTCGTCTTTCGCATCGCTATCTAAAATAACGAGCGATTTGTAACTTAAGCCGAACTGTGCCAATTCATTTTTGACGGATTCTTCGATTTTGGCGTACACTTCGTTACGCGATTGTCCTAAAATCGCAAACACATCGTATTCAACGGTTACTTTTTCGATGGCGCGTTGGACGATTGGCTTGACGACATTGATGTTAATGTTTTCAAGCGTGTCTTGTTTGTAAAGTTTGAAGGCTTCCATCGCGCTATCTTGTGAGATTTGGTATTTCACGTCGACAGTCGTTTCAATATATTGTCCGTCCAATGTTTGCGTCGTCACGCTTTCTAAAGTGACGGTATTTAACTCCGTTGAAATTGTGTAAATTTTGTCGACGAAAGGCATTTTGAAATACATGCCATTGGACAAGGTTTTGTCTTGAACGCCGCCGCTAAACGCGTTGTAAACAATTCCGACGTGGTTAGCAGGCACTTGCCCGATGCTCATAACCGCCAATAATAAGACGAATACGACCGCCAAAATACGAAAGACACCTTTAGCATTGATATTAAAAGTTGGTTTCATTTTATGCCTCCACTAATTGTTCAAATTCAGTTAAACGCGCCTCAAACACATCAAGCGTTGCGTCAATATAATCGCGCTGCGTCATATCTAAACCTGCGCGTTTCATCGTGTCGATTGGATATTCGCTTCTTCCTGATTTTAAGAAGCCAAGATAACGTTCTAACGCACCCTCATCGCCTTTCAAAATTTTATCTGCAAAATAAGTCGCTGCAGCAAAACCTGTTGAATATTGGAATACATAGTAATTGTAATAGAAGTGCGGAATTCTCGCCCATTCTAACGCAATTTGTGACTCAGAATTGACGGCTTCGCCGTAATATTTTTCATTGATGCGTTGGTAATTTTCAGATAAAAATTCTTGCGTCAACGGAATACCATCTGCGTCTGAAACGTGCATAAAATGCTCAAACTCTGCAAATTGTGATTGGCGGAATACTGTACCTTTTAAGCCGTCTAAAAAGTGATTCAACACATACAAACGAATTTGTGGATCGGTGTATTTTTCTAATAAATAGCTTGTCAATAAATTCTCGTTCGTTGTAGATGCAATTTCCGCTAAGAAAATTGAATAACTGCCGTAGACGTATGGTTGATTTTTGCGCGTCAAATAGCTATGCGCGCTGTGCCCTAATTCGTGAACCAACGTATATAACCAGTTGATGCCGTCTTGCCAGTTCAATAAAATATAAGGCTTGCTGTCGTATGAGCCAGAAGAATAAGCACCACTGCGTTTGCCTTTATTTTCATAAATGTCAATCCAACGCTCATCAAACGCTTCTTTGATAATCGCCATATAATCCTCGCCCATTGGTTTGAGCGCTTCTAAAGTAATCGCTTTTGCTTCTTCGTAAGTGAATTTGATTGGCGCATCCCCTAATAAAGGCGTATACATGTCGTACATTTCGAGCGTATCGAGTTTCAACATTTTTTTGCGTAAATCGGTGTAACGATGTAACAATGACAAACGTGAACCTACTGCTTCCAACAAAGTATCATAAACAGATTCTGGTACATTGTTGTCGAATAATGACGCTTGGCGCGCTGATGAAAAATTGCGTACTTTTGCATTGAAGTTGTTGGCTTTAATATTCGTTGACAAAATTGACGCGAATGTATTTTTGAATTGATCATAAACGCTGTATAGTCCTTCAAATGCATCTTTGCGAACTTGGCGGTTTGAACTTTCAAGTAGACGACCATACAAACTGTGCGTTAATTGAACAAAATTGCCCTCTTCATCTTGAATCGTTGGGAAAACTAAATCTGCATTGTTCAACATATTAAACGTATTATACGGTGCAGAAATGACTTCATTTGCTTGCGCCAATAACATTTCTTCTTTTTCAGACAGAACGTGGGCACGACGACGTGTCATATCCGCCAAATATTGCGCATACTCTGTCAAACGAGCATTTTCTTTCACAAAACTTTCTAAAGTTTCCTCAGAAATTGCCAACAATTCTGGCTCAAAAAAAGCGCCAATGGCTGCAAATTTGCTATGCAATTGTAACGAACGCGCAAATAAATTTTGATAAGTGCTGTTAGCTTGGTCTTGGTCATTTTTCAAATGCGCATAAACATACAAATGATACAAACGACGTGACAAGGCTAATTGGGTATCAATCGCGTCCGCCAATACATCTGCGCTTTCTGATAATTTTCCTTGGAATTGCGCCATTGATTGAATAGCCGTCTCCAATTCTTGATATTCAGCTTCGAATGCTTCATCATTTTCAAACATACTGGTCAAATCCCAAGTATCTTGTAATGCTACTTCTTCACGTGTTTTCAAACTCATGATAGTTCCTCCTCAAATCATATTGGTTATTATTATACGCTTTTTGGAATCATTTGCCAAGTTTCAAAACCGATGGGAACGACTAATTGATAATGATGAAACACACTCAGAGCGGCTTGTACGAGCGTGTGCCACTTGTCCCCTTCTATGAATGGCGCATCAATCGTCTTAATAAAAGGAACTTCCTTCAGTTGACGTTTGATCTCATTAGCAGTAAACGGCTGTTTCATGGAATTCATCACCGCATAAATCCACGCAAAAAATTCCCAACAAGGCATTTTTAATAATAAACATTGCCATTCGTCTGTTAGTATCCATTTCGGTAATTGTTGTAGCAAGATACCTTTTTCATATAAAGCGCCAATACTGCGTTGATAAATCGTTTGGCGACGAATTTGCTGCAGTTGGCGTTCGTAAGATTTCGTTACAGGGGCATTACGCTCGATTTTTTGCTTTCCTTCTAGCAATGCGCCTTGATTTTTGAGCCAGTCGGCAACAGTCACGCAATCATACTGGTAATGCGCGCACCCTTTTCGATAAAAAAGCGGTAATTCGCTAAAAATATGTACTTTCTTATTCGGAACATCCAACATCCGCCAAAAATAATTGCCTTGTTGACTATGTAACATTGTTTTGTGCCAAGTAGATAAAGTTTGCTTATTATTGGCATCCATTAACCAAATCACTTTGACGCCGCATTGACGATAGCCATTGGTTCGCTGTTTTAATTGTTTTGCCGAAATGGGAGAATGTTGACATTCAATGACGAGCTGCTGTTGTGGCAAATAAATATCGGCTGCTTGCTGAATTTTATCAAACCAATGCTCGCATTTTACATCAATGCCTATACGCCGTCCTTCTTGATAAAAAAGGCGTTTTGCGGCTTGATGCCATTCTGTTTCGGCATAATCACGCTTGGGATGGGCTATTTTTTGGCAAGCTGTTTGATGTGCAAAATACCACGTTCCTTTGTGGCTTTGTTTCAATTTGACAGGCTGATGGCATTTTGGACAAAGAAACGTATGGTGTGTGGTCGAAGCTTGAGCGGCATAAATCCATTCTCCTGCTTGTGTGAGTGCTGCGTACATAAAAAAACTCCTTTTTACATGTAAATACACGTAAAAAGGAGTAAATAATGTTATAACTTCGCAAAAAATTGCAATGCGTCATCTTTGCGTAAACACTTGCCGTACTCTTCAAGCACAGCTTGCGTTGTGTATTGTGCTTCGCCATATTCCAACATGATTCCCCACTGCTCATAGCCTTCCGCATCGGACACATCATTTGGCAATTCGCCGAGTAACAAATAATAACGTTGGTTCATATAATAAAGCGATGACGATATCGCGGTATGTGCTAAATGTCTTGCCAAACTCAAAAAGTCGTCCAATCGTTCGAAAACGACAACATCATCCGCAGGAACAAAGTCGTCTTCCTCATCTTCGGCTTGCATCGCGTCTGGAAGGACATTTTTGAGAACGTCATTGAGCGAAACGAGCGGCTTATTTTTGCCACCGAGTCGTTTGGAAATTTCCTTTTCCCAAAATTCGTCCATTTCTTCAAATGAAATGCGGCTAATGTACAATTCGAGTCCTTGTCCATTCGGAATCACTTGGAAAGTTAGCGACTCTGCATTTTGGAAATGTTTGTCGGCATCTACTTCTTCCAAAATCGAATAGAAAAAGCCTTCAATTTGTTTTTGGTCACCAATTAAATCCAAAAAGTTTACACCGCGCGCCGCTAAATCTTCGGGCTTAATGAATACTTTAATAATATTTTCATTGATATGTTCCATTTCCATTGAATCATCACTCCTTTCCGATTGTTTCTTAATCACTTTACCACATTTTTGCAAAAATACCAAATGATTCGGTTATATTATTACAGGTTATTCCCCTCTATCTTGTTCTGTCAAAATAATCGGGCCGTTTTTAGTAATGGCGATTGAATGTTCGTATTGCGCACAAAAACCGCCGTCGCGGGTACGCGCTGTCCAACCATTGTCGTCCATTGTCATTTTCCAAGTGCCTGTCGTAATCATTGGTTCAATCGTAATGGTCATGCCTTCTTTTAAGCGTAGGCCTTTTCCTTTGAGGCCATAATGCGGTACTTGTGGGTCTTCATGAATGGTCGGGCCAATGCCATGTCCGATAAAATCGCGCACAACGCCAAATCCTTTGCTTTCTGCATACGTTTGAATCGCGTGACCAATGTCACCGACACGATTGCCGACTACTGCTTGCTCAATGCCTTTGTATAGACATTCTTTCGTTACGTCCATCAATTCCTGTAATTTAGAATCGATGTCGCCAACCGCGTATGTCCAACAGCTATCCGAAATAGCGCCGTTCAAATCCACACAAAAATCTACTTTAACAATGTCACCGTTTTTGAGCGCGTAATCTGACGGAAATCCGTGACAAATTTCGTCGTTGACACTGGTACAAGTGGCAAATTTGTAGCCTTCATAACCAATTTGCGCTGCGACGGCTCCTGCTGATTCAATTTCTTGTTGTACAAATTGATCGATTTGGCGTGTTGTAATGCCAGGTTGAATAAAATTTCTTAATTTGACATGAATACTCGCGAGCAATTCGCCAGATTCTGCCATACGTTGAATTTCACGTTCTGATTTTAATGTAATCATTTCACTACTCCTTCATTTTCCAAGTCATATTGACATAGCACGCATCTTTTTCGAGCGATTCGTTGCGAATGACTTGGTAAGTTTCGCCATTTTTTTCCTCTTGTTGCAAAAAGGTGTGAATCGCTACGGTATGATCTTCCGTTAGTTCGCTACCGTATTTAATTTGTAGTTGCGTCATATCGTATGTTTCAATCCATTTTGGCGGCAAACATTGTACGCACCAATTCAAATACACTAAGTTATTGACATGGTGATTGCTGTCAATATCAGCAGCTTGAATGTGTTGCGCCGTTACATAAGTTTCAGTGGGCGTTT
This sequence comes from Aerococcaceae bacterium, assembly GCA_030525795.1. Lineage (GTDB taxonomy): Bacteria > Bacillota > Bacilli > Lactobacillales > Aerococcaceae > Abiotrophia. Next base: position 3,494 of record JAUNEB010000025.1, on the reverse strand, counting down.
CAATCGCATGAATCGCCTTGAACTTAGTCGCAGTGCCCGTAATTAAATGCAAACTTTGCAATTCATCAATGGGAAAACGAACCATTTTGCGTGTGGAAAAATCGAGCGCCACAAATTGAGCGATGATGGTGTGCGTATGTTGATGATTGATGTGCAAGTCAAACTGGCGCGTAACAAAAAAGCGATTAGCTTCTGTCACTTGTGTTTGAATCGTCACATCGCCGTGTGTGGGCGCTTTTTGCAAGACGTCAATATGATACTGCGTGACAACCCAAGTTTGATTTTCCGTTAAAAGAGGCTTCGTCAACAATTTTTGGACCGCTTGATCGTGAAAATTGGACACTTGCAAAGCTAGATGAACAAGCTGAACGAGATTGAGATGTTGCTCGTTAGCAAAAGTATAGCTAAATATGCTTAATGGATGTTGCATAAACTTTCTCCCCTTAACGCATGGTGACGAATTCTTCTGAGCCAGTTGGATGAATGGCCACGACCGCATCAAATTGCTGCTTTGTTGCGCCCATTTTCATTGCGACGCCGAATCCTTGGATCATTTCGTCAACACCTTCGCCAATGCCGTGTAGTCCGATAACGCGTTCTTCTTCGCCCAAACATACTAACTTGAAGTAGCACGGTTCTCGATGCCATGCAGCTGAAGCATACATTGCAAAAAACTTTGATTGATAGACTTTAATATTTTCTGCACCGTATTGAGCAATGGCTTCTTTTTCGGTTAGGCCAATCGTGCCAATCGCTGGGTGTGAAAAGACGACCGTCGGAATGCACGTGTAGTCAATTGCTGATGTAGGTGCGCCATTGAACAAATATTCAGCAACTTGGCGCCCTGCTTTAATGGCAACAGGTGTCAAGTCAACTTTGCCAATGACATCACCAACCGCATAAATGTGTGGCACTGCAGTTTGATGTGCGTCATTTACTTGGATTGTGCCGTTTTTGTTGAGTTGGACATCGGTATTTTCTAAGCCGATGGTGCTCGTTTGGACGTCGCGTCCGATTGCCACAACGACTTTGTCGACGGTTAATTTTAATTCGCCATTTTGGTAGCAATCAATTTGCGAACCATTTTGGACGTACGCATCAAAATCCGTATACGTATGCAAGTGCATGCCACTACGTTCGATGGCTTCTAACAAGCCGTCTGTTACCATTTCATCAAATTTGCGCAATGGACGATCTTGTCTGACGACCAAATGCGTTTCAACGCCTAAAGCATGTAGCACGCCTGCTAATTCAACAGCAATGTAACCTGCTCCGACAACTGCGACCGATTGCGGTAACTCTGTCCACGCAAAAAAATCATCAGACGTATCCGTCAATTCAATGCCAGAAACTTGCGGTTTCGCTGGAAAACCACCCGTTGCAATCATGAAGTAGTTACCGCGAATTACTTCGCCATTCACTTCAATCTCATGGTTACTAATAAATTTTCCGTAGCCTTGAATAACCTCAACGTTATTTTTCGCAAAAACATTCGTATAACTCGTACGCGAACGCTCAATATAGCCGTCTCTTGCTTTCAAAAAAGTTTCGTAATCAAACGTCACATTTTCGGCAGTAAAGCCGTAGCCTTTGCCGTAATGATGAATGGCTTCGCTGACACGCGCAGCGTACCACGTAATTTTTTTAGGAACGCAACCCAAATTGACGCACGTTCCGCCTAAATCTTTTGCTTCAATAACCGCTACTTTTGCGCCGTAGCTTGCCGCACGATTCGCAGTAGCAATGCCGCCGCTACCGCCGCCTAATACTACTAAATCAAATTCTCTCATCTTTTTCTCCAATCTTACTGATTACTTCGAAGTCAAAATTGCAACAACTAATACGCCAGCATATAAACTTGAAAACCACACGAAACTTTTGACAGATTCAATGAACGTTTCTCGTTTTTCTTGTTTTTGGCAAAAACGTTGCACACTTTTCCAATGCGGATACATCAACAAAAAGCCTAACGCTGCCCAAAGTGGTAATGTGCCGGTCAATAAATAAATCGTCCAAGCAATCCATGGCACAATGCTCAACGTTTGATAGAGCAACAAAGCATTTTTGACGCCAATATAATACACTAATGTGTAGCGTTGATTTTGGATATCCGTTTTTAAGTCGCAAGTATTGTTGGCTAACATAATATTAGCAATTAAGCTAACGAGCGGCAAACTCAATCCGAATAGACGCAAAGTTTCTAACCAGTTGAAGCTAACGACTACATTTTCTAATGACCAAGCACTTGTGAGCAGTTGGTCATAACTTGTCATATAGTTCGCCAGAAAAAAGATGCCGAATCCCATCGTGAATCCTGAAAATACCTCACCTAAAGGCAAACGCGACAAAGGCATGGGACCGAAGGTGTACGTAATTCCAATAATGAAACAAATCGCTCCCATGCCAAGTAATAGCGCATCGGTTCTAAACACTAATAATAGCGAAAAACATAGCGAAATTGCCAATAAGATGAAGACGATGCGCACCATTTTTGGGAAGCTAAGTTGATGAACACCAATAATATTTTCTTGGGTTTTATAATTCAAATCAATGGCTTTATGATAATCCATTGTATTATTGATTGCGGTTGTACACATATCAAATGTAATTACTGCGCAGAAAAATAAGCAAGTATTCAACAAATTCAGCGTTCCCGTATAATAAATGGTCCAAAGAAAACCAATAATCATCGGAAAAAAGCTCGCAACTTTCGTCCGCAACTCGACAAACTCTAAAAAAATCTTTACTTTTTGCATCATTCTACGATTTTATACTCCTTATTCGTTAATTCAAAAGTTGATTTCAAGCCCGATGTTAAATGAACGCCGCCTTCTTTATCGATAAAGGCAGCTTCTACCCCTTCTTGCTCCTCGATAAAAGCGAGTCCTTTTTCAATGCCGAACAAAAACATACTCGTCGAAAACGCATCGGCTTCCACTGACTTCGCTGTGAAAATAGTCACGCCCGAAATGTCGTTTTCTAAAGGATAGCCCGTTTCTGGGTCTAAAATATGGTGATATTTGACGCCGTCCACTTCCAAAAAGCGTTCATAAATGCCAGAAGTGACAATGGTGCCATCTTTCATACGGTGCGTGCCGACGACTTTTCCGCGCGTTTCATCAGGGTCTTGCACGCCGACATTCCAACCAGTTTCATTAGAAGGCGATGTTCCCATTACAACAACGTTGCCGCCCAAATTGATAATCGCCGTCGTGACTCCATGCTTTTCAAACACGGCTCTAACGCCGTCCGCAATGTATCCTTTAGAAATGCCGCCTAATTCAATTTTCATGCCTTTTTCTTGTAAAAAGATCGTTTTATCTGTCGGATTCAAAATAACTTTTTGGTAGTCGATTTTAGTAAGAGCCGCTTGTATTTCGGATTAAGAAGGTTTAAGCGCGTGTGTTTATCCGATGCGCCACAAATCATTCACCGCGCCAATTGTAATATAGAATTTTCCATTAATTAATTTCGACATAGACAATGCTTTTTAG
>JAUNEB010000037.1 GCA_030525795.1 Aerococcaceae bacterium | reverse complement strand
AAAAAAATATCTTGCCGATATAAATGAAAAATCAAGCGAAATAAAAAATAGCTTGCTAACACAAATGAAGAAGCCACTAAATTTGTCGAAAAGCACTATCATTTTGCCAATAATATCCTCGAAGAAATTCGTTATCTTTTCAAGTCAGCGGACTATCGATACGAATCTGAAATTCGTATTATGAAGTATGTTCCCTATACTTCTGACAAAATTAAAGTCGATACTACTGCTGATTCTTTACCAAAATTGTACATTGAACAAGAGGATACTCCACAAATTGATACCATTATCTTTGGCTCAAAAGCAAAGGAAATCTACAAGCATCTTCCATACATTGAATTCATCAATAAAAACGTAGAAAATCAAAATATCCAATATAAACGCTCTGAAATCAAATTCAGATGAAAAAAGCCACTCTTTATGAGTGGCTTTTTGGTATCCATTAAATTTTTTATCTCCAGTTTATTTGTTTAATTTAGAATGTTTTCGCCCATAGCCGAAATAAATTAAAATACCAATCAACGTTGAAATCCCAAAGGCAAGCCAAGTAAGCTGATCGTATTGGCTAACAAATGACAAGCAAACAATCATTGACAAAATTGGCAAGAATGGTACTAAAGGCGTTTTGAATTGTCCTGGTTGCGGCTTTCCTTGGTCCATGCGAAGTTTAATGATACCCACAGGCAACATCATGAGGTATGCCAACGTCGAAATATTGACAAACTCCGCCAAACTCGCTAACGGAAAGACACCCGCACAAATCATAGCAGCCAAACCAACTACAATCGTTGCTTGCTTAGGCACTTTACTTTTTGCCGTTAAAGTGCTTAAAGATTGGGGCAACAAACCGTCACGACTAATGCTATAAATCGTACGCGCCAAAGCGTATGTCATCGCAATACAAACTGTGATTAACGTCGTAATCGCCACTACCGACACATAATTGGCCGCCCAATCTAGCCCGACACTTCGCAACGCAAAAGCAACCGCATCCGAAACGTCTAACTTAGTGTAATGCACTAACCCTGTCAAAACTAATGTTACCAAAATATATAAAATTGTCACAATAGTCAAGGACAACACTATACCGCGAGGTACATTTTTTTGCGGTTCTTTCACTTCATCGACCGCCATCGAAATCGATTCAAATCCCAAAAAGGCAAAGAACATCAAAGACGCACCTGCCATAATCCCTGTTTTGCCACCGTAAAGCTGACCGAAGCCAAAAGGCGCAAAATCTGACCAATTTGCAAGATTCAAATGAAACAGTCCCATCACAATAAAAATAGCCAACGCTGAAAATTTGAGAATGACAAGTATTCCATTGAAACGCAACGCAAACTTAGAATTCAACAAGACTAGCCCCGTCACCGCTAACAAAACAAGAACAGGCATCAAATCAATATAAGTCCCTTTGCTCGGATCAAACGTTCCATTAAGCGCTGTTGGTAACGCCAACCCATAATTGCTCAATAATCCCTTGAGATAACTACCCCAACCACTCGCAACTCCCGAAATAGCCGTCAAAAAGCTCATGATAATATACCAACCTGCCAACCACGCTGGAAATTCTCCCAAAGTAGCATAGAGATAACTGTAAACTCCACCATTAGCAGGAATTCTCGAAGCAAACTCCGCATAAAAAAGTGCTGAAATCCCAACAGCGACTGCCGCCAACGCAATCGAAATTACCAAGGCAGGACCCGCAAACTTCGCAGCCCCCATCCCCGTCACCGTAAAAATTCCCGTTCCAACCATCGAACCTAATCCCAACAACACTAAGTCAAACGTTGTCAAATGTCTAACCATATCTGTTTTGGTAGTTTCTGGCTGACTTTTCCTAAAAAGCGACATACAAATTCCTCCTTAAACCAATCGTTAACTCTATTTAGTACAAATATTCAATACAAATATTGCCTAATATTTTAACACATCCCATTTTTGTTGTAAAGATTTAGCCAAAAAAACAAGTATCCACAATTAATCATGGATACTTGTCAACTTAAACTTAGTTAGGCTATTGAATGCACTGTTTGGAACTTGCCAAGCAATGCGATTCAAGCTTATTTAATCAAATAGATTATTTGTTGGAAATGTGATTATATTTTTGTGTGTTGGTTAGAGGAAGATTATTTTTCTTCTTTTTTCTTTAAGCCCATTGCTAACATCATTGCAGACAAACTTGCGATGGCTGCTAATGGAAGTAGGTTCATTTGGCTTTCGCCAGTGTTTGGCAACATTGCGCCTGATTGACGTGTGATTGGTTTTGGCTGAGTGCCAACAACATTTAAGTCTCTTACTGGAATGAAGTTTGAGCCGTTAGTGTTGTTACCTTGGTTGCTTCCGC
>JAUNEB010000003.1 GCA_030525795.1 Aerococcaceae bacterium | reverse complement strand
GAACCAGGGAAACCAGGACAGCCAGGCCAAGGCACCGATACAAATAACAACGGCGGCACGAACGGCGGTACAAATACCAACACCAACAACAATGGTGGCAACAACAGTGGCACAAACACCAATACGAACACTAACAACAATGGTGGTGGAAATAGCACAAACACTAATGCAAACAACAACGGTGGAAGCAACCAAGGTAACAACTCTAACGGATCAAACTTCATCCCAGTAAGAGATTTGAATGTTGTTGGTACACAGCCAAAACCACTCACACGCCAATCAGGTGCAATGTTACCAAACACTGGCGAAAGCCAAATGAACCTACTTCCATTAGCAGCTATCGCAAGCTTGTCTGCAATGATGTTAGCAATGGGACTCAAGAAAAAAGAAGAAAAATAATCTCCTTCCAATTCAAACACACAAAAATATACACTTTCATTCTCAACAAAATGGTTCACTCCATCTAAGAGATTTTAGCTACAAATTGTTAATTCAAGCAAAATAAAACAGGCACTCACGATTTTGTGAGTGCCTGTTTAGGTTCAAGAGCGTATTAAAACAAAATGTGTTTGTCTTTTATTCAGCAACAAATGTCACCAAATGATAATGCTTTTTGCCACGACGTACGATAATGTAGCGTCCATCAATTGCGTCTTGCGGACTAATTTCGTAGTCAAGGTCAGTAATTTTGTTGCCGTTAATCAAAATGGCGCCATTCGTAATAAATTCGCGCGCCTCACGACGAGATTGAACAATACCTGTTTCGACGAGCCATACAGCAATGTTTTCGGATTGAGCAACCGCGCTAGATTGCGGCATATTTTTGAAACCTTGCTCGATTTGGCTTGCGGTCAAATGTTGTACTTCGCCTGTAAATAATGCTTGCGTAATTTGCAAAGCTTCTTGCAATGCTGTTTCGCCATGCACAAAGCGCGTTACTTCTTCAGCAAGGCGTTTTTGAGCGACACGCAAGTGCGGTTGAGTCGCAACTTCTTGCTCCAATGCCTCAATTTCTTCTTTAGCCAAAAAGGTAAAGTATTTCAAAAACTTAATGACATCATTATCTTGTTGATTGAGCCAAAATTGGTAAAACTCGTAAGGCGTCGTCAACGCTGGATCCAACCAAACCGCGCCGCCAGCAGATTTGCCGAATTTTGTGCCGTCAGATTTGAGCATTAATGGAATTGTTAAGCCGAAGGCCTGCGCTTCGTGACCATTCATGCGACGAATAAAATCCAATCCAGCCGTAATATTGCCCCACTGATCTGCGCCGCCAATTTGTAATTGAACATCGTGCTCGTTGAACAAATGCAGAAAATCAATCGACTGCAAAATTTGATACGTAAATTCCGTAAACGAAATCCCAGCTTCTAAACGGCTTGCCACGACATCTTTCGCCAACATCGTATTCAAGTTAAAATGTTTCCCGTAATCGCGTAACAATTCAAGCATCGAAATTTTGCTGAGCCAATCGTAGTTGTTCACAATGCGGAACCCGCTAGACGCCACATCTCCTTTCAAAAAGAGTTGGTTCATTTGCTCCGTAAGGTTTGCGGCATTTTGGTGGACGGTTTCCATCGTTTGCAAACTACGTTCCGACGTACGTCCACTCGGGTCGCCAATAGAACCCGTCGCTCCTCCAATCAAAATCACCGGACGATGCCCTGCAAGTTGGAATCGTTTCAATACCATAAACGGAATTAAATGCCCAATATGCATAGATCCAGCGGTCGGATCCACACCGCAATATAAGCTGACTGCTTTTTCATTTAATAATTTTTCTAACCCTTCGGCATCGGTTTGCTGATTGATCGCCCCGCGCCATTGTAATTCTTGAATAATTGACATAGTGATTCATCCTTTCTTTATTTTACGCAAAAAAAGCCCCTTGTAAAACAAGGGACGACAATACACCGTGGTACCACCCAAATTGTTTGTGTAACACAAACCACTCTTGCACGCTAACGGGTGCAACTCGCTTAATAAGGAAGATTACTCCAAAGTGTACTTCAACAACGATATGTATTAGCTCGCACCGACCGCTAACTCTCTGAATGACTGCACGTACCGCTGTTTACTGCGCTTTTTCAACGTAATATAAGTTGCTGATAGTGTAGCAAATACCGCTTAAACTGTCAACGCTTTATTGCAAAAAGGCGTTTTATTGCAACAAAAACGCCCAAATTTTACATAAATGTTACAAGTAAAGTACAAATCAACGAAAATCAACATAAGCACGATGCATTGTGGTAAGATGTATCCAGGTTAAGTTAGCGAGTTTCTCGCATAAAATAAAATTAAAGTATATAACATTGATAACTCAACAAGGTTATTCGAAGGAGAGAATCAAATGAAAAAGAACTTATTCAAAGGATTATTAGCCTCGGCAGTCGTTTTAGGATCAGTAGCAACACCAATTGCTGCTTTGGCACAAGATTACGATGCATTGATTGGCGAAACACAAGCGGCCATTGACGGATTAACCGCGCAACAAACCGTATTATACGCACAATTAGCAGAAGCTTATGCTGGTTTAGAGAGCATCCAAAACGAAGCGAACACATTGTTGACAGCTATTACAGAAGATGAAGCAAACATTCAAGAATTGAACACACAAGTTGCTGAATTGACGGATTTAATCAACAAACGTGAAGCTTTATTAGCAGACCAAGCACGCGCAATTCAAGTAAATAGCGGTTCTACAAACTACGTTAACTTGATTGCATCATCTAAATCCATTACGGATTTTGTTGGACGTGTAGATGTTGTCCGCAAAATGGTAAACGTTAACCGTGACTTAATTACTGCACAAAAAGAAGACAAAGCAACCGTTGAAACTAAAAAAGCAGAAGTTGAAACAACGAAACAATCTAAATTAGATAAAATGGTTGAATTGGAAACATTGAAAGCTTCATTAGCAACACAAACAGCAGAAGTCGAAGCAGTTTACGGACAATTAACAGCAGACATTTCTTTAGCAGCAAGCTACCGTGACGCATTAGTAGCAGAAAAAGCAGCATTTGAAGAAGCGCAAGCTTTAGCAGCACAACAAGCAGCAGCTCAAGCGGCAGCACAACAAGCGGCTTTAGAACAAGCAGCGGCAGAACAAGCAGCGGCACAAGCTGAAGCAGCGCAAGCAACAGAAGTTGAAGCAGTTGTAGAAACAACCGAAGTAACCGAAACAGTTGCAGAAGGCACTGTAGAAGCAACAGCAACTGAAGAAGTAGTTGAAGAGGCTGTTGCAGTAGAAGAAACAGCAGAGGTAACGACAGAAGCAGAAGTAACCGAAGCAGTTGCAGAAGTACCAGCAACAGAGGTTGCAGTTGAAGTAACAGAAGAAGTAGCACCAGTTGCTGTTGAAGAGCCAGTTGCAGAACCAGTGGTGGCAGAAGTGCCAGCAGTCGTTGAAGCAGCACCAGTGGCTTCAACTAACTCAGGCGACTTGTTATCAATTGCATCACAATATTTAGGAACACCTTACGTATGGGGCGGAAGAACACCAGGTGGTTTCGATTGCTCAGGTTTCGTACAATATGTGTACAAACAAGCATACGGCATTGATGTTGGCGGTTGGACAGTTCCGCAAGAATCTTCAGGAACACACATTAGTGTAGCAGAAGCACAACCAGGCGACTTATACTTCTGGGGTTCACCAGGTGGCACTTACCACGTTGCAATCGCAACTGGTAACGGACAATACATCCACGCTTCACAACCAGGCACTCCATTAGAGTATAACAACATTAACAACTTTACACCATCATTCGCAGTTCGCGTAAACAAATAATTTCAATAGACACTCATCGTTTGCGGTGAGTGTTTTTTTTCTTGTAAAAAAAAAGAAACTACCCGTCATTAGACGGATAGCGGAATGATAATGGGGTCTTTTGATACGTGGTTGAGCACTTCGCAACCGTCTTCGGTAACAAGCACCAAATCTTCAATACGGACACCGATTTTATTAGGGAGATAAATGCCTGGCTCAATCGAAAAAATTTGTCCTACTTGAGCAAGTTCGTGATTAAAGGCGCTGACGTCGCCAGCTTCATGCACTTCGCGTCCAATAAAATGTCCCGTACGATGCGTAAAGTATTGACCATAGCCTGCTTTTTCGATGATGTCACGCGCAGCGCGGTCAATTTCAGCAAAAGAAACGCCGGGCTTTACTTGTGCGATAGCGGCTTCGTTCGCTGCTTTAACAAGTTGATAAATGTGCAAACTTTCTTCATCAGGTTCGCCATAAAAAATTGTACGTGTCATATCCGAACAGTAACCTTCGTAGCGAGTGCCAATATCCAAGACAACGGCTTCGCCTCTTTGTGGTTTGTCGTGGTTTGTTTCGTGATGCGGGTCAGCGGCATTTTTTCCGTAAGCAATAATGGGCTCAAAGGAAAATCCGTCACAGCCGAGCGATTGGTAAATTTGTGCGAGTTGTTGCACCATGGCCTGTTCGCTAAGTCCATATTGAACAAGATCAATCAGTTGTTGCATCGCTTCGTCATTAAGTTGCGAAGCTTTTTTCATGAGTGTTTGCTCGGCTTCGGATTTGATGCTACGCAAATCGTCAATAATAAAGCTACCTTGAACAGGCGTCAAATCCTTGTGCTGTTGCATCAATTCAATGAGAAAATGGCTCGGCCAAAATTTATCAATGCCTGTTTTGCCAGGAAGCAGGCGTTCACTCAGCCATTGAATGACCGGCTCACCGTCTTTGTAGGTAATAATTTCAATGGCGGCATCCACTCTAGCCAACGGAAAAAGTTGATTGACATACAGTTGGTGATTGCCATCAGAAGCAATATTGAGCAATAAGAGGCGCTCGCCGGGATGCGTGTGGTAACCGGTCAAATAGTGAATACTCACAGGGTCCGAAATAAGCAAATTACTCATGTCATTTGCGTACATTTTGATAAGGATGCGATCAAGATTCATAAGAAACTTCCTTTCTATATTTGTCGGTATTATACCACATTTTACAAAAAAATGATGAAAAAAGGTTTATTCTCGTACAATCTGTGGTATAGTAGTAAAAGAATTGGGCTTCTAATAAGCTCTGAATGGGAATCAAGGAGGAACTCAATGGCTTTATCGTTGGAAAAACGTCGTCGTATTATTCAAATTACGACGGTGGCAGGGATTTTGTTGACGATTGTAATGTCGTTTGTAGTAACGCGTGCTCCTTATTTTAAGCCAGGTGGCGGCTTTGAATTATTATTAGAGCGTCTTGGGGTGTTTGGGCCGATTATTTTTGTTGGCGTACAAATTAGTCAAACAATTTATCCGGTTATTCCCGGTGGGTTGCATAATGTGATTGGTGATATTGTGTTTGGGACGATGTTCGGCTTTGTGCTGAATTGTACCGGCATGATTATTGGATCGAGTATCAATTTTTATTTGGGGCGCCGATTCGGAGCGAGTCTAGTGCGTGCGTTTGTGTCGGATGAACAATTTGAAAAATATATCGACAAAATGAACGAAGGACCAGCTTTTCGTAATTTGCTTAAGATAGGTTTCATTGCGCCAGTGTTTCCAGACGATATTTTTTGTATGATTGCGGGAATGTCGAATTTAACTTTTCGTGAATTTTTGAAGTTGGTCATTTTGTATCGACCTTTGTCGTTGTTTGTATTCACGTTTATTTCGTCGCAAGTCATTCAATATTTAATTCGATTATTCGTGATGTAGGTGACTTATATGAAATATTTGTTTATTGGATGCGTACGTTTATATCAAAAAGTATTGTCGCCGCTTTTTCCGCCGAGTTGCCGTTATCGTCCGACGTGTTCGCATTATGCGATTGAAGCATTTGAGCGATATGGCGCATGGAAAGGGCTCAAATTAACGGTAAAACGCATTGGGCGTTGTCATCCTTTTGCGGAAGGTGGCTATGATCCAGTACCATTAGAAGAAGACACGCTGTAATCGGCGTGTATTTTTTGCCAAAAAAATAAAAAATATGGTAAAATGGAAATGGAGCGTTTGTTTACGAAAGAGAATAGGAGATGTACGATGGAACGTGCAGTCGTGGAACATTTATTACATCATGGAGAGTACGCATTTATTCAGCGTTATTATCCGCAAAATTCGTTAGTGCAACGCTATTCTACGTTAGCGTTAGCGGTTTTGGGTGGGAATCAAACGGCCTTTGAGCAACATGCCCCACAAGACGCATTGAAGGCGTCACCGAACGAGCGCAAACTTTATCATTACTATCATTATTTAACGCTTCAATTACGTAAAAAAGAATATGCAGACTATTTAAGAGGTTTAACGCCGCTATTAGTGGATGTGTTTTGTTTATTGATTGAGCATCATTTTTTGCCGGAGTTAATGCAATATGTGGTGCCGATTACGAAAGAAACCGTCTATAAGACGCAATTGTATCGCGGCAGACAGTGGGATAAGGCTCGCATTGAAGCAGACGACAACGCAATTTTGCGTGCGTGGCAACATTATTATCCTAGAGGTTTTGATTACGCTCAATACATTAGTTCTAGTCATTTAATTAAGTTGCTAGAATTTTTAGGCAAAAAAAGCCCCGCGTACACGCAAGCTTTTGAGTTGCGTCAAATTGAAAAATTAGCGCGTAATTTAGTTGCGCATGAAGTCGTCCCTGTTGACGAGCCATTTATCGTGGAGCGCGTCGGTAAAACACCGCAACAAATTCACGCTTTATTGCAACAAACATTGCAAACAGCTGGCTTGAATGATACGAAGCAATGGCAATTTTTAACACACTTGAATCACTTAATACTTGAACAAATTTTCCAATAAAGGAGCTTATACCATGAAAAAATTGATTGTCCGAGGCGGCAAACCACTGACAGGAGAAATTACCATTAACGGCGCTAAAAATAGTACGGTTGCTTTAATTCCAGCAGCGATTATGGCGGATTCTGAAGTCATTTTGGAAGGCGTGCCAGATATTAGCGACGTTTATGCCTTGATTGATATTTTGGCGGATTTTAATGTGAAAACGCACTTTGAGGATAACGTGTTGCGCATTGACCCAACCGAAATGGTTTCGATCCCAATGCCAACTGGAAAAATTCAAAGTTTGCGCGCGTCGTATTATTTTATGGGGGCGACTTTAACCAAATTCGGTGAAGGTGTGATTGGCTTGCCAGGTGGTTGTTATTTGGGGCCACGTCCGATTGACCAACATTTGAAGGCGTTTCGTGCGCTTGGTGCGACGGTTGAAGAAGATTTCGGTGCTGTGACGCTTTCGACTTCAGAAGAGGGCTTGACAGGCACGCGCATTTATATGGACGTTGTGTCCGTTGGTGCGACCATCAACGCGATTTTGGCATCAGTCAAAGCAAAAGGCAAAACAACTATTGAAAACGCCGCACGCGAACCTGAAATTATTGACGTTGTCAACTTATTAAACAAAATGGGCGCAAAAATTCGCGGCGCAGGAACTAACGAAATTCGTATCGAAGGCGTCGAAACGTTGCACGGTTGTACACATATGATTATTCCAGACCGTATTGAAGCAGGAACATACATTGCGGCAGCCGTTGCGATGGGCGATGGCGTGCGCGTGAATAACGTCATTTTTGAACATATCGAAAGTTATATCGCGAAACTGCAAGAAATGGGCGCACAATTAGAAATTGGCGAAGATAGCGTCTATGTGCATGCCTCTCCTCAACTCAAAATGGTCAACATCAAGACCCAACCTTATCCAGGATTTGCGACGGATTTACAACAGCCAATGACGCCACTCTTGGTAAAAGCAGAAGGACAAGGCACGATTATGGATACTATTTATCCGCAACGCGTCAAGCACATTCCTGAGTTGAATCGCATGGGCGCGAACATTCGCGTAGACGGCGACATTATTCGCATGGACGGTGCGGCCCAATTGCAAGGCGTTCCCGTTAAAGCAAGCGATTTGCGCGCGGGTGCCTGCTTAGTCATCGCGGGCTTAATGGCGACAGGCGAAACCGAAATTACAGGCGTGGAGCACATTTTGAGAGGGTATTCCAATATCGTCGAAAAATTGCGTGACTTAGGCGCAGATATTGAAATTATCGAAGCAGAAGCAATGTAAGGAGAAATCCTTCATGGGTAATCGAAAAATCTTTGCTTAGGCAAAGGTAAGTGTCTAGAGTTTAGTTAGAACAAAAAAATATCCCAGATAGGCAGATAAGGTATAAAAAATCTTATCTGTTTTTTGCGTAAAAAAGTCAATGTATTTTAACTCAATTGAGTCAGCACATTGACAAATGAACAGCGTATCAGGGAAATACGCAGAAAAGGTTGAGCGAACCTAATATAAAAAAACGTGAGTCGGTGAAAGCGGACTATTGAAGAAAGAAACTTATGCTAAGCTGTGAAAGGAATAAAGATTGTCGAGAGATAACCTCAGCTATGCTGGTGTAAATGCCAGAGGAGACGCCATGATATGAGCGAAAATAATGATTTAAGTATAATTTATAAGCAAAAGGCAATCCTATTAAACGATTGCCTTTTAATTTTTGCCAGCATGGCAAAAAACAAAAACAACATGAGGAGTTGATAAATATGAAAAATCCGATAGCTACTGAATATTTCAATCAAAAAAAAGGGGGATTAGTAAAATGATTATTAATGAGAGCATCCAAGATTTGATTTTAGAGTACGTTGATCGCATTTTTAGACGTGATGAACGTTGTTTCTACAAGGGAAATCATATCCGATTTACAGAATTGGGATGGGAAAAATTCAAACAAGGCGACATTACAATTGGTGATATGAAAGCAAGACGTGTGATGTCGATGCTGGATGATTTATTCTCACCGTTTGAGCTGACTTTAATTTCAAAAGCACAACAGACCTACTACCTCCATAATAACTTCAAAACAAAGATGAAGTTTCCAGAATTTTATGATCAGTATAAAAAGGAGTTGCTGGTCAAATGGTTAAACGAAACTCCCAACGAAGTTTATGGACGTATTGGGTCTATGTTAGATGCTTACGGCAATAGAATTAGCAGAGCATATTTAGCGATAACATTAGAATTATCTAGGGAACAAGGCGGTGATTTTCTGTATGAACTACGGTTTCAATACACTTCTCCAAACAATAAACCGTTGCCTACGGGAAGAAGAAACCACTTATGGCTGAAGGAAAACCTGGATTACTTATACTGATTATCAAGAAAATGGAGTTAAGTCAAAATTAAAAGGCAATCCTATTAGAAGATTGCCTTCTAATTTTTGCCATGCTGGCAAAAAACAAAAATAATATTAGGAGTTGATAAATATGAAAAACAACAAAGTCGGAAAAATTATTACGGTTGCTAATCAAAAGGGTGGAGTAGGTAAAACAATGACTACCATGAATTTAGGTTGTTCGCTGGCGGAAAAAGGGTATAAGGTACTCTTGATTGATTTAGACCCGCAACACAATTTAAGTAATTACTTGGGATATGACCCTAACCAGTTGACGATTGCCGATGCGATCCAACAAGAAATTAATTTTTCAACGGATTACCTGGAACGTTTAATTCAACCGTATGATACAAACCTAGATTATATCGCAACAACACTTGCGTTGTCTGCTTTAGAAGGTGCGATGTACCAGGCGTTTTCGCGTGAAACCCTCTTGAAAAATATCTTGACTCAATTAAAGGTTAAAGAACGCTATGATTACGTCTTGATGGATAGTATGCCAGCGTTGAATCTATTGTTGATTAATGCCTTAACTGCCTCTGATTCAGTGTTAGTACCTGTGGAAGGCTCGCTGTCAGCATTGGAAGGACTTGAACAGTTATTCGGTTACATTGAAATGATTCAAAAACGTTTGAATCATGCACTAATGGTTGAAGGTATTATCTTCACAAAAGTTTCTGCAACCAAAATCAGTCAACAAATACGTCATAGACTCACAACTGATTATCCGCATTTATTACTTCAAACTGAGGTTAAAGAATTGACAGAAGCACGTCGCTCTTACGCTGACCGTGTGCCGTTGAATCAAATGAAACGTAGTCAGTTAGCGATCGATTACGCGGCATTGGCAGATGAGTTGATTTCAAAGAAAGTAGGTGTATAACATGCAATCATTGGATACACTATTTGGACTACAAGAACCAACAGAACGTACTCAGATAACTAAAATTCCGATACTAAAACTACAACCATTTGAAAATCAGCCATTCAAATTATATCCTGATAAGCAACTTGAGGAATTGGCACAAGATATTCGCCGTAACGGACTAATATCTCCAATTGTAGTACGTCCTTTAGATACGGGGATGTATCAAATTTTGGCAGGGCATAACCGCGTCAATGCGTGTTTGTTGAACCAAGAAAATGTGATCGATGCGATTGTGCGACATGTCAATGACGATGAAGCGAAATTGATATTGGTTCAATCGAACTTACAACAGCGACAGCACTTGTTAAATAGCGAAAAGGCAGCCGCGTATAAAATGCGTAACGACGCACTCAAAAAAATGGGGCAACATGCAAGCGGGCATCGCTCCCTTGAAACACTGGCACAAGACGAAAAAGAATCGAGTCGGACGATTGCACGTTATATTCGCACTACTAAATTGATTCCTGATTTATCGGAAAGATTTGATCAGAATGAATTTAGTTTGCCGATTGCTGAAGCATTGGCAGGATTATCTGTTAAAAATCAACGAGTTGTAGATGAATATTTAGAACGAGCAATAAAGAAACCAACGGCTGCGAAACTTCAACAAGTTATTGAATTAGCTAAAACGGAGCCACTCACGATTGAAGCTATCCAAGCACTTCCTACGAAAGAAGTATCACGGATGACTCGCGCAACGTTATTACGAGAAATGGAAGCGTTGATGGGGCAAGGGAAGGTTGATGATGATACTTTCAATTGTTGCTTAGACCTCTTGAAACGTCATCAATTGTTGAAGCAACCGCTCTAGTTGAGTAATAGGACTTCTCGATGCTGGGGAGTCCTTGAATTTTTGCCAGCATGGCAAAAAAGGAGGAATAAATATGAAATACAAGACATTATGGCGGTTTCTATGGGCGTTACTCACAGGTATCTTGAAACTTGTCTGTTTTATGTTGCAAGTGGTGTTGGACTGCATGAAGATTGCATTTGTTTTCTTACTCTGCCTCGGTTTATTTTCAGATTAAGGAGAGTATCTTATGCGAGCAACCCAATTTATTTCGGTGGATTTCTTGTGTAAAAATTGCGGACGTTGCTTAACGCTACCACGTCCTCGATCAAAACGACGCACCTTATTCCACCACAAACACTTATATTGCTTAACTTGTAAGCAAGAAACGATTCATATTGAAGCACCCGAATATCGGTCAGAAGACCACTATTTATTATACTAATTAAAAGGAGCGATTAGATTGTTATACCAAGCACAAGATACTATTCCTATCAACCCCATTTTACTTGAACGGAAAGTTTATCCAGAATTATCCTTACATGCGATTGTGTTGTATTCATTTTTGTATTCGATGGTTTTGGAACAATCCAACCGTGACACACTTTCTTTAACGCCAAAAGAAGCATTTGAACTCCAACAATTAATTGGGTTAACACCTGGTATGTATATATCCGCAAAAAATCAATTAAAAGAAGTTGGCTTGTTAGAAGAAGTAACGCTTGCTCAAACGATTCAATTTAGAGTGCATCCTGTGGAAGTGGGTGCTTAAAATGAAATCGGATAAAATTATACAAAATGCGTTGACAACTACGGAATATTTCTTCAAACTTCCTGCACTATTATTTGTGAATGAAAAATATAAACACATGTCGTTAGAAGCAAAAGTAATGTATGCCTTTTTCTACTCTCGAATGAAGTTAAGTGAGTACAACGGGGAAGACTGGATGACTGAAGATGGAACAATTTATTTTTTCTATGAACGTACAGAGCTAATGTCATTACTAGGTTGTGGCAAAAATAAAGTAATTGCTGCTAAAAAAGAATTGATTGAATGTGGCGTTTTGAAAGTTTTGCCGAATAGCGATGGAAGAGCAGAGCGTCTTACATTAAATTATCTCGATGGAAAAGGGATTGAATTAGACGAGCTTAAAGATTTTTCAAGACCGCTTGAGGATAAAACAAAAATTAGTCAGCAAGAAAAACTGAAGCGTTCAGAAAATAAGAAGTTATATTGGGATAAGCAAAAAAATAGGATTGAACAAGACGTCCTAAAAGAGGACGGCGTGTACGAAAATATACAAGATGTCCTAAAAGAGGACGGCGTGTACGAAAACCAAGCGTACAAGATGTCCCGAAACGGGACGCCTGACGTCCCAAAACAGGACACTAGATATATAGACTTAAATAAATTAGATAATAATATAGATTATGTATTAGATCATTCATCAGATTCAACTCACACGGAACAAGGCAGCGTGTCTAAACTAAAGCCAGGTAAATTTACAGCGGAAGAACAAAAAGTATTCGATGCACAATTCATAGCGGACGTGAAACATTTGTACGCGGAACAAATTGTAGATGCGCTTCGGTTTATGCAACCGTATGAATCCCCACAATTGATGCACCGCTTACTTCAAAACGCTTTGAACGACTTACTTCAAGGTAAGTGTATGATTGATAATGCCAAAATGCACATAGATAGTATTCGTCGCGTGTTGTTTGATAACGAAGGCTATCGCAATCCAGAGTTAGCAGGTGCAGTCTACAATACGCTTGTTAGATTGACACGATCTGTTTATTCGGGAACAAAAGCGATTAAAAATCCAGAAGGTTATTACTACACTGCCATTCAAAAAACGATTGTTGAACATATCAATCGATATTATGATCTAAAGCTAAATGAAGGAGTCGATGCGAATGAAACGGTGGATTTACCGCTTGTTCCATTTGTTGGAAAGGATTAGATATTTGTTTGTTGTATTTGTTATTCAAGTACCTGTTAGAATCGGGTTTGCCTATCTGGGCTATCAATTGTACTTAGTGATTAAAGAACAACGACAAGCAGAAGTATTAGAACAAATTTTGAAAATACAGTGGACGGATATTCCAATCCCGATACTCATATGGGGTGGGATAGTCATTGGGTGTCAAATTATTGCACAGTCTAATTTATTTAAGATTAAGTTGCAGTATCGAATTCATCTTGAAAATCGTGCATTATTGATGATTAGTGAAACGAACGGATTGACTGTTTTTCAACATTTCATGCAGAAAGAAGTACGATGAAATGACTTTTACACCACAAGAATTGATTCAGTTTTTGAAGAACAAAGCAAGCGCTTGTGAATTACATGCGATGGAATTAATGTACACAGACCAACACCGACGCAAGCAATTATTACAGGAAGCCCAACAATTTAACCAATGCGTACAGTTGTTGGAGGAACAACAAGGAAGGGAATAACTTTTTGCCAGCGTGGCAAAAATTCAGAAAGGATTGATTTTATGAATACCGTACAATTAATAGGACGCCTTGTACGTGATGTTGAGTTGAAATTTACGACGTCGGGAACTGCCGTTGCGTCATTTACACTAGCTGTTCAACGAAAATTTGCGAATCAACAAGGAGAACGTGAAGCAGATTTTATCAATTGCTTGATTTGGCGAAAAGCCGCTGAAAACTTCTCCAACTTTACACGCAAAGGGTCACTTGTCGCGATACAAGGACGTCTTCAAGTACGTCACTATGACAATCAACAAGGACAACGGGTGTATGTTACAGAAGTTGTAGTTGAAGGCTTTGACTTGTTAGAATCAAGAGCTGTTACTGAGCAACGCGGCAACACGTCGCAACCACCTTCTAATGCGACACAAAATGCACCGCAATTTCCGACGTCGTTTGTGGAATCAGGACACCCAATTGATATTAGCGAAGATGATTTACCGTTTTAGAATTTTTGCCACGCTGGCAAAAAGTCAGAGATGATTTGTTGTTTTAAGGAAGCATAAGGATATGGTTGATTAATTTAGAGAACTTCTTTTGTATCTCAATAATGTTTCAATATACTTTCTTGCCTGTTTAGAGCGACTGAATAACTGCTTGTCTAAGGAATATAAAGCCGTTTCCATAAACAAGAAATATAGAATAAAGTCGGTACAAAAAATAAAGGCAGAGCTTAACGATAGTGAGAAGTGAAGGAGATTTGTTTCTATGTATTGTCTGTCTGTTTTTAGAAACCGTTTATATCGTTGATTTCCGTCAATTATCAATAGTTTTTGATTCATGTAAAAAAAGTCTATTAATAGAACAGGGTCTGATTTAACAGGTTTATAAAGGTCATGAGAACGAGGATCTATCACTAGAAGTTGTTGAATCAACTGTTGGTTATCTTTATGAATTGTTAAGTCTGAAGTAGTGTAAGTATTTAAATTTTTTAATATATAGTCAACATTGAAGTGCAAATAATACGGCATTTCATTCAAATTGGCAGAAGTGATAAACATTTCATTATTATAGAGTTCTGTCTTTTGCTCGTTAGATAAAGCTATGAAATAGTTCATGTCAACAATTTCCGCACTTTGTAAAAGATGTAACCACTCGTTAATGTAGCCCTGTATATCATTTTTTCGAGCATATGGATTTTGAGAAATACATCGAATAATGTAATTGCTTAAAATCTGGTAGTCTAGCTGATAAGTTGTATATGAATTGTCATCAAAATCAATCACGATGGGCATAATAAACCTCCAAAGAAGTAAGTAAAGGATGAATTAATATGGAACAACAAAATAACCATTATGAAAACGCGCATCGTATGATTATGGGGAGAGCGCGCACCATTATACGTCCTATTGTAGTTTCTGGAAAGAAACTTGTCAAAAAGCAAGAAGATTCGTTGATTAAGCGACTTGACCGTATACGTATTCGAAGAAACCTGTCATGGTGTCGTATTTCTCAACTAACAGGGATTAGTCAAGCGTCACTTTCAAAAAAAGTGAATCATGGCGAAGTGATGAGTTTTAATGATTTGTGTAAAATCGCCACCGTGCTATCCATATCGTTGGACGTTTTTAATGATTATTTGCTCATAGAGGAAGAACGAGTTGATGCTTTTTTAAGACAACCCTGTAATGCGTATTCCCTAGTAGAAGGAGAAGACAATGATTAACTTTTTGCCAGCATGGCAAAAAATCAAAAGTGGATTATCTCTCTCAAATTTAGTAAAATGAATATAATAAAGACAATAAAGGAGTAAAGTGATTATGAGAAAACAAATGGTATTATTCAGTACATTATTGGCGTTGAGTGCAGCGGTTGTTGTACCTGTTAGCGCACAAGAGTCAAGTAGTGTGACAAGTGGCGTAACTTCAGAAACAGTCAAGTCAGAAGTTACTCCAAACCCTTATGCAGATCAAGACGCATTTAATGCGTTCCACCAAGAAAGCACGTTGAAGTATGTTGACGCAATCAAACAAGCCTTCTTCACACCAGAGGGCGAATTAACGTCACTAGGCACACCAGAACGTGTAGAGAAGGTTCAAGCCTACTTAGAGTATCTCGTAGCTAAAGAATTGGTTACGGGTGAGTCTACGGCGCAAATTGACGCGCTATTGGAACAAGTGCGCAATGCTTCAACAGATACAACGGTTGAAGCAACACAAGCTGTTCAACAAGGCATTAGCCAATCAACCATCGATTACTTGAAACCGTTCATTCTAGGATTATATACCGACAGCACGCAACAAGACGTTGCGGAGTTTGTGACGTTTGAACATGCGGAAGCGTTGAAGCAAGTGTTGGCATTCGACTTGATTGTTGAAGCAGACAAAGCAGCGTTCAAATCAGACCAGGCACTTGTTGAACTTGCCTTAGAAATGGCGAAATACCGTCACTATGTATTGAGCAGCTTCAATGAAGATGGCACATTCAAAGACAAGTTGTACTCCAAACACTTGTTGGAAAGCTACCGTAAAATCAAAGACAAGCAAGCGGACTTTGTCGCACGTTATGCAGCACAACATGAACAAATTTTGACGGAGATTAACGCAAGAAAAGTCGCTTCTGAAGCGGTGGCAAAGTTAGAAGAAAAACGTAAGAATGGTGAAAGCATTACGGAAGAAGAATTAGCAACCGTTGAACAAGCGTTATCCAACGTTCAAACAGAAACGCATCGACAAGCGGTTGTCGTTACTCAAACAACAGAAACGCCCCCAGCGCCAGAGGCAACCTACACACCACCTGTGGCAGAACCTGTACAACCTGTTGTAGAAGAACCAACAGCGCCTGTCTATTATGAAATCCCAGCAGGATTCTTCGCATCGTTTGAAGAAGCCGATGCTTATGGATATTCTTTGTTAAATGGTGCAGATAAAGCTAGCTATCAAGCCTATACGGCAGGATTTTTACCAGATGGTCGCGCATATTACGGCGTTGATTTTTGGGCAGCAGGAGAATAATAAATATAGAAATACCACAGTTTTTGACTGTGGTATTTTTTTGTTAAGAGGGAATTTTTGCCAGCATGGCAAAAATTAAGAAAGGAGTTTGATATCATGCCTCAATCCCGTGAACCGCCTGTGTTGATAGTACACTCATACAACAACTCATTTTATTGTCATATCCCGTTAGTCACGTGACTAGCGGGTATTTTTATTTAAGA
Organism: Aerococcaceae bacterium; assembly: GCA_030525795.1. Classification (GTDB taxonomy): domain Bacteria; phylum Bacillota; class Bacilli; order Lactobacillales; family Aerococcaceae; genus Abiotrophia. The sequence goes on along the minus strand of JAUNEB010000003.1, from coordinate 65,958 downwards.
AAGGAAAATAACAACATGAATCGAAAAATCAAACAATGGTTACTGTTTTTCGCGTTATTCTTCTCAATGTTTTCAACACAGCCTGCTGCATTTGCGCAAGAAGCCGCAAGCAGCGTGATTGAATCAGTGGCGAGTTCAGAAGAAGCTGTCAGCGAAACGACTGAATCTACTGAAACGACAGAAGAATCATCCGAAGAAACAGTATCCGAATCAACGAATGAAACAACCGAAGACGTATCGGAAAACACAGCGGAAGAAAATGCACCGCCTGCGGAAGAATCAACATCAGTTGAATCTACAACTACTGAGTCAGAATCAACAGAAGTGACAGCATCAGAGACAGCGGAAACGACTGAAGCAGTTGAATCCACAGAAACTGCGACAACTTCATCTGAATCAGGAACAACCGAAACGACTGAATCAGCGCAAGCAGCGTCAGCTCCTTCAACCGAAACCGAAGAAGCAGCGGCTTTAGAAAGAATCCGTCAAGCGTTAAGTTCAAATGGTGCTGTTGAATTGAGTGAAGCAGACGTGCGTATGCTTTCTGCGAGCAGTTCAGCGTTCCGTAATGCAGCCGCTGCTCAAAATGGGGTACTAACGGCTGAAGGCGGAAAAATCGGAACGATTTACTATTCACGTGGCGGCGTCGGTCGTTACTTTGATGATATTTATGTCCTCAAAATCAATGGTAAAATCGTCATCTGTTTAGAGCCAATGACTGAATGGTTACTTGGCACAACCTATACAGGTTCGGAGTTCTCAGAAAATGAAACTTTACCGAACACCGCAACGCATACACCAGGATTAGATGCGGGACGTATCAATATTAACCGTGATACACGTCTAAAAATTGAAAAGATTTTCAACTTTGGCTACACTACGTTGCCAACACGCCAAAACCTTGCATTTACACAAGCGTATGTTTGGGAAACATTGGGTGTGAACTTATTGCCTGAAGGCTACATTCATGAAAACCGTGCGGCATACGACGCGTGGAAAGTTAATGTAGATGCAGCGATTGCAGCACATAAAAATACACCTTCTTGGACGTCTTCAGTTGTTAATTTGAAAGTAGGAGAATCTGTTGTCTTAGAGGACACAAACGGAGTGTTTTCAAAACTGTTACTTCCAGAAACTCAAAATGGGTTAACGTTTGAAAAACTTTCTGCTACAAAACTAAAAATTACAGCAAGTAAAGCATATTCAGGAGCAGTTACTTTCAAGCAAGACTTATCAACTTTTACAGCCCCAGTATCTTTAATTTACAAGCGTCCAGGTGCGCAAACATTTGGTTCACTTTCATTTAGAGATCCTGTATCTGGGTTATTAAATATCAACGTTGCTCCAAATCTTGGGTCAATCGAATTAACCAAGTTATCTTCTGAAGGTGGTGTCTTGGCTAATGCGGAGTATGAATTGTTATTGAACAATGTCATCATTGCGACTCAAAAAACTGGTTTAGACGGTAAGTTACGTTTTGTTGACTTGAATGAAAACAATGCGTATATCGTTCGTGAGAAAAATGCACCAAAAGGCTACGTGTTATCAACTGAGCCTAAAACGGTTGCGGTAACGGCAGGTAAAGTAACGTATGTTGAGTTTACTAACGTTGCTCAAAAAGGACGTATTGAATTATTCAAACAAAGCCGCCAACATGGTACAAACTTGTTGAACAGCAACTACGCATTAGATAAAGCAGAATTTGGCGTTTATCACCAAAATAACCTTGTTGGCACAATTATTACAGACATCAACGGTTATGGCGTGTTAGATAACTTGGCATTATTAGAGTATTTGGTTAAGGAACATAAAGCACCACAAGGCTTCTTAAAAACAGATAATGTGTACGTTGTGACGCTTTCTTCTGAAAATCAAACCGATGCAGTCTTCACGAAAAAAGTGATTGTCAAAAATGATGAAGTATTAGGACGCATTAAAATCGTTAAAAAAGATCATGAAATCGATCGTCGATTGGAAGGTGCAGTCTTCAACATCTTAGATGAAAACCGCCAAGTCGTGGATACGGTTGTCACCGATAAAAACGGTGAAGCATGGTCTAAATTATTACCGTTAGCTGTATATGGTGCTGAAGAAATCAAAGCACCAAAAGGCTATATTGTCACACCGATTCGTTACACATTCGATTTAGCGTATAAAGATCAATTAACAGCGATTGTAGAAGTTGCGAAAACCATTTCTAACATTGAAGAAAATCCAAAAATTGGCACTACTTTAACAGGTGAAAATGGCGAAAAAGCAGTTGATCCATTATCTGTCACAACATTAATTGATACCGTTAAAATTACGGGTGCAATCATCGGTAAATGGTACGACATCGATGGCTTATTGAAAGTTGTTGAAACGAAAGAAGATTTAATGTATCAAGGTAAACCAGTTACCGCATCTACACGCGTTCAAGCAACAGCTACTGATTTTGAAGTAAAATTATCCTTTGTATTTGATGCACGTGAATTACGCGGACAACACGTTGTTGCGTTTGAAACGTTGTCAACGAATGGCAGAACTGTGGCGGTTGAAGCAAAAATTGACAACCCACCGCAAACCGTACGTATTCGTAATCCAAGAGGTGAAACGTTTGCGAACGTCAACGGTCAAAAAGTTGTGTTTGCAGGACAACCATACACCGTTGAAGATTTATTCAAGTATTATGACGTGACACCTGGTGCATGGTATGAAATCGTTGCGACAATTGGTGACGTTACGAAACGTGAAGAATTATTGATTAACGGTAAAGTACCAACACAGACACTTTACTTCCAGGCAAAAGAAGAAAATGGCGACAAAATTGTGCCTGTCTTCTTGGAAAACACCGACAACTTGAATGGTAAATTAGTCGTTTTAGAAGACTTTAACCGTGTGTTGACGAAGAAAGAAAATCCAACCCGTGAAGATTTGGAAAAAGCACCTAAAGAAACGGTTATTGAACACCGCAACTATGAAGATAAAAATCAACAGTTTGAGGTAGTTAAACGTCCAAATCCAACACCAAATATTCCAACATTGCCAAACACAGGTGAGGCAGAAAATATCGTCACCGTATTGGTAGCTGCATTGAGCTTTATGGCAGCAATTTACTTAGCTAAAAAACGCGAAGACGCGTAGAGATAGTTTTTGCCATGCTGGCAAAAATTAAGAAAGGAGTGAACGGGATGAAACGATCAACTTTTGATGAATTTCATCAACAACTCAGATACAATGTGCGACTATTCTATGTACTCACTGGACTTTCTCTTTTGGCAGTAGGAACTGTTTTGGTAGATTGTTGGCTATTCAAAGGGAGCAATCTTGAACGCTTAATGATAGGAGGATTACTTGCCTTTCTATCTATTTCGATAAGCGTACTCCAATTTTCTACAATCTATGACTATTTGAAACACCTCATAGAGTTAGACGGTTTAAGAAAACTTTACGATAAACAGAATGAACGTGCTAAAGAAGTATAAATAATTCTCTAATTTTTGCCATGCTGGCAAAAATTCAGAAAGGAGTGAACGGGATGAAACGCAGATTGAAGGATTACACCTATCTAGAATCCTTTTCATTAGAAGAGTTAAAGGACTATGCGACAAGATTATATAAAGATTGTCGCTGCTTTTTACATTATATGTGGGTATTTTGGCTAATGGCGGCAATATGTGCGTACGTATATCCACGAGATATTTTTTTTATCACCCTATTGGTTGTATTGGGAGGGGGTTTGTTAAGTTGTAGTTTAGATGATTTGAAGACTTTACGAGCGATTATCAACTATCAATTCGAAAAGGAAGCAGCCACATTGAAACAATCCGAATAGAGTTTTTGCCATGCTGGCAAAAAATGAAGTCGTTTGATAAATCTTTTTGGGAATCAAATAATCCTCCTACTGGCATAGGAGGATTGGGATACCCCATTATTGATAAGGGTTATGGGGTACTAACAGTTGATAGATGGACCACATTATCGCGAGAATTGAAGCAATCAGTATGGAAAGCACAACTGGATTCACACGGCGATTGTAGCGATATTGGAACTTTACTTTTTGGAAAAGGATATTCGCCAAAAATAATATAGGTATTATCAAAATGATCCACAAGATTGTATCAAACATGAATAGACTCCTTTCTTTCATTATTTGTTCCTATTGTTTATTAGGGAACAACTCTATTTTATCAAGAAGGAGGGAAACAATGAAACTCAGATCGAAGGATTACACTTATTTACACTCCTTTTCATTGGAAAAGTTAGAGGAGTATGCGATCTTTCTCTATAAAAGTTGTCGCAGTTCTTTACATTGTATGTGGGGTTCTTGGCTAATGGCTGCAGTATGTGCGTATGTAGATCCGCGAGCTATCTTCTTAACCATCTTATGGGTGGTGTTGGGAGGCTCTTGGCTAAGGTGCAGTTTAGGTTATTTGAAGACTTTACAAACGATTACCCAGTACCAATTTGAAAAGGAAGCAGCCACATTGAAACAATCGGAATAGAGTTTTTGCCATGCTGGCAAAAATTACCTCAGAAGGTTCTTATGTAGAGCCTTCTGTTTTTATTTAAGAAAGGGGGATTTTATGGCAAAAATCCAAGTAGAAGTCAATAAAGCAGACATGAAAGCGATGGAGGAAATGGCAAACCATATCCTCAAGCAACGTGGGATTGATCCCGAACAACATCGCTATGAACAAAATTTACGTCTTGTGATGGATAATACCAAATTATTTACAACAGAAAAAGAATAGAAAGGATAGAGGACGAATGAAAAAAAGTCTAAAACAACAACTAATCACGTCATCATTGGCAGTAACGCTGTCTAGTATGTGGCATCACGCCGTTGTATTTGCGCAAGATGCAGCGGCAGAAGAAGCTGCTTCTCCAGGTATCGGTAGCCTTATCAATAGTTTAGTATCCTCATTTACGAGTGATTTACGCATGGCTTTAACAGGCGTTGCGATTTTAATGGTGCTGATTAACTCTCTTTACGGGTTAGTAATGGGATCAGACGCGGGGTCAAAAACGAAGGATAACTATGTGAAAATTGGTATTTATTACGCCGTTGGCATGAGTGCTGCAACAATTGTTCACTTTGTCCAATCTGCAATCACTGGAGGCGGTTATCAGTAAGGGAGGAGGCTGTATATGTTTATTAAACTACATACGGGAGACTCACAACTTAAAGGCTTAATCAGCACACGAAAAAAATATAGCGTCGTTGAAGCCGTTGATTTAATCGATCAATTGGAACAAAAATGTTCCAAAATGCAACACAAGGCTGTTTTAACTGTCATTATCTTCAAAGAAAATCTAAAGCAGTTGAAAGACGATTTAACGCTTGGTTATGGTGAAGGGACGCAATACTTAGTCTATTTAGAGAACCGCTTGAAGAAACTCTATCCTGAAACAAATGGTGTCATTCCGAAAGAATATCAACAATTGTTAAGTGAGATGGGAGACTTGTATGCGGCAGATTATGAAAGCTACCGTCAGAATCCAATTAAGTTACAGTACGTTCAACCAGAAAATAAGTTGAAGCAGTGGTTGAAGAAATGGAAATTACCTCAATTACCTGCCCAATTACCACTAACGAAACGCCAGTTATGGATAGGAAGTGGGGTTGCAGCTTTCTTAGGCATTGTAACAGTTGTAGCATTACTTCAACCACCCGCTCATCCGACGTCGGAAGCAACGGTAATTGTATCGCAAACGGAATCTGATTCAACCGAACAACATTCTTCTAAAACAGAACAACCTGATTTAGAGACATTATTGGCTGAGAAAAAGTTTGCGCAAGCATTAGAGTTTTACCCGCAAGAATTTCCGTATATTGAACGAACCATTTTCTATACGGAAACTAATGCGATTCCTTACCTGGAGGAGTTTCTAAAGTTGAAACCAGACTACCAAAAGGGACACTTTGATTTAGCTTACTTGAAAAAAGATTTTAATAAAGTCATCGAGTTAAAGGCAGAAGCAGATACGGATGAGCGCTTGGTACAATTAGCGGTTGCGTATGTTAAGCAGGGGTATATTGCAGAAGCGGAAGTTTTGAATGCGACACTCAATGTGGAATCGATTAGTCAGCTTATTTGGCAAGCCAAAGAAGCGCAAGCGGTACAACTATACAAACAAGCCTTGTGGGCGGATGCGAACGCGATACAAGCACAAATCCAAAGTCCAAAGCTCCAACAGTTTTTGGCAGACTTAGGTGTGGCAGATAGTGCGATTGCACAAGTGAATCAAAAATTAGCAGCTCCTGAATTAAAGCCAGAAGAAAAAACAGCGCTTGAAGCGCAAAAGGTTCAATTATACGAACAACGTCAAGTCATCATTGATAACTTGCAGTAATAAAATAACGTTTGCCATGCTGGCAAACGAGAAAGAAGGAAAATGTATGAAAAAACAACTCATAACGCTCGCTGTTATTGCGTTAGGGAATGTGCCGCTTCAACAAGTTGTACTTGCAGAAGCAGCCTCTATTGTTCAACCGATGAAACAATATTCGTTGTTTGAAAATACCGAATTTGGGGTCACGGTGAAAGTGTCATCTGAACACTCGTCAGCCGTCTATCAAGCGAATATTGAAGTTGTGAAGGATTCGCGTACCATTCAAGAGGTATTGGGACGCTTGCCTAAAACATTGGATCAATCGTCGTTTGATTTATTGTTAATCCGATTGGTAGATGAAGCAGGCAATCCTGTTACGCATGTGCCGACAGAGATTAAATTGGAATCTGAACAGTTACGTGGTAACTTAGAAAAGATTTTATTTTTATCTCCTGATGCAGAGTATCGCACAATTCCATTTAATGCGTCACAACAAGCAATTACGTTTACAACGGATAAGACGAATGAATTTGCATTAGTGTATCAAAAATCGGAAGCACAGCTATCCCAAGAACAAGCTGTTGTTCAACAAGATAAGTTAGAACAGATTGTAGGACGCGTTGAAGCTCCTACTACAACCCCTGTCGAAACATTAGAAGCAGTGGTTGCGCGAGCGGAGACGGTAGCAGTTCAAGAAGTAGCCTCATTGAACGAGGTAGTGGCGTTAGTCGATCAAGAAACGGTTGAATTAGTGGTAGCTAGTACACCTCATGAATCAACGGAAGTTGCTTCAACCGAAACTCCAAGCGATGTTGTGATCGATACAACCGCTGCAGTCGTTGCATCGACGCAAGCGTCACCTGCAGCAATCGAACTATCTAAAGAAGCGGCAACTGAAGTCGCAACAACCACTTCAGCAGAATCTGCTTCAACAACTGAGCCTATTGCAGCCGTTGCATCGACACAAGATGAAACAACGGAAACGGTTGTTGTAGCTGCAGAAACGTCGCCAGAGGTTGAACCCGTTGGTGTTGTTGAAGCTCCCGTCGAAACAACAAGCGTTGAGGAGACGGTTGCTGTTGCAACTGAACCTGTTGAACAGGTTGAAGCGGCAACGACGTCTACATACGATGTTTTGGCAGATAATGACGCAGACGGTTATACGAACGGTGTTGAAGCGAGCTTAGGAACGAATCCTGATGAAGCCGATACAGAGGTTTCATTCCAGGATCAAACATTAGAAGAAGTGCCTTTCTTCTTGGACGAAGCATCTGCAACAACATTCGCAACACGTTATGCTGAAGGTAAAGCAGTAACGTTTGAAGTCGCTGAGAAAGTGGATGAACAAGGACGGACACATTTTGATGTAACGTTTGCGGCAGTTCAACCCGCTATCGAGCCAGTAGTAGCTGAGGAAGTTGTGACCTCAGAAGTAGTCGACAGTACAGCCTCTGTAACGGAAGCTACTGTGGATGAAGTAGCTTCCGTTGCTGCATTAGAAGCGGAAGTACCTGTGGACGCAGCGGAGGTTGGAAGTGAGCCTCAACCACAAGACACGGTTGAAGTAGCTGAAGCAAGCCCAACAACAGAAGTTGAGCCAACAGTGCCGCTTCCTGAAGAACATTTACAATTACTTGAAAATGGATATGTTTATAAGGGAACGGAAGGCGATGCACATGTTTATGAAAAAGCATCAACGTCACACTAATTAATAACAATTGCCCAAGTAAGTGATTACTTGGGCGTATTTTTTGCCAGCATGGCAAATGAAAAAGGGGATGATTAAGATGACACTTATTCCAGTTTATGTTCATGAAGTGATTAACGATGATCTGCATTTGGTTGCTTCAGACAAACAGTATCGTGCATCGATGCAAACTTTCTTTTCTCAAAACCCTCAAGAACGCACCTTACTTCAAGAGATTTGTGATACGGAACGTTTGTTATTTTTGGCATTAAGCACTACGACATTGTGTTTTTCATTAACCGATACAACACAAGCGATTCTTTGCGACGAGGTGACGGAGTATGTACCAGAAAAAAACAATTGAAGAAAAACAAGCGCAACTTCAAGAAATTCAAGCGCAAGGGGTTGCGACGATTGTATTGCAGTATTATGGACAATCGCCGAACGATTATAGTTTGAATTACTTACAAGCATATTCGAGCAAGATGTCACCTGAAGAACGGTTAGAGTTGTTGGAGAGTACCTTGCAGACGTGTATGGATATTACAACAGGTGTAGATCATTATTTGATGCAGCAGGAAACACAATCCTTAAAACAGGAACAAAGAAAGCAACCGCAACAAACAATCGAAGCCGAATTGACGTTGTAAAAGAGAGGGGTTTGCCATGCTGGTAAGCGAGAAAGGAGGATGTCGGTGAAACATTGGAAAGCGCTACTATTGGGGACAACCGTTTTAACGTACTTGATTACGAATCTATTGTTCAACTCTTGGCGCTATTTAACTTTGCGACAAGGGAGTACGGGTTTGTGGGCGCTATTGATGACGCCTTCCAATCAGTATGTACCAGGTTATCTATTATTGTTTGGGTTTGTTGGGATGATTGTAGTACGTGCTTATTATCAATTTGAAGCGCAATTTGGTTCGCTACAAGCAGGCAATAAGGCAACGAGTCGCTTTTCTACGGATGCAGAAGTGAGACAGACGTATAAAGCAGTTCCGTATTATCCGTTATACAATGCAGACGGTGAAGTTGAGTGCTATCCTGGTTTATCAGGGGCGTTTATTTCTAAACAAGATGATACCGCATTTGTTGATACGGACGACGTGCATTCCTTGACGATTGGGCGTACACGAAGCGGAAAGGATGAGACGAAAGCCTTACCTGAATTAGAGCTGATTTCACGTAGTGAAGAACAACCACATATCATTTATTCGACGGTTAAATATGACACGTTGGAGAAAACGAAACAAGAACTAGAATTACGAGGGTATATTGTTGAAGTGCTGAACTTAGTTGATTTAGATTGTTCTTTCGGATACAGTCCGTTAGATTTAATATCGAAAGCCTATGCGGCAGGTGATATTGATGAAGCGGTTGAATTGTGTAAGACGTTTACACAGCCCTTATATGACGTGATTAACGTGAAAGACCCTATTTGGAACAATTTATCGATGGCGATGGTTAATGCGTGTATTTTGGCGTTATGCCATGAGTTTTTATCCTCTGACAAAGAACATGAACAAAAGACAGAACTCATTACATTAGGTTCTGTTATCTCGATGCTGATTGAATTATCAGGAACGTATCAAACGAAGTCTGAAACACGGACGTTATTGGATGATTACTTCAATACGTTGCCGCTAGATAATCCAGCCAGACAAGAATATGCGACGATTGGGGTTACAACGGGACAAATGCGTTCGTCTGTGTTGGGAACAACCTTATCACGACTTCAAAAGTTTGTCGCGCCTAAAGTTGTCCGCATGATGAATCATACTACCTTCGATTTTGAGAATTTAGTACAGTCAGAACAACCTTACGCGGTATTCATTTTGCTGCCAGACTATACGAAAACAAACTACAACATTGCGACAACATGGATTGAGCAGTGTTATTACTACTTATCCAAACATGCGAGCCAACATGGAGATCGACTGCCTAAACGGATTCGATTTATTTTGAATGAGTTTGGGAATTTACCTGCTTTTAATAGTATGGGGTCAATGGTTTCAGTTGGTGGGGGACGTGGGATGTTATTTGATTTTTACGTTCAAGATTTAGTCCAACTCAAAATTACTTACGGCGCTGATTTAGCAACCTTCCTCGAAAGCCAGATGATGAATGTCATCTTTATTACGTCTTCCAACCAGGATACGCAAGAATGGATGTCTAAAAAGTTGGGAAATCGTGAAGTGACTCAAAAGAGCCGTTCGGGGCATTGGTGGGGGTTCAACAAATCGATTAGTGAACAAGTCGAAACACGCCCGCTCATGTTTCCTAATGAATTAGCGAATCTCCTCGAAGGGGAGTGGGTGATTTATCGAACGAAACGTAAAAACGAACAACGGGAAGATCAAATTCCGTATCCTATTTTCAATCATGGAAACAGTCGTATTTTGACGGCATATACTTATTTGGATGACGTGTTTCAACGCGTTCATCACGATAAACTCAATATCCGAAAACATCACAACCAAAATTGGAGTACGGAACAATTAAGCTATTTTCAACGTGTGATTCAACGGCGCGTCAAACAAGCGCAACAAGCACATGGAGCAAATAGCATTGAACAATCCATACAGGAGGTGGAAACAACCATGCAGGCAGAAGGATTACACGCATTTGCGCGTTATGCAACCGATATGCCGTTACTTGATGAAACACAATTTAGTGATCAACAACTCGATACCGTATCGTTAGAGGACTTGCCACTCTATCAAACGGTATCCCAACGGGTGCATTACTACTTCAACGAATTGGTTGAAGAATTTGAAACGATTGACAGTGAACCAACGCTTCAGGCGTTTATCGCACGGTATCCGCAACAATTTGCGACGTTACAAGTAAAGGGGGAAGCGGATGGATGAAGCACAACAACTCATTTATGACACCTTGATTCGTCATAAAGACTATTTTCAATTGGACAATATTTTCTTTACGCCTTGGAGATGGGCGGTTCAAACAATAATTGAACTATTGATATGGGCGGTTGAAGGTATCCAGACGGTTATTCTAGAAGTGCTGGATTTACGCATTTTATTGGAGAATGCAGAAGTCATCAAATTTATGAATACGTTCAATGGCGTTGCGTATGGCATTGGGGTATTGAGTTTAACGTTTTATGCAATCCGTCGAATGGTGGATAAAAAAGGTGATGGCTATGCCTTAATGGAGAACTTGGCGCTAGGGGCAGGTGTCATGGCATTGAGTGCAAGTTTAGTGATCCAAATTATGACAACTAGCGTCAATATCGCCAAAGAATTATACACAGGAACGTCTCAGGATCAAAGCTATTTATATTCGGTCATCAATCAAAATACGTATGACTTGTATAAACTATTGGATAATGACTTTGATCCAGAAAAAGGGCATACCCATTTGAATAAAGGGAATCTCACGTTTTTTGATTATGCGGAAACGATTACTAAAATCGATCAAACAAATCGAGTGGTTGATCATAGTGAAGATGAAGAATATGACGCTATAAGGAACAATCAGGAATGGGCTGCGATTTCGGGTGGGCTATCGATTGACATTAGTAGTACCATTGCGGAGTTAGAAGCTGCAAAAGGGAACGTTCCGCCTACTTTATTTGAATACACGGTGACGATGGGGTTGAATAATGATTTGTTGTTGATTCCGATTCAACAAGTGTCGTGGCTACATATTCCACGTCATTATTATCGTTACAAAATGAATAGTTTTGCGGTCATTGCCTATTTAGCAACACTGTTCTTGGTCTATGCCATTAGTTCGATTAAATTTGTCAAGTTGTTGTTTGAAATTGTCTATTCTCAAACAATCTTGCCGCTGTATGCGTTCAGTGATTTAACACGTGCACAAAAGCTCCTTAAAATTATTGAAAATATCAAAAATGCAGCTATATCCATTGTCTTTGGTGGATTAGTTTTAGGGAGTTATACCGCGATTCAATTAGCACTTGCGGAGACTGACATGAGTGGATTTACTTCTGCGATTGTACAATTTGGACTCGCATTAGCAGCAGTTGACGGACCAAACATTGCGCAAACATTGACGGGTGTGGATGCAGGGTTACGTTCCATGACACAAGGGATGTTAGGAACACTCATTGCAAGCACACAAGCGGCGCAAGGTGTTGGTAATTTAGTTGACCGAGCAAAAGGCGGTGCAAGTAGTATCAAAGAAGGCATCGGCAAAATGGCTGAAAAGGGCAAAGGAATGTGGAACGATTGGAAAGCCTTCAGCGGACAAGGCGGTGCAGGTGGCAGTTCTTCAACTTCAGGAGGCGGCAGTGCTAAAGCAAACGAACGAGACCAATATGTGCAAAATGAATTGAAAAAACAAGGAATGTCAGAGCAATCTGGATCGAATGCGTCACCAACGAGCGGTTCTCAAACCGACTCAGCTTCAGCCGAATCTAGTCATTCATCTACTTCAACGGACTCGGCTACTCATCGAGACAATATGACTGCACGTGACCATGCGGAACGTGTGGCGGAGGCATTCAAGGAAAGCGGCAGCCATTCTTCTTCAAGTTCTGTATCGTCGACACCTGGTTCAAGTGCAGCGTCATCAGCAGATGTATCGTCGCCTCGAAGTCAACGACCGCATTCTCCAAGAGATGAGGCAAATCCAGGCGGGGCGACACAGCCTAAAGCAGATAAACTCCCTGATTTGGATGAGCTTCAGTCTAAGTAAGCTAGATAATGGCAATTTTTGCCATGCTGGCAAAAATAAACAGATTTTTTCAGAGAGGAGAACATAATGAAGATACTTGATGCGTGCTGTGGTAGCAAATTGTTTTGGTATGACAAAAATAATCCTTATACAACGTTTATGGATATTCGACAAGAACAGTTTAAAATTCACGGCAAGAAAATCGACGTGCAACCAGATGTTGTTGCAGATTTTAGATACATGCCGTTTGAAGATAATACATTTGATTTAGTTGTATTCGATCCCCCACATTTGATATGGGCAGGTCCTAATTCGGTTATGAAAGCGCAGTATGGAAGATTGGATAAAAATAGCTGGCCAGAAGATATTAGTAAAGGATTTGATGAATGTATGCGTGTTTTGAAGCCGACAGGGACACTTATTTTTAAGTGGTCAGATATTCAGATAAAAGTTACAGATGTGTTGGCCAGGATTAAGTATCGCCCGCTTTTTGGTGACCAACGTGGGGCAACTAGATGGATTGTATTTGTGAAAGGAGCCAAGCATGTATAGTCGTCGTTTAATTTCTACCTTATCACCCGAAGCCAAACTCTACCGTTTTTTGACGTTGTTTGATGCAGGAGTAATTCTTGCCTTGTGGTTTTTAATTACTTCTACGATGGATTACTTTAGGCAACCATTCTTAAAATGGACGTATGCGATTACCGTTCCGCTTGTGGCATTGATTGCGATTTACCGTCCTAAAAGTAACCCATTTAAGCGGAATGTGATTGTGTTATGGTTTGCCTTTAAGCGCGATAAGGAATTGTATCGAATGGTAACCAAAGGCGAATTGAACTATTTACAATCCGATGATTTACACGCAGTAGCAGCAGAAGACTTCCTAGATACTGCGGATTTAGACATGCCATAAAGGAGGGAATCATGTGGGATATTTAGATACAAATAAACAAGAACAAGCCCTCAAAAAACAGCGGTTATTAGACAGTGACGACGAAATTCGTTTGACGTTACGAGAACGGTTGAAAAACAAATTAAAACGTCCCACGTCGGTTAAAAAGACAACCTTTGATCTATTGCCTTATACAGGGGTCATTGGAACAGAAAATTTTATCGTATCTAAAGGGCGATTCATGGAAATTTTCCAACTTCAAGGGTATAACCTGGATGCAATGGGCGATCACTTAGAACGTGTCTTACATGCGTACGATGAACTGAATCGATTGTACGTGTATCCGTTCAAAGTCGTCACGATTTATACGCCATTAGATACAATGGCGCAACAGCGCTATTATTTGAATTTAGCGCAACAAACGGACAATCCTTTGTATAAAAAGGAATTGATGACGAGCTACTATGAAATGAAATACTTTTCAGAACATGAACTTAACAAAGAGTTCTTTATTTTTATTTATGCCGATACGTTGGAAGAAATCCGAGAATGCCGAGAGGACTTTTTACGCTATTCAGGAGTGCTTAAAATACTATCTATTCCGTATCGTAAGAAAAAAGCGGTGTTATTTAAGTTAAATAATCCGATGCTGAAAGTGTTATTAGAAGATTAGAAAGGAGGACTACATGGAAAAAACAGATGCTCAAAAAGCAAAAGATTTAGATTTGTTGCTGAGTACGCAACCTGTGGGGAATTTACAGTTTTTAGATAATGCGACTCAAATAGGAAACGGCTATTTTACGACGTTGTATATTTGGCAATACCCTAGCGAGACGCATGGCTTATGGCAAAAAGAACTCCATAATTTACCAGGAACGTTTGTCATCACCGATATTGCTTATCAGGAATCGGGCGTTGCGTTAAAGAAGTTGCGTTTAGCAATCCGAGAACAATTTGGTCGATGGCAACAAGAGCGTGAAGCGTATGAGCGTCAGATTGCCAAAGAAGAATTTATTGAGTTGAACACGATTGCGACGTTGCTGCGTAAAAATCAAGAAGTGATGAAGTTCATGGCATCGCGCGTGGTGGTTTATGCGGATACGTTGTTGGATTTAGAAAAACGTGTGGCAGATATACGCAAACAATTGGAGAAAAACGAATTTGGGTCAACGGTGTTATTGCTTGAACAAGAATACGAATACCAAAGTCTCTTTTTAGACCATAACGCACAAACGTATTTACCGAATAAACGCATTGGACGGGATGTCCCTTCCTCACAAGTTAAGTGGACGTTTCCTGCGAACCATGTATCCTTGATGGATCCACGTGGGATGCACTTGGGTTACTCTTTGACGGGCGGTAATGTATGCGTTGATGTATTTGAACTCGATGGTGTTGCACGTAAACAATACAATATTTTAGTATTTGGCGAACCAGGGGGCGGTAAGTCAACGTTGATTAAAAAGATTTTAGTCAATCAAGCGGCTCGTGGGTATGTGTTACGTGGGTTTGATAAGTCAGGAGAGTATCGAAGCGTATTGGATTATCTAGGCGCTTCCTACGTGTCATTAGATGGTTCAGAAGGGAAAATCAATATCTTTCAAATTTTTCCTACTGCTATTCATTCACATACACTTCAAGTGGATGAACAGACGTGTTTGGCGCAACAAAAAGGAAAGTTGGCTTCCTGGTATTCGATTTTGAAACCAAAGGTTGACGATAGCGAATTGGATATTTTTGAATCGATGGTGACGTTGTTATATGAGCAATTTAACTTTATCTGGCAAGGTAGCCAAAGTAACTTTACGAACCGTTCAAATGACGCTTATCCGACGTTATCGGACTTTGTAGAATTGTTATCGAAGGAATTTCATAACGCTTCTTATACAGCTGCTAAACGTCAATATATTGAAAAGATTTTGTGGACGATGGAAAAGCTCAAAAATAGTTATGGACAATTATTTGACGGTTACACGACAGTTGAGAACGTCTTAACAGAACAGATTTTGTTTTTCAATATTGATGGTTTGTTAGCATTAGAAAGCCAAGTGATTATCGATGCGCAGTTATTCAATGCGCTCAACTTATTTTGGGCGTCTTTAATCAATCACGGCAAAGAACAAAGCAGACGTTATCGCAAGCGTGAGATTCGTTTCGATGAGCTGTTACGCTCGATGCTGTATATTGATGAATGTCACAATATCATTAATAAAGATAATAAACGTGCAAGTAAATTTGTGAACACGATGCAACGTGAAGGACGTAAATTGTTTGTGGGTGTCTTGTTGGCGACGCAATCGATTACGAGTATTGCACCTGAAGTTTTAGAACAAGATGTTGCTGAGATTTTGCGTGATATTTACGCCTTTTCTCAATACAAGTTTTTCTTCCAAATTGACAGTTCTAAAATTGAGCATTTAAGGCGTCTCACGCAATTTGATATTACGGATAATCAGTTGTCACGGATTGCGACTTATCCGCAAGGAAGGTGCTTATTCAGCATTACAGGTGCGCAGTCCTTTGAGTTAGATGTATCGGCAAGTAACCGCGAATTAGAGTTGTTTGAAGGGGGTGGACGTAATGCGGAAGACTAAACTGAAGGGATGGCACATTCTCTTGTTATTCATCGTTACGACGGTGTTTTTCTTCAAAGATTGGTGGTTGACACCACCTCGTGTTTCTCCAGATACGGTTGTAGTTGATACGTCTTATTCTTTGCCTTCAATCAGCATGGAATCGGTGGTGTCATCGTCTGAAGGAGTAGTGTCATTGTCTGAAGCGGAGGTTGCATCGAAGGCGGAAAGTTCATCTAGTCGAAGTGGTGTGAATACCCCAAGTGAATCGTTTTCTTCTCAAATTCAATTAGCATATCAACACGAACCGCTCATCAAAAAGGGAATGGCATTAGTCCAACATTACTATACGATTGACCAGACAATGCCTACAAAGGCAACCTTTTTACCGTACGTGAATGAGACGATAGCGGAAGCTTTGGTGCAACAATTACAAACCTTACCTCAACCGACGAAACGTATTGAAACGCTCACGACTTACGAAATACTCCAAGAATCTCCGTTACAAGTTCGTTATACGGTGACGGGGAAAATGAACGACGTTTTGGAAGAAGTGATGTATGATTTGGTGTTTGATCCTGGAACAGCATCCATTACTTCCTTTATCCAAGTGAGTCCAACACCATGAGTAAGCAGGTCATTCGATGGTTATGTAATATGCTCTTAGCCTTGATGTTTGGCACATTCTTTGTCCAGTTTTTCATTTTAATTGTGGTTGTGATTGGCTTATCAACGAATGAACCACAAACGTACGATGCTTATCGTCCAACGATTGATTTAGTAGGGATTGACTTATCTCAAACACGTTTATCTGCTTTAACGTTGAGTTGGGCGGATGAAATTAAAGCGGAGATGGTGAAGCAAAATGTGCCTGAAGAATACCTGATTGTATTGTTAGGGATTCTACAAAATGAATCAGGCGGCGGTGGTGTAACGGATATTTTTCAAGCATCTGAATCACGCGGCTGGAGTATGAATGATTCGCGTATGACGAGCGAATTGATGTCGATTGAAGTGGGCGTTGAGCATTTTAAGAACACGCTGGAGAAGGCTCAAAAACATAACAAAAGCGTCTTGGCAGCCGTTGCGGGTTATAACTATGGGCATGCCTTTTTAGACTACTTAAACAAAGAAGATAAGGATTGGACAATCGAGATTGCGGAAGCCTATTCTAAAGAAGTGGTCGCGCCGAGTTTGGGCAATACCACAGGCAAACAGTATCCTTACGTCAACGAAGTATCCACCAGTTACAACATGCCGTATGCGTATTGGAACGGTGGTAACTTTCATTATGTGCCGATGTTTTTATGGTATTTAGGGTATGACTTAGACGAAATTCAAACGATTGCGAAAGCGGGGAGCAGCGATTTACTCAGCAGTTCCAGCAGCAAAACGACACGCTTTTTATTCAACAAATTTGAAAACGAAGCGATCCCCAATGGGGATTTAGTGGCGATTGCGAAAAGTCAAATTGGCTTACCTTACTCATGGGGCGGTGGTGGTAAAGAAGGTCCAAGTACAGGAATTAATGACCCAGCCGTTCAAGACGCAAGCAATATTGTCGGCTTTGATTGTAGTGGTTTTATGCAGTACATTTACTGGCAAGCCTATAAAGTGGATATTGGGGATTGGAGTGTCCCTCAAGAAAGTAGCGGTCATTTAGTGGAGAAATCGGATTTGAAAGTCGGCGATTTATTGTTCTGGGGGAATCGAGGGTCAACGTATCATGTTGCCATGTATATTGGCAATAACCAACTGATTGAATCGAGTACACCAGGTAATCCGATTGACATTCATCCGATGCGTGGATTTGATTTTGCGGTACGTCCCGACGTCGCGCATTTGAAGTCTCAACAAAAATAAGAGAGGGGGAAAGCGATGATTTTTTTGGAACATTTACGTCAACGCCGACACAAAAAATCAACGACATTAAGCGAGAAACGTCCTGAAAAATATCCGATTATTCGGCGGTATTATGTTGTGTCTTCGGTATTTTTAGGCATGATTCTTAGTCTCTTTTTGGTAGGTGGGCTGTTACGTCCGAGTGCTACCGCAGAAGAATATGTGTTGTCAAACGTGCTAACCAGTGGCGGTGTATCGTTGTGGATTGATTCAAAACGGATGAACGAAACAGAAGATACGGTGTACTTGCGATTGTTGTTAGACGAGCGTACGTTGCCTGCAGAACAGTCCGTTACGTTATCCATTCGTCCTACTTTTTTAGGTGCAACCAAAGACCAAGTAGACGTTCAAGTGTATCAAGGAGAACATGATTATTATGAGATTGTTCTTCAACAACTCCCACCTTCTTGGTCGAGTTTGCGGTTACACATTACGGCAGGGAGTCGTGCCAGAGCGGCAGAATTTACCTTGCATCGACAGTCGTCCAACGCACCTTTTTTAGCATTAAACCCGAACGCATTATTCACACAAGAAGCGGCGACGTTGCGTTCAATTGAGTATGATTTATCGGTTCAACAAGCATTGATTGAGACAACGATTCCTGAAACGATTGCCAGCTATCAACAAGAAATTCAAGATTTTCAAACACGTTTAGCCGAACTGGAACAACACAAAACCTATCAAACATCGAAGGAAAAAGAAGACACATTGGATATGCAGCGAACTGTTTATCAGTCCATGCAACGGGTCGAACAACAGATTCAATTTGAAGCCTCACGTCTTCAAGAAGCAACTGAAAAACAACAATTACTTCAACAAAAATTAGCGTCCTATCGGACACAATTTGGTTTAACAGAAGACGCCATTCATTTGGAATGATAGGTGCTAGATTTAGCACTATTAGTGCCAAAAACAGCACCATGTTTGTTTTGGGAAGACAAATAGGCAAAAAAGACGGTGCTAAAACTAGCACCATGTATAAAAATACCAATCAATCAGAGTGCTAAAAGTGGCACTATCACAAAGATTTGTATATATCGGGAACTCCTTGCACTGCAAGGACTAGAACGGTACGTGCTAGCAGTTCCCCTTATGCTCTTGCTTCAAACTTACCCAAAAATGGGTAAGTTTGTGAAATTTCCGCCGTCGGCGGAAATCGTTCAAAGAAACACCGCCCAAAAGGGCGGAAGAAACGGAGGGCAAAAATGAGCGTGTTATATATTAGAGGTGTGCCTCTTGCGATGAAGACACAGCTAGAATCTATGGCAAGAGCCTCTGGATTTCCGTCATTGAATGCGTACTTGTTGCATGAGTTAGAGCGCTTAGTCGCACACGATGGATTGACCGCTTATGAAGTCATGCGGAAGGAACAACACGCACTCTTGGCGCAACAAATTGAGCGCAATACAGAAGTGTTATTGGAAGTTTTAGACTATTTGAAAGGGGGTACGATATGAGCGATTTTTTGATAAAAGATTTTCCTGAAGAATTCAATGCGAAAATTCTAGCATTAAAGCAGAAAAAACAATTTTCATCGAAAAAGCACACCATTTTATGGATACTCGAACAATATTTTTCGCAAGAAGTTGTGGACGAAGTAAAAGGGCAATCTGTTGAAGCGGAACGTACATTAGTGGAAGTGCTTGACCGAAATACGACGGTTATGGAGTTGGTACTTGATCGCTTTACGTCGAACAAGGAAGGAGAGGAAACGACTTGACAACGCAGCGCAAAAATATTTATATGAGTGAAGCACAGTGGGACGTTTTGGAAGGCATTAAAGAACGTCACCAACTTGCATCCTATGGGGACGTGGTTTCCTTTTTGGTAAATAATTACACGGAATCCATGAGCGCAATGACACAAGCACAATTAACGGCAGAAGTGTTGAAGGAATCTCTTATTCCATTTTATGATGTCTTGCGCATTCGCACAGGGTACACGGATAAGCATACGAAATTGTTGTTAGCGTTGATGAATCATTTAATCATCAATCAAGGATGGGATATTCCCCCGACGGCACACATTCAAGGCATCGAGGACTTGCCGTCCAACTTATATAAAGATGCGTTGCGCCAATTTGATGAATCAATCCGTCGTTACAAAGAAAACTCAAAAAACAAAGCGATAAAGGGTGACGTGAGCGATGACGAAGCCTTCTAGTACGCCGCACATTGTCTTGATGACGGACTTTAAGTTATGGAACGATACACTGACGCATAACGGGCATCAGCGTCCCGTTCAGTATTCGGATTATGTGAATTATATGGAACGTGAGGATGCGAAAGTTGACCGCGCATTAGACGTCGGGTTGGAAGAAAATAAAGCCCGTTATGAGAGTGGGGAGCGCACGTTGAATTATATTGGCAGTCGTTTGAAGACGGACAATGTATTTAACGACAAAACGCATACCCTCACCACTCAAGACATTAACCAACTGAAACAAGCGTTTAACCAGGCACAAGCAAATGGCTCGCCGATGTGGCGGCAAGTGTTTAGTTTTGATAACCAATTTTTGAAAGATAAAGGGTTCTTG
This sequence comes from Aerococcaceae bacterium, assembly GCA_030525795.1. Lineage (GTDB taxonomy): Bacteria > Bacillota > Bacilli > Lactobacillales > Aerococcaceae > Abiotrophia. The sequence goes on along the minus strand of JAUNEB010000003.1, from coordinate 45,391 downwards.
TCGCCTGAAGGGACGTTGAATGCAGCACCGATTAAAGAAGCGACGCAAAAAGCCGTTGCGGATTTTAAGCAGCAAATGGGGTTTAATGACACGTTCATTTGGACGGCAGCCATCCATTACAATACGGATAACATTCACGTTCACGTGGCGATGGCTGAACGAGAGTCAAGCCGCCCAATCATTGAGACAGGCAAATATCGTGGACAACGCAAAGCCAAAGCAAAATTCAAACATTTAACACGGATGAAAAGTAAATTTATCAATCATCTATTGAACCGTGATGCAGAACTTGCACGTCAAAGTGAATTGCAGCGTGAAGTGTTGAATGCGTCGCTGAAGGGATTAGACGTTTTTAAGGAAAAGTATTTGTTGCGGGATTTAGAACAGTTGTTACACGACTTACCTGGTAATCGCAAATTATGGCGGTACAACAACAATGCGATGCAGCCTTTTCGCGATCGGATTGACTCAATCACGTTGCGCTTAGTCTACGATCATGCGCAACAACCGTATGAAGATTATAAGCGCGTGTTACGTGACAGCCATGATACGTATTCTAACGTTTACGGCAAACCTCAAAATCATTATTACGACAACAAGTTGACGGAGTTACGTGCTGCTTTAGGCAATGAATTGTTGCGACAATTAAAACAATTCGAAAAAACAGGAGGCAGCAGGCACTCTCGCAATGAGCGTCATCCGTTGAAGGAATGGCAGCCCTCACGTCACACCAGGAGTACGTCGGAAAAAGTCACACAGATGACGGTTGCGACTTTGGAAAAAATGAAGTTTAATTTGAGAAAAACCAAGCAACAGTATTTGAATGAATTTGCGCATGAACGGATGAATGTGCAGCGTGAGTATCAACAGAATTTACAGTTAGAACACTAACCCCTTGAATGCCTCAAGGGGGATTTTTTGTATGGAAAGGAGCGTGACGTATGGCGGTGACTGAAAAACCAACAGGTAAGCGATTTACGCAACAACAAATTGATTTAGCTAGTCAGGTATCAATCATTGATTATATCCAAGCTAAAGGGATTGGGACGCTGTTACAGCCTGATAGTAATTACCCAAAATTGCGTTACGACGGGCATGACTCGCTGATCATTAACCGTAAGCAAAACACGTTTTATCATAATGCTTATTTAGGCAGCAATCCGAATGCGCATGGCAATTTGATTAACTTTATCCAATACATCGAAGGCGTCAAATTCCAAGAAGCGGTTCAAATGATTTTGGAATTTGCGGGGGAAGACTACCAGCCGCAACAAACCGTTGTAGAAGAAAAAGCATTCGTGTATGATTACCAGGAAGCTAAATACAATACAACCGCCTACAAGTATTTAACAGAAACACGCGGGATTGATAAGGGAATTGTTCGGCGATTATTTGACGACAAATACATTATCCAGGATCGTCATTACAACGTAATCTTTAATTGGACGGAAGACGGCAGACCGCCTAACCAAATTCAAGACATCGTTGGCGCAACACAACAATTGACGAAGCCGCCTAAAGTAGGGCAGTCATCGAAGCACATCAAAACGGCATCGAAAAAAGATCACGGCTTTAGTGTTCGATTGGGGGAACGCGTCGAGGCGATTTATGCGTTTGAAGCAGCGATCGATTTATTGAGTTATTGGACGTTACATAAGGACACGTTAAATAACTGTCGGCTGCTCTCGCTAGAAGGGGTCAAACCTCAAACCGCCTATAACGTGTTGAGTCAAGAGAGTGAGCGTGGCACGCGCGACGTCACCTTGTACTTGTGTACGGATAACGATCATGCGGGAATCCAATTTTTAGAACACTTTTTTGAAACGGCGGAAAACTCCCCAATTCAAATTCAGCCGAATATTCCACATCAAAACGTGTTGACACCTGAAGCAGTGGCGCAACTGAAGGAATATTCCACCACCTATGACGTTCCGTTTCACCAAGCAGCGGCAGTGTATTTAGTCGAGCGTCCTTATATTGGTAACGCTAAACATCAGGATCGCTTGTTTTACGAGGGGATTGAGTTAGGTGTTGCGCGTTTGGCACAACAATTACGCGATACGCCAGGGCAAGAGTTTAATCGATTATTACGTGACTTGGATTATTCCGCGTGGGAAATGAAGCACGTGAAACGGAGTTTGGCTGAAGGGGTATTTGTGGGCGAAGTCGTCCATAAGGATTGGAATGATTTGTTGAAGCAACCTGTTGCATTGGAGCGCTTGCATTGGCAAGAACAGGCAATGACGACACCAACGATTGAATCAACGATTCAATCGAGCAGTCAGCGTTTGACTCCTGAATCAATTTCCACCGTCAGCAAGCAATACGGATATGATCCAGAAGTGGTCGCGTTATTTGCGAAAAAAGGGTGGTTACGCCAGGTTGAATCGTCTGAAGATTTAATGTTTGTCTGGTCGAAGCAGGGGCAAGCTGTTGGGGCAGAAACGGTATCGAAGGAAGGGACAAACCAATCGATACCAGGTAGCAACCGACAAGAAGGGTTTATTTTTACGATTGGACAACCAAAGTCTGTTTATGTCGTCGATAACCCGCAATCCGCTCTAGCATTTTTAAGTTTACATCGAGGGTTAAAAGATGCGGTGGTGATCAGTCGCTCACCAGACATGGAAACGCCGCAGTTGACCGCCAAAATTGATGCTTATTTACAGCGTCATTCGATTGAGCGCGTCGTCAATTGTCAAACAGACGGTGTGCATCGAGCAGAGTTGGGGGACGCATTGGCAACTAAGCAAGTTGTGACTCAAACTTATACCCCTCAACGTGCAACCTGGTTAGAGGAATTGGCAGGATTTAGAGAGTATCAGCACTATCAACAACAATTAACTCAGTTAAAGCAACAACGCGCTAAGCCCTCATTACATTTGGAGCATAGCGCTACTTTATGACAAATAACACAGGCAATCGATTCGATGGAGTCGATTGCCTGTTTTGTGTTTATAAGGTAAGTTCCGCGACGTATAGCGCTTGTTTGAGTAAGTGCTGAATGATTTCAGGTGTTTGGGTAATGGTTAGGAATAAAATTTCGAGTGCATTGGAAGCGGGTTTCGCGTTGATTTCTAAGCGTAACGCATTCCCTTCAGCAACTAGATACAATCGGTCACCTACGGTGAGTTGTTGGCTAATTTCGGTTAGTAGTGGGCTTTGAGTGAGTTGTTGAATTGTCATATTCATTCCTTCTTTCTTTTTAATTTAATTACACAGCAAATAATTTAAGTGTTCTTCTAACTGAGTTGGTAAAAACTGAGTCTCATCTGAATAGTCGTCTAAATAGGTGGAATTTGTAAGAATTTTAACGATTTTATTTTTGTATTTAGGGGTTGTGATGACTTTCAAGTTGATTTGATAGTTTTGACCTTCCATGTGGTTAAAGTCCAAGGGGATGATGTTTGTGATTTTGAAGGATTTCACGATTTCGGGGGTTGAGCTTTGGGCGTATTCTATCGCAGCATTCAATGTGTAGTAATTCATTTTGATAACCTCTTTCATAGGATTTATTTTCCAGACGCATCGCGGCTGGCTTACTTCAACGGCGAACGCGGTTCGCCACGTTTAGACAAGGGCTAGTGCGCCTTAGCGACATAGGAGCTTAGGCAGCACTGCATGTTTACCCTTGCGAAACGGGGCGAATTGTGTTAGACGTCGAAAGGGACGTTACCTTTAGGTAACGTGACCGCCGCCAATCGCTGACAAGTCGCACGAGGGTTTAGAAACCGTGATTTGACGAGTCAATATCAGTTACGGTTTCAAAGCATCGAAGACTTGGCGAGCGATTGGGGCAGATTTTTGCCAGCATGGCAAAAAATAAAACACCCGTGATAAAGGGTGTCAAGGTATATTATCCATATAACAATTCTTGATGAACAGCGCAATAGTCCAATGTATGAATGGTGTCCATGTTTAGATTATCTAACGAATTTTGAAATTTAACACAGCCGTCACGGAGCATCTGCTTAATAATACGCATTAATGTTTTTTCGTTGCGAGCGATTGCGTGTAGGCGCATGGAGTCGTAGGACTTCCAAGCGTCGCATGTATAAATAACGTAGATGTTTTGTTGTTTCAAGGGGATTCACTCACTTTCTTTATGCTACTAATTCTTGTAAATCGTATAATTCGGTCAAAACCTCTTGTCGTATTTCGTCGGTTATTTTTTTGTCCCAGTTATTTTGAATGCTGTTAAGTTCCCCGATGAGTTTGTAGAAGATGATGTAGAAAATCATGTTTGCGATGTCGCAAGAGTTGGATAAATCGGTGCAGATTTTTCCGTAGTGTTCTTCTTCATATTCTTGGATGTCGGCAATCGCGTCAAAAACGTTATACGCGTAAAGTTCTGCTTCTGCTTCAGCGTAGAAGATGAATTTACGGGTATAGTCGAATATGTCAATGTGTAGGTCGCAAATACGCCCGTCGTAGTCTTCAAAAGTTTCGATTAATACTTTAATTGCATATTCTCGTGTGAGTTTAGTTGGTTCAACAAAATAAAGTGCGTTAGTAATTTGTTTGATATTTTTCATAGTGAGTTCCTCTTTTCTATTTATTTTCCAGTCGCATCGCGGCTGGCTTACTTCAACGGCGAACGCGGTTCGTCACGTTTAGACAAGGGCTAGTGCGCCTTAGCGACATAGGAGCTTAGGCAGCACTGCATGTTTACCCTTGCGAAACGGGGCGAATTGTGTTAGACGTCGAAAGGGGCGTTACCTTTAGGTAACGTGACCGCCTCCAATCGCTGACAAGTCGCGCGAGGGTTTAGAAACCGTGATTTGACGAGTCAATATCGTTTACGGTTTCAAAGCATCGAAGACTTGGCCAGCGATTGGGGGAGATTTTTGCCAGCATGGCAAAAAAGAAACACATCTATGAGGTGGAGATTGGTTTAATTATGTTCTTCACTGAAAAGGCAAAAAAAAAATAAGAAAACACTTGATTTTGTACAAACTCTATGCTATAATAAAGACAGTTAAGAGATAATAAAAAAGAAAGAGGTAATCAGCATGATACATCAACAAACTATCCAAATCATTTTAAGCATTTTAGGTGAGATTGAAGCAATTGCGGACGTTGATACATTACTAACCTACGAATATATCAAGAAACATTTTAAGATTGACTTTGTTTTAGATAACTTTCTAAATTTTTACGGGGTTAACTTAACCCTATGGCGTTACAATAGCTACAGTCTCGTAATTGATCGCAGATGCGATGGAAACATCAAGTATTTTAACGAAGTGTTGACCGTTAAAAATTTGGACCACTACGAATATTGCTTTGATAAAATTTTAGACGTTGTATATGACTACTTTGACAAGAGCATGCAAAAAAAATACAACGCTTTATCAGAGACAGAGAGCAATTTGGAATTTTATGCTCGCCATAGCGCAGAAGAAATCTTGAATCAATATTTTGAATCTTGTAAAGATGAATCGCTTAAAAAAGGATATGTCAGCATTACAGAAGCTATTGACGAACTTAAACAAAAAAGAGAGGACTTTTTCAACCGCATGGTCGCATACTACTTGCCTAACGAATGATTTAAGCAGCCGCGAGGTTGCTTTTTTTGTTTCATAAGGACGTAAGGGGGAGAGAAAAAATTATTTTATAAAGAGAGCAACTTTTTTTGCAAAAAACTTGACTTTGTACAAACTCTATGATAAAATTAAGACAGTTAAGAGATAATAAAAAACAAAGAGGTAATCAACATGATGAATTTAGTAGAGTTGCAAGGAAGCGAAAAACAAGTCAAATGGGCGCAAGATATTAGAAACACGTATGTTAAGAAGCTAGAAGTGTTCGTAGCTTTATCTGAAAAAAAACTAAGTGGAGAAAAGTTAACGTTAGAAGAGATCAACACTTTAAGCAACGCTAGATGGTTTATCGTTAGAGATGATGAGAAAGAAAAATATGAAGAAATCTATGCAGTTGTTTGGAACGAAGAATTAGAGAGAAATAATTCCGATTTTCATTTGGGGAGAACACCGGAAGATAAGGATACGGCACGCGAGTTTCGTCGTGCTAACAAAGAAGTATATGTAGCGTACAGAAAATTGAAAGAAAAAGCTCTTATCGACTGGGTACAAGATAAGTGGGAAAAAGAGTTTCAAAACACGAGCGCTAAGTATTGGATTGAAGAGAAAAGATACAGTTGAAAAATGTAAAAGGAGAAAATTAACTATGAAAAAAATTATTCAAAACAAAGTTTATGACACGACTACCGCAAAAGAAATTGGCACTTACAAAGCCGATTATCCCGTGAATGCTTTTGCGTTTTACACCGAAACGCTATACAAAAAACGCACGGGTGAATACTTTATCCACGGTAAGGGTGGCGGGTTATCTAAGTATGCAGGAACTTACAACGATATGCGCGGTCCAGGCGAGAAGATTATGCCCTTGACTTTTGATGAGGCAAGAAAATGGGCGGAAGAAAAGCTGAAAGTCGTTGAGTGCGAGAAGGAATTCGGCAGCAGCGATGAAGACGGGATGACAAATATTCATTTGCAGATTCCGACGGTGCTTGCGGATAAAGTGGAGAAGGAAAAGTCCGAGACAGGCAAACCGATACGCATGATTATAACGGAGGCTTTAGAAAGCAGATATACCCAACTATAACTCATAACCCCTACTTCCATGCACAGCAGGAGGTAGGGGTTACGAATGTCTAAATTCATATATTTTTGCCAGCATGGCAAAAAATAATGCTATTCATTTTAGGGAGAGGGTTGTAGAAGTAATATTTTGTAGTGTTATATGTACTTTGAAATTACTTGCTTCAACGGCGAACACGGTTCGCCACGTTTAGACAAGGGCTAGTGCGCCTTAGCGACATAGGAGCTTAGGCAGCACTGCATGTTTACCCTTGCGAAACGGGGCGAATTGTGTTAGACGTCGAAAGGGACGTTACCTTTAGGTAACGTGACCGCCGCCAATCGCTGACAAGTCGCACGAGGGTTTAGAAACCGTGATTTGACGAGTCAATATCAGTTACGGTTTCAAAGCATCGAAGACTTGGCAAGCGATTGGGGGAGATTTTTGCCAGCATGGCAAAAAATAACACAACCGCTGTGGGCATTCAAGCGGTTGTGTTGTCATATCACTTAGGAATAATTCGAGTTTCGTAGGTTGCTCGGATACTATCAGTCAATAGTTGTTTTGTTGACTTGTGTACTTGCCATGCGCGTTCCAAGTTATCTAATACCTGTTGATTGATTTTATCGGACTTAACACCCATATCAAAACAGACAAGTGCTTTGAAAAATAGTTCTGGACTTTCTTTTTGTAGGGCATGAAGTTGGCTCAAAATCGCGTTTAATAATAAAGACTGTACTACGTTATCTTGTGCTAATAGTTCAATGACATTTGCTTGTAGTAATTTTTTGTAATGAGAGGTTGGCACTTGTGTTTGATTGTGTGCATAGGTCATTTCAGAGATGCTTTGAGCCATTTTTTCGACGGTCAATCGGCTAAATTCGTCATAATATTTTTTTGTCATGTGTTGAGTTCCTTTCTTTAATGCTCCCCCTTAATTAAGGGGGAGTGTATTTATTTACCACCAACAATAATATTCAACTGTTGCGAATGTATCAAAAACTTCCAATAATCGCTTAAAGGCTGTATTGGTTTTTGTGACATCTTCTAAATACCAATCATTGTATTCATAGTTCCCGTAGAAAAAGCCAAGCTGTATCGGAAATAAATCTTTTCCAAGTGTTGGATTTTCAAGCACTTGATTGGTGAGGTCAATCACTTCTTCTACCATGTGTTTTTCAATCGAAAACGGTACGCAATTTTCTATATTGAAGTTATTTTCAAAATATCCTTGTAAGCAATTGACCTTTCTAAACGATTGCCACACAGTAGGGTCATCTTCTTTATTGTTTCTAGTAAAAATGTATTGGTCTAATCCCATGTTAGTTACTCCTTTATGTTTATGTTAGTTGGCTATGCTTTTCGATTTCAGTCTATGAGGTGTTCATTGTTATCACTCCTTTTGATAAAGTTCCAGACGCATCGCGGCTGGCTTACTTCAACGGCGAACGCGGTTCGCCACGTTTAGACAAGGGCTAGTGCGCCTTAGCGACATAGGAGCTTAGGCAGCACTGCATGTTTACCCTTGCGAAACGGGGCGAATTGTGTTAGACGTCGAAAGGGACGTTACCTTTAGGTAACGTGACCGCCGCCAATCGCTGACAAGTCGCACGAGGGTTTAGAAACCGTGATTTGACGAGTCAATATCAGTTACGGTTTCAAAGCATCGAAGACTTGGCGAGCGATTGGAGGAGATTTTTGCCAGCATGGCAAAAATAAGCGTAAGCTCATTATTAGGAGATTTACCTCACTAAAACGTAGGTTTAACTTGACGTAGTGTTAAACCTACGATATAAGAGGATGGTTTGGTGCTTGTAGGACGAGAATGCAATGAATTGTTTAATAAAAATATTATTGTTGATTATTATTTAGAAGAAGAAGCAGTTCCAGTAGGGGCTTTGACAGCGTTGGAATTTTATGAATCTGTAATGAATGAATTACAATCCATGAATGATCCTTTGGAATAAGATTTAGTTTTAAGTTTTATCTAGATATTTGTTGTGTAAAAAAAATAAAAAAATAAATAAAAGTGTTGACAAACCACGCAACGCGTGGTACAATATAATTGTAAGGTTGATAATAAAAACAGAAAGAGGTAATCAAAATGACAAAATTCAACGATTTTAGATTTGCGGGACTAGACGTAAAAGAGGACAGCAACCAATATTTAACAATGAAGCGGGTTTCGGAAGATAAAACAAAAATTGTTGTGAGAGTTGGCGATGACCACTTATTAAAAACTAAGTATGGTTATGCGTTGATTTTAAGCGAAACACAGGTTGTTTTTGTTAAAGATTGGCAAGTATCAATAAATTATTACGGGAACGAAGTAATATTGGACAAAAATTATTGGGTGGTTAAGGAATGGGGCAACCACGAGGAATTTGTAGGTTCTGACGAAGAAAATCTCAATTTTGAGAAATGGTTGAATGCCGCAAAAATGCAAGAAGAAGCTGGAACTAAGGTTCGTTGGAAAAAATAGATTTTTAGAAGGATAAAAATATGGGACAAGCAAAATTTGTGCAAACCTTATGTTGTAATAAAGACAGGTAGAAGATACAAAAACAGAAAGAGGTAATCAAAATGAAAAAATTAATTGACAACTTAAAAGAGCAATTAAAAATATTAGGATTTGAAGTAGAGCTAACTAACGGCTTTGACGGAAAAGAATATTTTGAAGACTATGAGGGTATGAGCGAAGAGGCAAAAGATTTTTTTGGACCACCTCTACCGCAAGCTCCTAAAAAAGATGAAGAGATCGCTCGCTTGCTTATGGGGATTATATCTCAAATCTTGAGTCACAAATCTTACGGCATGAATTTTTTTAGTAACCTCGATAAATACGACGAATACATCGCGATTTTTTCGGACCATTATTATTACAACAAAACACCTCATGTTATTTTTAAGCGTTATACATCAAACCCGCGCTTACAGGACCTAAACGAACCTCCAACCTTTACGGATTACGCAGAAATAGATGATGAAAATCATGGCGTAGCTACTTACGAAAGAGTAGAGCTACCAGGGAAGTATGTAGGTATCTTAAAAAAATCTAAAGGCGGGATAGTGAATGAATAACTTTGAAACTAAAAAGAAAATTGTTTTATCTGGCAATAGCAAATTGTTTAAGCAGTGGGAAAAATTCGGAAAAGTTACACAGGAAGAATTTTTGGAGGCTTTAGAGTGGGTTTGCGCTGACCCGCTAGATGAAGCAGGGTTGATGACACGAGAAGTTGGTCTTGTCGGGATTGGATATATAGACTATGATGGGGAAATTAAATTCAACACATCCCCTCAAATTGTTAAGATGAAGAGAAACTATCAATTCATCAATCTTTACTTGGCGAACAGTCAAAAAGAATTTGCTTATTTTACCGTTTACGGTGAGCGAGGTTTTACAAAAAAGATACACCCGTCTATGAGATTCAATTGCTTAGATCGAGTTTAGAAAAAACAGCTGTATAAGAGTAAAAAGATCCCCACTTCCGCGCAGGAGGTGGGGTTAATAATTATATCAATTCATATTTTTGCCAGCATGGCAAAAAATAACGCTATTCATTTTAGGGAGAGGGTTGTAGAAGTGAAATTTTGTAGTGTTGTATGTACTTTGAAATTACTTGCTTCAACGGCGAACAGGGTTCGCCATAGAGGTATGTGATTCTAATCAGAGATTAGCGATTAAACTGCGCAAAATCGATTAAAAGTTTTATGTAGGATGGCGGGGTGCGATTTCCAGAATCCCAGTCCTCCACCGTACGCAAAGGAATGTTGTACTCTCTACAAAATTCTGCCCTAGAGTTCTGGCGGGTATCTTTTAAGGGATTATTGGCTAAAGTGTGTACACGATTCAATATATCTGCTATCTCTTGAGCCGTGTAGTTTTCCATCCATTCTTGCCAGCCTCGTTCAGCGATGTAGTATTCTAAATCGGATTCTTCCAAGGCTTCGGCGTATAGTTGCTTAAACAGTTCAAATTTCATTTTTGTCTCCCCTTATCTCTAAATACGGTTTATAATAAATTTTCTCAGCCTCTAATCGCGCTGCAGCTGCTTCTTCCATTGTTTCAAAAATTCCAAGATGAATTTGTTTACGCTTTATAGTTAAATAAGCTCTGTATTGCCCAGACTTATATTTGCTGACACCTTTTATCCCAGTCTTGCTATTTTTGGATACTTTTTGGTTAAAGGAAATGGTGTTCGTCCCCTCAATCGCATGTTTTCTCAGTTCGTTGTGACCTTTATCTTGGATATTTTGCATCAGCTTTCGTGAGTTTTCTGTTTTTAGACACCCACAAGACCTCGTGGTTTTTGAAACCAAATACCCACCTTTAACTGCTAATTCTGTTCCGCACAGACACCGACAGAGGTAGACCGCTTTACCTTTTTCACTAATCCTTTTTAAAGGAGTCAATCGCCCAAACTGATGCCCTATGATATTTTTATCATTATGATAATAGTCTATCGGTCTCATCTTTCATTTCTTTCCTTCCTTAGATAAAATTGCGGTTCGAAACATCGTTTAGCGATCTATATACTCGACCACCAATTTCAATTTTTTTATCGAGCACTCGCTCACCTCCTAAACAGCAAGTTACTGTTTTATTTTACAACTACACAATACCACGCATTGCGTAGTTTGTCAACTGTGTACACCCCTTTGTTTGATTGAGACAATGAATTTTTGCCAGCATGGCAAAAATTACTGATAACTCCATTTGAAAGTTGTGAAGGAGTTGTTATACTAAAGGGGTAGAAGGGGTGACACTTGATGAAGTATGACGAATCTAGTTGGACGAAAGAATGTCAACAACAATCCATTACTCACTTTATCCAAAAGTTAAAGCAGTTAGAAAATGAAGTGAAGGGTAAGTGGGAACTTGCAGGATGGAAGTATGTAAAAACAGCAGAGCGTACTGTCATATTTGCATTAGGTGAGGTGCGATTCAGCCGCAAATGTTATCAGAAAGGTAACCAATATTGTTATCCATTAGATGAGGTATTAGGGCTTGAAAAATATAATCGTCATTCACCTTATTTTTTGATGCAGCTATCTGAACTAGCCATTAAGATTCCATATCGTAAAGTGGTAAAAGTTGTTGAAAATATGACCGGTACGATTATCACGAAAGATGCGGTATTGAAAGCCGTTAAACTTGCAGGAGAGTTGTATAAGCAACAAGATCTATATTTGATAGAAGAACCCGAACATCAACGCCAAGTGGATTGTTTATATATCGAGGGAGATGGGATTAGCGTCAAAACTCGCACACACCAAGAAAGCCGTACAGAACTCGCGCATTATGTGATACATGAAGGATGCGAGTATGAATATGGGAAGAAACGTAAACGTTTGATAAATAAACATGAGATTGTATCGATCAGCAATTTAGAGGCACGTGAGAAGGTATTAGAGTATGTCCTTAGTCATTACAAAACACATCCAAATATGTTGTTGGTGACAAATGCTGATATGGGAAAGGGGTATAGTCCTTATGTGTTTAAGGAGCTTGCGAAAGGGATTGGTTGCCGTCATCAGCACTATTGGGATAAGTATCATTTGTTGAAGCAAATAGACGAAGTTTACCGATTCCAGAATAACGATTTGAAACAAAAGTTATTGGCAAGTATTATGAAACGTAATAAACAACGCGCACGTGAGATTTTGGATACAACCGAATCATTAGTAGTTGGAAGCCATAAGATGGTAGTTTTCGAGCAGTTAAAGAGAATGTTGATGAGATATTTTGAATATACCAAGCCAAGACCTGTGAACTTAAAAGATGGTATTGGGATTATAGAGTCACAACATTGTAAGTTAGCGAATCGCATGAAACGTAACGGTATGTATTGGTCAAAGCAAGGGGCAGAGACAATTGCGCGTTTGATTATCGATGACGCTGAAGGTAGAATTAAACATTTATTTTTTGGTAATTGGCATGAATGTGCAAAACACGATCAACTTGCAGGAGGAGCGGCAGCGTATTTATTGAAAACACCCGAATCATCGCCACCGATCAAGCAAGTAAAGGTATGGGTTAAACCTCCTAGATAGATCCTTGAAATTACTCGATTTTCCAGCATAAACCCTTAAAATTTTTTATGTTTTTAAGGGCTATTTGACTTGCAAAAAAGATATAAATTTGATATAATATTTATATCAAATGAGTTAAATTTACACCTTAAATACGCATGATTTTTCCATTATCTGACGGGGGTATTTATACCTAACTAAATTTCAGACACACACTAGGCAAAGATTTTTCTTGCTTTTGTCTGCCATATAGTGTATGATAGAGTTTAGTTGAGAAAACAAGTAGAAACTGCCGTTTCTCGCCAAGTACACGAGTACATTGGCCAATAGAGAGAGCTTCTAGTCGGAGCATTCTGTATTCAAACGGCGCGTTTATGTCATAAACACGCTTTTTATTTTGTTATCTTGCACATCAACCAGGAGGTGGAACCCATCGTTAAAGAAATGATGATTAACGAGGACATCCGAGCAAAAGAACTTCGTGTCATTGGCGACAATGGCGAACAATTAGGTGTTAAATCACTCAACGACGCATTGACCATCGCGGAATCTTTCGGATTGGACTTAGTATTAGTATCACCACAAGCCAAGCCACCCGTTGCAAAAATTATGGACTACGGCAAGTACCGTTACGAAATGCAAAAGAAAGAAAAAGAACAGCGTAAAAATCAAAAGATTGTCACTGTTAAAGAAGTGCGTTTAAGTCCGGGAATCGAAGACCATGATTATCAAACTAAATTACGTCATGCGATTAAATTTTTGGAAAGTGGTGACAAAGTCAAAGCGACCATTCGCTTTAGAGGCCGTGCCATTACGCACAAAGAGTTAGGGCAAGACGTTTTGGAAGACTTCATTGAAGATACTAAAGAAGTATCCACCGTTGAAGCAAAACCAAAAATGGAAGGACGTAGCATGTTTATCTTATTGGCGCCGCTACCGTCTAACCAAAAAGACTAACATATAGGAGGAACTATCATGCCAAAACAAAAAACTCACCGTGGATTAGCAAAACGCGTTAAGAAAACAGCTTCAGGTAAATTAAAACGTGCGAAAGCATACCGTAGCCATTTAGCGCCAGGAAAAACCACTAAACAAAAACGTCACTTGCGTAAAGCTGGTTTAGTACACGCAACCGACCAAAAACGTATTAAACAACAATTAGCAGCGTTATAATCGATATTTTTTAAGGAGGAATTATTATGCCACGTGTTAAAGGTGGATACGTTACACGTCAACGTCGTAAACGTACATTAAAATTAGCAAAAGGTTACTACGGTTCAAAACATACATTATTCAAAACAGCAAAACAAGCTGTAATGAAATCTTACATGTATGCTTACCGTGACCGTCGTCAGAAAAAACGTGATTTCCGTCGTTTATGGATTACACGTATTAACGCAGCAGCTCGTATGAACGGATTGAGCTACTCAGTATTGATGAACGGCTTGAAAAAAGCAGGCATCGAAGTAAACCGTAAAATGTTAGCAGATTTAGCAGTTCACGATGCAGCAGCATTTACTGCATTAGCAGAACAAGCTAAAAAAGCATTAGCATAATGGATGGATAAGCTAGGACAAGTGTTCTAGCTTTTTTTATTGTATGGGACAGTTGACTTTGGATGCGAAGCCTTGTAAACTATAAAGTGAAGGGTGGAATAATTTATGATTTTAGATAGAGCGCGATATATATTTGAACATAAAGTGTTGCCGCACTATTTTTTTCAAGATAAGCAAGAATTTTTGGGAGCGCTAATGCAACAGCAAGCAACGTTATTGGCACTGATGATGCGAGATGTGTGCCAAGAGTTAGAGGTGGAATATGCGTATCAGTCATCAGATTATACAGTTGAGTTGTTGCAAATTCGAGAGGATTATTACGCGATATGTGTGACGATGCCTCAGCCGTCAGAGGTCCCGCAATGTTTTCGGATTTATATGGTGTTCAATCAAGCTTGTTCGCAGCAGGCGTATTTTACGGTGGAATACGGCGAGGCGGGGCAACGCTTTATGTGCGGCTGGAATACCCTAGGCGAACATGTGAATTATGGGAACTGTCCTGATTCGATTGAAGCAGAGCAAAAATTTGTGCAACAATTGTTTTTCAATAATTAAAGGGAGCGATTGTCAATGAAAAAATGGTTAGGAATGCCGAGAGTTCGGTACAGTATAGCAAGTTTATTGGCGTTAATTGGCATTTATTTGATTGGCGTGCTTTATTTTCAGTCACATTTTTTGCCGAATCGTGCACTCAACCAGCAACGCATCGGCGGAATGTCGGTGGCGTCTGCCAATGAGCATCTAGAAAAACAGCTTGCGTCGTATCAAATCGAATTAGTAGAGTCAGAAAAGTCTTACGGTGTCCTTCAGTTGAACGATTTGAATGCGAAAGTTGAGTTGAAGACGGAATTGGAACGCCTGTTGAATGAGCAGTCCGCTTTTTCGTGGCCGTTGGCGCTGTTCGGTACGTTTTCGAGTTCTGCCGATTTAGAAAAACGGCTGACTTTTGATGAAGCAATGTTGGGAGGATTGCAACAAGCACTTGGCATTGATAATCAAAAACGTCAAGAAGCCGTCCCGGCAACATTGGTGCGCGATGAAGCAAAAGGCTACTTCATTCAACCCGAAGTGTACGGACAACAAGTGGATAATCAATCGTTATCGGCAGCACTTGCGCGAGCCTTTTTTAATCAAGAACGTGTTTTTGATTTGAAACAAGCATACATTCAACCAAAGCAAATAGCCACAGACAAGACGCTACTCGATCAATTCAATGCAATCGAAAAAATCCAACAAACGCAAATTACGCTAACATTTGATGGGCAGACGCTCACTCTCCCAAAAAGTGCCATTGCAAGTTGGATTGTCGTTTCTGATTCGGGAGAAATTAGTGTCGATGAAACGCTTATTCAAGAATATTTGTCAGGTGTCAATCGTGAATATGCGAGTGTTTTTCGGCGTCGTGAGTTTCAAAGTACATATCAAGGCTTAGTGACCGTCGAACCCGGGACTTACGGGTGGTATATCAATACGAAAGATGAAGCTAGTGCGATTAAAGAAGACTTGGTAGCGCAGCGCAACGCAACACGTGAGCCAAGTATCGGCGGTACGGGCTACGGGCTAGCGCAAGATATTGGGAGCAGCTATGTTGAAGTGGACATTACGAACCAAACCATGTTCATTTATTTGGATGGTGAATTAGTCTTCCAAACAGCTGTGGTGACAGGGCAATCAGGAGCGCCTACTGTTCCTGGTGCGTATCAAGTATGGAATAAAGAATCGCCGTCGATTTTGACGGGATATGATCATGTCCATAATCGAGATTACGAGCAGCCTGTAGATTATTGGATTGCGTTTGATGATACAGGGCAAGGTATTCATGATGCGAAGTGGCAACCTTATTTTGGGGGAACTGCCTATTTGGAAAATGGTTCGCTTGGTTGCGTGAATACGCCACCGGCGTTGATGGGAGAAGTATTCGATTTAGTGTATTACGGCATGCCCGTTATTGTGTATTAAACTGTTTGCTCAAAAGCAGACAGTTTTTTTATATTAAAAAATTTTTTTTACAAAAAATAAGGATTTAGAGTGTATTTAATGCGCCATTGCTGTTACAATAGAAAGGACAGAAGTGAAAAGGGGGCTGCGGGATGAAATATATGAAGCGATTATGTACCGTTATGAGCTTGTTGTGGTTGTTGTTACCTTATACGGTTATGGCGCAAGAAGTTGAGTTTGATATTACGCGTCAAGAAGTCGTTACTGAAATTCAAGCGAGCGGGAATGTTAAGTTTACAGATAAACAATTTTATGATGTAACGTTTATGAATGGGGCATTTTTTAAGCTAGATCATCGCGGATACGAACTCCAAAGTTATCGTGTGGGCATTGTGAATGAAACGACTGGCGCTGTTGATTATTTGACGGAAGCGTATGACGGAAGTGCGCGTACCTTTCAAGTAAATACGCAAGGGGAACAGACGACGTTCAAAGTGTATTATCCGAGTGAGGAAGAATATGTAACCTTTGTTTACGAATATACGTTGCAAGGAATGGTCATCAATTATCAAGACACGGCTGTTTTTGAACGGAAATTAGTGGGTGAAGCAACGAATGATTTTTTTGATGTAGAAGCTAAAGTTATTTTGCCTGGTGAAGTGGTCGTTCAAGAAGATTTGCGTGCTTGGGGATATGGCGTGCCGCAAGGGGAAGTTACGTTGCTTGTCGAAAATGGCAAAAGCGTTGTACAATTAACTGCGCCGAACAATCCGCCACATCAATCCGTTGCGGTGCATATGCTTTTTCCGACGAGTATGACGCCGAACAATCCGAATGTTGTGGCTGAAATGCACAAGGACGCCATGATTGAACGAGAAGCAGGCATTGTCGAAGAAGATGCCAAACGCCTCGCGCAAAAGCAACAACGTTATCAGTTACAAGGTTTAGGCAGTGTGCTGTTACTATTGTTGATGCCTTTCGGTGCGATTGCTTATTATTTCACACAAAGACGCAAATTAAATCCGAATCCAAAACAATATCCGCACCATATTTATTCATTGCCCGCAGATATTACGCCAGCTGTGATGGCGTGTGCGGCGTTGCGTCACAAACCGAATGCAGCTGACTTTTCGGCGACAATTGTCGACTTAGCGCGAAAAGGTTACTTAGAATTAGAAGAAGTTTTCAAAGAAAAACGCGGCTTTTTTGGGCAAAGTAATGGCAAAACGGTGTTGATTAAAGTGCCGGACTCAAAGCCGAACCTATCAGAATTGCAAAAGCATGAGTATGCGGTTTGGGAGTATGTGACATTTGACACGCCGATTACTTTGGAAACATTGACAGAAAGAGCGCAAGAAGATAGCACCATTGCTCGCCGCCAAGAAATTTTGTGGGAAAAGTTTGAAAACAACGCGTCACTTAAAGGCGAACAGTTGAGTCAGCCAGCATTTTACACACGTATTTTTTCAAGAGTGTTATTGGGAGCGGCGTTCTTTATTAATATTGTATTGACGTTGTTTGCGCTTGTCTTTTTGAAGATGAGTGGCTTAAATTGGGCAATTAACGGGGTTGTCGGCTTAGCTGTAGTCATCCAGATTGTTTTGTTAGTTGTATTCTTATTATCCATATTTAAACCGATTGTATCTGCAAAAGAATACGAATTGCGTCAAGAATGGCTTGGTTTTGCTAATATGTTGCGTGATATTGGGCAGTTGAATATGCGAGAAATTGGCTCGTTGGAGCTGTGGGATGAGTATTTAGTGTATGCTATTTCGCTAGGCGTCGCGGATAAAGTTATTGAAGCGATGAATGTACAATTTACACAAGGCGAATTAGATGCGTGGGCGCAAGGACGCCATTATTACTATAGCCCGAATTTTTATACGCATACGATGAATCATTCGGTTGCCTCCTCATTGAGTGCAAGCATGCCTAAAGTTGACTATTCAGGGAATAATCGTGGTGGTTTTGGTGGCGGCTTTTCTGGTGGTTCGTCTGGTTCATCAGGCGGCGGCTCAGGGTCAGGCGGCTTCTAAAAAAATCAAATAGAAAGTAGAATAGTATGCACAATCCTTTTATACAATCTGTAAAAAATGCTACCGATGCGTTGCAGTTTTCTATTTTGGCGAGCGGAAGTAGCGGAAACTGTACGTATGTGGAAACGCCGAAACAACGCGTTCTTATCGACGCAGGATTAAGTGGCAGAAAATTAGAACAATTATTGACGCAAATTGATCGCGATATGAATCAGTTAGATGCAATTTTTGTGACGCACGAGCATAAAGACCACATTCACGGCGTTGGCGTTTTGTCACGCAAATACAATGTGCCTGTGTATGCGAATGCGAATACGTGGCGCGCGATGGAATCGATGATTGGCGAGATTCCGTCTGAAAATCGCCGTTATATCGAGCCAGAGCAGTTGCTTACTTTGGGCGATTTGGACATCGTAAGTTACAATGTGAGCCACGATGCCGCGCAACCACAATTTTACGCTTTCCAAAAAGGTTCGGCACAATTCGTGATGTTAACAGACACGGGTTACGTGAGCGACCGCTTGCGAAGCCAACTCAAAAACGCGACCGCTTACTTAATCGAAAGTAACCACGAAATCGAAATGTTACGCTACGGCAACTATCCTTGGTCGGTCAAACAACGCATTTTAGGCGACAAAGGGCATTTAAGCAACGAAGATGGCGCGTTAGCGATGGTTGATCTCATCGGGAATCAAACGAAACATGTTTATTTAGGGCATTTAAGTCGCGAAAATAATACGAAAGAATTAGCGATGGAAGCGATGGAACGCATTTTGACGGAACATGATTTGGGCGTCAATCGGGACTTCAAACTGCATATGACAGACCCCGATATCGCCACGCCTTTGCGTCGCCTCAGTTAAAATAATCCGAAACACTTACGCGATGTAAGTGTTTTTTATTTGGAAAAGATATGATAAAATAAAACTAATATCATACAAGGAGGACATCACAATGTCAATGTTGAAATTTGGGTACGGTACAAAAGAAGCGACGATTCCGCTTAGCAAGTTGAATCGCCACGGCATCATCGCAGGCGCAACAGGAACAGGCAAAACAGTCACGCTCAAAGTGTTGGCGGAACAATTAAGTTCGGCAGGAATTCCTGTTTTTCTATCGGATATTAAAGGTGATTTGACGAGCTTAGCACAAGCAAACACGCAAGAAATTGACGCAGAGCGCTTGGCGCAAACGCACTACGAAGCGTATGAACCACAAGCCTTTCCCGTAGAATTGTGGGATGTTTTGGGCGAAAAAGGCACGCCGATTCGCATGACGATTTCAGAAATGGGACCCGTGTTGTTGACGCGATTATTGGGCTTAAATGAAACACAAGAAAGTATTTTGAATATTGTGTTCAGCGTGGCAGATGAACGCGGATTATTATTGATTGACTTAATGGATTTGCGCGCGATGTTGAATTATGTAGCCGAAAATGCGGAAGAATTAAGCAAATATTACGGCAATATTCCTGCGCGTTCAGTAGGTGCCATTTTGCGAAGTTTAGTGGTTATCGAACAGCAAGGAGGCAAGTTCTTTTTCAGCGAGCCAAGTTTAGACATTGCGGACTTGATGCGCGTTGACGCGTCTGGAAAAGGCGTCATCAACGTATTAGATGCGACACAATTATTCAATCAGCCAACACTTTACTCAACCGTGTTATTGGCGTTGTTGTCCGAATTATACGAAATGTTGCCAGAAGTCGGCGACGTCACGCAACCAAAATTAGTCTTCTTCTTCGATGAAGCACACGTGTTATTCAAAGATGCACCAAAAGTGTTACTTGAAAAAATCGAACTAATTGTCCGTTTGATTCGCTCTAAAGGTGTTGGCGTCTTTTTTGTCACACAAAATCCAACCGATATTCCCGATAGTATCGCAAGCCAGCTAGGCAATCGCATTCAACATGGATTGCGTGCATTTACGCCAAAAGAATTAAAAACCGTGTCGACCGTTGCGGAAACTTTCCGTCAAGAAGCGGGCGCTGATTTGGCGAAAGTCATCCAAGAATTGCAAGTCGGACAAGCCGTCGTTTCAACGTTGCAAGAAGACGGTACGCCAAGCTTAGCCGATACAGTGATGATTTATCCACCGCAAAGCCAGTTGGGCACCATTGATCCCGCAACCGTATTGTCGATTGTCAACAACTCGTCTTTAGTGGAAAAATATGCTGAAGCTGTTGACCGCGAAAGTGCGCACGAACAAATTTTGGCCATGACCCAAGAAAAAGAACAAGCCCTTATCGAAGAAGCGCAAGCAGAACAAGAAGCGGTAGAAATCGAAAAACGTCAGCAAGCAGCCGAAAAAGAACAAGCACGCCAAGAACGTGAAGCAGAACGCGAAACGTCCCGCACGCGTAGAACAGATAGCGTGTTTGACCGCTTTACCAAAAATATGATGAGCCAAGTCGGACGCGAAGTCGGTCGAGTATTGACGCGTGGCATTACCGGAATGCTGAAAGGAAAATAATCATGAAAACAATGAAAATCGGACAAGCAGATGTCCAAGCAAGTCAAGTTGTATTAGGATGTATGCGGATGGCAACTTTGTCAACGGAAGAAGTTGCGCGCGTATTGAGTACCTCTATTGATTGTGGTGTGAACTTTTTTGACCATGCGGATATTTACGGTGCAGGCCAATCAGAAATCGTCTTCGCGAAAGGATTACAACACGCGAATATTTCACGCGATGCCATTTATTTACAATCAAAATGCGGCATTCGTAAAGGATTTTTCGATTTCTCAAAAGAACATATTATCCATTCGGTTGAAGGCATTTTAAGCCGCTTGCAAACAGATTATTTGGACTTCTTGCTGTTGCATCGTCCAGATGCGCTGATGGAACCAGAGGAAGTTGCGGAAGCTTTTCATTCACTACACCAATCAGGCAAAGTGCGCTATTTTGGGGTAAGCAACCATAATCCTTACCAAATTCAGTTGTTGCAACGCCATTTGGATGTGCCGATTGTGGCAAATCAATTACAATTTGGCCCTGCGCATACGCCAATGATTGATGCGGGCCTCAATGTCAACATGAAAAATGAAGCAGGCATCGTTCGCGACGAAGGTGTGTTAGATTTTTGTCGCTTAGAAAATATTACCGTGCAACCTTGGTCGCCGTTCCAAGTGGATTTAAGTCAAGGATTGTTCAAAGATCATCCCGATTACCAAACATTGACGGAAACGTTGGCTCGTTTTGCACAAGAAAAAGTTGCGACAGTAGAAGGAATGGTCATCGCATGGTTGTTGCGTCATCCTGCAGCAATGCAACCAATTATCGGCAGCATGAACCTTGAGCGTATTCAAGCAATGTGTGCCGGCGCGCAAATTTCATTGACGCGCGAAGAATGGTACGAAATTTACCGCAGCGCAGGCAATGTGTTGCCTTAGAAAGATAACAGAGCCGTATCGGTGCTGTTCTGCCCATATTTCATAAGTAACGATAAAACTCTAGTAAACTTAGTTGTTTATTGGAGTTTTTTCTATAGAAAAACTCGTGGAATGGGGAAGATAGCAATGTAAAATAGACTAAGAACAGTAAAAGAATATTTTTCATAAAAGGGTTTACATTTTGGAGAAGGGGGTATATAATAAGTTCAAAGCAAGTTTTTTTAGGGGGTGCAAAAGTACAAAAAAATGTACATTCAAGAGAGGATGTGTTTGCAATAGGTGGTATTGATTTGTAGCGGGATATGTTTTTATAGATAAAAGTACAAAAAAACGTATATTTATCTTTGTAAAATAGTATTTAATCAATAGCGATAGAACTCGTGTAGATGTGCAATTTTACACCCAAAAATAATCTTCTTGCAGTTTTATTGGTGGATAAATTAGATTATGGATTGATAGAGAGCCAATGTAAATGGCCGTGTATTTGCTAAAAAAATGAATGGATAGGAGCTGAACCATACATGAAAAAAATTGTAGTTGGTGGACAAATTGACAAAGATGAAGTAAAAAAATTAGTGGAAGCATATAGTCAAGGAGAATTCGAGGTGTCGGTAAAAAGTGACCTAGAAGCTGCTATGGCCGTCAAAAATGGACAAGCTGACTTTTACATAGGAGCATGCAATACGGGTGGAGGCGGAGCGTTAGCGATGGCGATAGCATTGCTAGGAAGAGAGAACACGGTCACATTATCGATGCCAGGTAGTGTTATGAGTGAAGAAGAAATTCGAGAAAATGTCAGAAGTGGAAAAAAAGCATTTGGATTTACCGCTCAGCATAAAGAATTTATTGTTCCTATAGTAATTGATGAATTAAAAAATAATTAACGAAACGGAAGGAGAATTAGTATGTTAGAAGGAAAAGTATTAGAATTAATCGCCGTTGCTTTATTGGGTGGATTGGCTTCAATACTCTCAAATAAAGGAATTGCAGTTTTTAATGACGGACTAAGACCTATTATGCCAGAGTTCTTGGAGGGAAAAATCGGTAAGAAAGAATTAGCGGCGACGAGTTTTGCATTAAGTTTTGGTTTAGTTATTGGATTTGGGATTCCGGTTTCTATTGGCGCAACAATCATTTTAATTCATAGTATTTTGTTAATGACAGATATTATCGGATCATGGGCTCCAGAAGGTAAGAATGGTTGGATAATTTCAGGTGTTATTGGGGCATTGTATGGTGTGGGATTAGTGCTAGGTTTACAAGCCGTTGTTGATCTTTTTGCGAAACTTCCCGTCAACTTTATGCCGTCACTATCTGCGGTTGGAGCCCCAATTGTTGTGGCATTTAGTATTTTTCCTGCAGTAGCCATTGCGAGTCAACACGGCTTTAAAAAAGCGGCTATTGCTTTTGTAGCAACTTTGTTAACCTTATTTACAGTAAAACAATTTGGTGTATTCCAATTAAATGAAGCAACGTCTATTAAACTCAGTGCAGAAGGTACGTCGTTATTAGTAGGTATGATTTTCATGATTGTATTTGCTATCCAAGTTAAAGGTGATGGTAATAATTCAAATGAAATGTTGATGAGTGTCTTTTTGGAACGGGTAAATCGTATTAAGGGAAACTGGATGTGGTTAACCATCACAGGTGGTTTAGTTGCAGCTTCAACGAGTTTGATGCTAGTAGCGGGAGATCCTATCTCATTAAAGTTACTATCTGAAGGTAAAGTAGCAGAAGCCGCTTTAGCCGCTTTTGCGCGAGGAATTGGATTTATTCCATTGGTCTTCTCAACCGCGATTGTTACAGGTGTTTACAGCCCAGCGGGGACAACGTTTGTGTTTGTAGTAGGAATGTTATTAAAAGGAAATCCACTTGTAGCATTTATTGCGGGCGCTGCCGTTATGTTTGTTGAAATTCGATTACTCTCATTAATGGCCAAAACATTGGATAAGTTCCCTGGAATTCGAGATATGGGTGAACATATTCGTACTGCAATGAATAAAGTGTTGGAAATCGCCTTGTTAATTGGTGGGGCAGCTGCATCAGAACAAATTGCTCCTGGCATCGGTTATTTCTGGGTAGTAGGCTTGTTGTTATTAAATAGAAAAGCAAATAAACCTGTGGTTGAGTTAGCAGTGGGGCCAATCGCAGCCATTTCATTAGGAATTATTGTCAATATTTTGTACTTATTGGGATTATTCACACCCGTAGTAGCTGGATAGGAGACAAAGGATGGTTCTTTTAGACGGAATAACTTACATGCACGAACACACAACCATTGATTTATCGAGACTAAAAGGCGATCAAGATACTAACTTAGATTGTTTCGATGAAACAATAAAAGAGTTTCAACAGCTTTACAGTAAAGGTGTCCGAAATATTGTTGATGTAACGAACTTAGACATGCGCCGCAATCCAGAATATGTTCAAAAAGTAGCAGAAGCTTCAGGGATAAATATTATTCAAGCAACGGGTTTTTACCAAGAAAAGTTTTTGCCAAACTTTGTTAATGAGGCCACCGTCGATGATCTGAGTCAACTCATGTTAAAAGAAATAACGACAGGGATAGCCGATACGACTATTCAAGCAAAAATTATTGGAGAAATTGCAACCAGTAAAAATATAATGACCCCAAACGAAAGAAAAGTTTTTGACGCTTCTGTGATTGTGCATAAAGAAACAGGAATTCCGATTTCAACACATACAACATTAGGAACATACGGTCACGAGCAAGTTGCTTATTTCAAAAAAAATGCGATTGATTTGAATAAGGTAGTGATTGGTCATGTTGATTTGACGGGGGATGCAGACTACGTTTTAAGAATGCTGGATCAAGGTGTATACGTAGAGTTGGATACTGTCGGAAAAGAAAATTATCAGCCTGACTTGTTGAGAATTAATATGCTAAAAGAAATTGAAAAAAGAGGTTTTATTGACAAGGTATTTTTATCTATGGATATTACGAGAAAATCAAATTTAAATTATCTAGGTGGAATAGGGTATTCTTACCTGTTGGATGAATTTGTACCTAGAGCACTTGATGAAGGCGTGTCTAAAAAATTTATAGATAAAATGTTAATTGAAAATCCTAAACAGTTCTTCAAAGGGGTGCACTAATGGAGGCTTATCCACTAAAAAGTTTATCGATTATTGAGGCTCAAAAGTTACAATTTAAGTTGATTGAGTGCATTACACATCATTTTTCAGGCAACGAAATACTAACTAGAGGAGATTTAGGCATTACTCCTAAACTAAATCGTCCTATTACTACGGACAAAGTCGAAAAAGTGATAGCAGAGTTTTTTAATGCAGAAGCTGCCATGCTAGTTAGAGGATCTGGAACGAATGCGATTCGATTAGCGATGCACTCAATATTAAAAAAGAATCAAACACTATTGATTCATGACGCACCAATGTATCCAACTACTAAAGTTTCATTAGAAATGCTAGGGATAGAAAGTGTAACAGCTGATTACAATGATTATCAAAAAATTATGAGGGTGCTAGATTCCCAAGATGTAGACGGTGTGCTTATTCAAACAACGCGTCAAAAATTAACGGATTCTTATGATTTAAACGAGTTGATACATTTCTTTAAATCTAATTATCCAGAACTACCTATTATCACGGACGATAATTACGCGGTTCTTAAAACGGCAGGGATTGGTTGCGAGTTTGGAGCGGATTTATCTTGCTTTTCGACATTTAAATTATTGGGGCCAGAAGGGATAGGATGTATTGTTGGCAAGCGCAAATGGATTACGCGTTTAAAACAAGAAAACTATTCTGGTGGCGGCCAAGTCCAAGGCCATGAAGCACTCGATGTGTTAAAAGGAATGATTTATGTTCCGGTATCTCAAGCAATCTCAGCGACTGTTTGCGAGGAAGTCATGAATAGAATTAATAATGGAGAGATACCTGAAATTAAAGAGGCTGTTATTGTAAATGCGCAATCTAAAGTGGTAGTATTGAAAATGAACGAGCCTATCGCAAAAGAAATAATTCAACGCTCAAGTCAGTATGGCGCTTTACCAAATCCTGTAGGAGCAGAATCTAAGTATGAATTTTGCCCACTTATCTATAGAGTATCTGGAACATTTAGAGAAACAGATAATGAAGCAGAAGATTTTATGATACGAATAAATCCTAACAGAGCTGGGGCAGATACAATTATGAATATATTGTCAAAGTCTATTAATGATTTTAAAATAAATAAAGTTTAAAGGGATGATATGATGACAGAAAGTTTTTTAATGAAGAAAGGACAGGTAGTTAGAAAGCTTTCTTCATCCTTAATGAAGTTGAAAGTGGATGATCGATTGCCGAGTATTTCCGAATTTCAGGAAGAATTTAATGTTTCTAGAGGAACTGTTCAGAATGCAATTGAGTTTTTGAAGGCCGTAGGCGGTTTTGAAGTGGAATCAAAAGGAAGACTGGGGTCATATATCAAAGAAATTAATTACTCGGTGCTACAGGAATATGCATTATCTGAAACGATTATCGGGACGATGACGCTGCCTTATTCAAAACTTTATGAGGGATTTGCAACAGGTATTTATACCGTATTTCAAGAAGCGAATATCCCGGTGAATATTGCGTATATTCGTGGAGCGAAAGAAAGAATCAAATCAGTTGTTACGCGCATGTATAAATTTGCGGTTGTATCTAAATTTGCAGCTCAAGAAGCCATCCGAAAAGGAGAACCGATTGAGATGATTGTAGAGTTTAAAGACAAAACGTATTTGAGCGAACACGTGTTACTATTGCGGGATGCTAATGAAATAGCCATCCGAAATAAAATGAAAATCGGGATTGACTACGATTCAATCGATCAATATAAATTAACAGAAAAACTGACACAAGGACTAGAGGTCCAGTTTGTTGAAATTAATGGCAGTCAAATCATAAATGCCTTGCGAAACGGATGGATAGATGCAGGCATTTGGAATATAGATGAAATAAAAGATAAGGGATACAATGATATTCATTGGATAAAATTACCCGATGAACACCACGATCCTTCAATGGATACGAGTGTGATTATAAGCCACAAAGATGATGATGTGATTCGGGCGATATTTAATACAAGAATAGATAAAGAAACCATCTTAAAGATTCAACAATTAGTTGTTGAAGGAACCGTATTACCACAATACTAGGAGGTAATTATTTGATTTTAGAAAAATTAAAAATTTTGCAAGACTCAAAGGTTATTGATGAAGATACTTATCAATTTGCATTGAATGTATTGGCGAATTTTAAAGAACTAGAATTGATTCAAGCAGATAATGAGGCAGATGTTTTTTTAACCCATTTAGCCATGGCCGATTCTCGTCGGAAATTAAATGACTATTCTATAGGCGAAATGGACAAATTTATTTTAGATGAAGTGGAGAAGAACGAACATTATATGCAGAGCAAGGAAATCTGGGAGAGTATCTCAAAAAAATATACGAGAGACAATTTTTCAGACAATGAGAAACATTATATTTATCTTCATCTGACTAATTTGTTAAATAAGGAGTGATGTTATGTTTTTGAAAGCTACCGAACATAGAAATCCGAAGCTTATCGATTTTGCAGTACAACTTCATCAAGAAGGGAAAATATTGCCCGATACATTTGTATTGGATTTAGATTCAATTATTGGAAATGCAAAAAAAATTTCTGAAGTAGCTTTAGAAAAAAATATTGAATTATTTTTTATGGCAAAACAAATTGGTCGAAATCCTCTCATCGCTAAAAAAATAAGTGAACAAGCGATTGAAAAAGCAGTAGTTGTTGATTATAAAGAGGCGCTAGTCATGATGAATGCGAATATTCCTTTAGGCAATGTAGGACATCTTGTCCAAATCCCAAGTCAACTACTCAAACAGATTATGACATACGGTGCTGATTATTTAACCGTTTTTTCAATGGATAAAATTAAACAAATTATTGAAATCGCCAAACAGGAAAATATTGTTCAAAAGTTATTGTTGAAAGTTGTAGAGCCATCGGACTGGATATACGAAGGACAAAACGGAGGGTTTCGACTATCGGAATTACACGATGTAGTAGCACTTCTGAAAAATGAATCGTCGGTTAAAATTGCAGGAATTACTTCTTTTCCATGTTTTTTAATTGATGATAATCAAGAACTTTCTTCAACGCATAATTTAAGAACACTCCTTGCAGCAAAAAAAATTCTTGAAGAGGAAGGCTTGTCTGATATTGAAATGAATATGCCCTCTGCAACTTGTGCTTGGACAATCTCGGCGATAAGTGAATTTGGAGGTACGCAAGGCGAACCTGGGCATGCATTAACGGGGACTACTCCAATGCATGCCGTCCGCGAATTAGCTGAAATACCCGCTATGGTATATGTGAGTGAAATATCACATAACATGAAAGACAAAAGTTATATTTTTGGTGGTGGCTACTATAGACGGGGACATTTTGAAAATGTAAAAGTTTTTCAAAATGGCATGATTGAGGACGATAGAATCAATTCACTATCTCCTGAGAGTATTGATTATTATATTGAATTAAATAAAAATCATCCTGTAGGCTCAACAGTTATTGGTGCCTTTCGGACCCAAATATTTGTCACCAGAAGTGATGTAGCCATTGTAGAAGGTTTACACAATGGTGCGCCGCGTCTTGTGGGAATTTATGATAGTTTGGGAAACAGAATTGGAGATGATCGTCTTGGGTAAGTTTGTTTTAGTTATCTTAGACAGTTTTGGCGTTGGGGCAATGAAAGATGTGCCAGAAGTACGACCAAGGGATATTGGTAGCAATACAGCTTTGCATATTATTCAGCAAAAAAACTCGATTGACTTATCCCGCTTAGAAAAAATGGGATTGATGAACACGATAGGCGAGGAAGTCAGCCATCATCGATTTAGTTCAAAAGCAAATTTTGGGAAAAGTGATTTGAGTCATTATGGCGCGGATTCTTTTTTGGGACATCAAGAAATCATGGGAACTACGCCTAAGATACCTCTAATTGAAGCCTTTAATCATAAGATAGATGATGTAGAAAAAGCTTTGATAGATTCAGGATATTTTGTAAGACGCTATGGTAATCCTGGAACGCAGATATTAATTGTTAATGAAGTTGCTACGGTGGGAGATAATTTGGAAACAGATTATGGTCAAGTTTACAATGTTTCATCTTGCTTAGATTATATTTCATTCGAAGATTTAAGGAAAATAGGTGAAATCGTAAGGAGCGTTGTACATGTATCGCGCGTAATTACATTTGGAGGACGTCAAATTACGCTTAATAATTTATTGAATGCTTATAAGGTGAAAAACAATGAGATTGCAGGTGTTGACGCACCGGAATCGGGTGTTTATTTACATGATTATCAAGTAGTTCATTTAGGATACGGAATTGACAAAAATTATCAAATTCCTACGATTTTAGATAAAGCAGGCATTGCAGTCTCTTTTTTGGGGAAAGTAGCGGATATCATCCAAACAGATAGTAAGCGTCTATTTCCTGGCGTGGATTCAGAATATTTATTTGACTGTTTGAAAAAAGAAATCGAGGCAATCGAGCATGGATTTATTGCGTTAAATATTCAAGAGACAGACTTAGCGGGTCATGCTCAAGATGTCGAACGATACGCCAACCGACTTGAGTTAAGCAATCGACGTATTGAAGAAATAATTCCATTATTGAACGAAGAAGATATTTTAATTGTTACGGCTGATCATGGAAATGATCCTACTATTGGACATAGTAACCATACGCGTGAGTGTGTTCCAATACTTTTGTATCGAAAAGGAACAGAAGGCATAAGACTAGGACACCGTCATACAATGGCGGATATTGCGGCTACAGTAGCAGATTATTTTGGTGTTTCACATCCTCAAAATGGAGAATCATTCTGGTCTTTATTAAAATAAAGTAGGTAAATCCTTTGAATGACGAACAAAAAATAAAACAGTATGGATTAAAAACAATGATGGCACTACGCAATTTATTTAAATCAGTCATTAAAGTTCATCCTCAAGCTTTTGAAAACATTTCTTCTGAATCAAAAGGTTATATGGGAGTAAAAAATGTGCCGTATATATCTGATGAGTTTATTCAATTTATGGAAAGGAAGGGTTATTTACTACATACGGTAGATAAAGCGAGCTTAGGAGGCCGAGCAATTGATTTTGATTTGCAAAATCCGATTACAGGAAGGCCAATGACAGGATCGTCAAGCGGAACGGCCATTAATGTTTTTTTAGAGATAAATGATATTGGTGTGGGAACGGACGGCGGCGGTTCGGTATTGGGACCTGCTATGGCTTTGAACCTGATTGGGATTATTCATCCTGGGTTTAATCGGTTTTCAAAAGAAGTCGTGAAGCAGTCAACAGATAATATTTCATTTGTACCCACAATTGGCTTCATGACAAAAAAGTTAACGATACTAGAAGAAATCTTCTCAATATTTGACTTAATTCACGATTTTGAAGAATTTGAATTAATGAACCCATTAAAAATCGGGTCAGACTGTCAAATAGATTTAAATGAATTAAAAGTAGAAACTGCTAAGATTGATTTGTCTTATAAATATACGTCTAGCAGAGAGGAATTGATTAGTAATCTGAAAGAAATGCTAGGGCATTTTGACATTGTTATTTCAAAAGAAGGTCCAATTGATCTCGTAGGTATTGGAGATAGTATATTGGGGCATTTTGATAGTACTACAAGGGAAATCCAGATGAAATCCAATAAAGGTTTTTTAAAAGTTGTAAATATGTGCGGCTTAGTAGGTTTAACCGTACCAAGTGAGAATTTAGGAACAGGCTACTTAATAATGTGTTCACCTGAAAATGAGCAAGCGATGAAAATGGTAGTTAAAATTGCTCAAAAGTTATGTACTGTTAATGATGAAATGTCGGCAAACTATTTTAGAAAAACAGAACTTTATTGGCAAGATGGCATATTAGTTTAGTTGTGGATAGTAAGTAAGGGACGGATAAAGTGCTAACTCGGGTAGTGAAAGCTATTCGAGTTTTTGTTTCAGTCAATCGTTCTTAGATTATGGAATAAATTTCATTTTTTTGGTAGTATAAACAGGAGAACAGAATGGTGGTGCCAAAGTGGATTTGTTTTCTTTTGGCTCCTAAATTGGCAGAAAGGCAAATTATATGATAAAACTAATAGCCATTGACATGGACGCGACGTTGTTGCGAGATGATAAAACGTATGACATTGCGCGATTCAAGCGGGTGTTACAACAACTGATTGCAAAAGGTATGTTCGTTTGTATTGCGACGGGCAATAACTTAGCCAAATTAGGCGAGTATTTTGATGAAGAAGATCAACAGAAGTTGTATTTTGCGAGTGATAACGGCAATTACTTGTCGCACAAGGGTCAAGAATTGAAAGTGACTGCGATTGATGCGCAGGAATTTATGGCAGTAACGGCATTTTTGGCGGAACAAAAAGGATACCATTGCGCCGTAAGCACGTGCGACCGTTTGTATATGCAAAGTGGTTTGCCTGAGCGGATTCAAGCGTCCATTAGGCAATACAATCCTGATGTTCAAGTGGTTGAGCGGTTTGATGTGGCAGATTTTTCAACGCCGCCCATCAAAATTGCGGTTGCCAGTGAACATTCGTTACCTGAAACGAAGCAAATGGTGCAGCGGATCAATGCGTTGTTTCCGACAGTGCGAGCAGTGACGAGTGGCGATATATGGCTGGATATTTATCATATTTCAGGCGGAAAAGGTGCGGCGCTTGATGCGTTAAAAGTACAATTCGGTATTTTGACGGAAGAAGTAATGGCGTTCGGTGATAGCTTAAACGACGAAACCATGCTCAAAACCGCCAAATATAGTATCGCGATGGGCAATTCAGACCCAGATATTTTGCCTATGGCAGCTTACCAAATTGGCACCAATAATGAACAGGCGGTGTTGACGGTTTTGGAGCAGCTACTTGAAGATGAAACATTAGCGTTTTTGGACGCATATCGCATAGAAAGGTAACATGAATAAATGGCAAAAAAACAACCTGAACAAGATCTTGTCCAAGTGGATATTTATTTGTTGCCACGACCCATGGCAGAAATGTATCGCTTGTTGCGTGAAGTAGTGGCGCAAGAAATGATGGCTTTATTGGAAGAACGTTATGCGCGTGTCGAACGCGTGCAAGATGCGCAAACAGGCGAAACGATTGTCGCTTACGCATCAGCGGAAAATATTGCGTTTCGTTACGAATTGAGTCCGACGAATATTTCGAGTGCGCAACAAGCGCGTGATAAAGACCAGTTGCTTCCGTATTTAGAAAAATTAGGTCTATAAAAAAACATCGTTTCCTCTTGAGAAGGGAACGATGTTTTTATGCAAAAAGCTTAAATTTTTAAGAAGCGTTTTGTTGAACGACGTGCGCCGAAAATTCCTAGACCAATGCCGAGTACCCCAAGTAACACCGCGATGACGGGCATGAGTGGATACAATGGCAACAGCGTTAAATTAGCTAAGCCGAGTGTTGCTTCGGGTGCTTTTTGTAGAGCGATATAAGCGCTTAAGAGTAATCCGAAGGCGATGGCAGCGCCGATTATACCGATGAACGCACCTTCCAAACTAAACGGCGCACGAATGAATCGATTTGTCGCGCCAACGAGACGCATAATTTCGATTTCGGTTTGACGAGCAAAAATCGTCAGACGAATCGTATTTGAAATGAGCAAAATAGCAACAACAACAAATACAGCGGCGATAATTGCCATTACATAGCGAATTAAGTCAATGGTTTGAATTAAATTTTGTGCGTCAGAGCCACCATAGTTGATGTTTGAAATATATGTCAATTCCTCAACGGCTTTAGCGACCGATTCCAAATTTTCCGTGCTGTCGACATCAATGACGAACACGTTATGATATGGATTCGTGCTTTCGGTCCATTCAAATTCGCTACCAAATGTAGAAGCGATGGATTTCAGTTCTTCGGCTTTAGTACGATACGTAATTTTTGTGACGTGTGGAATTTGTTTAATTTTGTTTTGGGTTAGTACTTCGTCTTGTGTGTTGGCTGCAAGATCAATATAAGCGCGCACTTGAATGGTATCTTCTACGTCAGTGGTAATTTTTTCAACGTTTGCAAACAGTGCGATAAGACTGCCAACCATGAATAACGTCAGTGCCATTGTGAAAATGGACGCCACTGTCATCAATCCATTACGAAAAAGATTGCGGAAACCGTCGCGAATGTGACGGAAAAAGTTTCTAATAAGTTTCACGGTATCCCCCCTTATCGTCGTCGGAAATAATGGAGCCTTTTTCTAAGCGGATGACGCGATGTTTGAATTGGTTGACTAAAGTGTCGTTGTGCGTCCCCATTAAAACCGTTGTGCCGCTTTGGTTAATTTGCTCGATGACGCGATGGATTTCCAGCGCAGTTTCAGGGTCTAAGTTTCCTGTTGGCTCGTCCGTAATCAAAACGCTTGGGCGATTGGCAATGGCGCGTGCGATTGCAATGCGTTGTTGCTCGCCGCCAGATAGTTCGTGCGGATATTGATGAATTTTGTGGCGTAAGCCGACGAGGTCAAGCACTTCTAGGACGCGTTTTTTAATTTCTTTGCCGCTTTTTCCTGTTACTTCGAGCGCGTACGCGACATTTTCATAGACGTTTAATTTTGGCAAAAGTTTGAAGTCTTGGAATACGACGCCAACACTTCGTCTTAAAAACGGGATTTGGCGTTGTTTAATGCGTTCAACATCAAATTTGCCGACTTTGATAGTGCCTTGAGTGGCGATTTCTTCGCGATACAATAATTTCATCAAAGTAGATTTGCCAGAGCCGCTCGGGCCGATTAAGTAGGCGAATTCGCCTTGCTCGATGCGCAATGACACGTTTTTGACAGCAATAATGCCGTTGTCGTATTGTTTTGTGACATTTTTCAAAATAATCATGTGTTCACCTTCCTTTGAGTAGCGTTATCTTAACATAGTTCTGTCTCAGTGAGATTAAGATTGTGTGTCATCTTGTATGAGCCATTTGAGATAGGCGTCAATAAAACCGTTCAAGTCGCCATCCATGACGGCTTGGGTGTTGCCGACTTCGTAAGTCGTGCGGTGGTCTTTGACCATGGAGTATGGGTGGAAAACGTACGAGCGAATTTGTGAGCCCCAGGCAATCTCTTTTTGTTCGCCTTTGATGCTGGCGAGTTCTTTGGCTTTGTTTTCTTCTTCGAGTTGGTATAATTTTGCTTTTAACATGGCCATGGCTAAATCGCGGTTTTGAAATTGTGAGCGTTGCGACTGGCTTTGGGTGACAATTCCGGTTGGCAAGTGCGTAATACGGATGGCGGAAGAGGTTTTGTTGATGTGTTGTCCGCCGGCGCCGCTTGCACGATAGGTGTCGATGCGCAAATCATCGGGATTGATGTCGATTTCGATCGTATCGTCTAACAGAGGCGTTACTTCTACCGAAGCAAAAGAGGTGTGGCGTCTGCTATTCGAATCAAAAGGCGAAATGCGCACTAAGCGATGGACACCTTTTTCGGATTTGAGGTATCCGTAAGCGTTATGGCCTTCGATTTCGAGGGTGACGCTTTTGATGCCGGCTTCTTCGCCGTCTTGATAGTCGATGACGGAAACTTTGAAGTTGTTTTTGTCCGCCCAACGTTGATACATACGCAATAGCATACTGCCCCAATCTTGCGATTCTGTGCCGCCTGCGCCGGGATGGATTTCCAAAATAGCGCTATTGGCATCATGCGGTCCTGACAACAATAATTTCAATTCATAGCTAGATAAAGCTTGTTTGAGAAGTTGCGCTTGTTGGACAGCTTCTTGGTACAAGTCGTTGTCTTGTGTTTCTTCATATAATTCTAATCCCATTTGGATGTCGTCCAGCTGATTTTCCAAATCGTGAATGGTTTGGTAAGTTGACTTAGCTTCATTCATGCGTTGAATAATTTTTTGAGCGGCGTCATTATCATCCCAAAAAGTTGGGTCAGACATTTGGTGTTCGTAGTCTGCAATGTCGGCTTCGAGGGCATCTAAGTCAAAGACTCCCCCTAAAACTTGTTAATTGTGTGGTTGCGGTAGCAATCAGTTGCTTTAATTCGTATAATTCCATAATCTGCTCCTTTTGTGTGATATGTAATATTGTACCACCCATTCGCTATTACGACAAATAGATTATATGCCAAAATTAAAATCGACTGAAAAATAGATGCAGATTCGCTTTTGTGTATGTCAGGGCAGTTTTTTTTGAGAAGTTGTGCTATAATGAAAAGGAGTATTTTTTGCGAGGGGGAAGTGAAATGAGTTATCAAGCATTGTATCGGGTGTGGCGTCCGCAGTCGTTCGATGAATTGGTTGGGCAAGAGATGATTGCCACAACACTCAAAAATGCGGTCAAACATCAACAATTAAGTCATGCGTATTTATTCACGGGGCCCCGCGGAACAGGAAAAACGAGCGCGGCGAAAATTTTGGCAAAGGCCGTCAATTGTCCGCATCAAGTAGATGGCAATCCGTGCAATGATTGCGAATTGTGCGAATGGATTACGAGCGGCCAATTGAGTGATGTCGTTGAAATTGACGCGGCAAGTAATAATGGCGTGGAAGAAATTCGTGATTTGCGCGACAAAGTGCGTTATGCGCCGAGCCAAGCGACGTACAAAGTATATATTATCGACGAAGTACATATGTTGACGACAGGCGCTTTTAATGCCTTACTCAAAACATTGGAAGAGCCGCCGGCGCAAGTGTTATTTATTTTGGCGACGACAGAGCCGCACAAAATTCCTGCGACGATTATTTCGAGAACACAACGATTTGATTTTCAGCGGATTCAGCCAGCTGACTTGATTGCGCGAATGGCGCATATTTTGACGCATGACGGCATTGCGTTTGATGAAGAAGCATTGGCGATTATTGCGCGGGCAGCCAACGGTGGAATGCGTGACAGTTTAAGTTTGCTAGACCAAGCGCTCGCTGTCGATCGGACGCATTTGTCGATTGAAACGGCACTTCAAGTATCAGGCAGTTTGGCGCAACAAGTATATGTGGCGTATATTCAAGCTCTTTTTGAAAAAAACGGCGCCGTAGCACTAGAATGGGTAGCAAAAGAATTAGCTTCGGGCAAACAAGCCAATCGTTTTATTGAAGAGTTGATTTTGTTCAGTCGCGATGTGTTGCTGACATTACATACAAAGATGAACCAAACGCTCCTAAATGACGAAGAATTGCAGCCGTTATTAGAACTTGTGCCGTCTGCGTACTATTATCGTTTGATTGAAAGTTTAACTAAAGCGCAACAATCCATGCGATTATCTAACCAAACCGATTTGTATTTGGAAGTGGCGACGCTAGAACTTGCGCAAGAAGTGACAGCACCACACACACCGGATGCTACTTTTGCCTCAAAAATTGAGATCTTACAGCAACAAGTTGCACAACTTGAACGTCAAATTCAAGCGCTACAACAAGCGAACACACCTCGTCACGTAGCCATTGTCTCCTCAGAAGCGCCAACGCCTGAGGAACCGAATATTCCGCGAGAAAAACCGAAACATTTTACAGCGGGGTATCAATTGAATACAGATGATGTGTATCGCGTATTAAATGATGCGACGCGAGTTGATATTGAGCAGTTGAAGCAACAATGGCAACAAGTGTTAGCAGATTTGGCGCCGCAACAACGCGCAAAATTTGTTGGCACAACGCCTTTAGCAGCGGGCGCGTCGTTGGCGCTCATAAGTTTTAGTAACGAGGCTTTTTGCGGGATGGTACAACAAGATACGGCGTTACAGCAGTTGGGTAGCCGTCGCTGTACCTTTATTTTGGAAAGAGATTGGCATAATGTGCGAAACACTTACAAAGTATTACGCCAACAAAATAACGGCAATCCAATCCCAGTGTCACCTTTAGAAGAAAGTTCGGACCTGCCCGCAGAAAACACGCCGATTATGGACGAACCTGCTATTGAAGTTGAGCAGTCCATTAGCGAACTGTTTGAATCTGCAAGCCGTCGTTCGATTGATATACCGATAGAAGACGCGCCGCTTTTTGATGAGGAAAGCCAAGAGCAACCGCTGAATGTCACGAAGGCAATTGATTTGTTCGGCATGGAAAATATTACGATTGACTACGATCATTAATGCAAGATAAGCGAGTGGGAGAATATGCAGATGGAAACCATTTATTTAGCGGGTGGCTGTTTGTGGGGCGTGCAATATTTTATGGACGGCTTGACAGGTATTGTTGAAACCGAAGCTGGACGCGCGAATGGCTCGACGCAATCGCTTGACACGGCCTACGACGGTTACGCTGAATGTGTCAAAATTGATTTTGACTCGACAAAAATCACCGTCACGCAACTGATGGATTACTTATTTGAAATCATTGACCCGTATAGTGTGAATCAGCAAGGGAATGACATTGGATTGAAATATCGCACAGGCGTTTACAGTGAACAGCCGCATCATTTGGAAATGGCTCGCGCCTACATCAATGCGCGAGAAGACCGCGACCAAATTCGAGTAGAAGTATTGCCTTTAACCAATTACGTCAAAAGCGCGCCAGAACACCAACATCATTTAGCGCGCCATCCAGAAGACTATACACTATGTCATATCCCTTGGGATTTGATGATGAAATACAAAAATAACCACAAAAAAGGAGAATGAGCCATGCGAGGAATGGGAAATATGGGCAACATGCAAGGCATGATGCAAAAAGTACAAAAAATGCAAAAAGAAATGGCGAAAGAGCAAGCCGCGATTGAAGCGACGATTTTTGAAGCGAGCGACGCGCAACAATTAGTCACTGCTAAAGTCAACGGCAAAAAAGAACTCGTCGAATTAAATTTGAGTGAACAACTCGTTGATCCAGATGATGTTGACATGTTACAAGATTTAGTCATCGCAACAGTCAACATGGCGCTCAAACAAGTAGACGAAGCAACCGAAACACGACTAGGCAAATACACTAAAGGATTGAATTTGCCATTTTAAGAAAGACACTGTAGGAGGATTCTATGCAATATCCAGCTCCGATTGCCAAATTAATTCATAGCTTTACGCAATTGCCGGGTATCGGCTCCAAAACCGCTGCGCGATTGGCGTTTCATGTGCTAGAAATGAATGATGCGGATGTGGCGCATTTTGCACAGGCGTTAATTAGTGTTCAACGCGACTTAAAATATTGTAGCGTATGCGGCAACATTACTGAAAGTGATCCGTGTACGATTTGTGAAGACGATTCTCGTGACAAAACGGTTGTGCTTGTCGTTGAAGATGCGCGAGATGTGATGTCGTTGGAGCGTATGCAAGAATATCGCGGTTTGTATCATGTTTTGCATGGCGTATTGTCACCGATGGAAGGAACTGGGCCGGAAGATTTGAACATAACCGCTTTGTTGCAACGGCTGCAAGAAGATACGATTCAAGAAGTCATTATTGCGACGAATGCGACTGCTGAAGGCGAAGCAACGGCGATGTATATTTCACGCCTTTTAAAGCCAGCAGGTATTAAAGTAACGCGATTGGCGCACGGATTGGCTGTCGGAAGCGATATTGAATATGCCGACGAAGTGACTTTATATCGCGCCATTCAAGGACGTAGGGAGTTATAATATGAAAAAAGGAACATTCATTTCAATTGAAGGGCCCGATGGCGCCGGAAAAAGTAGCGTTATCCAGCAACTTGCAGAACAATTGCGCCACACATACGGCTACGAAGTGCTCACAACGCGTGAACCAGGTGGCAACCGCATTGCAGAACAAATACGCAACGTAATTTTGGATGTGGACAATGTCGAGATGGATTCGCGTACCGAAGCATTGCTTTACGCCGCGGCTCGTAGACAGCACCTCGTCCAAAAAGTGTTACCCGCGCTAGAAGCAGGTCAATTTGTATTATGTGATCGTTTTGTAGATAGTTCGTTGGCGTATCAAGGAATCGCCCGCGGCATTGATACCGACTTAATTTGGCAAATTAATCAATTCGCCATCGAAGGCTATTTGCCTGATTTGACCTTGTTGATTGATGTGCCAGCAGAAGTTGGCTTAGCACGTATTCATGCCGCGCGTGGCGAGCGTCAATTTGACCGCTTGGATCAAGAAGATTTGGCGTTCCATCAAACCGTCCGCGATGCCTTTTTGCAAATGGAAAAAACACAAGACCGCATCGTGCGTGTGGACGGCACGTTGTCATTGCCAGAAGTCGTTGCGGCGTGCATTGAACAATTAAAAGCAAAACACATTATTTAAGGAGGAAACTTTATGACCATGAAATTAGTAGTAGCCATTGTGCAAGACCAAGACCAATACGTATTGAGCAATGCGTTTTATGATGCGGGAATTCGTGCCACTAAATTGAGTTCAACGGGCGGATTTTTGCGCGCGGGAAATACGACATTCATTATCGGGATTGAAGAAGAACGTGTTGAGGAAGTATTGAAGTTAATTCAAGCAAGTTCACAAACGCGTGAGCAATACGTGACGTCACCCATTAACTTAGATGTCAACTTAGACAATTCAGCAGCGTTTCCTGTTAAAATCGCAGTCGGCGGCGCGACGGTGTTCGTCTTACCGATGGATAGTTTCCACCAATTTTAAGCGATGGTATTACAAGAACAATTTTATCGCGCTATTCATGAAGGAAAACTCGCGCATGCGTATTTGTTTGTCGGCGATGATGTCGCGCACAAAAAGCAACTCACGCAATCCATCGTGCAAGGATTAGCGTGTGCACATACCGAACAAGGAAAAGCGTGCCAACAATGCGCTATGTGCGAGCGGATTTTGCAAGGACAATTTGCGGATTTTTGTGTAGTAACGCCTGAAACGAATACGCTGAAAGTGGAGCAAATTCGCGAGTTAAAAGAATGGTTGCTAAGTAGTCCGATGGAAGAGGATTTTAAAGTGGCAGTTATTGAGCGAGCAGAGTGGATGACGCCGTCTGCTGCAAATGCGTTGCTAACGTTTTTGGAAGAGCCCGTCAATAATGTGTACGTTATTTTATATGCGAATGATACGACGGCGATGTTGCCGACCATTTTGTCGCGCGTGCAACAATTCCATTTCAAAATGGGTGGTGTAAAAATTCGGCAACAACAATGGGAAGCGCAAGGTGTGCAAAGTGAACACGCACAGTTGCTCGCATGTTTGACAGCAGAAATCGCTGAATCGTTCGTCGCTAATTATGACAGCCAAGATTTTTCACAATGGCAAAAAGGCTTGCAGCACGTATTTCGTTTGTTAGTCAAACAAGATTCAATGGCTTTCGTGGCGGTGCAAACGCATTTGAAAACGACGTTGTCAATACAACACGTTTTGGCGGCGCTAGATTATTACAGCGTATTGACGCACCAATTGATGCATTTGGTACAATCTGCTTCGTTTGAGCCAATATTACATTCCTATTGGTTGACGGAATTATGTGCCGAAGCGCGTCCAACATTAGCACAATTATTGAAGTTGCACCAAGCACTTTTAGGTGCAAAACGCGATTTGCTTGCCAATGTGAGCGGGCAACTCATTTTGGAAAAATTAGCCATTGTATTGAGCAAATGGTAAGGAGGTTTTGCGATGGAGCAAGCAGAAATTCAACAACTTTTTGAACAAATTGACGTGCAATTTATGACTTTAACTCAAACGATTACCCAGTTGAAAACCGCATTAAGTGTCGTCGTGGAAGAAAATAACCGTTTACGCATGTTGACTTCAAGTGCCCAAACCGTTTTGCCGACGATGCCATCGAATCCTTCTCAAAATCCCACACCCGAAAACGCATCTGGCAAGGAGCGTTTGTTGTCATTTTATCAAGAGGGAATTCATATTTGTCACACTTCGTTTGGTTCAAGACGTTTGGCGGATGAAGAATGTCTATTTTGTCAAGGCATTATTGACGAGTTGAGGGAGTCGTAATGATGGAAGTGACATTGCGAGAAGGTGAACGACTGGATATTTTTGTCCGCGAAAAATTACACATTATTCAAAGCAGTCATTATTTTGCGTATTCGGTAGATGCGGTATTATTAGCAGAATTCGCGCGCGTGCCGCGTCGTGCAAGTGCGCGAATCATTGATTTTTGTAGCGGAAATGGCGCAGTAGCCCTTTTATTGAGCGCCAAAACGCAAGCAGTTATTGATACGGTTGAATTGCAAGCCCCGCTAGTAGAAATGGCGCAGCGTAGCGTAGCTTTGAATGGTTTGAGTGAACAAATTGTCGTACGCCAAGCCGATTTGAACGAACTTTCTCGACCTGACCAACTATACGATGTGGTCACGTGCAATCCGCCATATTTTTCTTTGGATAAGCAGCAGACGCAACATCATTTGACGAGCCATGCGATTGCAAGGCACGAAATTTGTTTAACGTTGGCTCAATGGGTCAAAAAAGCCGCACTTTTTTTGAAGGAAAAAGGCAAGTTATATTGCGTGTACCGTCCTGATCGTTTGGACGATTTGATGGAAATGTTGTTGTCGCAAGGATTTGGCGTGCATCGTATCCAGTTTGCCTATGCTAAAGCAAACCAAACAGCCAAAGTAGTCCTTGTCGAAGCCATTTATCAAGGCGGCAGAGCGGGTGTCAAAATTGAGCCGCCAATTATTATTTATAATGACGACAATACGTATACTGAACAAATGCGAGCAATTTATTATGGATAATTATTTTTTTTACGTGTTGCATTGTAAAGACGGAACGCTATACGCCGGTTACACGACCGATTTGGAAAAACGATTAGCTACGCACAACGCCGGAAAAGGCGCTAAATATACGCAACCTACCAAAAGACGCCCCGCACGATTGATTTACGCGGAACAATGGGATACTAAGTCGCTAGCAATGCGCGCCGAAGCGCGATTTAAGCAATTAACGCGAACGCAAAAGGAGCACTACCTTCACCAAAATGGCTTACACCATTTGATGCCATCACATGTTATTTTAGTAGATAAACGCACACACATTCAGGAGGACGGCAATGGAACAACAAAGTTTTCAACCACATAATCCGCGCGGTATTTTGTATTTAGTGCCGACGCCGATTGGCAATTTAGAAGATATGACCTTTCGTGCCGTGCGTATTTTGAATGAAGTGCAAGGAATTTTAGCGGAAGATACGCGCACGACGATTAAGTTGTTGAATCATTTTGAAATTGCGACGCCAATGCAAAGTTTTCATGAACATAGTACACCGCAACAAGTGACAAGTATTATTGATCGGCTACTTAATGGCGAATATTTGGCGCTCGTATCAGATGCGGGAATGCCGTTAATTAACGATCCTGGACACCCCGTTGTTCAAGAAGCGCTGAAACAACAAATTGCAGTCGTGGCGCTACCTGGTGCGAATGCTGCTTTAACGGCGCTCATTGCGTCGGGACTCAATTGTCAGCAATTTACTTATTACGGTTTTTTTCCAAGACAGTCTAAGGAGCAGGTGTCGTTATTACAACAAGTTTTTTCGCGAAATGAAACGGCGATTTTTTATGAATCACCCTATCGTTTGAAAAAAACATTGTCCGCCATTCAAAAACAAGGTGGCGAACAAGTGCGAGTGGCAGTGGCGCGCGAATTAACGAAACGTTACGAAACCTATTGGCGTGGAACAGTTGGCGAAGTGCTCGCGTTTTTAGAAGAGGTCGACATTAAAGGTGAGTGCGTTCTTTTGATTGACGGAGAAGCTATTTTTGAATCGCAACAAACAGAGGATTGGCTCGAATGGTCCATCGAAACACATTTGGCGCACTGCATAGAAAAAGAAGGCATGTCGAGCAAAGATGCCATTAAACACGTCGCTAAATTACGTCAACTCAAAAAACAAGAGGTGTATAAAATTTATCACGAACAGAGGTAAAAAGGAGGTGCGCCATGTATTTTAATGTTGTGAGTGTCTTAACACTGATTGGTCTACTAATTGCCAAGTCCATTCAAGGACGCCGTTTTGTCATGTATCCGATTGTGTGGAGCGTTTATGGATTAACAGGTGTGGTATTGCTCCTTTTTCAAAATAGTAGTTGGACACCGATTTCGTTGTTTCGTTACTTTTTATACATTGTGAGTATTTTTATGATGGTTGGCGTGCCGTTTTTGTTGGTAGTGTTGGTGGCGATTACTGTCATGCGCTCGGCAAAAGGTTTAACGAAGCCCTTGTGGAAACAACCGTTATCTTTAGCGACGAGCATTTTGTGTATCGGTTTCGTGTTGTTCACTTTGTGGGGACTAACGCGCCGCGCGCCGTTTGCTTACGCGCGATTCATTAGTATTTACATGATGATTGCGATTTATTTTAGTGCGATTTTTTTGAGTTTTCTCGTGTTGATTCCGATAATTCATTTTTTTCCCCAAAAAAAGCATTATCAAACGATCGTCGTTTTAGGAACGGAAATTGGCGAAGAAGGCGAAGTGCTCGACACGCTCAAGCGGCGATTAGACGCGGCGTGGCATTATTATAAGCGCCAGCCGTTGGGAACTCAACACCAAATGACGTTCATCGTATCGGGCGGCGTGGTCAAAGCGGACGTGAGCGAGGCGGAGCAGATGAAACGTTACCTCACACAAAAAGGTATTCCGGAACAACAAATTTTATGCGAAATGTTGTCGCGCAATACTTACGAAAATTTTATTTATTCAGCAATTATCAAACGGAACTATCATTTATCCAATCAGGCGCTAATCATTACAAGCAAATTTCACTTAGTGCGCGCGGCGCATTTAGCAAAAGTAACGCATTTTCAAGCAGTGTTCAAAGGCTCAACGACGGCGTGGTATTTGTGGCCGTATTGCGTTGTACGCGAATATTTGGCATTTTTAGTGTTGACGCGCGACATCAATTACGGACTGCTCAGCGTCATTATTATACAAGGCATTTTGCAAGTTTTGACATAACGGAGGGAAAAAAGAATGGCAATTAAAGATAAAGATTTTTTATCCAAACAAGAAAAAAATATCGACGAACGCATGCGCGATTTGGGTGTCGAATTAGTGACGGGCGAGGAAACTGAGTGGGAAGATCCGATGGCACAATTTTTGCTTGTGGAAGAGGAAGAAGAGGGTGCGCGTGACTAAGCGCTGTGCGTGGGTAGAAGGCAAGCCGGACTACTATTTGCATTATCACGACACCGTCTGGGGTAAACCTGAGCATGACGA
Organism: Aerococcaceae bacterium; assembly: GCA_030525795.1. Classification (GTDB taxonomy): domain Bacteria; phylum Bacillota; class Bacilli; order Lactobacillales; family Aerococcaceae; genus Abiotrophia. Next base: position 1,727 of record JAUNEB010000003.1, on the reverse strand, counting down.
CCGAGCTTTGTTTCGGTGGCTCGTACTCGAAAGTTTCCATGTGGGATTATCGTGGCAATTGATTTTGTCTAAGCAAGCAGCGTTTGACCATGCTTTTGACGCGTTTGATTATCATCGAATCGCGCATTACAACGCCGAAAAAATTGAGCAGCTCGTACAAGATGCAGGAATTATTCGACATCGCGGCAAAATTGAAGCAACTATCCAAAACGCTCGTGCATTTTTACAAGTCCAACAAGAATTCGGCAGTTTTGATACGTACATTTGGTCATTTACGAACGGCAAAACCATCATTAACGAGGATGACCAGTTTTTAACGCGTTCTCCTTTAAGCGATCAAGTGACTAAAGATTTGAAAAAACGCGGGTTCAAATTTTTAGGCAGTGTCACCGTGTATTCTTATTTACAAGCAATCGGGATTATCAATGACCACGCATTGTCATGCAATTTTCGTTAAACGAGTCTCCTTTTATTAGGAGGCTTTTTTAGTGAATTAGCAACAAAGTGGTACTGATTGCGAGCGCCGGAACAAAAGGAATACTTTCTTTTTTGCTGAAAAAAACTTGAGCTAAACCAATGAACGCCGCCAAGCACAACAAGTGCGGAAGACGATGAATCGGCAAAATTAACGCCAAAATGCTAATCAATTTAATATCTGCACCGCCAATTTGTTGTGGCCGCAGCCCATTATACACATACAACAACCCAAACAAAGTGCTACTATATACAAATTGCGCCAACGTAGTATGAAATAATCCATAAATAAGCAAGATGATTTGCAACCTATCAGGCACGATACCGTACTTTATATCGCAAACAGCCATCATCCATACAACGATTCCCACAAACAATTCAACCACCTCCTAAAGATAAGTACAGCAACGGCTTCTATTTTCATTTGTCTGCTCAAAAAAAATACAAATAGCTTATGATTTTGACGTAAACGAATGGGTTATCTTCTATAATAATTGGCATACTTATCTTCTTTCCCAAGAAACTAGAGCAATATCGCAAGAAAGTGAAGATTGGTAATCAAGGTTCTAATATTGTGACAATTCATGTCGTTTTCAATGAAAAGGCTTTCTTGAAAGAGGTTAACGAGTTATACTAAGTCCATACTTCACATGCAAAGGAAGGATTACTATGGACACAAACGAAGCACTCGCTGTCGCACTCCAAGATTATTGGAACGAAGACCAATTTGACATATTATTCCAACGCTTCACTCCCTTATTCAAAAAATGTTGCCATTTATATCGAATTACGGGCTTTGACTACGATGACTATTTGCAAGAAGGACGCATTGCGCTCTACAAAGCTATCCAGCAATTTGATTTTGAACGCCAAAGTTACTTTGCCAGCTTTCTCCAACTCGTATACAAAAATCATCTCTACAATCTCATGCGAAAAGAAACGGCGAGCAAGCGTGGCGGGGCACAAGGAAGTTTGATACTCGACACTGAAGCGAGCGAAATTCTTCAACAATACCACTACCATCAACCCGAATCCTTTGCGATTCTCCACGAAAAAAGCCAAACCTATGTCAGTATCTTATCGCCTCTGGAGAAAAAAGTTTTCTTAGATTACTTAGCATGTCATGATTTTGCACAAATAGCAGCAGACTTACACCTCCCCGAAAAACAAATCAAAAACGCGTACGACCGCTGCCGCCAAAAATTCAAACGCCACCTCCTCGAGTAGAGTTTACAAGGTGATCTGGTTTTGAT
>JAUNEB010000024.1 GCA_030525795.1 Aerococcaceae bacterium | reverse complement strand
AACTACTTCTTCGACAATTTCTTCAACTGCTTCAACTTCTGGCTTGTTTTTGAAAGATTCAACTAATTCAGTTGTTTTTTGTTGTGCTTCTTGCGCAATTCCTTCAAGTTGGCCTTTTAATTGGAGTGCTGATTGTTTCAAGTTGACTTTAATTTCTTGTGTTGCTTCATTGGCTGCGTCGTACCATTCTACGCCGCGTTCAACAGCTAAATCTGTGTACTCGCTCGCTTTTTCTTTGAGTGTTTCAAATTCGTTACTCAAATCTTCACGCAATTCTTTTCCTGATTTTGGGGCGTATAACAATGCTGTGACGCTTGCGACTGCTGCTCCAAAAAGTGTTCCTAAAATAAATCCGCCTTTTTTTGCCATAATAATGCTCCTTTTAATTTAATTTGATTTCTCCAGCGGTAACTGAAGGTTTGGCTACTGTTTCTTTTTTGACTGGTTTTGTCGTCGTTTTGGGTGCTTTTTCTTTGAATTGAGTTGCTCTTTTTACAAAACGTTGAACGGGTGACGTGCTCTTTTTGACTACGCCTGAAATTAAGTTGTGTGCCGAATCATTCAAGTCGGAAACACTTTCGCCTAATCCACCAATCGCTGTAAATAGCGGATCGGTTTTGCCAAGCTTCTGGTTGACGTCATCAACGAGTGTATTCGCCTTGTTTAATAAGCCTTCTACTTCAATTGATAAATTGTCAACATCTTTTGTAACGACATCTAATGACGTGTTCACACGCTTGACCGTTTCATTCAGTTGTTTGAGAATACCATTCACTTTGATTAAACTCATACAAACAAAAATAACGAGCACTGCAAAGGCACCAGCTGCAATTAAAGCGGCTAAATGTGTCATTGGTATATTCATCGCCTCTCCTCCTTTTTTATACTAGTTCTAATATAGCACGAATTAGTGAAAACTACAACTATTATACTTTTGTATGTCACTGAAAAAAATAGAACACTTTGCTACTTTATTTAGGTTCGTTAACAAACATGACCATCACGATTCCCGTTTCGAAATCGATTCGAATCGGTTGATCAATAAATTCGTTACTAATCAATGAGCAAGGCTGCGCAAAATCCGTAGCTGGTAGTGTATATTTCGCACCTTGAATTGACAATTGCTGAACAGGTGTCATCGCAATAATCGAGACGTAATCGCAAGCCACTTGCGGAATGATATGTGTTCCTGCTTTGCAGTACTGCACTTGCGTATGCGTTTCTATTTGAACAAGTCGTTCCAAAATCGGTTGAAAACGCGCTTGATACGCCAAATACAAATTGCATAACGTATGGTCTAAACGCCCGCCATGCTGCCCTAACGAGCCAAACAAATAGTAATCTGCTTGAGGCGCCAATTCGATGGCTTTCATTAAGGCAATGCCTGTATCTGTGTCGTCTTTTTCGCTAGGATATTGTTCAAAATGACGACTCTTCACTTGAATAAAAGCAAGTTCTTCAGCTGTTACCGAATCAAAATCGCCGACAGCAATGTCTAACATGTATCCTGCTTTGACTAGTCTGAGAGCCCCTCTATCTGCACCGACAAACTTGACAATGTCGTAGCGCGATATGAGCGGTTCGATTTTGTGTAAGGCGGGTTGCGGTGCGCCTGCGCAGATGATAACGGCTTCTTTCATCGCAAACTCCTACGCGCGCAACGATTGAATGGCAGCCGCACGATCTTTTTGGTTAAAAATATACGATCCTGCTACGAGGACGTCCGCACCAGCTTCTAAAACAAGTGGCGCTGTTTCTGCGTTAATGCCGCCATCTACTTCAATTTCGTAATGATAGCCACGTTCTGTTCGAATGTGCGCGAGTTGACGAATTTTGTCTAAGGTGCTTGGAATGAAGGCTTGTCCGCCAAATCCTGGGTTGACAGTCATGACTAACACCATGTCGACCATTTCCAAAACAGGTTCAATCAACGATACAGGTGTCGCTGGATTGATGACGACACCGCATTTTTTGCCAGTAGCTTGAATTTGTTGTAAGGCGCGATGCAAATGTTGCGTAGCTTCCACATGGATCGTAATTATATCAGCGCCGGCTTGTGCGACAGCATCAATATAGCGTTCAGGTTGTTGAATCATCAAATGGCAATCAAAGACTAAATTCGACTGCGCACGAATAGCCCCAAAAACAAGCGGACCGAACGAAATATTCGGCACAAATGTCCCGTCCATAATATCAATGTGCAAATAATCTGCACCGGCTTGTTCAATTTCTTGGATTTCTTGTGCGAGTTTTGCAAAATCAGCACTTAGCATTGAAGGAGCGATTTTCATAAGCATTTATCCTTTCTTTTTGCGGTTGTAAATAGGTTTGCGTTGGTCGATTTTTTCAAAAAGCATGCAGTAATTAGCATAGCGACTTTCAGCGATTTGACCTGTTGCGACGCATTGTTTGACGTAGCAATGGGGTTCTTGTTGGTGTAAGCACGAACGGAATTTGCATTGTTCGCTCGCTTGCCAAATTTCTGGAAAATATTGCGCGAGTGCGTCTTTTTCGACGTCGTCAAATTCTAACGCGCTAAATCCAGGTGTGTCGGCAAGTAAGCCGTCATTCAATCGGTACAGCGTGACTTCGCGTGTCGTATGTTTTCCGCGGTTCAAATAGTCACTAATTTCGCCTGTTTCAATGTCTGCTTGCGGCAATAATTTGTTGAGCAAGGTCGATTTGCCGACGCCTGATTGTCCCATGACAACATGAATGCCTGTTTTGATGTGCGCAATGATGTCTTGTAGCTGTTCATCTTGAATGACGACAACTGAATAGCCTACGCGTTCGTAAACGGCACGGATTTCGGCAACTTTTTGGTCGGGATTCGGGCATAAATCGTACTTTGTCAACACGATAATCGGACGAATGGCGTACAATTCTACCGACACGAGAAAAATATCTAGCAATTGATACGAAAATGTCGGTTCTACCAATGACATGACGACAAAGGCTGTTTCCACGTTAGCAACAGCGGGACGTATGAGCTGGTTGCGACGCGGTAACACGTCGATGATTCGTCCTTCGGAAACTTCGGTTGTGTCCATTTCAAATAGCACTTGGTCGCCTACTAGTGGTTTGACGCTCAAATGACGAAAATTTCCTCTCGGTTTCGTGACGTATGACACACCTTCGCACCATACATAATAAAAACCGCTAATCGCTTGATAAATAATCCCTTTTTTTGTCATGAAAACTCCTTTATGTTAGATAAAATAAAGGCTGGGGTAACCCAGCCTGATGATTGGTACTAGTCTGGAGAAACTGCGTTATTTTCGTCGATGACTTCACCGTTTTGGATGATGCGGTATTGTCCTACTCCGTTCGATGGAATATACAAAATCAACTTAATTTCTTTAGCTTCTGTAATGGTAAATTCTTGCACGACATCTTTAATGCTGTTGCGCGAATCGCCGATGAATACTTGAATCGTATTCGGAAGTGGATTTTTTTGTTCTTTGTCAGACGGTGCGTAAAGTGGAATATATTCCAACGGAATAATGCGTGTCGCTGTCAATTCGCTCACTACTTCTGCTCCTTGTGAAACGACAACCGCAATGGTGTCTCCCGCTACTAATTGTGTACCCCGTTCTGGCGATTGGCTCATAATTTGGCCTTCTGGAATGTAGTCATCGTAGTCATAAGTGACTTCTAACGTCAAGCCGTACGCTTCCGCAAAAGTTTGCGCCATACTTACTGGCAAGTTGTAGAAATCTTGCATTTTGCTTGTTTCAGAAAGTGTGCCGACGGTAAATGTAATCGTTGTTTGTTGCGGAATGACTTTTGAACCTGCTGGTTGACTTTGTCCCAAAATTTTGCCGACACTTTCGGTATCCGTTGTGAAAAATCCTTGATACGTTACGATAAAACCGGCATCGGTTAATTGTGAACGAATGGTTTCGTAGTCGCTACCGACATAGTTGCCAATTTCAACTTGTTCTTTGCCGTTGCTGACGACCAAATCAACGGTGCTATTTTTTTCGACGCGTGCCGAAGAAGATGGTTGCGTGTCAATGACATTGCCTTGCAACACGTTGTCGTCCCATTGTTGCGTAGCGGTGCCGACTTTGAGTTGGGCGGCTTCGAGCAACGTAGTTGCCTCTGCCACTGGCAAATTGCTTACATCAGGAACATTCACGTAACGCGTTGCTTGCGTGTAAAAATAATACGTTCCCGTAATCAACGCCACTAACACGAATAAAAAGGCAAGTAATTTCAAAAACCAGCGGTTTTTCTTAGGAGTATTCATTGGCATAACATCGTCGTAAACTTCTTCACGATAATTTGCAACGGTTTCGCGCACAACTTGTTTTGATTGAATCGGTTTAATCGCTTGAACGGTGGATTCTTGATTGTGTCCAGTCGGGTGATAAATCGCTTCATTCATGCGGCTAGCACTTAAACTTGTACTTAAATCCGCCAACATGTGTTGTACGTTCGCATAACGATGTGCGGCTTCTTTTGCCGTCGCGCGTAAGACGACATTTTCTAAACTTTGCGGCACATAGTCCAGACGGTCTTTAATGCGCGGGAACGCCTCTTGAAAGTGTTTCAGCGCTACAGAGACAGCTGACTCGCCATCATACGGCACGCTGCCTGTAATCAATTCGTACAAAACGACACCTAACGCGTAAATATCCGTTTGTTGTGTCGCGTTACTACCTCTTGCTTGTTCTGGCGACAAATAATGCACCGAACCTAATAGCGTATTGGTTTGCGTAATCGACGTATCCGACAACGCAATCGCAATCCCGAAGTCGGTAATTTTGACTTCTTTATTGTCCGTAATCAAAATATTTTGCGGTTTAATATCGCGATGAATAATATGATGTTTGTGCGCAACTTCAATCGCAGACAAAATTTGGCTCATAATCGAGACGGCTAAATCTAAAGAAAGTGGCGCATTTTGGCGGATATAGGTTTTAAGGTCGGTGCCTTTTACATATTCCATTACAATATATTGTTGCCCTTCTTTTTCCTCGACGTCATAAATCTCGACAATATTGTGATGCAATAATTGACTGGCTGAAACGGCCTCGCGTTGGAAACGACGAATGGCATCTTGGTTATCCATAAAGTCAAAACGCAACACTTTAACTGCCACATCTCGTTCCAAAATCAAATCGCGCGCTAAAAATACGTTCGCCATACCGCCTTGCCCGATAGTATCGGTAAGCATATAGCGACCTGAAAGTGTATCTCCGATTTCCATTACGAAGTCACCTCCTCATCTAGTTGCGCAAACTGCGACACTAAAATTAATGAAATATTATCTGACCCGCCTGCTTCGTTGGCCGCGGCAATTAAAGCCTCGCCAAGTTGTTCATCATGCGGCATTTTATCAAAATAGTCACACATTTGTTGAGCGCTCACCATATTTGACAAACCGTCTGAACATAGTAATAACAATGAAACTTGTTCCAAAGCGACAGTTGTAATATCCGCCAACGCGTCTTCTGTGCTACCAATGCAACGAGTCACCGCGTGACGATGCGGATGCGTTAAGCTATCTTCGTAAGAAATTTCGCCTGTTTTCATCAGTTCATTGACTAATGAATGGTCTTGCGTTAATAGCGTAATGGCGTGATTGTGGTAACCGTAAGCGCGACTGTCGCCAACGTGCGCAATTTTGATAGTATCTTCAATAATCGTCGCCATGACTAACGTCGTGCTCATGCCTGACAATTCGCTTGCTGTCATAGATTGTTCGTAAATAAATTGATTGACGGCTTCGATTGTTGTGTTTAACCATGTATCCACTGTTTGCGATGTTAGCGCATCTTGCATATTTTTGAATTGTTCGCCAATAAAACGACACGTTTCGCGGCTGGCAACGTCACCTGATTGGTGTCCGCCAACTCCGTCACACAAAATAAATAAATGTTGCCCAAAATTATTTTGGAAATAATCAGCGTAGTCTTGGTTCGTCGTACGCCGTTTTCCAATGTTCGAATGAACTGTGATATTCATTAAATCACCTCTTGTCTTAAAAATTTTACATTTTTACTAAGCGACAAATATAAAATCCGTCTGTATGATATTGATGTGGTAATACTTGCACGTCGCCTTGTGCTGTCAAACAGGCTTGCGGAATGCCGTCTTCCGCTGTTAATGGCAACCGTTTGAATGCTGAATGTTTTGCCAAAAAGGCTTCGATTTGCTGTTCATTTTCAGCGGGCGTTAAGGTACACGTGCTATAAATGAGCGTGCCGCCTGGTTTCAATAATGTTGCCACGTGATTGAGTAAAGTTGCTTGAATAGCAGCCAAAGCTTCCACATCTTCAAATTGCTTCAAATATTTGATTTCTGGCTTGCGACGCATTAAGCCTAAACCTGAACACGGCGCATCCAAATATATTCTATCATATAATGTCGCATCTTGTGGCAAAAATTTTCCAGCATCGCATACTTTTAACGTCACACGCTCCAAAAGTCCTAATCTTTCTAAGTGAGATTGTACTTTTGCTAATTTAGCAGCCGAAATATCTAATGCGGTCAAACGCCCTTGTGGCAACAAATGCGCAATATGCGTTGCTTTGCCCCCAGGTGCTGCGCATGCGTCTAATACTTGCTCGAAGCCTTCAAGATTGCCTGCTGGCGCAACGAGCATGGAACTTTCGTCTTGAATGGTCAGTTGACCTGTTTTGAAAAGTTGAGAATGCACTAAATTACCTTTCAAACAGCGGACACCATAAGGTGACACGGCGCTTGCTTCTACTTCAAATCCTTCTTCACGCAATTGCTCGAGCACGGTTTCACGCGTCGAAGGTGGCTGGTTAATGCGCGCTGATACGCACGGTTTTTCCAGTAAACTTGCCAAAAATGGCTCGACCGTTTCTTCGGAAAATTGTTCAAGCAACGTTTGTACTATCCACGGCTGAATGCTGTATTGAATCGACAATCGTTTTTCGAGCGGTTCAATCGCCGAGATGTCACGCTTTTCTTCACGCAAAAAACGACGTAACACCGCATTGACAAAGTTCGCCACTGCTTGATGTCCGTTGAGTTTAGCAATCGTGACTGCTTCATTCAATGCGGCGTGGCTCGGAATCCGTTCCAAATAAACAAATTGAAACAGCGTTAAACGCAACAAACTTTTAACCCATTGGTCGACTTTTTTGCCTTGAAGCATCGGCTCCAAATAAAAATCAAGTGTCAAACGGCGTTGGATTGTCCCGTAAACAAGCTGCACCAATAATTGATTGTCACGCTCGTTTAACGTAGATTGCACCAAAAAGCGGTCAATCAATACATTCGAATACTCGCCTTCGTGTTCAACCTTTGCCAAAATAATGAGCGCTTGAAATCGTACATTTTTTGCAAGTTTTTGCTGAGCTATTTTTTTAATTTTCATCATGGATTAGCCTTCTTCTTGCATGAGGAGTTGTTTGCCGACAATATCCGAAATGGCATTGCCTTTCAAGTATTCTTCAATGGTCATGCGTTTTTTGCCACTTTCTTGCCACTCTTGAATCGCGTAATACGTTTGCTGTCCGCATTGCACAATTAATTGCTGGCGTTTTACCGCGACAATTGTACCAACAGGCGCATTTTCTCCTTGGTAGTCGAACGGTGCGCCGGCCCAAATTTTGACGCGGTTGCCGTCTAGCCAAGTGTAAGTTGTCGGAAACGGACGAAACGCGCGCACATGGCAATCAACTTGCGACGCTGACTGTTCCCAATGGATTTGTTCTTGTTCTTTAGTAATTTGAGGCGAAAAAATGACTTGCGACTCGTCTTGTTTAACGGCCGTAATTTCATGATTAAAAAGTCGGACCAATGTATCTAGTAGTAATTCGCGTCCGATTGTGGCTAATTTTTCGAATAATAAACCGACGTCATCCGTTTGTTCAATCATACAAGAGCGTTGTGCCAAGACGTCGCCTGCGTCCATTTGGCGCGTCATATACATAATGGATACGCCCGTTTCGCGTTCTCCTCGCCAAATCGCGTAATGAATCGGCGCGCCCCCTCGATATTTTGGTAATAAAGAAGCGTGCACATTGATTGCCGTATAGGGCGTTGATTCAATGAGCTTTGTTGGCAAAAATTGTCCGTAAGCCGCCGTTACAATTAAGTCTGCACCTAACTTCATGAGCGTTTCCATCTCAGGAGAACCTGATAATTTTTCAGGTTGATAAACAGGAATTTGGTGACTTTTAGCTAATTGTTTGACGGGTGACTCAGTCAAAATGCGCTTGCGTCCCACAGGACGATCAGGTTGCGTGACAACCGCAATGATTTCATACGGGCTATTGAGTAACCCCGTCAGCACTTCCGCTGCAAATTGCGGCGTCCCCATAAAAATAATTTTTTTCATAAAATAGGCGCTCCTTTACTAAATTTACATAAAATACAAAGGTTCATGATCAATCGCAATGTAGATGCCTTTTTGGTTGGCAGCTTGCGTTTGATTGAGCACTGCATTAAGTCGCGGCTGAACGACAGCTTTATTTTTGTATTTGAGTAGTAATTGGAAATAATAAGATTCGTTCATTTTGGCGATAGCGCTGCGGCTTGGCCCAATAATGAGCATTTGTTGCTGATTTTCTAATTCCGCATCATACAATAATTCTTTTAATTCGTACACAGCTTGATACGCTGCACCTTGATTTTTGCTCGAAACGGTGACGAGCGTCGTGTAATAATACGGCGGATAATTGCCGAGATGGCGTCTTTTGAGTTCATAGTAAAAAAAGTTTTCGTAATCGTGCGCTTTAGCAAATTGCATGACGTAATGGTCTGGGTTGTACGTTTGAATGACCACTTCTCCCGCAAAACGACCTCGCCCTGTTCGCCCTGCAACTTGCGTCAATAACTGAAATGTCTTTTCGCTCGAACGAAAATCAGGCAAATTCAAGGCGGTGTCTGCATTGATGACACCTACAAGCGTCACCTTCTCAAAATCCAAGCCCTTGGCTATCATTTGCGTCCCTAACAAAATATTGGCCTCACCTGTTGCAAACTGATTCAGCAAGCGTTCGTGGTCGCCTTTTCGTTTCGTTGTATCCACATCCATACGAATAATTTTAGCTTGTGGGAATAACGTTTCTAAAGTTTCGGCAACTTTTTGCGTGCCTAACCCAAATGTGCGCAAATACGAGCTTTGACATTGTGGGCAATTCGTCGCGACACCTTGATGAAAATCGCAATAATGGCACTTCAAGCGGTGCTCGTGCTTGTGATACGTCAGCGAAATGTCACAACGTGGACATTGAAACACGAATCCACATTCACGGCACAACATATAAGAGGCGTAACCTCTACGATTTAATAATAACACAATTTGCTCATTTCGTTGTAGTCTTTCCGCAATTTTTTCTTGCAAAATCGTTGAAAGTTCGTCATGCGTTTGATGTACGAGCTGTTGTGTCATATCTACAATTTCAATAGGTGGCAACGGCGTTTGGTTGACGCGTTCATTCAAGCGAATCAGTTGGTAACGCCCAACTTCCGCACGCGTACGACTTTCTAAAGAAGGCGTCGCACTTCCCAAAACAAGCGGACAATCATGATAACGACTGCGCCACAAGGCCACTTCTCGCGCATGATAACGCGGCGTGTCTGCTTGCTTATACGTTGTTTCGTGTTCTTCGTCAATAATGATTAAGCCTAATTGCTTCACTGGCGCAAAAATCGACGACCGCGCGCCAACGACAATGGTGGCTTCTCCTGCAATAATGCGGCGCCATTCATCGTATTTTTCGCTCGTAGATAGCCCAGAATGTAGCACTGCAACCCCTGTTTGAAAACGCCCTTTGACTTGTTGCACCATTTGCGGTGTCAACGCAATTTCCGGTACTAATAAAATAGCCGCCTTGCCTTGCGCGCGCACTTGTGCCATCAACTGTAAGTAAATTTCCGTTTTGCCGCTTCCTGTCACTCCTTGCAACAAAAAAGTAGCTGGCTCTTCCACTTGGAAAGACGCCGCAATTTGCTCGAAAGCAGCGTGTTGTGTCGGTGTCAGCACACGCGCTTTTGTTGCGTGAAACGCTTTATGTTCATCAGGATTGCGGTAAATTTCTTCGATTTTTTTGACTAAAATTCCTTTATCAATCGCGGATTTAATCGTTGCTGTGCTGACGTCTGCTAATTCAGCAAGTTGAGCGTAAGTGTAGCGTTCATTCGGCTGCGCCAGCAATACACGCAAAATTTGTTGTAATTTAGGAGATTTTTTGCCGAGTGAGGTCAAGGTTTCTTGTAATTGTCCAGGCGATTGATTTGCTTGAACATAAGTCATCGTTTTTGTCGTTGTTTGGTCTTCCACACGATATTCCAACCGTACAATGCCTTGATCGAGCAATGCTTTAATCGCTGCTTTTGGCAATCGGGCTTCCAAATCAGCTTGATGCACCACTTTTTCATCCCCATACGGAAAATGCTCTGGCTGCTCTACGACAAAAACCGTATGATATTTAACTTTCAACATGGCAGGAAGCATCGCTTGCAGCAACGTAATGCGAAACACTTGCAATTCCTCCGCCAAATGTTCACTTAAAGCAAGCAATTCCTCATTCAAAAACGACCCGTAATCCAAAACACTCGTAATCGGTTTAATCGTTCCATCGTACGTCAGCGTATCTTGAATCGCCACGACAAAGCCTAGCAACTGCCTTTTTCCAAAAGGAACTTGAACGCGCATGCCGAGCTGTATTAACGACTGCCACGCTTCAGGCACCGCATAGTCAAACGTCCGATTCACTTGCTTTGATGGAATATCCACAATCACTTTTACAAACATTCGCGCTCCCCCTTTCTAGCCAAAAAGACGACTAACGCTAGTCGTCTTCATGTTATTCCGCTTCTTCTACGATATATAATTTGTCAGCGATGACTTCTTCTAGCGCCTTGCCGACCGTTTTGTCTGAATGATACTTCGTTAATTGCGGATTATGATTGACTTGCATTTCGTTTGAACGTTTGCTCGCCAAAATAATCAAACTATATTTAGAAGGAACTTTTTCCAATAATTTGTCAATAGATGGATATAACATCATAATAATTCTTCTCCTTTTTCTGCAAAATAATCATGGATTTCTGCTTTAATTTCGTCAACTACACGCACTACTTTCAAATGTTCGCTTTGGATGATGGCGTTAATTTTGCTAACGGCATGGTCTACTTCGTCATTGACGACAACGTAATCATAATGTTGCATCAACTCAATTTCGTCGCGCGCAATTTGCATGCGCTGGCCAATCACTTCGGCACTATCCGTTCCGCGCCCAATAATGCGCGCTTCCAATTCTTGCAAATTCGGTGGCGCCAAAAAGATAAAAATCCCTTCTGGCATACGCTCGCGCACTTTCATCGCACCTTGCACTTCAATTTCCAAAAATACATCGTGCCCTGCAGATAAATTTTCTTCGATTTGACGAATAGGCGTTCCGTAATAATTCCCCGCATATTCCGCATATTCTAGCAACGCATCTTCTTGAATGAGCGTTTCAAAGGCTTCCCTCGTCACGAAATAATAATCTTTCCCGTCAACTTCTCCTGGTCGCATCGAACGCGTCGTCGCTGACACGGAATAAATATAGTTAAACGTATTATGTTTGAATACTGCTGCACGAACCGTTCCTTTACCAACACCAGACGGCCCTGACAACACAATTAACAACCCTCGAGTTTTTCTCATGGTTGACCTCCAACTTCTTGATATACCCTTTATCTTACCACAATTTTAATTTTTATAAAAGTGCTTGCGTTCTTCTTTTTGAAAAAATATAATAGGAGATATTCAAATTTTAGAAAGCAGGTTCTTAAATGAAAAAATTGACACTCTATCGCCTACTCATTGTCCTTCTCGGTGTGATTGGCTTAATTTCGCAAATGTATCCGAGTGATTTTTATAAGTTGACGTATTACACGACACAATCTAATTTGATGGTGGCCATCTTTTTTGGCTATACGGTTTACTTAATGCTTCAGTCTAAAGACACTATTTTGCAAAGCGCACGTTTCTTACGCTTAAAAGGCGGCGTTACCTTGATGATTACGTTGACGTTTTTGGTGTATGCGATTATGTTGGCACCTCAAGTAGAGCCGAAAGATTTTTATACGATTCACAATTTTACGTTGCATTATGCGGTGCCGATTTTGGTTATTTTGGATTGGTTATTGTTCGATAAAGGTTACGCATATCGTTGGTCAACGCCATTATATTGGACCATTGTGCCGCTTGCTTACTTGGCATTTTCGCTCGTGAAAGGTTATGTGCTACAAATCCCAATCCCTGACGAAAAACACTCGCCATATCCGTATTTTTTCCTCAATGTAGGCAAATATGGCTGGGGACCGGTCGTCCAATACATCCTCGCCCTTTCGGCTGCGTATATCGTGTTCGGCTACCTCATGCTCGCCTTCAAAAAAATTCAACATCGTTACAGTAATCGCTAATGCAACCGTTCTAAGCCCGAACAAATCTCCCTTACACTCAAAATAACACTCTTGTTTTATTCATTTTACGATGAATTTAACAAGAGTGTTTTTTAATTGAAGTTTTTTTAAGGCATCCAGCGATGCTTCCAAACGTGTGTTAAGCCACAACGACTTTCGCATCACATTCTATTCGTAATCTGTTTGTGAATTTATACGTGCCAAGAATTGTTCCACCAATTGCGTGTAGGCTCCTAAGCCGATTTTTTGTCTTGAGCCTGCATGGGTCGCATGAGCAATCAAGTGTAATTCATAATAGCCTCTGGTGGATTGCGCGAGTCGTTCACTGTGGTGCGGCAAAATAAAACGGTCATTTTTGCCATGGATTAACAAAATTGGTACGTCGTTTTCTTTTAGTGCAGCTTGTGGGTTCGTTTCTTTCATATTAAATTTTTGAAAAAAATACATCATTAAATTTACGCCACCTAATAACAACAGCGCCTTTCGTTGGGCATATAATTCGCGAATTAAGTCATATAAATTTGAAAATCCACAGTCGGCCACTACAAATTTTATTTTCGGATGAAATTTCAACACCGATAAAGAAATCGAACTGCCCATTGATTCGCCATGTAATCCCAGTTCAATGAATGCCCCATATCGACGATACGTATCTTCGATTAACTTTAACAAATCGTGAGATTCAAAATTGCCAAGCGAAACCGCCGTAGATTCATTAGCGCCATGTCCTCTCACGTCATAAATGATTGTATTAAAACCTAAATTACGATAAACTTCCAAATATTTTACCGCGCCGTATCGATTGGATGTATAACCATGCGTAATAATGATGAATCGATTCGACGGAGTGGCTGCTTTTATGAATTCTACTTGCAGTGGATAGTCCTCCCAGCCTTTTACGATGTAGCTTTCTTTTTCATAATGGTCAAAGTTTCCCCATAACTGACGTTCCTTTTCCCATTGAATTTCTTGCTCAAGTGAAACGACTTTGGGGTGCGCGATTGATTTTGCCAAATAATAGGTGGCAATAACGTAAATTAATAATAGTGCTACGCCTATTGTGAGTGCAATATACAAATGATTCTCCTGTTCTTTTTTAATTGAGATTAGGATGGATGATTTCGCCATCTTCTTTAATATAAGCTTGTTCTAATGTTCGAGGCAAAATCTCTAGTACTTCTTCAGATGGACGACATAATTTTGTCCCTTTTGCCGTTACAACAATTGGCCGATTGATTAAAATCGGGTCCGTCATCATCGCATCAATCATCTCTTGATCAGTTTTGTTTGGGTCACTTAAATGATGTTTGTCAAATTCTGGCACATTTGTCCGCAAAAGTTCTCGCGGAGAAATTCCCATTTGAGTAATGAGTTGCTTCAAAACGGATTCTGTTGGCGGTGTTTCTAAATATTCAATGATGGTTAGTTCAATACCTGTTTGGCGAATTATATTCAACACATTCCGCGAAGTTCCGCAATTCGGATTATGATAAATAGTTACATTGTCCATTATTTTCCCCCATGCTTATTTTTTTCTGTCATTTTATACCGCTTATCAAAAATAACTTCAAAATAAGGAAGTTTTTTTGATTAAAGTTGTGTCATGTGATGCGCAACAGAATGTTCATAACTGCTACCGATAACGTGGTGCGCCGCGGCTAACGCTACTGGAACACTATTATTCGGCGCATACGAATGTTCAAAATGCTCCAACATCAACACATCATTGCGGTCGTTACCGTAAACTGCCACATGCTGCTCCGCAATTTGCAAATAATTTGCCAAAAATTGCACCGCATTGCGTTTATTCGCATTGGCTGCCGTAATTTCAAAAATATCTTCTTGATAACCCGCATCTACCAACTCCGCTTGATGTTCCGCCAAAAAAGCTCGGAACTGCTTGCGAGTTGCTTCATCGGCAATTCGGCAATCAATTTTCAAAATGGACTGCGACACAATATCACTAGCTTGATAATGATACCCGCCCGTCACAGCTGCCACCAAATGCTTGCCCCAATGACGCAATCGATTACTTTTTTTCGTAATCGACCAAAAATGTTGCCATTTTGTGCGTTCGACTAGAACGGCTTCTTTCGTAATCCATTCAAAGCTGACCGTCGGGAATTGGGCGTGCATTTTGGCAATAATTGCAGGCTCAATCGGTGTTTCCACCAACAACTTGCCAGTCGGATCGTAAACAATCGCGCCATTCATCGCAATACGATAAATTTTTTTGTCCAAAAACGTCAAGCCTACGCGATGATTTTTGTGCAAATGACGTCCCGTCGCCAACGCAAAATGCTGCCGCTTCGCCAAAACAGTATCAATCGCCGCATCAATTACCGCATCCGATTTGTGCCATTTATTCAACAACGTCCCATCCAAATCACTCACAATTAACCGAATTCCCACACTGATGTCTCCTTCATCTATGTTATCGTCTACGTCCACCCTCGAAAACTCTCTAAACTGTTCCAAAAATAGATGTGCATATTCCAACTTTCCTTCGCCAATAAATTTTGTTTCTTCTTTACGACATTGGAAAGTAGTCATGTCACCTGTCGTTTCAAATGCTTTTTCGTCAAGGTAAGCATGAGTTTCATCTAACTCCACTTCAAAATAACAGTTGCCGTAAGCATCAATTTCACCACGCACTACATAACAATGCTCCCAAAAACCATCGCACTCATTCGCATACCATTCTTGCAAATATTCTAGAAGCGGAACGTATCGTTCTAATTTTTCTGTGAATGGAATTTTGAAATAATTGAGTGTTTCGATAAAGCATCGTACTAGCTTGTATTCATCACCAGCATTTTGCATGTAACCTTCTTGATTCATTTGGAAAAACCAGTCTGAATCCGAATAATTTTCATCAATGAGTTTCTCTCTTTTTACCGCAAACGTTGGGGTTACATGAATGCTCCAACCTGGATTATCAACTGTACGGATACGAATATGCTTAATATTGTACGGTTCTAAATTCATTTTGTACTCCTTAATTAATCTATCACTTCCATACTACTCAACTCGAAAGATTTCGTCAACTTTTCTCAATAAAAACAAGAAATTAAGTGCTATACAGAGGCGTACAAAAAGTTATATTTTAGTTTTTCTTCTGAAATATAACTAGTCTAAAATGGCATAAAATCAACGTTTTTATAACGCTATTCTATGCCATTTTCTATGCTTTGAGACTTTTTGCCCAGCCCCTTTTATTTTTGAGTTTAATATAATTTATGCTATAATAATATTGTAGAAAAGTGAAGACGGTTGCTACTCTTGTGAAAGGTGGTGGTGCTTATGTATGTAAGTGCTAAAATCTTAAAGAAAGGAGTAGCAGGTTGACTGCATTTGAAATTGTACAGACAATCTTTTTGTTTGGTGGTTTTACTATCAGCTTGATTGCGCTGTGCTATCAAATTTTTAAGGACAACCACAAAAAATAAGCCGTCCTTGACTTTGGCTAGTTAGACGGCTTTAGAAATAAAGTATAGTTGTAGCCACCGTCTTAAACGGTTCTACATGAGGGTCGAGTTCCAGCTCGACTCTTTCTATTTATATTATATATAAAACTCATTTGTTTTGCAATCTTTTCTAATGGACAGCTAAAATTTTGTGTTTTTTCATAGTAGTAGGGAGGGGGGGCTAGCTTAAGGTATGTTTTTAAGTATAAAATCCACACCATTTTAGATGAAATTAGTTCAAATTATATACAATCCCTACTTGTGAAAACGTTGATGTTAAAGCTTTTTGAATCTTTATGAAATAAACTGTGCACCGACACCGTCTTATAATTAAAACGGTGCTCGGTTAAGTTAAGTTGTCATTATTTGATTAAGTAGATGGTTAATGTTTGGCGTCCGAATTGGAGTGCGCTTGCAACATCATCGAAATGGATGTCAATTTTGTTGCCGACAATGGCGCCACCTGTATCAGCTGCACGATAAGTGCCGTAACCAGGAATGTAGACGATTGAACCGAGTGGAATGACTGATGGATCAACGGCGATCACTTTGCTTTCGACGGTTAAGTCTGTGCCATCCGCGGTAAAATTCGTCAAGCCTGCTTCTTGATAAGAGTAAGCTGTTGCTTCAACTGTAATCGGGGTGCCTTGTGACGTGGATTCGTCTTGAGAAGCAGATACAGCTTCTGGTTGTGCGATAACAGATTCAACAGCTGGCGCTTCATTTTCGACTGTTTCTTCGACAACCGTTTCTGGTGTTGTAGTTTCTGCTACTTCTTCCGCTTCTTCCACAGATTCTACTACGGATTCGGTAACTTCTGTAACTACAGGCGCCGCGACTGTTTCTGCTGGTGTAACTGTCGTTTCTACGACTACGGGTTGCGGTGTTGTTTCTGCTGCAATCACTTCTGCTGCTTGCGTCACAATTTCCTCAACTTCGGCAGGTGTTTCGACAATGGCTGCTTCTTGCGTCGAAACCGTTACGGGCGCTTCCGTAGGCGCAACGTACGTTACTGTGTGCTGTGTTGCGTCAATGTATAAAACCGTCCCTGCAATAATTAAATCAACATCTGCAATTTGATTCGCCAATGCTAATTCAGATACAGAAAATCCTGTTGCTTGTGCAATGGTTGAAAGTGTATCTCCCCACTGAACTGTGTAGACGCCATGATTGGCTGTTTGTTGAATAGAATGTTTTACTTCATAGATAGAACGCGAAAACCACGCATGTGAAAAAATTTGCGGTTCTGATTGAGCGAACACACTTCCTGATGGAAACAACCCTGCTGTCGCCCCTAAAACCGTCATAAGTTTTAATGTTTTTTTCATTGATAATAATCTCCTTTACTTCATTTGGTACATACGGCCAAACTTAGTAAAGCTACTATATCATCTTTTTTCATAAAAAACAGGGTTTTGGTCATAATGTTAATGACCTTTAACCCTGCTGTGCGAATTTGTCTATATAATTGTCATATTCATCGAATAAGGTACTTTTTTTGTAACATTCGTCGAATAATTGTCATATTAGGCTAGTTGCTCTACTTGGTCGAGTAAGCCGTCTACGTATTGAATCGCTGAACGCAAAGCCGTGGCATCCTCCATTGAAACGCCTGCTAATTGCGCCAATTCGAGTGGATTCATAGTGCCGCCTGCTTTGAGAACGTGCAACCATTGCTCAATTGCATCGGTTTCCTTATTGGCAATGCGTTGGCCGATTTGCGTACCGATGGTTAAACCAGCAGAATAAGTATATGGGTACAAGCCGATGAAGTAATGCGGTTGACGCATCCATGTTAATTCTGCACCTTCATTGATTTCGACCGCCTCTCCCCAAAATTGTTCGAGCGTTTCTTTGAAGAAAGCATTTAATTTTTGAGCATTTAACACTTCTTGACGGTCTACTGCCAAGTAAACTTTACGCTGAAAATCTGCTTCCAACAAGTGCGTCACCATATTATGGAAATACGTTCTCGAAATAAATTCTGTAATCAATGTACGTTTTTGGGCGTTATCAACAGGTTGATTCAACAAGTATTGGCACATGATGACTTCGTTCGCAGTCGAAGGCGCTTCGGTAAAGTATAAGCTCACTTCTGGCGAAATGCATAACTGATTTTTGTTCGTTAATGAAAAATGTCCCGCGTGCCCTAATTCGTGCGCCAATACCAATACTTCACTTAATAGGCCCGTCCAGTTCAACAAGGTGTAAGCAGGGCCACCATAAACCGTCGAGCAAAAACCGCCCGTTGATTTTGTTTGGTTCATCGGGAAATCAATCCAACGCTCGTCAAAACTACGGCGCACAATCTCCATGTATTCTTCGCCCAACACTTCAAACGTTTGTTCAATCATTGCTCTTGCTTCAGCAATCGAAATTTTAGTCGCAGGTGTGGTCGTGAATGGCATTTTGATATCGGCGAGGCTAACGGTTTCTAAGCCATGTTCTTGGGCTAATAATTTTGCGTAGCGGCGCATCACTGGCGCAAATTCGCTCATAATCACATCAATTTGGCGATTGTACGCTTCGCGTGATACTTTTTGGTTGAAAAGCAAGAAATCAATAACGGAATCAAATCCGCGCAAAGTCGCCATTTTTTTCTCGGTTTGAACTTGGCTAATGTAGTTGGCAGCTAAGCTATGTTGATATTTTGCCAAGCCGTTATGGAATGATTGCCAAGAAGCGTGGCGAATGGCTGGGTCAAGGTGACATTCATAATCGCCTTCAAATTCGACAAAACTGTTTGAGTAAATTTTACCATTTGCCTCAAAATCATCAAATGTCAAATCTTGAAACTTCGTCGTCAAATATTGGCCATATTGATTAAAAATAGACCCGCCTAACGCACTCAACACTTCTTCCACTTCTTTAGACAACAATGTTGATTTGCCACGCATCACTTCTTCGATGTAGTAGTGATAAGGTGAATCAGCTGTTGTTTGAATGACGGATTCAGGCAATTGGCTAATTTCTGGTTCAAAAAACGCGAATTGTTGCGCAACAAACTCAAAAAGCGGTGCTAATTTTGCTTCGTTTTCTTCGTATTGCGCATTCAGTTTATCGGTTTCGTAACCGAGTGCGCCGTATGCTCGAATAAAGCTCAATTTGCGGTTAATTTGCTCGTAATCTGCTAAAGCAGCTAATAGTTTGCTTTCTTGGGCTAATTGTTCCGCGTAGTTTTTTACAAAATTTAGCACGTCTTGTTTCAACACGTCGACCGCTTCTTCATAATCGTCTTGCGTCTTGAATAATAGTGTCAAATCCCACGTTTCTTCAATGGGTAAATCTTGTCTTAATGGCAATGTTTGTGTCATAAAATCACTCCTTTAATGTGTATAATCTTTATTTTACTCGAATATTGCCAAAACTGCTACTAATTTCCCTTTCGGATGCCATAACTTTACAAACTAAAAAAAGTTGTGTTATACTGTTACCCTAACCTAAAAATTGAGGAGGTGTATTGATGAAAAACATTGATGTGAATTCTAAAGAAACTCAACAATTAGTCAATATCTTAAAACTACTTGCACATCCGATTCGCTTTTCAATTGCCGTTATTTTGCAAAAAAATGGCACGATGAACGTAGGAACAATTCAACAAACATTGGATTTGCCGCAATCAAGCGTTTCGCAACACATTAGCAAAATGCGCGAAGCTGGGCTTGTAGAAACACGACGCGAAGGAACCAAAATCTTCTACTCATTGCAAAATGAAGTCGCTAAAAAATTAGTGAAAAACTTTTTATAATGTCTAAAGTTCAGATGTTTGTCTGAACTTTTTTCGTGCAAACTTGACGAATAGCTAAAGCTTTTTTTGTCAAAATATGGTATGATGAACAAGTAATTTCATTTAAGGAGGCTATCAAATGATTAATGTGTCAAACGTAAGTTTACTTTTTTCAGATCGTAAACTTTTTGACGAGGTCAATATTACCTTTACACCCGGCAACTGCTACGGCGTAATTGGTGCCAACGGTGCAGGAAAGTCTACTTTCCTCAAAATTTTGTCAGGAGAAATCACGCCAACGACAGGAAATGTTTCAATGGATCCGCATGAGCGCTTGTCTGTCTTGAGCCAAAACCACTACGCATTCGAGGACTATTCTGTCATCGAAACCGTCATGATGGGTCACAAAGAATTGTACAGCATCATGAAAGAAAAAGACGCCATTTACATGAAAGAAAACTTTACCGATGAAGACGGCGTTCGCGCTGGCGAATTGGAAGGTTTATTCGCTGAAATGGGCGGCTGGGAAGCCGAAGCTGAAGCTGCAAACATGTTGCAAGGTTTAGGCATTTCAAAAGACTTGCACTACAACTTAATGCGTGAATTGATTGAAGCTGACAAAATCAAAGTGTTGCTCGCCCAAGCGTTATTCGGCAAGCCAGATAACTTGCTACTTGACGAGCCGACCAACGGTTTGGATGCTAAAGCGATTGAGTGGTTGAGCGATTTTATTTTGAATTTCCCGAATACTGTTATTGTCGTTTCTCACGACCGTCACTTTTTGAATACAGTATGTACGCACATGGCGGACGTCGACTTCGGCAAAATCAAAATTTACGTCGGTAACTACGACTTCTGGTTACAATCTAGCCAACTCGCTGCCAAATTAGCCGCTGACCAAAATGCGAAAAAAGAAGAAAAAATCAAAGAACTCCAAGCCTTTATCGCCCGCTTCTCAGCGAACGCCTCTAAGTCCAAACAAGCAACTTCTCGTAAAAAAATGCTCGACAAAATTTCATTGGACGACATTCAACCATCTAGCCGTCGCTACCCATTCGTCGGATTTTCGCCTGAACGCGAAATCGGCAACGACTTATTGCGCGTCGAAAACTTATCCAAAACTATCGATGGCGAAAAAGTATTGGACAACATTACCTTTACCCTTTCGCGCGAAGATAAAGTCGCCTTTTTGAGCCGAAACGACATCGCCTTGTCAACATTCTTCGACATTATCATGGGCAAACTAGAACCCGATTCTGGCTCATTCGAATGGGGCGTCACAACAAGCCAAACTTACTTACCAAAAAATTCAAGTGACGAATTCGATAACGTCAACTTAACTATCGTCGACTGGTTACGCCAATACGCACCAAAAGAAGAACAAGATAACACCTTCTTGCGTAGCTTCTTAGGCCGCATGCTATTTTCAGGCGAAGACGTCATGAAGCAAGTCAGCGTCTTATCTGGTGGCGAAAAAGTCCGCTGCATGCTATCCAAAATGATGCTTTCAAAAGCCAATGTTCTTGTCTTAGATCAGCCAACAAACCACTTAGACTTAGAATCTATTACCGCTTTGAACGACGGATTAATCAAGTTCAAAGGCGCAATTCTCATGGCCTCACACGACTACGAAGTGTTGAACACCACATGTAACCGCGTCATCGAATTAACACCAAACGGCTCATTCGACCGCATCAACACGACTTACGAAGAATATTTAGAAAACAAAGACGTACAACAACGCGTCAACGAATTGTATAAATCTTAATTCCATTCAACTAAAGGAGCGATTGATTATCATGGAAGTTTTTGACTATGAAGACGTACAACTGATTCCCAACAAATGTATTGTGACAAGCCGTTCAGAATGTGACACGCGCATTCAATTCGGCCCGCACAGATTCAAGATTCCCGTAGTGCCCGCGAATATGCAAACCGTCATCAACGAAGAATTAGCTATCTGGTTCGCAGAGAACAACTACTTCTACATTATGCACCGTTTTGATGAAGCGGCGCGTCTCCCTTTCGTCCAAAAAATGAAAGAACGCGGACTTATTGCGTCAATTAGTATCGGGATTAAACCTTACGAATATGATTTTGTACGTGAATTAGTGGCCGCTAACGCCATTCCTGATTACGTTACGATTGACGTCGCACACGGACATTCTGACGAAGTGATTCGCATGATTCAATTCATCAAACAACACATGCCTAGCGTCTTTTTGATTGCGGGAAATGTCGGCACACCCGAAGGCGTTCGCGAACTCGAATACGCTGGCGCAGACGCAACCAAAGTCGGCATCGGACCAGGACGAGTCTGCATCACCAAACTCAAAACGGGATTTGGAACAGGTGGCTGGCAACTCGCAGCACTCCGCTTATGTGCAAAAGCTGCACGCAAACCGATTATCGCAGACGGCGGCATTCGTCACCACGGCGACATTGCCAAATCGATTCGTTTCGGCGCGTCAATGGTTATGATTGGCTCCCTTTTGGCAGCGCACGAAGAAAGCCCTGGCGCAAACCGCGAAATCGACGGCAAACTTTACAAAGAATACTTCGGCAGCGCCTCACAATACCAAAAAGGCGAACACAAAAACGTCGAAGGCAAAAAAGAAATGATTCCTGCTCGTGGCAAATTAGCCGACACCCTTATCGAAATGCAACAAGACTTGCAGTCTTCCATTTCATACGCGGGCGGGCGCGACTTAGAAGCCATCCGCAAAGTTGATTACGTTCTCGTACGCAACACGATTTATAACGGCGACCGCTAAAAAAATAGGCACTAGGAAAGTTCAAATTCCTAGTGCCTATTTCATTTTGCTTCAATGAGCAATTAACTAATTCAAATCTCGTGTGCGCAATGAAACGTTTTTAGTTAAAACGAGATTTTAGCTACGTCCCCTTTCGGGAAGAAGAGGTGCTTATTCCTCTTCTTTTTTCTTTAAGCCCATTGCTAACATCATTGCAGACAAGCTTGCG
>JAUNEB010000023.1 GCA_030525795.1 Aerococcaceae bacterium | reverse complement strand
TTCTCCGTCTAAGAAAATATAAAACCCATCTATTCCATTATCATTGGAATCCCCAATTAATCCTGAATTTATTTCATCTTCATCCAAATTTTCGTCTTTTAATAGTTGTTCTGCTGCAAAATATTCAAAATTTTTATCATCATTGATCGAGTTGTCAGTTGTCGCTTCTTTATACTGTTTAAGTATTTCCTCCAAAATAATATTCTTACTTGCCATTTTCCCCTCCTAATTAATAACTAACTTTTATACTCCCCTGTAGCTTCTTTTATCATCCCATCATGCCAATCTAAAGTCTCTAATGGCATTTCATGGTATTTGTCAAACACTTCATACAGATATTTGTATTTAACCTTATTTTCAATTATTTTCTTAAGCGAATCTGTATCCATTGAAATAATCTTCATTCCTGTGATAGTTTCTTCGTCTCTAGTGTATGGAATTATCTTTCTATATCTAAAATCTGAGATTACATTTTTATCCAAGTATGTGCTTACAAATAGGCTATAATCAAACGGATTATTAAATCTAATCCTATAATCGCCTAAATGCCTTGAAACAGGCTCCATTTCCATTCTTCTTTGATTATTTCCATCTGCAAGGGTTGCTTCAAGCAATAATGAATGTTTCGGATAAGAGGTACACGCTTCATATTCATATATAATGTCTGCATAACCTCCAGCTGCGTGGGTCTTCGGCAATAAATTGGCTTCTAATGATAACTTCATGAAATCCAAAATATTTCCTTGTCTTTCACTCACTTTGTACCATATAATTCCCAAAATATATTCAAAGATAGTTGGTATTGCAGCCTCATCAGTAACAAGTTCTTCTATTCGCCTATCATCTCGTTTCTCAAAACAATTTAGTAACTCTATAAGCACAGAATCATTAAATTTCTTGTCAATCAAAGTATTAAATCGTCTGTATCGTTCATCATTTACATAAGTTGCAGCTTGTTCCGGACTCTTAATTGTAATTCCTAAATCTTTACTTAAAGCTGCATATACTTTGCTAATATCTAACTTGAATGCTTCTGATATAGTTTCAAGCGAGGCATCAGCTCTGAGATTATTATCTCTGCTAAAAGTTTCTGTATACAAAACATCAATAATTTCTTCAAAATAATACTTTGGAATCATATCCAACTTAATCATACTATCTTCAAAAATTAGAGTATCTGTAATATTAAAATATCTTCTATTTAAATCAAAATAATCAGATAAAGTCGCCATTGCTTTAAAAACATGCAAGTATTTGAAAAATACCTCTTTGAGTTCTGTTTCATTTTTACAGTTTATAAATGGGCATTGTTTGTGAATTGAAGACTTCCCATTTTTTCTTATAACTCCAATATTGGTTGTTTTAAATAGTAAACTTCTCCACAATGTTCCAGGTTTTTGATTTATATTCTTTGCAGAATTTAATAGTGATTCATAAATATTTTCGCCATCAAGAAATACCTTCTTTAAATTCTCATACAATTTATAGTACGGCTTGTCATAGCTTCTGCTTTTACGATTCATTCCCACTAAACATATTAGATTTTCATCAACATCAGAGGCTATAAATTCTTCTTGTGCAAGTTTGTAGTTTTCCATTTGCATAAGCCTCTTATAAATTATTTCATCCGGCAAAATTTTACCTTCTCGATATAATTTAATATCCGATATGATTTGTTTTGCACTTTCGTCATCTCTAATTAGCGGAACAAAATAAGTAAACTCATCATAACTTAAAAACTCAAGTTCCGTCAGGCACTTTACAACCGCAATAAACGGTCTAACGATACTACCACTTACATCTATACTTGTTTTAAGAAGCTGTTTTAGATAGATAAAGCTATCTCTGTTAATATTAAACACATTATTGGTTTCAAAATCCCCGCTGCTTGTTATTTTAAGGAGTTCTCTTCCTGCTTCCGTAATCAATCTATCTTCTGTAATTAAACCAATATCAACCAATCCTGATGTTTTTTCTCTGGCATCTTTGTCTTTTCTTTTTGCTTCTCCTGTTAGGAAAGCTCTATCTTTCATAAAATCATAATATTTTTCTTGCAATTCACTGTTCCAGTTCCAACTTGATTCTTTTATGACTTCATTATAAAATTCATCAAGCAGTAACAATTGTGCCTCGATTTTTAAATTTAGTTTTGCCGTTCTAAAACTTGTAGTTCCTATGACCCAACAAAAACTTTGGTATGGAATACTTTTATTCGCCATTTACTCATTCCTCCAATTCACAAGGTAATTAGTAATCAAAACTTCTTCAGATATACTATTCTTGTTTTTTCTATGATAATTACTATTTGAATAACTTTTATTCAGACTATTGCAGTAATACCCCTTACTTTCAATCCAATTATATAAAATATTATTTCTTTTATTTTTACTTTCCAAAACATTAGACAAAGCAAAACTAAAACCTTTTTCACTGGCTTCGTCCAAAAATTTAAGTAAAGCTTTTTCTTCTATTTCAGTCCACATTCCATTTTCATTATATGTTGCATTTGTAATCAAATAAGGTGGATCACAATAAATAAAAGTCTCCTTAGAAAAATCATCCAACGAAATCTCCCTAAAATCCTTTTTCATAAACTGGACATCTTTACTTTTTAATTCTTCAGAAAATAACACAAGTTTACTTCTCATTTTGGAATTAAAGTCTCTCTTCCCTACCGGAAGATTAAACAACCCTTTTCGATTAAACCGAATTTGATTATTAAAAGAGTAAACCATCAATACATATAGCATTGAGTAATCTGCCTCTCCGGCAAGAACTTTAGCATTAAAATCATCTCTTAATTTGAGGAATCTTCCTCTATTGTATTCGGCTAAGCCTCTACTACTATCGCAGTCATAATAAGAATACCCATATAATGATGTGTTGGATAAATTATATGCCTTAATAATATTGTCTATTTGTTTTAATAAAACATCAGTATCAGTGTCTTTTATAAATTCAATTAAATCTATCAATTTTTCATTTGAATCATTAAAAATAACTTTTGAATAAGAGGAATTTATTCCAACATTTCCTCCTCCGGCAAATAAATCTAAAAATACTTCCTTTTCATCAAATAAAGGTTGTAACTGTTCCAACAACTTAAATTTACCGCCTGTATAATTAAACGGACAAGCTATGTTCATTTTCTTCTTTTCTTCACTAAACACTTCGCATAAAAACAGTCTTTCTTTATTGTCCTTTATATCTGACTTGCCCGTCGAAAAACTCTTATAGTCCGATTCAAATATAGTAACCTTCCCCTTTTTGCTAAGAATTCTCATAATATCTTCATCCGATATTTTCGCATTTGACCGATCATTCCCCTTATCAGACATATTGTTATATGAAAGCAAAATATACTTTGTATCAGCCTTTTCGATAAGCTCTTCAAATGCTTTTGTGGCTGTAATCATACAGTAATCACTTTTAAGTGAAGTCCTATCCATCTTTCTTGCAATCCCATAAACTTCAGGTTTCTTCCATCGTGCCACATTTTCAAGTAAATGGTATGCATCACAATACTGCCTTGAATTATATGGAGGATCTAAATATAGCAAATCACCTTTAATAGTTTTTATCAGCTCATTTGCATCAAGGTTATAACAAGTATTATTAGAATTTATCGTTTCTTCAGGTAGCAACACATTCAATACTAAAGTTTTTTCAAAGTCGACATTTTTTCTATATGCATCGTAATGTCCAACTGTATTTGCAATCTTATCCATTGCATATAGAAGCGATGTAATCAATATTGCATATTCCTTAAAATTTATTTCTTTGTTTTTATACTTTACTTCTATATCTTCTCTTATATATCCTATCTTGCTACAATCATCAGCAGAAAAAAAAGTATCTGCGAAATTTTCTCGCATATAATTATTTTCTTTTGTTTTAATTTGATTATAATCGTATATAAACTCAATTATCTTTTTGCTTGAATATTTTTCATATCCAAACCATGCATAATTAGAAATATAATTACTATACAGCAAATCATTTGTGATAATCATTTTATCCTTAAAAGTATTCGCAACTGCACCGGTTCCACTAAATATATCAATAACAATATTTACACCTTTGCAATTTTCATCAACTGTTTTTCTTATAAAGTCAGAAAGAGAATATTTATTTCCTAAATATCTTCTGTTGTTTATAAAGGATTGCTTTAAACCTAATTTAGATATGAAAGAATCCGTATCATCCATGTCATGTAAATTATCTGTATATAAAAATCTTTTTATAATTTCAACTGTCTTTTCATCCCAAAAATATCTTCCTGTTTCACTCCTAGGAATAGAAATATTTTCTTTACCTATCAATTTATACAAATATGACTTAGAAATATCTAATTCTTTTATTACATCAGCAACATTAAGATTTGCCACCTTTATTCCTCCTTGCCACATTTTAATCTATTTAGTAGACATTATAGCATGTTTCACCCATTTTTTCTATATTTTTATTGAAAAATAAGATGCTAATTGCATCAAAAAATGGAGAGTATCAAATTTATAATACTCTCCATGTATCGCTATAGCTCCATATCGTTACTCATACTATGACTCTGCTCAATTGTTTTATCTATTTTCTTTTTATGTTTTTTAATTGCTCCAATAACTGATTCTTTTTTGTTCTCCATTTTATTTCTACCAAGATAATCATTCATATTAACCTTCAGGTGTTCCAACTCATCATACTGTGTTACTAATGAATTATGTTTCTTAGCAATCGCTTCTTGCTTAGCTTGTAATTCCTTAGAATGCTCATTCAACTTTTTGAACAAATTTTTACCTGATTTTGTCTTTAACTCTCCTATGACCACATGTCTCAAATGTGGAAATTGCTTAAGGAAAATATCTATTTCCTCATAAGATTTCTGATAGGCTTCCACATCTTTTTTGTTCATCATCATGTAGATTTTATCATTTGAATTTTTACGATAACCTTCATACTCTATTACAAAGGAACAATTTGATTCTATGAAAAACAAATCTTTAGAATATTACTCTCTACCACTAACACAGAAAGAATTTGAAGCTCTTAGCCGTGATAAGATTCTAAAAAAGAGAATTGAATACTTGAAAGAAAATAATTTACTGTAATAAATAATGCTACGGGAAACTCTCTGTAGCATTTTTAAATACAAAAAAATCACCCAAAGAATTACTCTTTAGGTGACGTATTTCTAAAATCTGCAAGCATTTTGCAAGCACAACACTCACAAAACGGCTATTTATAAGGCTTTATAGCCTGTTTTTAACTATTCCCACTCAATCGTTGCAGGTGGTTTGCTGGTAATGTCGTACACGACGCGGTTGACGTGGGCAACTTCGTTGACGATGCGGGCGCTAATTTTTTGTAAGACTTCCCATGGAAGCTTCGCAAAATCGCTCGTCATGCCATCAATACTTGTGACGGCGCGAATGCCAATGGTGTAGTCGTAAGTGCGACCATCGCCCATAACGCCGACGCTACGAATGCCTGGCAAAACGGTAAAGTATTGCCATACGTCGCGCTCTAACCCTGCGTTGGCAATTTCTTCTCGTAAAATCGCGTCTGATTCGCGGACGATTTCTAATTTTTCTTCGGTAATTTCACCTAAAACGCGAATGCCGAGTCCTGGGCCTGGGAATGGTTGGCGCCACACGACGCTATCAGGCATGCCTAACGCCGTTCCTAACGCGCGCACTTCGTCTTTGAACAAGGTGTTCAACGGCTCAATCAATTCGAATTGCATGTCCTCTGGCAGCCCGCCAACGTTGTGATGCGATTTGATCGTTTCGGCCGTTTTCGTTCCAGATTCGATAATGTCTGTGTAAAGAGTTCCTTGCGCCAAAAAGTCAACGCCGTCCAATTTAGCAGCTTCATCATCAAAAACATACACAAACTCGTTTCCGATAATTTTGCGTTTTTGTTCTGGGTCGCTAACGCCCGCCAACTTAGATAAAAAGCGGTCTTTGGCATCCACACGAATAATATTCAAACCAAATTTGCCACCAAGCATTTCCATGACTTGATCGCCCTCGCCTTTTCGTAATAAGCCATGGTCGACAAAAATACACGTTAATTGATCGCCGATGGCTTTTTGTAATAAGACGCCGACGACGCTAGAGTCGACACCGCCTGATAATGCTAACAGCACTTTGCGATTGTCAACTTTTTGGCGGATGTTGGCGATTTGCATGTCGATAAAGCTTTCCATTGTCCAGTCGCCTTTTGCGCCGCAAATATTAAAGGCAAAATTGCGCAACATTTCGTTGCCGTGTACGCTGTGGCGCACTTCTGGGTGGAATTGGACGCCGTAAATTTGGCGTTCTTTATTTTCAAAAGCGGCAAATGGGCAATGCGGATTGCTTGCCGTCACTTCAAAGCCGTCAGGAATTGCGGTAATGCGGTCGCCGTGGCTCATCAATACGATTTCTTCTTCTGAAAGTTGCTCAAACAAGCCTGTTTTGTTTTGGTGTACTTGAATGGCTGCCGTTCCGAATTCACGATTGGTCGTCGCTGGTTCGACTTTTCCGCCGAGTAAATGCGTCGTCAACTGCATACCGTAACACACACCTAAAATTGGCAATCCTAATTCAAAAATGGCTGGATCAACAGTAAATGAGTCTTTTGCGTAAACGCTGTGTGGGCCTCCTGAGAAGATAACGCCGATAACATTGCCGTCTGCTTTGATTTGTTCGGCAGTTGTATCATTCGGTAACAGCTCGCTAAATACGCCGAATTCGCGAATGCGTCGTGTGATCAGTTGGTTATATTGACTTCCAAAATCGAGTACGATAATTTTTTCCATAAAAATTGCCTCCTAATAATTTCTAACGTAAATAGTATCAATCAAATGATTGTGCGTTTTATGCAAAATTAAATTGGCGCGCTCGCGCGTCGGCTCAATATTTTGAATTAAGTTGACTAAATTGACAGTTTGCCAAATGTTATAAGCGTAAGCGTGTGCTTCCTGCTTTGGCCATTGGCTCATGCGGTAGTAATAATTGTTCGTATCTTGACGAGCCAAATCGAGCAACATATCAAAACGCTCCATGTACCATTGTTGAATGTTGACAGGTTCGGCGTCAATGTAAATCGACACATCAAAAAAGTCACTGACGTAAATTCGCTGGTTTTGCGGTAATTGTAAGACGTTAATCCCTTCTACAATTAAGATATCAGGTTGGTGAACCGTAATTTTTTTGTCTGGGATAATGTCGTAAATTTCGTGCGAATATTGCGGATAGCTAACAGGCTCGCGACTTGTCTTGACGCGCACCATGAAGTCAATTAAAGCGGGCATATCGTAACTTTCAGGAAATCCTTTTCGGTTCAAAATGCCACGTTTTTTTAAGTCGGCTGTCGCGTACAAAAAGCCGTCTGTCGTCATCAATTCCACAGTTTTGTCGGGATAAGCTTGCGCCAAAAGTTGTCGCAACACACGTGCGGTCGTACTTTTGCCGACGGAGACACTCCCCGAAACGCCGATGATGAACGGAACAGTTCTCTTTTCGATACTCAAAAAGGATTGCTTCATATCATTCAATTGCTGAATGTGTTGCCAAATTTTGTCCAAGTAGCGCACTAATGGGACATAAATTTTTTGGACGTCTTCTTCGGAAAGGCGGTCATTCAATGAAACAAGTTTTTCGAGTTCGTTCATCGGCTGCACTAATTGGTCATTTTGGTACAGCGCATGCCAATCCTCACGCGAATACGACGTGAACATTTCTAATTCCATAAGGTAACTCCCAATTGTCGATTTTTACGCTACTATCATACCACAAATTGTTTAAATTTTTCTTAAATTTGTACTTTTTTGTCAAAAAATGTGTAAAATAGACAATGAGATTATTCCGTTAAAGGAGATTAGTGATGATAAATACTTTGACACCGACCCAAATCGGTCAAGGAACGGCTCACGGCAAAATTATTTTGATGGGAGAGCATGCGGTAGTGTATGATTTTCCTGCGATTGCGATGCCGTTTGATGCGGTGCAATCCCATGTGCACATTACCCCATACGAGCAGTCAGAAACTTATTTGAGTTGCCCTTATTATAATGGTCTGCTAAATGAGGCTCCCGTTGCTTTTAATAATTTGAAACAAGCGTATCAATTAACGCTCGAAAGTTTAAAAATTCAACCGCAAAGTATGCATATTCGCATTGACAGTTCGATTCCACTCGAACGCGGTATGGGCTCGTCAGCAGCTGTTTCCGTTGCTTTAGTACGTGCCATTGCGCATTTTTATCAAAAAACTTTGTCAGACGCGCAACTGCGTTTTATTGTCAACCAAGCAGAAGTCATTGCGCATGCAACGACGAGCGGCATTGATACGTTGATGACAAGTTCTGCGCAACCTGTCATTTACCGCAAAAGTCAACCACCCAAGACATTCAACTTAGCATTAGATGCTTTTTTGGTGGTGGCAGATAGCGGACAAACGGGGCAAACGAAACTCGCCGTCCAAAAAGTCGCACAACTTAAGGAAGCGCGCCCTCTTTTTGCGAATCAAGTATTGAGCGACATTGGCTCTTTCGTCCAAAAAGCGTACCACGCCATCCAACAGCAAAATGTTGTCGAATTAGGACGTTTGATGACCTATAACCATTATTATTTGAATCAACTTGGCGTGTCTACTCCTGAATTAGACCAAATTGTCAGCGCTGCTTGGCGTTCAGGCGCACTCGGCGCAAAACTGACAGGTGGCGGACTCGGCGGATGCGCCATCGCACTCGCTTCAACGGAAGAAGAAGCGCGTTATATCGCCAACGCTATGCAAGAAGCAGGCGCCATCCAAACATGGATTACTTCTTTGAATGCAGAAAGGAGCAACTTATGTCATCATTAACCGCGCATTATCGCGCCCACACAAATATCGCGCTCATCAAATATTGGGGCAAGCGCAATGCGGATTTATTTTTGCCGATAACAAGCAGTTTGTCGTTGACGTTGGATGCTTTTTATACGGATACGAAAATTACGTTCAGCTCGGATATTCAGCAAGATACATTTTACTTGAATCATGCATTACAAGATGCCCAAAACACGCAAAAAATTACACAATTTGTCAATTTATTCCGCCAAGTTGCGCAAGTTGACTTGCCATTTTGCATTGAAAGTGTTAATCATGTTCCGACTGCTGCTGGTTTGGCCTCTTCGGCTTCTGCTTTTGCGGCGCTAGCTTGTGCCTGCAACCATGCGTTGCAATTAAATTTAGATAGTCAAACCCTTTCGACATATGCTAGACAAGGCTCTGGCAGTGCCTGTCGCAGTCTTTTTGGTGGGTTTGTGGAGTGGCACAAAGGCGTTGGTGATGATAGTGCGAGCAGTTTTGCAGAAGCGATTGACGCTGCAAATTGGGATATCGCTATGCTCGTTGTCGCTATCAATACTCATAGCAAAAAAATTAGTAGTCGTATCGGCATGCAACAAACAATTGAGACGTCGCCTTTTTATGCCGCGTGGCCGAGCGAAGTCGAAAAAGATTTGGTAGCGATTAAACAAGCAATTGCCGCACAAGATTTTTGTACGATGGGCGAAATCGCCGAACACAACGCGATGAAAATGCACGCCACGATGATTGCCGCAAAGCCAAGTTTCACGTATTGGGAGCCCGATTCGTTAATCGCGATGAATTGCGTTCGTGAATTGCGCCAACAAGGCATTCCGTGCTACTTTACAATGGATGCGGGACCTAACGTGAAAGTATTATGCCGCGCTAGTCAAGCATTGGATGTTCAAGCTTATTTCGCGCAACATTTTGCGAAAGAACAGCTTATCATTGCCAAGGCAGGCCCAGCTCCATACGCGCTAGACGGGAGTTTCGCAAAATGAACTTCCTTGATTTATTCGACTTAAACCCCGCCCTCACCTTCCAAAAAATTACGGCACACGTTCCAGGAAAACTATTCATTGCAGGAGAATACGCCGTACTAGAAGCAGGTACCCCTGCGATTTTGGTGGCGGTCAATCAATATTTACATTGCACAATTCAGCTGAGTTTAACGAGCAATCATGGATTATTGCAATCTAATTTGCCAGAATTGACAGATTACGCGTATCAACGAGTGAACGCCCGCATTCCCGAACAGCCTCAGTGGCGTTATGTGTTAGCGGCGATTGAAACCGTCGAAACACTTTTATCCGAAATGAACCGCCCTCTTCAAGATTATCGCATCACGATTTCGAGTGAATTGGTCAGCCAAGATGGCAAAAAATACGGCCTCGGCTCTAGCGGAGCCGTCACAGTCGCAACCATTCGAGCATTGTTAAGTTTTTATGGATTGGTGCCACGCTCACGCGAAATAGTTTATAAACTCGCCGCCATCGCGCTCGTCAAAAACGGCAATTTGGGTAGTTTAGGCGATATTGCCTCTAATTGTTACGGCGGATGGCTCTATTATCAATCTCCATCTCGTACATGGCTGCGCGGCGAAATCGCCAAAGGTACGCCTTTTTATACATTACTGCATACGGATTGGGAAGGATTGGCACTCGAACCACTCACTGCCCCTGAACAATTGACGTTATTAGTCGGATGGACGCAATCTCCTGCTTCTACGGATCATTTTATCCAGTTAGTGCAAGACGCTCAGGCGAACCAGCATCCTTTTTATCAAGCATTTATCCAAAAAAGCGCTCAATGCGTACAACGAATGAAGCACGCTTTTGAAGCGAAAAATGTCGTGAATATTCAAAGCGAACTCGCAAATTCAAGACATTTGCTGCAACAATTTGGACACACGTTCGGCTTGTCCATTCAAACAGATGCCTTGGAGCAACTCATTGAAATTGCTCGCTCCTATCAATTTGAAGCAAAATCTTCGGGCGCAGGTGGCGGCGATTGTGGTATCGCTATTGGCATGGACCGCTCACTCGTAGCACCACTCATAAAAGCATGGCAGCAAGAAGCCATTACACCGCTTTCGATTGACGTTGCCCCACCAATCCATTAAGGAGGACTTTGATTATGACGAATCGCAAAGATGACCACGTCAATTTAGCATTACAACAACATCAGCACTTGAGCCATTCGGATTTTGACGATATCCGTTTTGTGCATCATTCTTTCTCCCCTATCAAAATGGACGACATTCAACTGTCTACACAGTGGGCAAACGCAACGCATTCCTTGCCTTTTTTTATTAATGGAATGACGGGCGGTTCGGAATATACGCGTTCGTTTAATGCGCAACTTGCTGAAGTGGCGCGTGAAACTGGTTTGTCGATGGCATCTGGTTCTGTCAGCGTCGCTATGAAAGACATCAGCACGTCTGATAGTTTTACAATTATTCGCAAAATGAATCCGAATGGTTTTGTGCTCGCGAATTTGGGAGCACATCATACGCTCGAAACAGCCAAAAAAGCCGTTGATTTATTGCAAGCAAACGCCTTGCAAATTCATTTGAACGTGCCGCAAGAAGTCGTCATGCCAGAAGGCGACCGCGATTTTACAACTTGGGCGCAAAATATTGAACAAATCGTGGCAAAGTTAGGCGTCCCTGTTATCGTCAAAGAAGTCGGATTCGGCATGAGTCGTCAAACGATTCAACAATTGATTGACCTCGGCGTCCAAACTATTGATGTCGGTGGACGTGGCGGCACCAACTTCATCACCATCGAAAATAGTCGGCGCCATCATTTAGATTTTCAACTGCTCAACGGTTGGGGACAATCTACGGCTGAAAGTTTGTTGGAAGCTTATCAATGTCCGGCCACGATTCTAGCTAGCGGTGGCATTCGCCATTATCTAGACATTGTCAAATCGTTGGCACTCGGCGCAAAATCGGTCGGCATCTCTGGAACTTTTTTGCATTATTTGCATCATCACGGCGTCCAAAAAACAATCGAGCTCGTCCAAGAATGGCAAGCAAGTATCGCACATGTCATGTTGATGCTCGGCTGTCAAACGGTTGACGACTTGACCAAAACCGATATCGTTCTCGGAAATGGCCTTACATCATGGGCAACTGCACGTCATTTATCGGTGCACACACTCGCGCAACGTTCCAAAAATTAAACAACACTCCATGAAGTTCGTCTTATTTGGACGAGGTTCACGGAGTGTTTCTTTGTATTATTCTTGAGTGGCTAATAAGCTGTCAATTTCGGCTTCTAATGTTTCTTGCGACACAGCGCCACGAATAAACTTGACGATTTGCCCACGGTCATTCAACAAAACCGTTGTCGGCATAATTGTTGCGCCGAATTTAATTTGATTATTGAATTTAACATCGTAATAAACAGGCGCAGACATTTCGATTTCTTCAATAAAGGCTTGTGCTACTTCTTTCGTTTCTGTCGGGCGACTTTCTAAAGCGTTCAACATAACAAAATTAATTTGGTCACCGTAAGTTTGATACGCCGCTTCAAAATACGGCATTTCTTCGCGACAAGGCGGACACCAAGACGCCCATAAATTGATAATCGTTGGCTTGCCGGCAAATTCTGACAAATCGTGACGATTTCCCTCGCTATCTTCAAGTGTCACGCTTGGTGCGAGCGACAAATTTTCATCGAGTTTGTTCGCAACTCTCAATGAGAATGACGATGAACTTTCTGAAGCAGACAAACTTTCTGAAGAAACCGCCACACTTTCAATCGATTCTTCAATTTTTACAGTCGTTGTTGAATTCATTTGATAAAAACTGGTCGCTCCTAAAAATAACGCAGCCATTGCAAGTATAATACCAACTATTTTTTTCATAAAGATCCTCCTAACATAATCAAATAATCATACCAACCCAATAACATGGTCACGCCAATTCCAATTAACAAAACGGCGCTTACTTTTTGGATGATAGGTGTAAATTGAGTGAGTTGTTTCAACGACTGGCGCATTTCATCTAATAAAACCGCCGTCAAAATAAACGGAATTCCCAACCCTAAGCAAAAGCAGCTCAACATTACCATAGATTGCATCAACGATTCGGCGGTCGCCGCTTGTGCCAACGCACTTGCCAAAAAAACACCGACGCAAGGCGTCCAACTAATCGCAAACAACATTCCGAATACAAAAGCTCCTTTGTTGGTCATTGCTTTTTTTGAACCCTGCATAAAGCATCCAAGTAGCGCATTTTGCTGCCAAAAATCAATGCCGAGTAAGATAAGCCAACACCCAATGATAAAAGTCATCGCACGTCGATACTGCAAGAAAAAAATACCAATGCTCGAAACTAACGTGTTCATCGCCATAAAAATAATAGAAAATCCTAAAACAAATAATACCGATTGGCGAAATAAGTAATATTTAGAAGGCTGTGCGCTATTTTTGCCAGCCAAATACGCGACATAAATCGGAATCATCGGCAACAAACACGGCGACAAAAAAGTCAGCACGCCTTCTACGGCTAACAATAAATATGGCATAATTCCCTCCTTCAAACAAAAAAATCGTTCCACTCCATTATAAACAGAGCGAAACGATTTTCACAATTTTTATGCTTGGTAGCTTTCGGTTAATTGTGGCACGATTTGTTTTTTACGTGACACAACACCTGGTAAGTCGATTTGTTGTTCAACGACAGGTTGTTTGAATGTTTTTTCGACGATGGTTGTGTCGGCACCGACAACAAAGCCGATGGAATTGCTTTCCAAAACGTCTGTCACAACGAGCAATGATAATGCTAAGTTATTGGCGTCCAAATCGGATTGCATTTTGGCTAAAATTGCATCTTTGCGTGAAGTGACATCGTCAAAACCAATGGCATTGACTTGAGCAATGCGAACGGTATTGCCGTTCATGTCGAAGTTTTTGGAATCGAGCGTCAACAATTCTTCAACTGTTTTGCTGGCTAAATTCGTGCCGGCTTTCAATAATTCTAGCCCGTATTCGTTGACATTGACTTCTGCGATATCTGCCAATTTGTAAGCCACTTCTTCGTCAATGTGCGTGCAAGTTGGCGACTTGAATAACAATGTATCTGAAATAATCGCGGATAACATTAAGCCTGCGATTGCTTTTGGAATATCGAATTGATATTCGTTGAACATTTTGTATAAAACAGTTGCCGTACAGCCAATCGGCTCACAGCGATAATATAACGGCTGCGCGGTTTCAAACCCAATGCGGTGGTGATCCACGACGTAATCGACCGTCACTTCGCTCAAATCGTCCACAGATTGAATCGCTTCGTTGTGGTCGACTAACGCTACGCGGTTTACTTCATTGGCTACGGTTGACACAACGCGCGGCGCTTCCACATGAAAATGCGCCAATGCAAATGCCGTTTCTTCGTTCACTTCTCCCAAAGCGACTGGCTCTGATTCATGACCTAATTTTTCTAAGAAAAAGCTCATGGCAATTGCAGAAGCAATCGTATCTGTATCAGGATTTTTGTGTCCGAAGACTAAGTATTTTGACATAGTTAATAGTTCCTCCTAAATCGGTAATTCCTCTATTAGTATAACGAAAACTTGAGCATTTCGCAAGTTCGCGCATTAAACATCTAAGTAGCCTTTGTAGCTTTCTGTATCCAAAATTTGCTTGGCATTTTCGACACGTTCTGCAGTTGGCGGCTCAATGCCTTCAAGACGATACTTGATGCCGAGCGCTTCATATTTATACACGCCTAATTTGTGGTAAGGTAACACTTCAAACTTCAAGACGTTATTTAATTTTTTGACAAAATCGCTCAAACGAATTAAGTATTCGTCGTAGTCCGTCCGTTCTGGCACCAAAACATGACGAATCCAAACAGGTTGCCCAACTTCAGACAAGTAGTGCGCCATATCCAAAATGTTCTCATTCGGATGTCCAGTCAATTTGCGGTGCCCTTCGCTATCAATATGCTTCAAGTCAAACAAAATTAAATCCGTATATTTCAACAATTCTTGGAAACGACTGAAAAACGGCTCTTTTCGCGTGAAAGGTGCGCCACACGAATCCAAGCAAGTGTTGATGCCATTCGCCTTACACAGCTTGAAATATTCAATAATAAAGTCAACTTGTAGTAAAGGTTCGCCACCGCTGACTGTTACGCCACCTTTTTTGCCCCAAAAATCGCGATATTGTACCGCTTGATCAAACAGTTGCTGCGGGGTATATTCGTTGCCGCCGCCCATGCTCCAAGTGTCTGGATTGTGGCAAAATTCGCACCGCATACGGCATCCTTGCATAAAAGAAATAAAACGAATCCCTGGCCCGTCAACAGAGCCGAAACTTTCTGTTGAATGGACAAGTCCAATTACTGAATTATCGTGTGTCATCACACTACCTCCTAATCTATCGAAATAAAAACTGACGTATCGTTGGGGCCATACAAGCCAATACTATCATGATCTAATCCTACGCGAACAGTATCTTCTTTTGAATGTTGTTTGAATTCTTGTTGCAATAACTGTATCAACTCGTTTGACAACTCTGGCTGAGACTCTAATAATTTATAAAAATCAGACGCTTTGTACTGTAAGACAAATTCATTGTCCCGAGAATCTGAAAAAAGTTCGTAATCCAGCTCTTCAAACGCTTGCTTTAATAATTGAATAAATGGCTTTTTATCAACATTTTGAAATAAAGCAGATGTTTCTTTATAGCTGCGGTCAAGTCTCACAGAAATATACGGTGTTGCGTCTCCTTCTAATTTTAAGCTAAACGTATCGTAAAACTGGACGGTATTCCGTTTCCAAAACCTCACATCATCCATATACATTGCATTAAGAAACAACATCAACACAAGTACTGGTACAGCAAAAATTATTAAACAAATCTTGATTACTTTTAGTATAAATTTTTTGCATCCATATTCCATACACTGTCCTCCTAAAACATTATACATGAATTACTTTGCCATAGGAAGTCCATGATGTAAATAAAACGACCACAATCTTAAAAAATTCTTAACAAAACAAGGTCGAAGTGGACACCTCGACCTTATTCAGATTCTTGTTAGAATTGGTTGTGGATAACACGTTGTAAGATGTCATCAATTTGTGCTTTGGTTGCTTTGTTCAAGTACAATGCGTAACCTGATACACGCAATACAGCATGTGGGTTTTCAGATGGATTTTGTAAGATGTGAATGAGTTTTTCACGGTTTAAGACGTTGACGTTCAAGTGGTGTCCGCCTTTGTGGAAGTATCCGTCTAACATGCTTGCTAAGTTTGATTTACGGTCGTCATCGTCGCGTCCTAATGCTTTTGGATGGATAGCGAATGTGTATGAAGAACCGTCTTTTGCGTCGTCGAATGGAATTTTTGCAACAGATGCTAATGCTGCTAACGCGCCTGACTTAACAGAGTTGTATTGTGGGTTCGCACCTGGTGCGATTGGTGTCCATGGCTCACGGTAGCCAACGATTTTTGGATCTGAACCTGTGAAGACGTTACCTAATGATTTTCCGTAAACGATGTTTGATGTAATTGTCAAAATAGAAGTTGTTACTTCTGCGTTACGGTAAGTTGGTAATGCGCGTAAACGCTCCATGAAGTCATGTAAGAAGCCTGTTACTAAGCTGTCTACACGGTCATCGTTGTTACCAAATGTTGGGAATTGTTCGCCTTCTACTACGTAGTCAACTGGGAATCCTGTTTCGTCACGAACAACGCGAACTTTAGAGTATTTAACAGCAGATAACATGTCCCCTACTAACGCTAAACCTGCGATACCTGTTGCAAAGTAACGGTGTGGTTTAGTATCTAACAACGCCATTTGTGTTGATTCGTAAGCGTAACGGTCATGTGAACGGTGAATGATGTTCAATGCACGCATGTATGTTTTTGCTGTCCAATCTAAAACGATGTCTAATTTTTGAACGAGTTCATCGTAGTCTAAGTAGTCGCCTGTCATTGGCTCTAAGCCTTCAATAACGACGTCACGGCTCTTCTCGTCAATACCGCCTGATACAGCGTATAACAATGCTTTAGGTCCTGAGAAACGCGCACCGAAGTATTGGTGTTCCAAGCCCATAATTGCTGGAGATACGCAACATGCAATCGCTGCGTCTGTTGAGCCTAACTTGTCAGACATAACTGCATCGTTTTCGTATTGAATCGCTGATGTATCAATCGATACTTTTGCACAGTATTCACGGTATGCGATTGGTAATTTTTCGTTATAGAAAATGGTCAAGTTTGGTTCTGGAGATTCGCCCATTGTGTACAATGTATGTAAGCAACGGAAAGCTGTTTTTGTAACGAGTGAACGGCCGTCGTTGTTCATACCTGCGATTGACAAGGTTACCCAAGTTGGCATACCAGAGAACACATCGTTGAAGTCTGGTGTACGTGCGAAACGAATCATACGTAACTTCATAACAAAATGGTCAATGAATTCTTGTGCTTCTGCTTCTGTAATTAAACCAGCTTGCAAATCACGCTCGATATAAATATCGAAGAATGCGTCCATACGACCTAAAGAAGTTGCCGCACCGTTTGTTTGTTTTGCTGCTGCCAAAAAGGCCATGTAAGTCCATTGAATTGCTTCTTGAGCAGTTGCTGCTGGACGACGTAAGTCAAATCCGTGTAAGTCTCCTAATTGAATCAATTCGTTCAATGCACGGTATTGTTTAGAAACTTCTTCACGCAATTGCATGTCTTCGTCTGTGTAAACTTCTTTTTCTAAAGCTTTCCAGTCAGCCATTTTTTGTTTCATTAAGAATTCTGCACCGTACAATGCAACGCGACGGTAGTCACCGATAATACGGCCACGTCCGTAAGCATCTGGAAGACCTGTGATGATTTTGTTTTTACGCGCTTTACGAATGTCGCTATCGTACACATCGAATACGCCTTGGTTATGTGTTTGTACCCAATCTGTAAATTTCTTCTCGATTTCTGGGTTTAGTTTGTAGCCGTATGCTTCTAACGCTTGCTTCGCCATACGAACGCCGCCGAATGGGTTTAAGCCTTGTTTCAATGGCTTATCTGTTTGCAAACCGATAATTTTTTCGTAGTCTTTTAATTCTTCTGAAATGTATGCTGCTGGGTAAGCTAATACAGTTGATACAATGTTTTCTTCCATGTCAGCTACGCCGTGCTCAACTTCGTATGCCAATAAATCTTGGAATACTTCGTTTAATTTTTTGGTACCTTCTGTTGCGTCTGCTAAGAAAGATTCGTCACCTGTATATTCGGTGTAGTTGTCGCGAATGAATTGCGCTACGTCAATTGATTCACGCCATGAATCACCTTTGAAACCGTTCCAAGCATTCAATACTGCTTCTGTCATTGTGTTTTCCTCCTTGTTGTTTGGTGCCACCTAAGTGACTAGAACAATTTTTACATGTTCATTATAACACAAAGAAATCTTAATGCAAGCATTTTTTATCAAAAAATATTGTTTTTATAAGGTTTTTGACTTTGTGAAGTTTGTGAAATTTTAGTTTTCTGTACCATTATGTGTTCAAAAAAATAGCAAACTGTACTAACACATTACTATGAAAACATATTGTGTCAATAAAGTTTGCTATTGCTATTTAAGTTTATTGTTCGTCGAGCATTTTGAGACGTGCAATATGCATATCCAAAATCGCCCCTAATTTTTCGAGTTGTGGTAAAGTTGAGCCGTTTGCCAAGCGATCACTTAGCGGAATATCGGTCGAATTCACTTCCACAAAATGCCCCGTGTCGCCTTGAACAATAATCGGCACACTCCCTTTGACGAGCGGAATGGCTTGCTTGAAGATGTGCGGATTGGTTTTGAGTTCTTTGAGCGTGAGAACACCGCGCCCGCCGCGATTCAGTTCGGGCACAATTTCTACATCAAAACGTTTTACATTGCCCCGCTGGGTCAGCGCAAAAATTTGCGGACGCGAAACGTGTTGGCCAATCAACATGCCTGCGACGACACAATCGTCTTCCTTGAGTTTGATCGCGACGACTCCGCGTGCTTTTAGGCCTAAGGAAGCGACTTGCGCGACATCGTAACGCAATGCGTAACTGCGTTGCGTCAAAATGACTACTTGATAAGTAGCCGTTGCGTCAATTTTGGAGACGGAAACGACTTCATCATCGGACTGTTTCAACAACATGGCAGTTGCGGTTTTGGTCTTGTAACTGCGATAAGTGACGAATTGGTTGAGCGGCGTTTGTTTAATCATACCTTGGCGAGTAATGAATACAAGTTGCGTAGAGGTATCTGTTTCAGCGGTTGCCGTAAATACCGCCACAACGCGCTCGCCGTCTACTAACTGGTAATGTTGGGACAAATGGACGCCCAATTCTTTCCAGCGAATGTCTGGCAATTCGTGTACGGGCAAATGAATGTAATTCCCTTTTGTCGTCAAAATGATAATCGCATCATGCGTACTCAATTCTTTAACAAACAGCGGATAATCAAAATCGCGACTGCCCAAATCTAGCGCATCTGAAGACGTGAATGAACGCAAGCTCGTGCGCTTCATGTAGCCTTCTTTCGTGACAGAAACGTAAACTTGCTCTTCTGGCACCAAAATATGCGTGTCAATGTTCAAGACTTCAACTTTTTCTTCAAGTTGTGTGCGGCGTGGCGTTTCGTATTTTTTCTTCAACGCTTTCAGTTCGTTGACCAATACTTTACTCAACGTGTCTTCGCTCGCCAAAATATTTTCGTACATCAAAATGCGCTCGTTTAATTCGAGGCGTTCATTTTGCAAGGCGGTAATGTCTGTGTTGGTTAAGCGGTACAATTGTAACGAAACAATCGCTTCTGCTTGCTCCAATGAAAAATCAAACGTCGCTGCCAAGTTTTCTTTCGCGTCGGATTTGTTTTCGCTTTGACGAATCGTTGCAATGACCTCATCCAAAATCGACACAACACGAATCAAGCCTTCTACAATGTGCAGACGTTTTTGGTCGTGTGTCAAATTATAGCGCGTGCGGCGCGTAATGACTTCTTTTTGGTGGATAATGTAAGCTTCCAAAATTTGTTGCAAATTCACTAGCATTGGACGACGCTCATGAATCGCCACCATATTAAAATGATAATTGATTTGCAAATCGGTATTTTTGAATAAGTAATTGAGTACACCGTTAGCATCGACGTCGCGCTTGAGTTCCACGACGACGCGCACGCCATTACGGTCAGATTCGTCGCGCACATCGGCAAT
Source organism: Aerococcaceae bacterium (assembly GCA_030525795.1). Taxonomy (GTDB): domain Bacteria; phylum Bacillota; class Bacilli; order Lactobacillales; family Aerococcaceae; genus Abiotrophia. The sequence continues at coordinate 3,872 of JAUNEB010000023.1, read as the reverse complement.
GCCTTCAATTTTCTTTTGGATGCGAATGTCATCTAATCGTTGCAATAATTTGGCTTTATTCACTTCGTAAGGCAATTCGGTAATGACAATTTGGCTTTTGCTACCTTTGAGTGTTTCAATAGCGGTGACGGAACGAACTGTAATTTTACCTTGTCCTGTTTCGTAAGCTTTTTTGACTTCGTCGAGGCCTTGAATAATGCCCCCCGTTGGAAAATCAGGCGCTTTAACAAAGGTCATCAACTCATCGAGCGTGTAACGTTTATGCGTCAACATATACACAATCGCCTCAATGACTTCTGCCAAATTATGCGGCGGAATCTCAGTCGCATAACCTGCCGAAATCCCTGTCGCGCCATTCACCAATAAGTTTGGAAAACGCGCCGGCAATACATTCGGTTCTTCAGCTGTATCATCAAAATTGAGCATGAAATCAACCGTTTCTTGGCGCAAATCACTCAACAATTCAGACGCAATCGCCGACAAACGCGCTTCGGTGTAACGCATCGCCGCTGCTGGATCCCCGTCCATACTACCGTTATTACCGTGCATATCAATGAGCGGCTCGCGTAATTTCCAATCTTGGCTCATGCGCACCATGGCTTCATAAACAGACGAGTCCCCGTGCGGATGGAAATTACCGATGACGTTCCCGACTGTTTTGGCGGATTTGCGATATGGATTATCATTCGTATTGCGATCTTGGAACATCGCAAACAAAATACGCCGCTGCACAGGTTTTAAGCCGTCGCGAATATCTGGTAACGCACGATCTTGAATAATGTATTTTGAATAACGTCCGAAGCGGTCACCAATGACGTCCGCAAACGTTAATTCTTGAATATGTTCTTGTGTCATGTGTCCCCTCCTATTCCTCAAACAAGCTGAACTGTCCGTCTTCTTCAGCAAATAACGTTACTTCTTCTGGCTCCGTCTGCTGCAAAAAAGTTCCGATTTCTTCAACGTGTCCTTGTCCGTTGAGCAACCCGTCTTCCTCTTCTAGCGTAAAACTTACATTGCGCTCAATCCATTTGCGGCGCGGTTCAACTTTATTGCCCATTAAGGTCGTCACACGACGTTCCGCGCGCGCAGCGTCATCAATCGTCACGCGAATTAACAAGCGTGTTGCCGGATTCATGGTAGTATCCCATAATTGGTCGGCATTCATTTCGCCCAACCCTTTATAACGTTGCAATACGTAGCCTTTGCCGACTTGCTTGATTTTGTGTTGCAATTCTTCATCCGTCCATGCGTATTCAATGACTGCTTTTTTGCCAGAGCCTTTCGAAATCTTAAAAAGAGGCGGCATCGCCAAGTAGACCTTGCCAGCTTCCAATAACGGCTTCATATAACGATAGAAAAAGGTCAGCAACAACACTTGAATGTGCGCGCCGTCCGTGTCCGCATCGGTCATAATAATGACTTTGTTGTAATTGACCGACTCCAAATCAAAATCGGCACCAACCCCCGCGCCAATCGTGTAAATCATCGTGTTGATTTCTTCGTTTTTCAAAATATCTTGCATGGAGGCTTTTTCGGTGTTGATGACTTTTCCACGCAATGGCAAAATGGCTTGGAATTGGCGATCGCGTCCGAGTTTAGCTGAGCCTCCCGCAGAATCGCCCTCGACTAAGTATAGTTCATTGCGGCTGGCGTCTTTGGACTGTGCTTTGGTGAGCTTGCCTGATAATAATTTTTCTTGTTGTTGTTTTTTGGAGCCAGAGCGTGCGGCGTCGCGTGCTTTTCGCGCTGCTTCACGTGTTTCGCGCGCTTTGATTGCCTTGCGCAAAATCATTTGGCTGAATGTCCCGTTTTCGTTCAAAAAAGCGGTCATTTGTTCATAAATGTAGCTGTCTACTAGCGGACGCGCCTTTGGTGTGCCCAGTTTTTCTTTCGTTTGTCCTTCGAATTGCAAATATTCTTCCGGAACGCGCAATGATAGAACGGCTGTCATACCTTCGCGCACGTCGCTACCTTCCAAGTTTTTATCTTTTTCTTTGAGCAATCCCACTTTGCGTCCGTAATCGTTGAACGCTTTGGTAATGCCCGTTTTCATACCGACTTCGTGCGAGCCGCCGCCTGATGTGCGCACATTGTTTGCAAACGACAAAATTGTTTCCGAATAGCCGTCGTTGTATTGCATCGCAAAATCCAATTCAAACCCATCAATTTCGCTTGAAAAACTCGCAATATCGCCCAACGTGTCTTTTTCTTCGTTCAAATAAGACACAAAGTCTTCCAATCCTTTTGTAAAATGAAACACTTCGTGATAATCAAAACGTGCATCTGAAATTTCGATTGTTAAATTTTTGAGCAAGTAAGCCGATTCGCGCAGACGCTCCGCAATCGTGTCGGTATTGATGACCGCATTCCCAAAAATCGTGCTGTCCGGCATAAAATGCACCGTCGTACCGTGTGCTGATTTGGTGCTTGCTTTTGTTTGCGTTAATTGCGTAACCGGTGTGCCACCTTTTTCAAAGCGCATGCTGTATTGATTACCTTCGCGTTCGACTTCGACGACGAGCCAACTCGACAACGCATTGACGACACTCGCGCCAACGCCATGCAACCCGCCTGCCGATTTGTAGCCGCCTTGCCCGAATTTACCGCCTGCGTGAAGCACCGTAAAAATAACTTGAATCGTCGGAACGCCGCTCGCATGCAAACCCGTTGGCATCCCGCGCCCATTATCGGACACGCGTACGCTCCCGTCTTTCAAAATCTCGACTTTAATATGCGTCGCAAAGCCTGATAGCGCCTCGTCAACTGCATTATCGACGATTTCGTACACCAAATGATGCAATCCGCGCTGGTCGGTCGACCCGATATACATTCCAGGACGCTTGCGCACCGCCTCCAAACCTTCTAAGATTTGAATCGCGTCGTCATTGTATTGGATTAATTGATCTTTTTCTTTTGCCAAAATGTTCACCTCATTCTGTCCTATCATACCAAAAAACTACCCTAATGTTCAAATAAAATTATTTTATTGGTGATTTCCATTTTTCGTGGTAAACTAGTAACGAAATGAAAGTGAGGTTATTGAATGTTTTTTAAATTTTTACTGATTTTAATTGCTTATTTAGCTGGTTCTATTCCGACAGGGGTTTGGTATTCTAAGTTTATGCACGCAACGGATGTGCGCACACTCGGCAGCGGCAACAGCGGCACCACGAATATCGGACGCAATTTCGGGGCAAAAGCTGCCATTTTTGTTGCGGCGGTTGACGTCTTAAAAGGTTGGTTGCCTGTTTTAGCGGCAAAAGCACTCTTTCCGAATGATCATTGGGTCATTATGGCGGTTTGTATCGCCTGCGTCGTCGGCCATGCGTATCCAATTTTTGCCCGATTCAACGGTGGAAAAATTGTCGCAACTTCTATCGGCGTCTTGTTAGGATTTCATTTTTGGACAGGAATCGGAATGCTCGCCGTGTTTGTCGCATCGCTCTATCTCACCAGCATCGTCAGCATTTCTAGCATGGTCAGCTACTCATTGACTGCGCTCTATATCGGCATTTCGCGCGCGAATTTGGTGTATGCTATCGGTTTCGGACTCATTGCCCTCTTTATGATTTATCGTCACCGAACGAATATCCAACGCCTGTTGAAAGGCGAAGAACGCCGCATTAAGTTCGGCCTACGAAAAGCAAAATAAATTTTCATAACATATTTTTTCAAAAAAATAAAGGCACTCACTAATCTATATTGCGAGTGCCTATTTTATTTTGCTTAAATCAGCAATTTGTAGCTAACATCTTGTAGATGGAGTGTGTCATTTTTATTGAGATTAAGCTTATATTTGTGTGTGTGAATTGGAAGGAGATTATTTTTCTTCTTCTTTTTTCTTAAGTCCTGCTGCTAACATCATTGCAGAC
>JAUNEB010000022.1 GCA_030525795.1 Aerococcaceae bacterium | reverse complement strand
TAATTATAAAGCTTTTTTTTTTTTGCAAGCTTTTCTTAATATTTATTTTATTTTTTAGGTTTTCGGGGATAAATAAAGAAAGGCGCGATATTTCTAAAGAAATATCGCGCCTTTCTTTATTTTGTTATCAATTTAACTTCATCGTCCATGTAAATGAACCTCGTCTTACCACTTAATAAATTGATACAAAATGCTGCTAGCGAAATGGTATTGTCATAATTACTAAATATTATCGTACATTCAGGTTGATTACTGTCAATAAACTGCTTTAATTCAAGCCCGTTTTATCCTTGATTAAAGAGACAATTCCTTCAACCCTTCGATATATTGGTATGCGGCGTGGCCGGCAATGCCGCCGTCGCCTGTTGCAGTCACGATTTGACGCAAGTGTTTTTGGCGAACGTCCCCCACCGCAAAAATACCTGGAACGCGCGTTGCCATATGCTCATCGGTGACAATCCAACCTTCTGAATCGGTAATGTCTAGCCCTTCAGCTACTGCCGAATTCGGAACTAATCCAACATAAATGAATACGCCGTCCACTTCTAATTCGGATACTTCCTCCGTCTTAACGTTGCGCAAAGTAAGCGACTTAACGACATCGTCACCGTTAATACTGTCGACAACGGTATCCCAGATGAACGACATTTTTGGATTGGCAAATGCGCGGTCTTGCAACACTTTTTGGGCACGTAATTCGTCACGACGGTGAATGAGCGTCACGCTTTCGACGAGTTGGGTCAAATAGTTACCTTCTTCTACCGCAGAGTCGCCGCCGCCAATGACCGCTACTTTTTTGTTACGAAAAAAGAAGCCGTCACACACCGCACAATAAGAAACACCACGACCTGATAAACGCGCTTCACCTTCGACTTCAAGCAGACGGTGGTGCGAGCCTGTTGCGATAATCACTGCTTTGGCGCTGTAAATCTTGTCGGATGTATGTACACGGCGTTCAACGCCGTCTACTTCAATACGCTCGACGTCGCCGTACACGTGCTCTGCACCAAAACGCATCGCACCATCATAAATATGTTGCGCCAATTCAGGTCCACTTACAAGTGAAAAACCGGGATAATTTTCGACTTCAGCTGTATTGAGAACTTCTCCACCAGGTGCGCCTTTTTCAATTAAGACGGTTTTTAAGTTGGCGCGAGATGCGTATAAGGCAGCGGTCATTCCTCCTGGGCCTGCGCCGATGACTACAACGTCATAAGTCAATAGTTCTTTTGTCATATTTTCATTCCTTTACTGTTCGTTTTGGGTGACGTGTTTTAACGACACTTCTTGTTTGCCATCACGGAGCATTAGTTGCTTGAGTGCGTCTTTTACAGAAATACCTTCATACAAAACGCCGTATAAAGCCGCTGTAATCGGCATTTCGACACCAAATTGTTGCGCTAATTCGTATGCCGCTTGGCATGTTGAAATGCCTTCGACAACCATTTGGATTTCTTGTTCGATGTCTGCTAATGTTTTTCCTTGTGCCAAAAGGTTACCCGCTTGCCAATTGCGTGAATGCACGCTCGTACAAGTAACGACTAAATCGCCAACGCCGCTTAATCCAATGAACGTCATCGGATCGGCACCTAATCGAATGCCTAAACGCGATATTTCTGTTAATCCGCGTGTAACGAGTGCGGCTTTTGCGTTATCTCCGTAACCTGCTCCTGCCAAAATCCCCGCTCCTAAAGCGATAATATTTTTCAAAGCGGCGCCCATTTCGACACCGATAATGTCCGTATTCGTGTACACGCGGAAATAGTGATTCATGAAGGCTTCTTGCACAACGCTCGCCGCTTCAAGCGAGTGACTTGCTGCCGTAACCGTTGTGACGTCTTGCTTGGCCACTTCTTCGGCGTGGCTCGGCCCTGAAAGTACGACCATTTCTTGATACAATTCGCGTGGCAAAACTGCTTCAATTACTTGACTTACACGCAAATGTGTTCCTTGTTCGAGTCCTTTTGTCGCGTGGACAATAATAGGATGCGTTGTTAAATGGCGCAGTTCTTCTTTAATAGCTTCCATCACTGGACGAATGGCTTTCGTCGGTACAACGACTAATATGATTTGTGCGCCATTCAAGGCTTGCGTCAAATCGGTTGTCGCTTTTAATGCGGTTGGCAATGCCACCTTAGGTAAATAGGCGCCGTTCGTGTGATATTGGTTAATTTCGATGACATTGGCTTCGTCGCGACTCCATGCGCAAACGTCATGTCCATTTTCGACGAGCACTTTAGCAAGGGCGGTTCCCCATGATCCTAATCCAATAACTGCAATTTTCATAAATTATCCCTCTTTTTTCTGTAAACGTTGGAAAGCAATGTAGCTGATTCCGATAATCAAAAATACTAGCGACACCAGTTGCGAAACGCGCAAACTGCCCAAATATAAGCTGTCCGTGCGCATCCCTTCAATCCAAAATCGCCCGATTCCGTACCAAATCATGTAAAGTGCCGCCAATTCTCCTTTTTTCAAAAAGTGACGCACACTAAGCAACATTACTACGCCGACAATATTCCACACACTTTCATACAAAAACGTCGGATGATAGTAAGTGCCATTCACATTCATTTGGTCAATGAGCCATTTTGGCAAACGGAGCGATTGCAAAAATGCTAACGTCGTTGCACCACCGTATGCTTCTTGGTTAACAAAATTTCCCCAGCGACCAATCGATTGGCCAATCATGACAGCTGGTGCCGCACAATCCAAAATAACTCTCACGTCAAGTCGATAACGGTGACACAAGTAAACGAGCGTCACAATCCCCGCCAAAATCCCTCCATAAATGGCTATGCCGCCTTGCCAAATCGCTGGAATTTCGTCAAGGTGTTGTTGGTAATAGTCCCAGCGAAACGCGACATAATACGCGCGCGCGCCGACAAGTCCAAACAACACCGTCCAAAACATAACGTCTATCAAAACTTCTTCAGATAAATCGTGCTTGCGCCCTAAGTAGCGTAAGAGTTGGTACGCGACGACCATACCTAACCCAATAATTAACCCGTACCATTGGACAGGCCAACCAAACACACGAAAGGCTACGGGATCTAATCGCAAAAATAATCCCATTTTTATCCCTCGCGATTCGCCGTAATTAAGGCTTCTAACTTACGATTAAAAGCCTCTGTTGCGTTATATCCCATTTGGTTAGCTCTGAAATTCATCGCAGCTGATTCAATAATAACAGATAAACTTCGTCCCATTTTGACAGGAATACGAATTTTTGGAATATTCACTTCAAAAATTTGCTCATACTCGCGCTGACTTCCTAAACGATCGTATTCGACGGTGCCATCATCCAATACTAATTCAATAATCACTTCTAAACGTTTTGAACGTCGAACAGAAGATACGCCGTATAACGTTTGAATATCAATAATGCCTAATCCACGGATTTCGATTAAGTTTTGCAAAATTTCTGGCGCTTCCCCAATTAACGTCAATTCGTCAATCATAAACAATTCAACACGATCATCCGCAATTAAACGATGTCCGCGTTGGATTAAGTCTAGCGCTGTTTCGGATTTACCCACGCCACTACCGCCGACTAGCAATACGCCCATCCCAAACACTTCTACAAAAACACCATGTTTCGATAAACGTTCAGCCAACTGGCCTTCCAAATAATTAGTAATATTCGCAAACACGCGACTTGTTTTAGAGCGCGCTTGTAAAACCGGAATGCCTTTGCGCACAGCTACTTCAATCAAAGCTTGCGGCGCTTCTAACCCGCGCGACAAAATAATCGTCGGCGTTTCTTCGATAAATAACCACTCAAACGCTTCTACTAATTCTTGCGCCGTTTTGCTTTCCATGTAAGTAACTTCGGTTTGCCCAATTAATTGCATGCGTTCGCGCGGAAATTTACCGCGATACCCTGACAAAACTAAACCAGGACGCGCAATTTCACTCGAAGTAATTTGACGCTCTCCGAATTCTTCCCCCGCCAAAAAGCGCACATCTAACATTTTCACAACATCATTGACTGTTACACTGCCCATTTTTTACCCTCCAAAAAAATCTATTCTTCCTTAAATGTTACCATATAATCCCATTTATTCCTACTAAAAAGAAGTGCACACTCTATTAAGAGCGCGCACTTTTTTCATCATGACGTTGGACTAATCCTTGCAAAAAGCCCAGTACAATAGCGGCAATCACTGCTGTAAAATAGTTTCGAATATTCAAGCCAGACAGTCCGCTCGTCATATAAAGCACGAGGCCATTGATAAGGACATTGACTAAGCCGAAACTCAATAAATTGATTGGAAACGCGAAAAATTTTAACACAGGTTCGACCCAACTAGAAAGCAGCCCGTAAACAAATGCGGCAATTATCGCGCCAATCCAACTTGTCACTTCAACACCAGGCATCAAAATTGCCAATACCCAAAACAATACGCCATTGATTAACACTTTACGCATGGAATCCCTCCTTAAAAATCACTCCAATTATCTTTCGGCGTCACATCTTTGCGTTCTGTTGAACGGCGCTCGTAACGCGTTTCGTGTTCTGAATAAAATGAACGTCCGTTACTATAATCACGCGGCATTACAAAGTACATGATAATGTATGGAATTGGTCCCATCTTTGAGAAGAAAAACAGTAATACAAACAAAACTCGTACAATGACCGCATCAATTCCAAAATATTCTGCAATTCCACCGCAAACTCCAGCGATTTTACGATCGGTTGATGAGCGTTTTAATTTTTTCATGGTAAATCTTCCTTTCATTAGTAACTATCTTTCAAATAAATGTCGCCTGTTTTGCTTTGGGCATGCAATGTAATGAGCCCTGCATTCGCATCTGTATGGCGTTCTACCGTCATATGTTTCCCGATTGTTTCGGGAGACGCTTGTAAGTAAGCTAGGCGTTGACGCACTTCGCCAAATCCTGCATGACATTCTGCGCGCAAATTGGTTTTTTCTGGGAGCGCGATTTTGATGTCGCCTGTCGCTAATTTGATTCGCAAATTGGCGTTTGTTGTATCTTGTTTAGTAATATAAACGTCTGAATTCATGGAGTCGAGCGTCACGTTCGCTACTGCTCCCGTCATTCGGACATCGCCGTTGACTAATTTTGCGACGATATTCTCACAATGGTTGTTGTTGAGTTCTACGTCGCCACTCAATATTTCAAGCGTTAATAAGTCTGCCGTCACCTGTTGCATCTCCAAATCGCCTGTTTTGTTCGTGATGTGGAGTTCTTTTGCTTGAAGCGTTGAAAGGGTTACATCGCCGCTGACGGTTGTGAATTGAACTTTTTCAAAAAGGCGTTGCGGCACATACAAAGTCATCGTTGCGACCGTTCCGATCCCTGCTTTGAATTGGAATGTTTGCTCGTACACTTGAGCCGTCACATATTCCGCTAAGCGCTCGGCTGTGACAGTTTCTTCGATGCCTCTGAACTCGAATTCACACGCCAATTTCAAGGCGGCTTCATCGTGCGCTCTAACAGTCAAATCACCATTAACCCAATTCATATCAATGATTGCCACTTCGGGATTGTCAAACACAAATGTATGCGTCATTTTTTGTGCGTGTGTCCAAGATTTTACTTTAGTAGAAATGTCTTTGAAATCGATATTTTCCACAAAGTTTTTAATCATGCTACCGAGTTTGCGTCCACCTTGAACGGCTTGTTCGCTAAATTGGCTAGCTGCTTGCTTGAATTCTTCCTTGTAGTGTTCGGCTTGTGCTTTGTTTGCGGCAGATTGCTGTTGTTTAGCTAGCGCAATATCTGCTTCCACATCTGCCAATTCTTGCTCTAACTCCGCCATGCGCGTTTCTAAGTGCGCTTGTTGTGTGCGCATTTCGTCTGTTAATTCATCCAACTCTGCAAAAATCGCCAATTCACGCAAACGTTGTTTGGCAATCGTCAACGCTTCTTGCTTTTGTTTTTGTGCGTGTAGCAGGTCGTCCAACTGAATCTTTACATTTTCGTTTGTGTTTTCTTCGACAAGTTCTGGCTCGTCAGTCGTTGCGGCTTCTTCCAACGTTTCATTCATTCCCGCTGCTTCCAATAAGCGCAACGCCTCGTCCATTGTCATCACGTTTTGTCTCACTAATTCAATAATGCGTTCTTTTTCATTCATGTTAGTTGCCTCCTTAGCATTTCTCTTTCGATAGTCTTATTATGCCAAAAAAAAGCCCCTTTTTCATAGGACTCAAGACGTATTTTTTGTCCGACTTTAGCCCTAGATAACAAAAAAAGGCACATGTCTTCGTCACTTATAGCTGCTACCTTCCGGTCCTGACTCGGTTCATGACTCCAACATTGCCTAAAATGAGTATAGCACACTTTAGTCGTTTTGACTAGCCCTTTGTGCTTTTTGTTGCTTATTACGATGGCGCAACGTTTTGAAAAAACTTTGCAGCAACGCGACACATTCCGTTTCTTTCACACCTGCAATCACTTCTGCTTGATGATTAAAGCGTTCATCTTCCAACAAGTTCATCAACGTTCCGGCACAGCCTGCTTTTTGGTCGCTTGCTCCGTACACAACGCGTTGAATTCGCGACATAATAATGGCGCCCGCACACATCGGACAAGGTTCCAACGTCACATAAAGGGTCGCATTTTCAAGGCGCCAAGCATCTAGTTGTTGGTTCGCTTGTTCAATCGCCACCATTTCAGCGTGCCCAATGGCTCGGTGCGTCAACTCGCGTACATTATGGCCGCGTGCAATTAGCTGGTCATCTTTGACAATGACAGCGCCGATTGGCACTTCTCCTTTTTCATAGGCTTTTTGGGCTTCTTCTAACGCTAATTCCATCCAATATTCGTGTTCATTCACCTTTCGCTCACCTCCGCTTTTGCAAATTGATTATAGCATGTGTTACAATGAATGAAAATAGAAAGGAGTTCACTATGTTAGAAAAAATTTTAGCGATTTTCCCACAAGCGCGCATACATTCATTGGAACAATCCAACGGCGCTTACGAAACTTTCTATTATCTCGATCAAAAAATTGATATTCCGACTGCCGATTTAACAACTACTCACCGGGCGTTGCTGGAGCTACTGCTCTCAACTTCGCAACACGAAACTCCTATTACAACAGGCATTCATCAAAAATGGGCGACTTTTTTGATGGGGGAAGGCGATTGGCGACCTGATATTGCTTCGGTGCGCTTCATCCATCTTCATCTATCGCACACGATTGAGTGGTTAGTGTGGCAAGATACGTTGCTGTCGGCGATGCCTGATATTTTGGCTGTTGTGCCTTTTCAAGCGCATCATATCACACTTGTCGCAACACCTAGCGTGAATATTGATGATTTGGCTACGTTGTTGCACGCGTTGGATAGTGATTTTGATTGCGTGACACAAGGATGCGTCGGACATATTTATACGGTCAACGCGACGCTACCTGCGACATTTAGCGCGGAAAATCATTTGGTTCAGCAATTATTTTTGCCAAAAGGGCAGGCAACTTTATTGCCGTTGTCAGCCGTTATTTTGCAGTCTATTGGGCAAACGGCGGTGCAACAATTTCCGATTTTACAATCGATTAAGCAAGCTATTGCCAAAACGCCTGAATATGGCGCTACTATTTTGGCGTTAATTGAACATCAAGGCAACTTGACACACGCGGCAGAGCAACTGTTTGTCCACCGCAACACCCTTACTTATCGCCTCAATAAATTCACCAAAGAAACGGGATTGAATTTACAATTTCTCCCGGATTTAATGTTGTGTTATTTGAGTTTATAACCAAAAAAGGTAAAATGCGTCTGCATTTTACCTTTTTTTAATTAGAATAGCTCTTTGTAGAAGTTGATAGTTTCTTCTAATGTTGGTGTGAATGGGTTACCTGGCGCACATGCGTCAATCATTGCATTTTTAGATAAGTAGTCGAAGTCGAACTCTTCTTCTTTGATGCCAAGTTCGGTTAATTTCTTAGGAATGCCGACTGTTTCAGATAATTTTTCGATTTCTGAAATAGCATAGCTTGCACATTCTTCGTCTGTTTTGCCTTCTGTTGCCAAGCCTAATGCTTTAGCTACGTCACGGAATGCTGCTGGTACGCGTTTTGCGTTTTCGCGTTCGATGACTGGTAACAACATCGCGCAACATACGCCGTGTGGTAAGTCATAAACTGCGCCTAATTGGTGCGCCATTGAGTGAACGTAACCTAAGCCTGCGTTGTTGAAGGCCATTCCGCCTAAAAATACTGCGTGAACCATTGCTTCGCGTGCTTCAACATCGTTACCGTCTTTTACAGCGCGTGGTAAAAATTCTTTAATCAATTCGATAGCGCCGATAGATAATTTTTTGGTAACGCCGTATGCACCTGGTGTAACTAATGCTTCTACTGCGTGCGTCATTGCGTCCATACCTGTTGCTGCTGTTAAAGCTGCTGGCTTAGAGTACATCAATTCTGGGTCGTTGACAGAAATTAACGCTAAGCTGTTTTTGTCAACCATAACCATTTTAACTTTGCGCTCTTCGTCTGTAATCACGTAGTTAATCGTAATTTCTGCAGAAGTTCCTGCGGTTGTGTTAACTGCTACGACTGGCAAGCCTAGTTTTGCAGATTTGTGTAAGCCTTCGTAGTCTTGTGGCACGCCGCCGTTTGTTGCGATAATTGAAATACAGCTTGCTGCGTCTTGTGGAGAACCGCCACCAACTGAAATAATGAAGTCACATCCTTCTTCTTTCGCTTTTGCAACGCCGTCCATAACGTTTTTGCAAGTTGGGTTTGGATCAACATCGCTATACACGACATACGAAACGCCTGCTTCGTCTAACGGCTTTGTTACTTTTGGCAAAATGTCGCTGCTTTCGATAAATTTATCTGTTACTAATAATGCTTTTGTGTAGCCTAAATCTTTAACATAAGCGCCAACTTCGTTGACACAGCCTTTACCAATTAAATTTGTGGATGGTACATAAAATGTTGCCATAAAAAAATCCTTCTTTCTGAATAAATTTGTAGAGTTAGCTTCTCATCATTGAGGAAATATTCACATATAAATTTAGTGAAATAATACCTATTCTAGTGTTGGTGAAGACGATTTGTGTTCTCACCAACACCAGAAATTTTTATGAATTATAGAACGCCTTTTTTCAAGATGATGTTGCCGTATAGCGCTGTTTCGCCTGTCAAGACAATCGCATACGCTTCTTTAGCTTGCTCATAAAAAGCAAAGCGTTCAATTTGTTTTTCTTGGAAATTTGGGTGTGCTTTTTCAGTGATGTCGCGATACGTATCCCAAATGACGGGAACAGTTGTATCACCTGGCACTACTTCCATCAAGCCGATTTGATATGTACTATATGTGTCAAGTGGTAGTAGTTCCAATATCGATTCTAACAATTCAGGAACGCCTAAACCGTCTGCTCGAACGACACGTTGGCCTAATCGGTGTGCTGGAAAATTCGCATCTGACAACACGATTTCGTCGCCATGTCCCATTTCCATTAAAATTTTAACTAATTCAGGGCTTAAATTACGAGGAATTTTCTTTAACATATTATAGTTCCTCTCCTTTCAACATTGCTTGGTAGCGTTGGAAACGCGCTTCAATTGTCGCATCATTGCTTGCTTCGTAAACATGCGTGTCTTCTGATTGTCTCACAATTTCAATGACTTCTTCTCTTGATGTCACAATTTCTTGGACAAGCATTTGCGACAAAACATTTCCTAAAGCACTCGCTTCAACAGGACCTGCAATCACTTTTCGTTGAGTAAAATCTGCCGTCAATTGGCACAGCAATACGTTTTGGATGCCACCACCGACGATGTTGATGGTGTCGATTTGTTTGCCTGTAACGCGCTCCAATTGCTCAATAGTATGGCGGTACGTGAACGCTAAACTTTCGAGTACAATGCGAATGATTTCGCCTTTTGTTTTCGGTAATGTTTGCTTGGTTCGTTTGCAAAATTCCAAAATTTTATTTTCCATTTGATTTGGTGAGGAGAAAATCATATCATTTGGATCGATAAAGACTTGGTTGTCGGTAACGGATTTTGCTAGTTCGACCATTTCAGCAAAGCTAATGTTTTCGCCGTTCAAAGTCCAGTCACGTTGTAATTCTTGGATAATCCATAAACCTGTTGAATTTTTGAGCAAGCGATATTCACCTGTGAAGCAACCTTCATTGGTGATGTTTGCTTCATACGCTTCTTTTGAAATGACAGGTTTTTCCAATTCAACGCCGATTAGTGACCATGTGCCACAAGATACGAATGCGGCTGTTTGTTGCGATTGATACGGAATGGCCAAAACGGCACTGGCTGTATCGTGTGATGCGCCCGCAACAACGTTGAATGCGTCAATTTTTAATTCTTGTGTAATGCGGCTCGTTAATTTTCGGAGCAATTGTCCTTGGTTGACTGTTGGACTGAACCATTCTTTTGGAATGTCGAGTCGCTCAAAGACTTTGTCGGACCAGTTTTGTTCGTGAATATTCAATAAGCCGCTTGTGCTACTAATAGTGTATTCATTTTGCAAAACGCCTGATAACAAATAGTTGATTAAATCAGGAATGAATAACACGCGGTCTACCGATTCTCTCAAATGCGGTTTTTCTTGCAAGTCTGAGTAAATTTGCAAGACGGAATTGATGAGCGCCGGTTGTACACCTGTCTCGTAAAAAAGTTCTTCTTTTGAGATTTGTTGGTAAAATTTTTCTTCGTACAAGCCCATGCGGTTATCGCGATAACAGCGTGGATTGTATAAAATGTCACCTTGTTTGTCTAGGTACCCGTAGTCAACACCCCATGTGTCCACTGAAATAGATTGAATCGGAATACCGTCTTGTGTCGCTTTTTTAATACCGATTTTGATTTCGCGAAACAGATGCAATATATCCCAGTACAAGCCATCATTGACGTTCACCGACTCGTTTTTGAATCGGTGAACTTCAGATAGTTGGAGGTTTTGTCCGTTATAAATTGCTTGCATGAGTCTTCCAGAACTTGCACCTAAATCAACGGCTAAAAATTTGATGTTTTTCATGGAATGCCTCCTAGCGCAGAGGATTATTCGTACAATAATGCTTGAATATCTTCAGCGTCAATATTTGTTGCATCGTACCACTTAGAACCAGTGTCAACGTCTTCTACTTTTTCGCCTTTAGCTGCTTGAACGGCTAATTTAACTGCTTGGTAACCGATTTGAACTGGGTCTTGTGTAATTGCACCTGCAAATACGCCTTTACGGATTGCGTCTTGTTGTAATGCACCTGAGTCGAAACCAACTGCGATGATTTTGTCAGCGCCTAATTTTGATTCAGAGAATCCATCGTTTGCGTTGATGATTGCTTTTGCAGCAAATTCGTTTGAACCGTAAATACCGATTGTGTCTGCTTTTTCAAGAACAGTTGATGCTTCTGTTTTACCAGCTGCGTCGTCAACTTGTGCTGGTACGCGTACTTCGATGATGACTTTTGCGTCTGCTTCTTTGACGTCATTTTTGAATTTGTCGTGTCCGATAACGGCTACTTTAATAGATTTTGCTTCTAATAATTCAACCATTT
Source organism: Aerococcaceae bacterium (assembly GCA_030525795.1). Taxonomy (GTDB): domain Bacteria; phylum Bacillota; class Bacilli; order Lactobacillales; family Aerococcaceae; genus Abiotrophia. The sequence continues at coordinate 12,469 of JAUNEB010000022.1, read as the reverse complement.
TGTCGATGAAGCCTGCTGTACGGTTTGTGATAGATTGTGAGTTTGCTTCTTGTGATACGACACCGATACGTGCTACTTGGTCGCCGATTTTGCCTTCGATCAATGGTAGCATGTGTTCAGCTGCGTTTGCGCCCGCTGCATAGTTGTCTGTTGATGCTGTTGCAAAAATTGCGCCTTCTGGTGCTCCTGGAACCCCTGAGTCAAAACCGATAATTGGGATACCTTTTTCTTTTGCGTTGTTAATGGCGTCTAATTGTGCTTGTGTATCTAACGCTGCCAATGCGATTGCGCTTGGTTTTTTGTTAATTGCGTTGTTTAATTGTTCCAATTGTTCCGCAATAGCGGTTTCATTTTGTGGTCCTACGAAGCTGATTTTTGCACCGAATTCTTTCGCTGCGTCTTCAGCACCTTTGTTTACCGCTTTCCAAAAGTCGTGTTGGAATCCTTTCGCGATGACTTCTACTTTGTATTCTTCAGCCGCTGCAATCAGTGGTGTGCTAGAAGATAATACGAGTAGAGAAGCTAAAGCTGCTAATGTTTTTTTGACTGTCTTTTTCATAATGATTGGCTCCTTTAATGTTATTTTTTCTTTTTGTGACGAATGACAATGTCTAAGTAAACCGCTACGGTTACAACAAAACCTGTGATGAATAATTGGTAGTGTGGTTGTAAGTCAATGTATGGCAATCCGATTTTCAAAACAGACATGATAAACACACCGATAATTGTTCCTAAAATCGAACCAACACCGCCTGCGAGTGATGTGCCGCCAACAACGACCCCTGCAATCGCATCTAATTCCATACCGTTACCTGTTCCTGGTAAAATGGTTGAGTAAGTAGCTGCATAAGCAATCCCTGCCAAACCAGCGAATAAACCGCTAATCACGTAAGCTGTTGCTTCCCATTTGAGTACGTTGACACCTGATAAACGTGTTGCTTCTTTGTTGCTTCCGATTGCGAAAATATAGCGTCCGATTCTTGTTTTGTTCAACACAATCGCTGCTATAACTGCCATGACAATTAAAACAATTAACCCTGTTGGGAAGTTATTCGATGTTCTGAATAAATCTTTATACCAACCGAATTCTGATCCACGCAATGGGAACGTCACACTTTGTACGTTCGAAACGATCGAACTTAAACCACGCGTAATCATCATTGTTCCAAGTGTCGCAATGAATGGCGGCAACCCGAATTTAGCGATTAAAATGCCATTAAATAATCCAAATACACCTCCTATCAACAAAATGGCAATTAAGGCTAGCCATAAAGGCACTCCCATTTTATCGTGTAACACCCCGCCCATAATCGCAGAGCACATCATTACGGTTCCGATTGATAAGTCAATCCCACCGGTAATAATGACGAACGTTACGCCGATCGCTAAGAAACCAATGTAATACGAAGCATCCAAAATACTTACTGCCGTATCGAATGAACGGAATGCTTCACTTGATAGGGCAAAAAATGTGAAGATTGCAATCAATGCGATTAACGCAATCAATTTTTGAAGCCCCATTGTTTGTTCCAATTTTAGCCATAATGACTGTTTGTTTTGATTTTCCACCGTCATCTCTCCTTATCTGTTAATTAGCGTTGAGTCGCTAACGCAAGAATACGTTCTTGAGTTGCTTCGCTAATGTCTAATTCCCCTGTTTTGCGTCCTTCGCACATGACGACAATTCGGTCACTCATCCGTAAAATTTCGGTTAATTCTGACGAAATCATAATGATGGATTTGCCTTGAGCCACTAAATCGTTCATCAAGCGGTAAATTTCACTTTTGGCACCGACGTCAATACCGCGTGTTGGCTCGTCAAAAATCAAAATATCGCTATCTTGTTCTAACCATTTTGCGATAACAACTTTTTGTTGGTTACCACCTGATAAGTTGCGTACCAATTGTTTGGACGAAGGAGTTTTTGTTTTGAGTTTTTTCACGTATTCGTCGCTGTTCGTAATGATTTTTTGGTCATCAATCAGTCCGCTGCGAGTGTATTTGTCTAAGTTTGTCATGACTGTGTTGTTCGCAATTGTCATGTCGACAATACATCCGTAACGCTTGCGATCTTCGGATAGATACCCAATGCCGCATTTAATCGCGTCTTGTGGAGATTGAATGTTAACGACTTTGCCGTTAATTTCGATCGTTCCGCTATCTTTTGCATCGGCACCGAATAGGCAACGTGCAACTTCTGTACGTCCCGCTCCCATCAATCCTGAGAAGCCTAAAATTTCGCCCTTGCGTAATTCAAAGCTGACATCTTTAACAGCGCTTCCACTATTAAGTCCTTGAACTTTCAAGACAACAGGCGCATCAGGCGCAACCGTTGATGCCGCTTTTGGATCTTCGTAAATGGTACGTCCAACCATCATTGCGATAATGTCGTCTTTTGTTGTTTCTTTCGTGTTGACTGTTCCAACATACTCGCCGTCGCGCATAACGGTTACGCGGTCAGTAATACGCGCAATTTCGTCCATACGGTGCGAAATGTACACAATCCCTACACCTTTGCTACGTAAATCATCAATAATGGCAAATAATTCGTTAATTTCTGTTTCAGTTAACGCAGCAGTCGGCTCATCGAAAACGATTACTTTTGCATCCATAGACAATGCTTTGGCGATTTCAACCATTTGTTGTTTACCGACGGTTAAATTGCCGACTTTTTCTGTTGGGTTAATGTCTAATTTCAATAAGTCGAATAGTGCTTTCGAACGTTTAACGCTTTCATTATCATCTAACAAAAATTTAGATCTAATTTTTTCGCGTCCGATAAAAATGTTTTGCGCTACAGTCAAATGGTTCATCATGTTCAACTCTTGGTGAACAATGACAATCCCCGCATCCATTGCTTCTTTTGGACGTTGAAACTTGACTTCTTGTCCGTTGTAGAAAATCTGGCCTTCGTTGGCTTCGTGAATCCCGGTCAATACTTTCATCAACGTGGATTTACCCGCACCATTTTCGCCCATGAGCGCGTGGACTTCTCCTGTTCGCAAATCAAGGTTGACACCTTTCAACGCTTTAACAGGACCAAACGTTTTCACTATTCCTTTCATTTCCAAAATCGTTGTTTGTTCCAAACGATTCACCTACTCTCTAATTGTTGTACGCGTTGCTTTAATGCGTGTATCTCTTGAGATTGCTTCATCAAAAAGTGAGTCAGTTGTTCTAAAAGATAACTATTCATCAAATGATCTTGCGAATGAACGGCTAACAAACTCACTTGTGTTGGATCTGCTTGTGTAATCAATGACGTTTGAATCGCGTAAGCTTCTTGGTTGAGCTTTGCTACTTCTTGTAACTTGCTATCGAGCAATTCTGTGTCATTGGATTGTAGTGATTGTTCCAAAATTTCCAAAAGTAATCCTGTTGCTTTGCCGCTTTGAATAATCATTCGGAGTAGTTCTTGTTCCATTTTAACGACCCTCAATCAATGCAATCGCTTGTCTTAATACTTGCTCTCCTTGCATTTGCTCAAAATCTTCATCACTAATAACGGCTACTGGAATGTTCAATTTGCCTTCAGATTTTTCTTTTAAGTAAGCTAATTGAGGCCCTAATAATAGCACGTCAACATTTTTTAATGTATCGATTCCTGTAATTCCTACAGAATAAACGGACAAATCAAGTTGATCTTTGTGAATGACTTCGTTCATGCGTTCTACTAACATACTTGTTGTTAATCCGCCGATACATGATAAAATAATTGTTTTCGCCATATACGTCGCTCCTTTTTTTATGAAGGGGGAAAGAATCCCCCTTATATTATTTGTGAATTGGTCCTAATAATTGGCACGCTCTGTAATCTGCTGATTCTAAATCTTCTGTTCCAAAGAGTGACCAATTTTTCGGTCTGAAAATGTCTTCTTCTTTGACGTTGTGCATATTGACTGGAATACGTAACATAGAGGCTAATGTAATTAAGTCCGCTCCGATATGTCCGTAAGAAATTGCGCCGTGGTTAGCACCCCAGTTGTTCATAACATCATAGACTGACTTGAAGGCGCCTTTTCCAGTTAAAATTGGCGCAAACCATGTCGTTGGCCAACCTGGATCGGTTCTTAAATCAAGTGTGCGATGAACATCTTCTGGTAAGTCTAAAGTATATCCTTCCGCAATTTGTAAAACAGGTCCGACACCTTTTAGTAAGTTCAAGCGAACCATTGTAACAGGCATGCCACCTTTTGTTAAGAAGCGTGTTGAGAAGCCACCACCACGGAAGTATTCGCGGTTTGCTGGTGGGAAGTCGGTGTTGTCTAGCATTGCTTGCGCTTCCGCTTCACTCAATTCCCAGTAAGGTTTGATAACTGGTTTGCCGTCGCGACTTGCTTGACCTGTTCCATCTAACGTACAAGAACCTGAGTTGATTAAGTGCAAGAATCCATTGGCTGCATCTCCTTCTAGCTTGTGTCCTGTCACGCGCTCTACTGCTTCTGGGCTCCAGTAAGTACGTACGTCAGCGAAGATTTGCGGTGTATTCGTTAATAAGTAGTTAAATAACATGGATACGCCGTTTAATGCGTCATTTTCGGTTGCGAAAATGTATGGCTTACGAATGCCGTTCCAGTCAACTTGCGTATTGAGCAATGTTTCCATAAAGTCGCCGTTAGGGAAGTGGTCCGTCCATTGACGTTGTCCTTGGAAACCTGCAACAATTGCGTTGTGGCCTGTTGCTTCTTCTTCAAAGCCTAATTCTGCCAAACGTGGGTTACCTTCCATTAAGTCGCGGCCGATTAAGAACATTTTAACAACGAATTCCCATTGTTTTGCTTTTTCTTCTGGGCTTAATACAAGGTCTTCGCGGTTGCGGTCCGTACCTTCTTTAATGTTTTCTTTTACCCAAGCCATTGCGCGTTCAAATTCTTCATGGTCATAAATGCCTTCATCAATACGGCGTGTGAATTCAGTCATGTCAACATATTCGTTACGCATGCCTAAATATTCTTGGAAGAAATCTTCATCAACGATTGAGCCACCAATCCCCATTGAAACGCTACCCATTGACAAGTATGATTTGTCACGCATATGGCCTGTTGCCAATGCTGCGCGTGCATAGCGCAAGATTTTTTCGACAACATCTTCAGGAATTTCTGTATCAGTTGCTTCTTGAACGTCTTTACCATAAATGCCGAAAGCTGGAATCCCTTTTTGTGCGTGGGCTGCTAAAACCGCTGCTAAGTAAACCGCGCCTGGACGCTCTGTGCCGTTGAATCCCCAAATTGCGTGTGGGATATCTGGTGACATGTCCATTGTTTCAGAGCCGTAGCACCAGCAAGGTGTGACTGTCAAGGTAGCGCATACATTTGAACGTTTGAACAATTCGTGTGATGCTGCTGCTTCAGTGACACGTCCGATAGTTGTTGGTGAAATCACACATTCTACTGGTGTGCCATCAGGATATTTCAAATGTTCACTAATTAATTTAGCGACATTTTTTGCCATGTTCATTGTTTGAACTTCTAATGATTCGCGTACGCCTTGGCGTCTGCCATCAATCGTTGGGCGAATCCCAATTTTTGGATAGTTTTTCATCCGTGTTCCCTTCTTTCTATTAATTTTTTACGGTACCGTCACCGTTATATTTTTTGTATCCTGGGTGTGTGCCAGTTACTTTGTAATTTTCACGCATACTGAAGAGTCTTTCCAATGTCTCACGTGGAATTTCTTGTTCTTCAATGCCTTTTGTTGAAAGTAACAAGCGTGCATGGAATGTTGATTTAGCGACCAACTCTAATGTTTCCATACGGTAAAATGCTGTAATCACATCGCTGCCGACTGCTAATGCACCATGATTTTCTAATAACATGACATCGTGATCTGGCAAGTACGGTGTAATCGCATCTGGCACTTCCATTGTAGATGGTACGCCGAATGGTGTGATTGGCACTGAGCCGATAACAATTGCACTCTCAATGAGTGAGTAAGTATCTAGCGGAATGTGTGCTAAAGCAAATGAAGTTGCAATTGGTGGATGTGCGTGAACGACTGCTCCTACATCTTCGCGCTCGCGGTAGCATCTCAAGTGCATTTTAATTTCGCTTGATGGACGGTAGCCGTCTAGCGCTTCAATGATTTCGCCGTCTGCATTTAACTTGACTAATTTTTCAGGAGTAATGAAGCTTTTGCTCATTCCTGTTGGAGTTGCCAAAAATTCATTTTCATTCAATTTGACACTCACGTTGCCATCGTTCGCTGCGACCCAGCCAAGTTGCCACATCTTGTGGCAAACATCACAAATTTGCTCTCTTACTAATTGTTCATGTTTATTCATAGAACCCTTCCTTTCTTTGAGACTAATATATCACGTGAAGCAACCGTTTTCAACACTTGGAAAACACATTGACTTTTGTTCAATCTTATGTGTATAATATCACTATAATTGTTCAAAATTGTTCACACAAGGAGGGGTTTTATGGTTTCTTTTGAACGAACACATAAAATCATGGAAATTCTTGCACAAAAAAAATTCATTGCCACATCGCAGTTAGAAGAATTGCTTTTTTGCAGTACATCCACATTGCGCCGCGATTTAATTGCTCTCGAAAAAGAAGGCAAAATCATTCGCTCGCATGGCGAAATTCATCTCGTCACTTCTAATAATATTGAACACGCCTACTCCACGCGCACTTTGGAAAATAGCGCCGCAAAAAAACACATCGCCGAAATTGCTTCAACTTTTTTAGCACATAATCAGTCTATTTTCATTGATAGCTCGTCGACCTCTGCCTGTTTAATTCCTTATTTTGAAAAGTACAACAATTTGCGTATTATCACGAACGGCATTGTAGCCGCCACACACTTAAACCGTATGGAAAATATTTCGCTTTTTTTATCGGGTGGTTATTTGGGCCATAACACGTCGTCTGTTTTAGGTGATTTTGCACTGGATTTTATTGATAACTTCCATGCGGATTTGGCGTTTTTTAGCTGTCGTGGCCTCGATCGCTACGCCGCCTACGAAGCTGACCACAATCAAGCGCGCATCAAACAAAAAATGATTCAAAATGCTGACAATGTTATTTTGTTAGCTGATAACACCAAATTCAATACATCTCACTACTTCAAACTGGCAAACTATCAAGCACTCGACTACATCATCACGAACGAAGCACCACTACCAACTTTTGAAAATTTTGTCAACGAACAATGCGAACTACTCTATTAAAAAAAGCGTGTGCCGACGGCACACGCTTTTTTTGTCTGCTTAACGATAAATAGACTGGTCTTCCAATGTCCATTGCGTTTCCAAGTGATTGATGTATTGGAAATCTTGCGTATAGGTGCGCATCCGTTCATACAAAATGTGCCACCAATTTTCGCCATCAGGAATTGCATATTGTTGATAATCCGCAAGCGGAACGGTTTCGTACATTTTTTCGGCTTCGACGCCTAACATAAAGATTGGCATGAATTTTGGATTCTCAATCGTGACGGTGCCGTCTGCTTGACGTTTGAACGTCACTTCGGTAATGCCACCTTGTTTGTTATCCAATTCTCTTTGACCCGACAAAAAGCTCGCTTGCGAATAAATCGCATACGTTTTGCCGTCGTTATACCATTCGATGGGTTGCAACACGTGCGGATGCCCGCCTAAAATAAGCGAAACACCTGCATCACTCAACAATTGAAAGACATAGCGCTGGTTATCATTTGGCAACGTGTCATATTCTTCACCGAGCTGCAATGTGACGACAACAGCATCTACTTGCGGTTTTAAGGCTTCAACTTCTGCCAACATCGTCTCAGTGTCTAGCAAACTAATCAAATACTCTTCACCTTCTGGCACTGGAATTCCATTTGTTCCATAAGAATACGCCAAAAAGCCTAATTTGATACCATTTTTTTCGATAATACGCGGACGTTGTTTGTCTTCCCAACTTTCGTAGCTGCCGACATATTCCAATTCGGCTTCTTGCAGGTTATCTAAACTTGCATAAACGCCTTCCCCGAATAAATCTAGCGTATGATTCGTTGCGTTAGACACAATATCTACGCCGATTGTTTTAAGTGCGGTCAACAATTCGCGCGGCGCATTAAATTGCGGGTAGCCCGACACTTCGAATTGCGGCGCGGCTGTTGGAATTTCTAAATTAGCAATGGTAATATCCGCATACTCGGTAAAAGGCGCAATTTTTTCCAACATGGGCATAAAATCATACGCTTGAGTTGCATTGGCGTTGCCTGTATGTTGTTGGTACAAAAGGCTCGTCGTGTCCGCCATGACGCTGACGCGGTCGTGAATGAGCAAGTCGCCTACGGAACGCAGACGCAATTCCCCTGTTTGAGCAACATAAGGTTGTTCAACTTCTCGCGCATTCAAGCCAACTAATACTTCTGGTACGTGTATTTCTGGCAAAATGTCGCTACTTTCTACAACACTTTCACTACTATTTTCTTGGGCTAAGCTAGCCGTTTCAACAGGCGTATCTACCGATTTTGACTGTATCATTAACCAAACAATAAGTACCGCTGTCGTTATCGCCACCGTTGCTAAAGTAGCCAATGCGATTATTTTTTTCATAACATCACTCCTTCCTTACTATTATACTCTGATAAATCAAATAAAGATACCGTTTATTTCAAACAGTATCTTTATCCAATCTATTAAGCTTTTTTGCGTAAAACTAAGTTTAGCAAGAAGGCGCCTATGAATCCACCCGCTAACCAAATCAATAAGTAGACAACTGGATTTGTCACACCGCCTGCCAAAATCGCAAAAATTCCACCGTGCGGTACTTTGCTGACAATGCCAAATGCCATGCTCAATGCGCCTGAAATTCCAGCCGCTGTTGCTAACGCTGGGATCACTCGAGCTGGATTCGCTGCTGCAAAAGGAATCGCTCCTTCGGTAATGAAGGCCGCACCCATAACATAGTTCAACAACGCGCTGTTACGTTCTTCTTGTGACCATAAATTTTTGTTCAAAGTAGCTGCAATCGCAATCGCCAATGGTGGTACCATACCGCCAACCATTACCGCTGCCATCACATCTGAACCTGCTGTGCCAGATTGTGTGACTAATGCGGTTCCAGTTACATACGCCGCTTTGTTAATCGGGCCGCCCATATCAATCGACATCATCGCACCTACAACAAAGCCTAATAATAACGCCGAACCTGTTGACATTCCTGCCAAAAAGTTTTGCAACCCTTGCATAACAGCACCCATTGGCCCATTGACGATGAAGAACATAATAGCAGCCATAATAAGTACCCCTAAGACTGGGAACAAGAAGATTGGCTTAATACCTTCTAACGATTTTGGTAACCAAGCGAATGCTTTACGCAATGCCCATACAATGCCGCCCGCCAAAAATCCAGCAATTAACGCCCCTAAAAACCCTGACGGTACAAATCCTTCAAATAAACCTTGTGCGCCAAACGCTGCTAATTCACCAGGATTCGCAAAAATTCCACCCATAAATCCAATCACTAATCCAGGACGATCAGCTAACGAATGCCCAATAAATCCAGCTAACATCGGCAACATCATTGCGAATGATAATTTTCCAATAGTGAAAACAAATTGAGCAGTAGGGTTATAAGACGCATCCCCTGGAACGAATGATGTAATTCCCCAGAAGAACGATATCGCAATCAAAATCCCACCCGCTACAACAAATGGTAACATATGTGAAACACCATTCATCAAATGCTTATAAAATTGGCGTCCTAATGATTCGCCTTCTGTAGAAGTTGCTGCAGATTGCGCTTCTTGAGTTGCTTGATAAATTGGCGCATCTGCTTTGATGGCACGCGCAACGAGTTCGTCTGCTTTGTGAATACCGTCAGCAACTTTTGTAACAATGACGGGTTTCCCATGAAAACGCGCCATTTCGACTTGTTTGTCAGCCGCTACAATAATCGCTGTTGCTGCTTCAATATCCGCTGCGGTTAAGCGATTCGCTACACCTGATTGTCCATTCGTTTCAACTTTGATTTGAACTCCAGCTGCTTTTCCAGCTTGCTTTAATTTTTCTTCCGCCATAAACGTATGCGCAATGCCTGTTGGACATGCTGTTACTGCCAAAATTAACGCATCACTCGCTACCGCAACCGTTTCTTCTTGTTCTGGCGCTTCATACGTTTCAAAAATAGCTACCACTTCTTCAACAGAATTAGCAGACAACAACGCTGTTTTTGCTTCAGGATTCATTAACACTGAAGAAAGTGACGCCAACGCTTGTAAATGCTCTCCACCACCAACAGGAGCTGCAATCATAAAAATTAATTTGGCAGGCTGTCCATCGAGTGAGTCCCACTCAACACCCGCATTACTACGTGCAAACACAATTGCTGCTTGTTGGACTGCTTCACTTTGCGCATGAGGAATGGCGATTTCGTCGCCAACGCCCGTCGTTGACTGCGCTTCACGTGCTTCGAGTGCATTCACATAAGCTTCTGCATCATTCACGCCACCTGCTTGTTGAAAACGTTGCGCTAAATGACGCAATGTTTCGGATTTATTTGTAGTTTGCAAATTCAAATCCATTGCTTGTTGAACAAATAATTGGGATAATTTCATTTTTTTCTCTCCTTAATTAATTTTCTCTACGGATACTTGATCCACTAAAGACATGATCAATGATTTTTCGGCAATTCCTACTGAAAAAGCCGTGGCGCTTCCTGTTGCCGCGCCTTGTTGTAAACTTTTGGCATAATCTGTTGTTTCTAAATATTTTGCCATAAAACCTGCTAACATCGAATCTCCTGCACCAACGGAATTGACGAGCGTTCCTTTTGGGACGTTCGAACGATAACATTCGCCTGTCTCCGTTACCAAAACAGCACCTTTTCCGCCGCGTGATACTAACACATTGCGTGCGCCGCGTTTTTGCAACTCAGTGGCGTAATGAATAATCGTTGCTTCATCGTCAATTTCAACATCAAACAATTCGCCCAGTTCATGATGGTTCGGTTTAATGATGAATGGCTGATACGGCAAGCAAGCACTCAGTAACGCTTTATTCGTATCCAAAACCAACTTAGCCTGTTTTTGTTGGCAAAGTGCTGCAATACGCGTATAAGCTGTTTCGTCTAAACCAGGCGCCGCATTTCCTGCCAAAAAAACAACATCTTCCGAAACAAGACGCGCTTCCAAATAAGCAACTAACTCCTCAAACTGTTCTGGCGATATTGTAGGTCCTGCCGCATTGATTTCCGTCTCCACGTCACTTTTGAGTTTGACATTGATACGCGTAATCCCTTCAATATCAATAAAGTTCGGCGTTACTTTTTCTGCGAGCAAAGCTTCTTCAATAAACTTCCCCGAAAATCCGCCAAGAAATCCAGTCGCGCAATTATCATGTCCTAGTCGTTGCAAGACGATTGACATGTTAATCCCTTTTCCGCCGGCCACATAATGCTCGCGCGTGGAACGATTTAGCCCGCCCAATTCGCAATTCGGTACTTGAATGACCAAATCGACCGCAGGATTAAAAGTTATCGTATAAATCAATTTAACACTCCTTTATTTGTGTTTGTGTGGCAAAAGAATTTCGTAATTCTTCCGATAATGTATTCGTAATGAGCGTCGCGTTCTCAATTGGCGCCACACAACAAAACGTGACTTTGCCAATTTTAGTTTTGTCTGCCAAAATGAAAGCTTGATTCGATTGTTGCACTGCTGTTTTTTTGACAGCTGCTTCTTCAATATCTGGCGTTGTATAACCGTGTTGCACATCCACACCATTCATCCCTAAAAAAGCTTTTTGGATGCGATATTGTTTTAGTTGTTCAATCGTTGTGCTACCGATAATTGCGCCTGTCCATTGCTTAATTTTGCCGCCCAACAGAATCGTATCTATGCCCAATTCCATTAGTCGATTTGCGTGAGACAATCCGTTCGTCACAACGAGAACCTTTTTTTCCACAAGAAAAGGAATCATTAAAAACGTAGTAGTTCCTGCATCCAAATAAATAACATCATTCGTATCAACCAATGTTGCTGCATGTTGTGCAACGGATAGCTTTTCGTCGTGATGCAAGCCTTGTTTATCTTTGAATGAAGGTTCCTCATCTAAACGATACGCTTTGCGTGCACCACCATGAACGCGAATTAGCTTGCCTTCTTGTTCCAACTGTGATAAGTCACGGCGAACCGTCGCTTCTGAAACTTGAAGCAATTCGATGAGCTCATGAATACTAATCACCGATGATTCATTTAATTTTTGAACGATTCGCTCATGACGCAACTCTGTTATCATCATTACCATCACCTTTCAACGCTATTATAACGCAATTTCGCGATTGTTTCAATCAAATTCAATCATTTTATTGCAAAAAAATAGCAAAGACTGCAATCAGCCTTTGCTATCTCTAAAAAAATAAAGAGCCACTTGCCGGGATCGAACCGGCGACCTTTTCCTTACCATGGAAACGCTCTACCTACTGAGCTAAAGCGGCAACACTACATATGCATGGCAACGACCTACTCTCACAGGACCAAAGGTCCAACTACC
>JAUNEB010000021.1 GCA_030525795.1 Aerococcaceae bacterium | reverse complement strand
AAGCTTTTTTTTTTTTGCAAGTTTTTCTTAACATTTATTTTATTTTTTAGGTTTTGTAAAGAAATCGCACAAAAAAAGACAAACCCCGGATGGAGTTTGCCATTTGTTATTATGTGCGAGATGTATCAAAGCCTTGTTGGCGGATGATTTTGAGTATTTCGGCGCGGGAAGGTCTGCTTGATTCAAGTTTTGCTACGACTTGGGTTGTGAAGGCGTCTGTGCGTTGATTTGCTAAGCGTGTATCGTAATAATGGGTCATTTCGCTATCGTATTCAGCGAGTAATGTTAAATAGTCGTCGTGAACTTGATAAGTGTTTTCATTCATTTTGAACGCGACAGGAATACGAGGCTTTTGTTGAGGCGCGTCTGCTGGGTAGCCGAACGCCAATCCGACAAGCGGGAATGTCAGTTCTGGCAATGCCAAAATGTCAATCATCGCGCTAGAGTCATTCAAAATCGCACCCAAAAATACGGCACCTAAGCCGTCAACTTGCACGGCTGTTTCCACACGTTGCGTTGCTAAGTAGGCATCTGCTGCTCCTTGGAAAAAATAATCCATTGAACGATACTGTTCGCCGTCGTAACCTTTTTGTTGGGCGATGCGCGCGTTGCGGTACATGTCAACCACGAATATCCATAATTCGGGAGCCGTTGCCACGTAAGGTTGATTGCATACTTTGGCGATGGCCGCTTTTTTGTCGGGGTCGGTCACGCGAATCGCTGAGCAACTTTGCAAACTATTACTCGTTGCGGTTCGGTTCATCACTTCTAAATAGGTGTTGATTTTGTCGGTTTCTACGGGTTGATTGTCAAAAAAGCGAATGCTGCGGCGTTCTAATAAAGTGTTGTGCATAATGTCATCTCCTTAAAGGTGTAAACTCATGTAATCTGTATCAAAATATTGTCCGTCAATATGGAAAGTGCGTTCCAACGTGCCATAATGTTTGAAGCCGAATTTTTTGTAAAGTGCGATAGCGGCGACGTTGTCAGAACGGACTTCTAATGTAATGATTTTTAGTCCAATGTGGCGCGCGTGGTCGATTAAATGCGTTAGCAACGCCGTTCCGATGCCTTGTTGATGATACGCTTGTCGTACGCTAATGCCGATTTCGCCGCGGTGCCGCAATCTTTCACGCGAATATACGCTCAAATTCGCTGCCCCAATAATGTTGCCGTCTTTTTCTGCAACTAAAAAAAGATTGCGTTCCGAAGCAGCCACCGCTTCCAAAATCGATTGTTGCGCTTCTAAGCTGTGGCCAATGCCTTCCGCTCCGAAAGTTAAATAGCCTGTTTCTCCGCCGACTTGGCGCGTAAAGTCGAGCAATGCTTGCGCATCTTCAACTCGTGTTTCTCGTATCATGCGGCTTCCTCCTTAAAATTTCTTCTGAGGGTGTTTGTCAATAACTTCTGGATGCGCGGCGAGTAGTCCTTCGCCTTTGGGTGTGAGCGCGTAGCCGCGTACAGTAAAGCATTGCGCCAATTCGTCTGGTGTGACGTGCGTTTCAATAGCGGATACTAATTCTGCTTTCGATAGTTTGCTCAATCCAGCGATGTTTTTGTCTTTTAGTAGTTGTTTCATCATTGGCGCGGTAATGTGGTCGAGCGAATCGTGGGCACTTTCTTCGTACGCGTAGCCTTGCTCAATGAGGTGTTGCAGTTCTTTTTTGGCGTCGATGCCGTAAGTGTACTCAAAATATTTGGAAATCACGGTTTCGTTCGTGTAAGTGCCGAACTGAATGCGCCACAACAAAATAATGTGTCCAGGCAAATGCCCTTCTGCTAATCGTATCATGTTGCGTTTGGGTACAAGTTTGCCTTTGGATAAGGCGACTTCCGCCAAAAATTGTGCGACATCACGTTGTGGTGAAATATAGGGCATTTCAGCATATTCTTGGTATAAAGCTTGGATGTTGTCTACCATGTTGCCACTCCTTTAAATTGATTACTTCTATTATACTGAAAATTCGCCAAATGAAAAGAATCGACGCGCCGTTTTTTTGACGCAATCGATTCTGGTGAGTAATTATTTAACGAAAATAACTTTGTAGTCTTTGAATATGCCTTCTTGCGTATCAATGAGCCCTGTAATGACGCGTTCAGCCGCTTCGTCTGCCAATTCCAAAAATTTGCGGTCAATGGCTTTTTGTTCGACTACTTTTTCTTGGCTAGCCATGAATTTTTGGAAGTCTTCGAGCTGGATTGGGTTAAAGAATGACGTATTTTCGTCGAACACTTTGATGGATTCGGAATCCATTTCGTGTGCCAAAATTTTGGCTTTTGGTAAGGTGATTTCGATGTTTTTGCCTTTGATTTCGATTTTGACTTCTTTTAAGTCGATTCCCGCGTGCACAACGCCGTCGTATGCCAAAATAAAGTTTTTGCGTGTGAATGGCAATTTCCACCCGTAAAATTCATTTTGATGTTCAAAAGCTCCGGTATTGGTGTAGTAATATTTTTGAGTAATTAAGTCTTGGGCGTTTTCGAGGCGGTTGCCGACTAAATCGGCTGTGATGGTCGGTTCAGCGGGTTTAGCTGTGCCTAAATTGAACCAAATAATGACGCCAAGCGCGGCGATTAAGAGTAGCGCCACACGACGCAACCACTTGACACTGAAGATTTTTTTGATGAATGACATGATTTTTGCGAACATATTCAATCCCCCTTTGTTTTACGTTCTTAGCATATCATACCACTTGTTATTTGTCACGGTAAATCCGTCTTGAGACTGATTTGGCTGCTCAATCGGTTGAGATATATGGCGAATATAGAATAAAGCTTAAACATTGCCCCCATTTTTTTTTATGATATAATGATTACATGCTTTTTTTTTTTTGAAAAGCAAATCACATTAAAGGAGTTTTTTTCATGAAAAAAACATTCATCACATTAGCTTGTGCGGTAAGTTTGAGCTTGGCACCTGTTGTTTCAACGACAGCCGTTATTGCCCAAGAAGCCACGCCGCAAAGCAACTTATATCAATCGGTCAATCAAGAATGGCTTGAACAAGCCCAAATTCCGAGCGATCGACCGACGGTAGATGCATTTAGTGAAATGAGTGACAAAATCGACGATATTTTGCGCGAAGATGTCAAAAAATTAGCGAGTGGCGAACTTCCAGCAGATTCTCCTGAATTGCAAGAGTTTGTGAAATTATACAATTTGGCAAACGACCTTGAGCGCCGCAAAACTGAAGGTGTAAGCCCGATTCAAGCAGAATTAGCTTTGGTTGATTCGATTCAATCGGTGGATGATATTGCGACTCATTTTGCGGAGTGGACTTATAAAGGCATTCCGTTACCGTTCGGCGTTGGCGTCGCGGCTGATTCAACCGACTCTAACAAGCGAATGATTGGCTTAGGAACGGCGGGAACTTTTTTGCCTGACCCTAGCTATTACGACAACGAAGCCATCAAAACACAATTATTGACGTTGTTTGCGCAATCGAATGTTGACTTATTAAAATTGATGGATTTTTCTGAGGAAGATGCCAAACGTATCGTAGACAATGCGATTCAATTCGATGCGTTATTAGTACCATACGCGTTGACAAGCGAGCAAGCACACGACGTTATGGCGCTGAACAATCCGCGTTCTTTAGCAGACGTTCAAGCATACGCGCCTGAATTAAAGCTTGACCAAGCCATTATTGAGCTTGTTGGCGAAGTCGAAACGGTTAACGTCGCGAATGTCGCAGCGTTTGAAAACTTATCCAAAATCGTCAACGCAGATACGCTCCCATTGTTGAAAGACTGGATGACATTACAAATTGCGATGGGTGCCGCACCGCTGTTATCAGACGATATGCGTATTGCCTCTGGGAATTTTGCACGGACGGTCATGGGCGTTACCGAAGCGCAACCTGCTGACGAATTTGCTTACGAAATTTCGACGGGTGCTTTTTCGGAAGTGATTGGTGTTTACTACGGCAAAACTTATTTTGGGGAAGCGGCGCGTGAAGACGTCACTTCAATGGTTCAAAGTATTATTGCCGTTTACAAAGAACGCTTATCCAAAAACGACTGGCTATCTGAACAAACGCGCGAATTAGCAATTAAAAAATTAGATAGTATGAAATTTTTCGTAGGATATCCAGAAACCGTTCCTGCACATTACGCAGACTTCAAAATCGACGAAAGTGTGAGCTTGTATGAAAACTTGTCACGCATTACCGAACTACAAAACAAGCGTACTTTTGCGGAATTCAAAGAACCTGTTGACAAAACGGCATGGGGAATGCCTGCACATATTGTGAATGCCTTTTACAGTCCGACAACCAATGCGATTTACTTCCCTGCTGGTTTCTTGCAAGCACCATTTTATAGCGCGGAACAATCGGACAGTGAAAATTATGGCGGTATCGGCGCGGTAATCGCCCACGAAATTACGCACGCATTCGATACAAACGGTGCGAAATTCGACGAAAACGGCAACTTAAACGACTGGTGGACCGCCGAAGATTTTGCGGCTTTTGAAGCGAAAGCACAATTGATGGTTGAGCAATGGGACGGCTTAGAAGTGAACGGCGCTAAAGTCAACGGTCAACTTACCGTTACCGAAAATATCGCCGACGCTGGCGGCATCTCGGCTTCATTAGAAGCGTTGAAAGCAAAAGAAGATGCCGATATTGAAGCATTTTTCTTGAGTTGGGCACGCATTTGGCGCCAAAAAGCAACACCTGAATATGTTCAGTTGATAACGGCGACCGATCCGCACGCACCAAACGAATTGCGCGCGAATATTCAACCGCGTAACTTGGACGATTTTTATGAAGTGTTCGGCGTCAAAGAAGGCGACCCAATGTACTTAGCGCCTGAAAAACGTATTTCTATTTGGTAATTTCAAAATAAAGGAGACATCAAATTATGTGGGGTTATATTTTTATTATTTTGTTAGTGATTGTGGCAAGCATTATCGCAAGCACTCTTTACGTTGTAAGACAACAAACCGTTGTAATTATCGAGCGTTTTGGTAAATATCAAAAAACATCGAAATCTGGTATTCATACGCGCATGCCTTTTGGGATTGACAAAATTGCGGCACGTATTCAATTGCGTATGTTACAAAGCGAACTCGTCGTTGAAACGAAAACACACGACAACGTGTTCGTTACCTTAAACATCGCAACTCAATACCGCGTCAACGAGCAAAACGTCATCAAAGCGTACTACGAATTGATGCGTCCAGAAGAGCAAATCAAATCTTACATTGAAGACGCGCTACGTTCTTCTGTTCCAAAGTTGACATTGGACGAACTTTTTGAGAAAAAAGACGAAATTGCGTTGGAAGTGCAGCATCAAGTGGCGGAAGAAATGTCAAGCTACGGTTATGTCATTGTCAAAACATTGATTACAAAAGTTGAGCCAGACGCAGAAGTTAAGCAATCTATGAACGAAATTAACGCGGCACAACGCAAACGCGTCGCAGCACAAGAATTGGCGAACGCTGACAAAATCAAAATCGTTACAGCCGCTGAAGCCGAAGCTGAAAAAGACCGCCTACACGGTGTCGGGATTGCCCAACAACGTAAAGCGATTGTCGATGGTTTAGCTGAATCCATTCAAGAATTAAAAGAAGCCAACGTCAGCCTTTCAGAAGAACAAATTATGGCAATTTTGTTGACGAACCAATATTTAGATACTTTAAATACGTTCGCAACAAGTGGCAACCAAGCCGTATTTTTACCGAACAGCCCACAAGGCGTTGAAGATATTCGCACCCAAATTTTGTCCGCTTTGAAAGCAAAATAAGATAGAAAGAAGCACCCGCTCATTGAATGAGCGGGTGTTGTTTTTTTACCAAATGGTGCTGCGTTCTTCGGGCGCAAGGTACATACCGTCGCCTTTTTTGACGCCGAACACTTCATGAAAAAGGTCGTTATTTTGAACGGTGACGTTTGTACGCAATTCGTTTGGCGCGTGCGTATCCCAACGAATTAATTCGCGCTCATATTCAGGTGTTAATTTTTGGCGCCATGATTTTGCCCAACTTTCAAAAAAGACTTGCATGTCCGCGTCGTCACCTGCTTGTTTTTGCAAGGCGTCGATGGCAACGGCTAATCCGCCTGCGTCGGCCACATTTTCGGCTAAAGTGAGCGAACCGTCAATGCGTTCGCCAGCGTAAGTAAGCATGTCCCACTGGAGCACCATTCGTTGCGCCAATCCTTGATAGTGGTCAAAATCTTCCGGCGTCCACCAGTCTTTTTTGTTACCGAAAGCGTCAAATTTAGCGCCTTGCGGATCGAATGCATGTGTAATTTCATGTCCGATTGTCGCACCTAAGCCGCCGTATTTTTCGCTCACGGATTGGTCTAGTGAATAATTCGGTGCGTTTAAGTAGCCTGCTGGAAAATAAATTGCGTTTTGTGTAGGCGAATAAAAGGCATTAATTTCATGCCCAGATGCCACCCAGGCCGTTTTGTCAACGGGTTCATCGAGCGAAGCATAGCTCATCTCTTGATAAAATCGTTGCAGACGCATCATCGTATTAAACAGCGAATCTTCCAAATCAAACATGTCTGATGTATAAACATACGGCTGATACGTCGGATAGCCAATATAGACTTCAAGCGCATCAAGCTTATGGATGGCCGCTTCAATCGTTGATTGAGTGAGCCAATCATTGTGGCGCAGACGCTCTTTATACGCCTCAATAATTGTTTGCGCCATATTTTCCACATCTTGTTTAGCTTCTTGCCCAAAATATGTCTGCCCATAATAGATGCCAATCGGCTCTTCAAAATATTCAAACGCCAATGAATATGCCGCATCTTCTTGTTGAAGTGACTCTGTAATGCCTAATAGCGCATTTTCGTATTGTTCGTTCAACAAGCGCATTTCGTCAGTCAAATAATCTGCATTGCTTTGAATAAAGCCCACCGTCATCCATGCTTTTAATGCCTCCAATCGTTCAGGTAACACGAAGAAATCAAACATTTCAAAATATTTTTCATTTGACAAGACTACTTGAGACACCTCTTGTTCAAACAATTCGTTCACGATACGATCAAATTGAATGTTTTTTGAATAGGCTGTGAGTTCATCTGTTTGTTTAGGGAAATAGTTTGTGGCGTAATCCGATTCTTGCTCGACTGTCAATAAGTATGGCCTAATGACACTCTCAAACAGTAGCGCTTGTTCAATGAGGTTGGTAGCTTCTTCGTGCGAATATCCCACTTCTTCCAATAGTGCGACTTTACTTTGTGTGTAAATTTCTTTAAGAAGCTTGTTTTCGGCAATTCGATCGCTTTCGTCTGCACTATACGTGAACAAGCTTGGCTCCGACAAAAATACCGTGTAACGCGTAGAATCTTCCAAATCTTCCGTCAGCCCCACTTGAAAAGGTAGCGGAATACCTAACAGCTGGAATTCTGCCGCATTTTTTTGTAAATCGGATAGCGATTGAATTTGGGCGATTTTTTCTAAATAAGGTTTGAGCGGTTCGGCGCCGTCAGCTTCACGACGCTCAAAATTACTCGCAATATAATAAAATTGAACAAATTGTTCCAAAGCGGCGCTTGGAATTTCTCGTTCGCCGATAATCATCTCAAATAAATCTGTGTGCAATGTCAAACTGAGTTCGTCATCAATTTCAGTTGAATTATCCACCACAGGATAAAAAGGTGTCAGTTCAGCTTGATCAATCCATTCTTGGTTGACGGCGCGATACAAATTATCTTGAATGCGCATTTCTTCAGCCAAAACGGCGCTTCCAGTCAATGATAATAGCAAACTAATCACACTGAATAATCGTATAAATTTCATCATTTTCATCTAGACTCCTTCAAATAACGCTGTGCCAATCCGAACGTATGTCGCGCCCTCTTCCAACGCGATTAAGTAATCGCCACTCATGCCCATGCTCAATTCCGTACAAGGTGCGTGTGACCATTGTTGCTTGGCGACGGCTGTTTGCAATGCCTTCAGTTGGCTAAAATACGCGCGTAATTGTTGTTCGTTGGCATTTTCAGGCGCCATCGTCATCAAGCCAACGACGCGAATCGCATCATAATCGGCTAATTGTTCAACGACTTCCATCACTTCTTCTGGCGCAAAACCAGCTTTGCTTACTTCGCCACTCACATTCACTTGCACAAAACAGTTCACAGGTTTGGTAGCGCGTTTTTGGATTTCGTGGGCGAGTTTCATGCGGTCTAGCGAGTGCAAATAATCAATGTACGGCAAAATAGTTTTCACTTGGCGTGTTTGCAAGCGTCCAATAAAATGCCATTCGATTGCTAAATCTTGTAAATCTGCTTGTTTTTGCAACAATGATTCCGCTCGATTTTCGCCAAAACGGGTCGCGCCGACTGCGTAAAGTGCCCGCATGACGTCTGAAGAAACGGTTTTGGTGACGGCGATGAGCTTGGCTTGTTGCGTTAATTGCGTTTGAATTCGGGTATAGTTGCGTCGTAAAGGTTCGTTCATGTTTCCGCTCCTTTTTGTAGAGTTGATGGCTTTATTTTAGCGTATGGCCGTCTCATTCGTCAAAAAAAAGTGAGCCATCGCTCACTTAAATTTCGCTTTCCATTCGGTTAAGGGTTGCTGATTGAATTGCGCTTCAGGCGACAACTCGGTAAAGTGCCCCATTTTGCGATGGAGAGCGGGCGTGCCTTTGTCGTAAAGGTGGAACATTGCGTGTGGAAATTGCGCAAACGCAGCAGGTAAATCTTCAATATGTTGCCCCAAAATATTGACCATGCGCGCAGGCGACAACAACGTAACAGGAACGAGTTGGCGTCCCGTAATCGCCAAAATATGTTGGTCAAACTGCGACACATTGCACGCTTCGATACTGTAATGCCCTGTATTATGCGGACGCGGCGCGAGTTCGTTGACGACAACTTCGCCTGTTTTCAACACAAAAAATTCAATGCCGCATACGCCGATTAATTGCGCTTCGTGGGCGATTTTTTTGGCGATGGAATGAACTTGTTGAACGACTGAATCAGGAATCGACACACCGACGACACTTTGGTACAAAATGCCGTTGCAATGCTCGTTCACGCTCAATGGAAACAGCTCGATATTCCCGTATCCATCACGTGCCACAATGACCGAAACTTCATAATCAAACGGACAGTACGCTTCCGCCACGCACGGTTGTTGCAATAATTGCGCAAGTTCTGTCTGCTGGCGCGATAGGTCTTCTAATGTGTTTAACTTGAGTTGCCCTTTTCCGTCGTAACCAAAACGCGCGCTTTTTAGCAAAATGGGTAAGCCAAGTTGCTCGATGGCGACATCTAGTTGCGCGCTTGTTTCCACGCTCATGAATGGAACGACGGGAATGTCGTTTGCTTGGAGCCATTGTTTTTCGGATAGGCGATGTTGGCTTGTTTGCAATAAGTGCGTGCCTTGCGGTAAGTTCGCTTTTTGGGAGAGTTGCGCCAAAATCGTGCCGTTAATATTCTCAAATTCATAAGTAAGGACATCAACGGTTTGCGCAAATGCCATGAGCGCGGCCTCGTCATCAAAACTCGCGATTGTATGATGATGTGCCACCGCAAAGCCGCACGAATTGGGATTTGGATCGTATAGTGCGACTTTGTAGCCCATTTTTTGGGCGGATTGCGCGAGCATTTTGCCGAGTTGTCCAGCGCCGACAATGCCAATCGTCGCCCCTGGAAAAAGTTGCTTAATCATATAAGGCGTCACTACTTTCTTGAGCAAGTTGGTGTTGGGTTTGGCGATAGTTTTCCAATGCGTTGCGAACGGATTCGTCATGAACAGCTAATTGTCTTGCGGCGTATAGTGCCGCATTTTTTGCGCCTGAAACGCCAATCGACATTGTGGCAACGGGAACGCCTGCTGGCATTTGTACAATGGACAAAAGGGAGTCGATGCCGTTTAGGGTGCTGGATTTGATGGGAACGCCGATAACGGGCAATGTTGTTTTGGCAGCAATCATTCCTGGCAAATGCGCTGCGCCACCCGCTCCTGCAATGATGACTTCGTAGCCTTTTTGGGCGGCGGATTGCGCGAACGCAAACATTTCGTCAGGCATTCGATGAGCGGAAACAACGGCTTTATCGTAGGCAATGCCAAGTTGATCAAGCAATACACACACCTCGCGCATTTGTTGCCAATCCGACTGACTACCCATCACCACGGCGACTTTTGCTGAATGTGTCATGATTGCTCACTCCTTTTTGGTAAAATGCCAATGTCACGACGGTAAAATGTTTGCGAAATCGTCAATTCGTCAAGCAGTCCGTACACTTTTTGGCGGCAAGCTTCAACCGTTGCTGCTTGCGCCGTCACCATCAAAATACGTCCGCCGTTGGCTACTAAAGCGTCTTGCGTTTGCTTCACCCCAGAAAAACATACGTGTTCTAATGGAAAATCTGCTGGAAATACAATCGGCATGCCACTGACAGGCGCTTGCGGATAGCCTTCTGCTGCTAAGACGACTCCGAGCGAGACATTTTGGGAAAGGGAAACCGTAATCGGCTGTTGCGCCAAATGTGCCTCTACGATTTCGAACAAATCTTGCTCCAATAACGGCAACAAAATTTGTGTTTCTGGATCGCCAAAACGCGCATTAAATTCGATGACTTGAATACCTTGTGCGGTTTGCATCAAGCCTGCGTATAAGACGCCCGTATAAGGAACGCCTTCTTTTTCCATTTGTTGCGCTAAAGGAACAACGACTTTAGCGAGCACTTCTTGTTCTAATTCAGGTGTGCCCCACGTCAACGGTGCAAAAGCGCCCATGCCGCCTGTATTGAGGCCTTCGTCATGGTCGTACGCACGCTTATAATCACGCGCAAAGCCAATCGGAATGACGTGTGTGCCATTTACGAATGCAAAAAACGAAAATTCTTCCCCTGTCAAAAACGTTTCAATAACGATGGCTGTTTTTTGTTCTAGTAAAAAGCGCTCCAATGTTTCGGCAACTTCTTGTTCAGTCGTGGCAATGACGACGCCTTTTCCAGCAGCTAAGCCGTCTTCTTTAATGACGACTGGCAAGCCTTGTTGCGCTGCGTACGCGCACGCTTTATCGTAGTTTTCTGGCTCAAAAGTTTGGTAACTCGCTGTCGGAACGTGCGCTTTTTGCATCATAGATTTGGCAAAAGCTTTCGAACTTTCAAGTTGGGCTGCTTCTTGAGTTGGCCCAACAATCGCTAATCCTTCTGAACGAAATGCGTCCACGATGCCTTGGCTCAACGGAATTTCAGGCCCAACAAACGTAAAGGCGACTGCTTTTTCCTTAACAAATTGGCATAACGCTTCAAAGTCGGTCGCTTCTATCGGCACACATTGAATCGGCGTAGTCGTGCCATTCGCCAACTCCATGCCGGCATTGCCGGGTGCGACATAGACAGATTCGACGTGCGCGCTTTTTGCGAAAGCTTTGGCAAGTGCGTGTTCGCGCCCGCCAGAGCCGATAATCAATACTGATTGTGTCATAGAATCGCTCCTTTCTAGTGACGGAAGTGGCGAATGTTTGTTTTGACCATCGCCATATCGTGTTGGTTGCATACTGCAACGGAATCGGCATCTTTAATCGAGCCGCCAGGTTGAATGACGGCACTCACGCCGTATTGTTGTGCCAACGTGACCGTATCATCCATTGGGAAAAAGGCATCACTGGCTAAAACGAGCGGCGTCTGCTTGAAAGATTCGTGTGTTGCAGCTTGTTCGAGCGCGATTTTGGCTGCGCTGACGCGATTCATTTGACCTGCGCCAATCCCGAGTGTCATATAGGCATTGCCAATGACGATGGCGTTACTTTTGACGTGTTTACATACTTTCATGGTAAAATTCAGCGCTTGTAATTCTTCTAGCGTCGGCGTCCGTTCGGTCATCAATTCCCATTCAGCAGGCAATGTTTCTACATGCGCCACCAACTCTTCGGATTGGTCAACGGCTTGTTCTAACATGCCGCCCGTAATGGAAACGAATTCGGATGCGCCTACTGCTTGCTGAGTTGTCACGTCTAACTTAAGTAAGCGGATATTTTTCTTTTGGGATAATAAGGCGAAAGCCGCTTCCTCAAACGAAGGCGCAATCACAATTTCTAAGAAAATATCGTGCAACTGCTCGGATAACGCCAACGTCACGGGACGGTTTACCACGACAATCCCCCCAAAAATCGACACAGGATCGGCAGCGCGACAACGCTCAAATGCTGTTTCAATCGTGTCCGCAATCGCAACGCCACAAGGATTCATATGTTTGACAGCAACGGCACACGGCTCGGCAAATTCTTGTGCAATCTTGATGGCCGCTTCGGCATCGCGGTAATTATTGTAAGACAACTGCTTACCGTGCAATTGTTCCGCATTGACGAGCGCATTTTTTGGGGCGAATACGGACGCATAAACATTGGCAAATTGATGGCCATTTTCGCCGTAACGCAATGGCTCTTTATGCGAATAGCTCAAGGTCAAATGTTCCCAGTCGTAATGTGGAAAATCGTTATCTGAATGTGCTTGGCGGCTTAAATATTCGCCAATTAAGCTGTCGTAATGCGCTGTTAGTTGGTACACTTTTTGGGCTAAATAACGACGAAATTCGTGCGTTGTTTTGCCTTGCGTATCGAGTTGTTGAATCAAAGTTGAGTAGTCGCGCGGATCCGTTACTACGGTTACACTTTCGTGATTTTTGGCTGCGCTACGCAACATGCTTGGTCCGCCGATGTCAATATTTTCGATGGCATCTTCAAAAGTGCAGTCGCTTTTTGCAATGGTTTCTTTGAACGGATATAAATTAACAATGACAAAATCAATCGGCAAAATACCGTGTTGCTGCATCGCTTCGACGTGTTCAATATTGTGGCGCACACCTAATAGACCGCCGTGAATTTTAGGGTGCAATGTTTTGACGCGGCCGTCCATCATTTCTGGAAAACGGGTAAAATCTTCTACTGGTTGAACAGGCAACCCTGCTTTTTCTAAAGCTTGGTACGTCCCGCCCGTGGACAATAAGTGGATGCCTGCTTTGACTAAAGCGTACGCCACTTCTTGAATGCCCGTCTTGTCCGATACACTCAGTAATGCGTAACGTTGTGTCATCATTATGAATCGACTCCTTTATTAAAAGTTTCAATAATTTGCTGCAAAGTTTCGGGATACAGTCGGTGTTCGATGGCATGAATGCGTGTTTCCAACTGCTCCAATGTCCAATTCGGATCGATATTTAGCGTTTCTTGACGAATGATAGGTCCCGTATCAACGCCCGCATCTACCCAATGAATCGTCACACCTGTTTGGCTTACTTTAGCATCGAATGCGTCTTGAATACCACTTTTTCCGGGGAAATTCGGCAACAGCGATGGATGAATGTTCGTTATCCGTTGCGGAAACGCCTCGAGAAGCGTCGGCCCCACAATACGCATAAAGCCCGCTAACACTACTAATTCCGTGCCCTTTTCTTGCAAAAAAGTGACCACTTGTTCTTCCCATGCTTGCTTATTGGCGCATTGTTTAGGTGATAAAACAAAGGTTTCAATGCCAGCATTTTGGGCGCGCTCGATCACGAACGCGGCCGGGTTGTCGCACACTAAGCCGACAATTTCGGCTTGTAGCATGCCTATTTTCACCGCCTCCAAAATGGCTTGCACATTCGAGCCGTTTCCTGAGGCAAATAATGCCAGTTTCATTCGCCGACCTCCTATTCGTGGCGCAATGTGACGGCTTCTCCATTGCGTTCTTGGACAAATCCGATAATGGTTGCATCTGGCACGCGCTCGCAAACTGCTTCAACGTGTTCAGGCGAAACCGCCAACACCATGCCGATTCCCATGTTAAATACTTGGTACATTTCGTCTTGCGGAATGTTGCCTAATGTTTGAATCAATTCAAAAATGAGCGGTTTTTGCCAAGCGGTAACATCAATCGTGGCACTCAAATTTTCAGCAAACATGCGCGGCACATTTTCATAAAAACCGCCGCCTGTAATGTGCGCGATGCCGTGCAAGTAACCTGCTTGAATGAGCGGCAACACTTCTTCGACATAAATGCGCGTCGGCGCCAACAACGTGTCAATCAAACGTGAGCCGTCTGACAATTCCGTATCGAACGACCACGCATTATCTTTGAAAAATACTTTGCGGACGAGTGAGTAGCCGTTGGAATGAAGACCTGAACTTGGCAAGCCAATTAGCACATCGCCTTCAACGACTTGATTGCTGTCGAATAACTTGGATTGCTCCCCAATTCCCACGCAAAAACCAGCCAAGTCAAATTCATCTTCGGTATATAAATCTGGCATTTCCGCTGTTTCGCCGCCGATTAAAGCAGCTTTTGCTTGGACGCAGCCCTCGGCTACGCCAGCTACAATTTGCTCGATAACAGCGGGATTATTTTTGCCGACAGCCAAATAATCAAGGAAAAATAGCGGCTCTGCGCCTTGTGCCAGCACGTCATTGGCACACATAGCGACGCAATCAATGCCAATCGTGTTGACGATGCCAGACTGTTGTGCCAATAACAACTTAGTTCCTACGCCATCTGTCCCGCTCACCAAAACCGGTGCTTCATAGGCATGCGATGCGAGCGAAAATAAGCCACCAAAGCCGCCAACTTGCGACAATACTTCTGGACGTTTTGTGCGGTTTACATGTTTTTTGATACGCTCGACGACTTCATAGCCATTGTGAATATTGACGCCAGATTCATGATACGCATTACTCATCTACCGTTTCCCCTTTCAAAATTTTCCGTTGAATATCTGTCAATTGTTGTTCTAATTGTTCTTGATAATCACACAAATCAGCTGGATAGTCGCCTGTAAAAGCTGCTAAACATAATCCTTTATTCGCATCTTCAAAATCCGTCCCAATCGCTTCCACTAAGCCATCCACAGACAGAAATGCCAAGCTATCACAGCCTAAATAGTCGCGCATTTGTTCAATCGTACAGTTTGCCGCCAATAATTCTCCACTTGTACTCATATCAATCCCATAAAAATTCGGAAATCTAAATGGTGGACTTGCAATGCGTAAGTGGATTTCTTTGGCGCCAGCTTCCTTCAATAGTTGAATAATACGTTTAGACGTCGTGCCACGTACGATGGAATCATCGACTAGTACAATGGATTTGCCTTCGACGACACCGACAACGGCTGACAATTTTTTGCGGACGCCTTGTTCACGCAATTCTTGTGTCGGCTCAATAAATGTTCGCGCGACGTATTGATTTTTGATGAGGCCCATTTCATAAGGTAAGCCACTCGCTTCGGCATAACCACTCGCTGCAGATAGCGATGAATTCGGAACGCCTACAACCATATCTGCTGTTGGTGCTGGGCTTTCAAGCGCCAAGCGTCTGCCTGTTCGTTTGCGCGCTTTATGGACATTAATGCCCGCAATATCTGAATCGGGACGCGCAAAATAAATGTATTCCATCACTTCGATGGCGGTTTGGACTTCATCGGTATATTGATGGAACGTGATACCTTCATCATTGATGACGACGTATTGCCCAGCTTTAACGTCGGTAACGTAGCGCGCGCCAATGGTATGAAGGGCGCACGTTTCGCTCGTCAACACGTACGAGCCATTACGCATTTGGCCAACTGCCAACGGACGAAAACTATTCGGATCGACGACACCAATTAACGCATCATTCGTCAAAATTACATAGTTAAAACCACCTTTTAATTGCGATAATGCGTCTTCTAATTTTTTGTAAAAATCAGACTGCGCACTGCGACGAATTAAGTGAATCAACACTTCTGAATCCGATGACGAATGGAAAATCGCGCCTTCTTTTTCAAGTTGACGACGCAACGTTCTCGCATTCGTCAAATTTCCATTATGTGCAAACGAAATATTTTGGTCATGGAATTGGAATAAAAACGGTTGAACATCGTTGACGTCATGCGGATTGCCGCAGCTCGCGCCACACGTTGCATACCGCACATGGCCGATACCACGCGTGCCTTTCAAACGATTCAAATCTTCTTGACGACGAAAGACATGACTCAACAATCCATGCCCTCTAAAATGATAAAATTGTTCCGCATCCGCCGTCGTCATGCCAGCGCCTTCTTGCCCGCGATGTTGTAACGAATGCAAGCCATAATACACAATTTGGTTCGCTGCTGGATGATTCCACACCCCAAAAATACCGCATTCTTCGTTCAAACCGCGTTCGTTTACTACTGGTTCAACAAACATGTTAACGCCTCTTTCCATAAAGTTTCAATGTCGGCACGATTAAATTGCACCGCTGATTCACGCGTTTCAAGCGAAATCTCCCCATTTTCGGTTACTTCTCCAAGCAATTCGCAAGGAATATCGTTGGTCAACTGCTCGAACGCCGCGCGATTTTCTGGGCGAACGGTCACAACGTAACGTGATTGACTTTCGCTAAAAAGTTGCGCATTACTCAACGCGGTTTTCACCGCAAACCCAAACGGCGTACCAAAGACGATTTGCATTAACGCAGCCGCCAAGCCACCTTCAGACACATCGTGAGCCGAAGCTAACAACCCTTGCAAATTCGCTTCATAAACGCATTGCTGATGTTGGTATTCCGTTTCCAAATCAAATCGTAATTTCCCAAAAATTTTGCCTGTTTGGACTTTTTGGATGAGTGAACCAGCGTAATCATCGCCTGTTGCGCCAATCAAATAGATAAGGTCGCCTGCTTGTTTGGCTGTTTGCGTCAAAATATGCGCGACATTTTTGATGAGACCGACCATACCAATCGTTGGCGTTGGGTACACTGCGCCCGTTGGGCTTTCGTTATACAGCGACACATTGCCCGAAATAACAGGCGCATTGAATTGCTTACATGCGCTGGCAATGCCGCGTACCGAATGCAATATTTCATAAAAAATTTCCGGATTTTGCGGATTACCGAAGTTCAAACAGTCGGTAATGGCTAATGGATAGCCACCTGAAGCGGTAATATTACGCGCTGCTTCGGCGACGGCAATTTGCCCACCCAAAAATGGATCCAAATACAAATATCTCGCGTTACAATCGGTAGTCATCGCCAAAGCTTTTTGCGTGCCACGAATACGGACAACTGCCGCGTCGCTACCTGGTCCGACGACTGTGGACGTGCGCACCATAGAGTCATACGTCTCGTAAATCGATTGCTTACTTGCCAAATCGGCGGTTTGCAACAAGTCAAATAACGTTGCTTTAACATCCGAAACTTCTGGCACAAAAACAGGTTGCGTGTCGTAATCTGCCATGCGCTGTGGACGCGTCGCTTCGTTGTGATAAACAGGCGCTGCTTCCGCTAATGAATCGACCGGAACATCCGCGACACATTCCCCTTGTTGGAACACTTTGTAACGGTGTCCTTCGACAACTTTCCCGATGACAACTGCATCCAAATCATATTTTGCAAAAATAGATGCGACATCTGCTTCGTGTCCTTCTTTCACGCAAATTAGCATCCGCTCTTGCGATTCAGACAATAACATTTCGTAAGGCGTCATATTCGTTTCGCGTTGAGGTACTAAGTCCAAATACAATTCCAACCCCGAATTAGCTTTGGATGCCATTTCGGAAGAAGAGGAAACTAATCCCGCTGCCCCCATGTCTTGAATGCCGACAATCCAGTCAGAATGATTTTGGATGAGGTCAAGGCAAGCTTCCATGAGTAATTTTTCCATGAATGGATCGCCGACTTGAATCGCGGAGCGTTGGCCGCTATTTTCTTCGCTAAATTCTTCACTAGCAAAAGTTGCGCCGTGAATGCCATCGCGTCCTGTTTTGGCGCCAACGTACATCATGGAGTTTCCAATTCCGGCCGCTTGGCCTTTTTGGATATGTTCATGGTTAATTAACCCGACGCACATTGCGTTAACGAGCGGATTGCCTTCATAACACGGATCGAACTTTGTTTCTCCGCCAACCGTTGGAATTCCGATACAGTTGCCGTAGCCGCCGATGCCATCGACGACGCCTGACACAATATATTTCGTACGGTTATTCGTCAACTCACCAAAACGCAACGAATCCATCAATGCAATCGGTCTTGCCCCCATTGAAAAAATATCGCGAATAATTCCGCCAACACCCGTTGCCGCTCCCTCATACGGTTCAACTGCTGACGGATGATTGTGCGATTCCATTTTGAAAACGACCGCTTGCCCATCACCAATATCTACAATCCCCGCACCTTCACCAGGTCCTTGCAACACGTGCTCGCCTTCCGTATAAAATTGTTTCAAAATCGGTTTTGAATTTTTGTAAGAACAGTGCTCTGACCACATAACAGAATACAAACCCGCTTCCGTGTAGTTCGGCAACCGCCCCAAAATGCTCTCAATTAACGCGTACTCGCTGTCAGTTAAGCCCCATTCACGATAATGTTTCGTATCGCGCAGTGCTTCTGGCGTCATTGCTTGTAATTGCATCGTATTAAGCTCCTTTCGATTGCTTTTCTTGAATAGACAACACGAGCGACTGGAATAACTTTAAGCCGTCTGTAAAGCCCAAAATAGCCTCCACCGCGCGCTCAGGATGCGGCATCATTCCGAGAACATTGCCTTCGCGGTTTGTAATGCCCGCAATATTCGCCAAACTGCCATTCGGGTTCGCGTCAGACGCATAACGGAACACAATTTGCCCGTTTGCTTCCAATTCTGCCAACGTTTCCTCATCACAATAATAGCTACCTTCCGCATGCGCAATCGGCAACACAATTTCCTCGCCTTGTGTATATTCACGTGTAAACATCGTATTCGCATTTTCAACGACTAAGCGTTGCGGTTTGCACGTAAAATGCAAATGCGCATTGCGTTGTAACGCACCTGGCAACAAACCCGCTTCTGTTAAAATTTGGAATCCATTGCACGTCCCAAAAACAGGTGTCCCTTGCTTAGCTTTTTCGATGACGGCTTGCATCGCCGGCGCAAAACGCGCAATCGCTCCGCAACGCAAATAATCTCCGTATGAAAACCCGCCCGGCACTAAAATCGCATCATACGCATCCAAATTCGTTTCGCGATAATCAACATAATCTACATCCTCGCCCGCAACAGAATGAATGGCTTCATACAAATCCATGTCACAGTTGGAGCCTGGAAATACAATGACTGCAAATTTCACATTATACCTCCTCAAGTTCGTAACGGTACGTTTCCATCACGACATTCGCCAACAACTGATCCGCGACAGCTTCAATCATAGCTTCCACGCGCGCTTTATCCGCTTCTTGAACAATGATTTCAAAATATTTGCCGATTCGCACAGATGAAACCGCCTCGTAATGCAACTGATGAATCGCTTTTTTGACAGCTTCGCCTTTCGGATCCAAAATTGATTCTTTATAGGTTACGTAAACTTTTGCTAAAAACATGTAAACTCTCTCCTTTATTGATTGATATGAGCAACTAAGCGACGATACACTTCTTCATAAACTGGAATAATGGACCCCAAATCGCGTCTAAAATTATCTTTATCCATTTTTTGCAATGTATGTTTATCCCAAAAACGGCAAGTGTCTGGCGAAATTTCATCTCCTAACAAAATGCCTTCTTCTGGATGATGGCCAAACTCAAATTTCATATCGACTAACAACATATCAATCGCTTCAAATAACGGCACTAACAACGCATTAATGCGCAACGCAAATGCTTCAAGCGCTTCTACTTCGGAACGATTCAACAAATCGAGTGCTTCAAGTTGGCTCGTATTCACAAACGGATCGCCCAACTCATCCGCCTTATAAAACAATTCAACAACAGGTTGCGCAAGCGCCGGACCTTCTTCTAACCCAAAACGTTTCGCAAAAGAACCCGCCACGCGGTTACGGACGACGACTTCCACTGGAAACATTGACAACTTTTTCACAAGTTGACTTGTAGAATCAACTTGACGAATCAATTGCGTCGGAATCCCTTGTTTATTCAACCACTCAAAAATCAACGCTGAAATTTGATTGTTCAGCACCCCTTTGCCTTCAATATCGGCTTTCTTTTCGCCATTGAAAGCCGTCGCTTGATTCGAGTACACCACCAACAACTCATCTGCTTTGTCCGTTTGGTACAAAGCTTTCGCTTTACCTTCATACAGTTTGATCATCTGCTGCGCCTCCTAAATAATTGATACTCTCACTATAGCACTCCCTATTCTATCCTTCAAGAAAAATATTTACTTTTGTTATTTATAAAAATTTAACGTTCGTGTTTAAAACAAAAGAAACCCTTTTCTAAAATAAAAACCTCCCTTTTTTTCTACTTTTCAGCTATAAAATGCTATCTTTCATGAAAAGAGGAAACGAGTAGCTTTTTGTAGGTATTTTTTGGTATAATAGAAACAGACTATATCATTCAGTTGGGAGGCAATGATGTGCCACAGGCATTGATTATTTTTACAAGTTTAACGGGCAACACCGAGCAATGTGCAGACATTTTGGCGGAGGCGCTCGAAACGCACGGCATTGACGTGGATATTCACGACGTCATGCAAGCCGAGCCAGAAGATTATTTGGATTACGACATTTGTATCGCGGGCGCTTATACGTACGGCGTCGACGGCGTTTTACCTGATGAAATGCTCGATTTTTACGATGAATTGGGCGAGTTAGATTTATCAGGCAAAATTTTTGGCGTTTTCGGTTCCGGTGACGAATTTTATGAAGTTTTTTGCGGGGCGGTCGATACCCTTGAGGAACAATTCATTCAAGCTGGCGCCACGAAAGGCGGCCCTTCCGTCAAAGTCAACTTGAATCCTGAAGACGATGACGTTGAACATTTAGAGCAACTTGCGCAAGCGATCGCGCAACATTTTGAATAAAAAAGGAGCAAACTCACATGACATTACCAAATTTTGACACTTTACTACAAAAATACGCCGATTTATTAGTCCACAAAGGCTTAAACATCGGCAAAGACGACGTGTTATTGATTAACACCGACTTAGAACAAGCCGCGCTCGCACGCCTCATGGTCAAAAGTGCGTATCAAGCGGGTGCTAAAGAAGTCGTCGTCAAATGGACGGATGACGCCATTACGCGTTCACACTTTGAATACCAGTCCGTTGACACCTTGACAACGATTCCGCAACATTTAATTGCGGAAGCAGATTACTTTTTGGAGCAAAAAGCGAAGCGCGTTTCCTTGCGTTCTGACGATCCAAACGCGTTGACTGGCATTGACCCAAGCAAAATTAGCGCCGCTCAACTCGCACTCGGCAAAGCAATGGCGCACATTCGTCAAGCTGTCCAAGCAAATTCTGTTAGCTGGTTAGTCGCTGCAGGTGCAGGACCTGAATGGGCACAATTGATTTTCCCTGAATTGAGTCCTGAAGCAGCCGTTGACGCATTGTGGGACCAAATTTTCAAAACAACGCGTGTTTACGAAGATGATCCAATCGCTGCTTGGGACCAACACGAAGCAACCTTGAACGAAAAAGCAGAATTTTTGAATCGCGAGCAGTTTGACGCGTTGCATTACACAGGGCCAGGTACCGATTTGACTTTAGGCTTGCCACGCAACCACGTTTGGGAAAGTGCGGGCAGCTTGAACAAGCAAGGCGAGCATTTTATCGCGAATATGCCGACTGAAGAAGTCTTTACAGCGCCTGATTATCGTCGCGCGGATGGCTACATTACAAGTTCTAAGCCGCTTGCTTACGGCGGAACCGTTATTGACGGCATGACTTTCCATTTCAAAGATGGACAAATTACCGAAGTTTCTGCTGAACAAGGCGAAGAAACATTGCGTCGTTTAATTGAAGAAAACGATGGCGCACGTTCACTCGGTGAAGTCGCACTCGTTGCCCATCAATCTCCGATTTCACAATCAGGCATTACTTTCTTCAATACGCTTTTTGACGAAAATGCGTCTAACCACTTAGCAATCGGCTCAGCTTACGCAACTTCTGTTCAAGGCGGCGCCGAAATGACTCAAGACGAATTGAAAGCAGCTGGCTTAAACCGCTCAACAACGCACGTTGATTTTATGGTCGGCAACGGCGAAATGAATATTGATGGCATTCGTCAAGACGGCACGCGCGTTCCAATTTTCCGTAATGGCGAATGGGCGATTTAATGAAGAGGTCAACTATGCCGATAAATTATTCAAAGGAAATTGATCGCCGCTTGACGCGTTCGGGCTGGTTTTACATTGTGATTATTGTATCGTTACTGATTTTGTCCTTGTATGTAATGCCAAGATTCCGTTCTAATCGCCATCAAAACGAAGCGCTCAGTGATCGCGTTCAACAACTTGAACAACAAGTCGAACAACTCGAAAGCGAACTTAACGCGCTTAAAACGCAGGAATAACTGACATTTAGGAGTGATTTTCAAGATGAAAATTTTGCATATTAACTCGTACTACTCAACTTCTGGTTTGTTCAAGCAATTGTACGATCGCCAAACGCAAGCTGGATTGGACATTGACGTTTATGTCCCGATTTCGTATCAATATCCGCAAGATCGCGTTGCCGCAACGGGCGAATATACGCACATTAGCCGCAACCATAACAAGTTTGAACGCTATGTTTTCCACTGGAAACACCGCAGCATTTTGAAAGATTTGACGACACATTACGCGATTGAAGATTACGACATCGTCCATGCGCACTCGCTGTTTTCTAATGGATGGCTCGCCCATCAGCTTTGGAAAAAATACCGCAAACCTTATGTCGTCGCCGTTCGCAATACCGATGTACGCACATTCTTCGCCAAAATGCCTTGGCTGCGCCACATGGGTTTGGAAATATTGGAACACGCCGCACACGTCATTTTCATTTCGCAAAATTCGTATGACGAAGTGTTCACCCATTACATTCCGCAATCGTTGCGCACAACGCTCAAAGATAAAACAACCATTTTACCGAATGGGATTGATGATTTTTGGCACGAAAATGCCTACAACGACAAGGCGCCAGAATTCCATAAGCCTATTCGCATTGTAACCGCCGGAAAAGTTGTCACAGGCAAACGCTTCGTGCAATTAGCCGAGATGATTCAATCGTATTCCGACAACATTCACCCTGCCGAACTGCACATTGTCGGCCCCGCTTGGACGCCGCGCATCGTCGAACAACTCGGCAAAATGCGCAATGTCTATTATTACGGCCCGCACAAAAAAGAAGACATTTTGAAACTGTATCGCCAAATGGATATTTTTGCATTGTTATCGTATCCTGAAACATTCGGTTTAGTGTATCCAGAAGCAATGAGTCAAGGATTACCTGTTATTTACACGCAATACGAAGGCTTTGATAGCTTTTTTGACAATCATACCGTCGGCGTCAGCGTCGAAAAATCCGATCAAATTGGTTTCAACAAAGCGATTGACTACATTCTTAAACATTACGATCGCCTTATGCAAAATGCGCTCGCAGGCAGCGAAACCTTTAACTGGAATCGCATTACTGAACACTATCTCAACTTATACGAAACCATTAACGCCAACCATCGCGTCTAAACAAGGAGGCTTTTCCCTATGAAAAAAGTTAAAAAAGCAGTTATTCCCGCAGCCGGTTACGGAACCCGTTTTTTGCCCGCGACAAAAGCCATGGCAAAAGAAATGATTCCGATTGTTGACAAACCAACCATTCAATTTATCGTCGAAGAAGCGATTGCTTCTGGTATCGAAGACATTTTAATCGTCACGGGAAAAAGCAAACGTCCCATCGAAGACCATTTTGACTCAAATATTGAACTGGAAGAACATTTGAGAAAACAAGACAAACTCGATTTGTTGGAATTAGTCAAACCTGCTAATGTCAACTTGTACTTTGTACGTCAATCTTATCCGTTAGGATTAGGTCACGCGATTTTACAAGCGCAAGCTTTTGTCGGTAATGAGCCTTTTGTCGTGATGTTGGGCGACGATATTATGGAAAGTGAAGTACCGTTGACGCAACAATTGATTGATGTCTATCACGAAACACACGCGTCAAATATTGCCGTCATGGAAGTCCCTCACGAAGAAACATCCAAGTATGGCATTATCGACCCTGAACGCGAAATGACAGACGGCTTATACAATGTTCAACATTTTGTAGAAAAACCAAAACCCGAAGATGCTCCAAGTAATTTGGCGATTATCGGCCGCTACTTGTTGACGCCTGAAATTTTTGCGATTTTGGAAACACAAGCACCTGGAGCGGGTGGCGAAATTCAACTAACAGACGCGATTGATACGCTTAACAAGACACAACGCGTCTTTGCAAAACGATTCGATGGCAAACGCTACGACATCGGTAACAAACTTGGATTTTTAGAAATGAGTATCGAATACGGCTTGCAGCATCCAGAAATTAAAGACGATTTGCGCGCCTTTATCTTAGAAACATGCGAATCCCTAGCTGAAAACAACTAAAAAATTAAGGGAAGCGCTCTGTCAGCAGTCTGAAGAAATACTCAACCTTCAATTTAAGTACCCATTTACTCGCTTATATCATAAGTAAAACAGCCCTCACGGAATTTCGTGAGGGCTGTTCAGCTTAATAAGAGGATTATCTATGGAATATTCTCGTAGAGAACTCCTATGCTATTTGTCTCTGTATTTAGGAGAAGGAATTATTTTTCCTCTTCTTTTTTCTTGAGTCCCATTGCTAACATCATTGCAGACAAGCTTGCGATGGCTGCTAATGGGAGCAAGTTCATGTGGCTTTCGCCAGTGTTTGGTAACATTGCACCTGATTGGCGTGTGATTGGTTTTG
>JAUNEB010000020.1 GCA_030525795.1 Aerococcaceae bacterium | reverse complement strand
CAAGAACATGCTCATCACGATCATAGCCATACGCATCATCACGGGCACGCCCATCACGATTACAGTCATACACACCATCACGAACATGCTCATTTTCATCGGAGTGCAGCAGATATCTTTAAATTGATTGAATCAAGTAATTTATCAAGCAACGTCAAGGCGAAAAGTATAGCACTCTTCAAAGAAATTGCGCGCGCTGAAGGAAAAGTGCATGGAGTACCTGCAGAGACTGTTCATTTTCATGAAGTAGGAGCAATGGATTCTATTATTGATATTATTGGTGTTTGTATCGCATTAGACTACTTGAAAGTGGAACGTATAGTGGCCACACCCGTGCCAACAGGTAGTGGCATGCTCAAAATGGCTCACGGTTTATACCCGATTCCTGCACCTGCTACATCTGAAATTTTAGTAGGAGTTCCGTTATCAGATTTTGATTGCGTTGGAGAGTTGACAACTCCTACAGGAGCTGCTTTTTTGAAAGTGTTAGTTGATGAGTTTGTTGCAAAACCTACAGGTACGATTGAAAAAATCGGCTATGGCGCAGGCGCAAAAGAATTTAGTCATCCCAATGTTTTAAGAGTAATGACCTTAAAAAAGTAACCACCAACACAAGTGAAACAATTGAAATAATCGAATGCCAAGTAGATGATATGACGGGCGAGGCGTTGGGGTATGTATTAAGTACCATTTTTGAATTAAAAGGGGTATTAGATGCGTACTTTACAACCGTACAAATGAAAAAGAATCGTCCAGGTATCTTATTAACGGTGTTGGTTGAATCGGCATTCAAACAGGAAATTAGTCAGTGGCTCTTATTGAACACGAGCACTTTTGGTGTGAGGTATTCTACAGCAGAGCGTGTTATTTTGACGCGGGAGTTTCGCGAGGAACCAACTGATTTGGGAATGATGCGGTTCAAATATGGGTATATGAATCGACAATTACTAAAAGTAACGCCTGAATTCGATGTAATGAAACAATTAGCTAGCGAAAATCAACTTACTTTTTACGAAGTAAATCAAATGATGAATGAAAAAGCGCAATATCTATTTAGAAAAGAGGCTGGCTATGAGGAGTGAGCATCATTATCGCATCATTCTAGCTTTAGTTGTGATGGCTTGTTTTTCAATTATTATTTCGCTAGGGTTAGGGTCGGTGTGTATTCCCGTTGATGAAACGATGGGCGTGATGATGGCAAAATTATTTGGACAAACAAGTGCAGAATTGAATGCTGTGACAATGAATATTATTTGGAATTTGCGATTTCCACGAGTGTTAATTGGATTTGTTGTCGGAGCGGCGTTGTCTATTTCGGGCGTTATTATGCAAAGTATTATTCGCAATCCAATGGCGGATCCTTTTGTATTAGGGGTTGCTTCTGGTGCTGGTTTTTTTGCGACGTTAGGCCTGATTTTTGGGGTGTTTAGTTTTTTAGGCAAGTTTGCATTGCCTGCGTCAGCATTTTTAGGAGCACTTGTTTCGTTGTTGATTGTGATGGCGATTTGTCAAATGAGTCGGCAACGTGGTGTGCTTGAAATGTTGTTAATCGGCGTTGTTGTATCCATGGTATTCGATGCAGCAACACGTTTTATCGTTTTGAGTGCGCCTAATGCGCTGGGTATTCATAATACAGAATTTTGGATGTCAGGTAGTTTGGTCAATGCAAAATGGGATTATTTTGGCGTGCCGATTAGTATCATTGCAATTATTGTGCTGTATTTAAGTTTTCATTATAAAGAGTTGAACTTGCTCAGTTTAGGAGAAACGCAAGCTATGTCTTTGGGCGTAAACGTACGTAAAAAGCGATTCATCTTTATTGTGCTGACATCACTATTAACAGGAATAACGATTAGTTTAAGTGGAATTGTTGGCTTTATTGGCATGATTTGTCCGCATTTGGCACGCAAAATTGTCGGCGGAAATGTTTTAGCAGTTATTCCTGTTGCGACTTTGATGGGAGGCATTGCGGTCGTGTGGGCAGATGCATTAGCACGAACCATTATTGCGCCAGTCGAATTACCCTTAGGATTGCTGACGGCAATGATGGGTGGTCCTATTTTTCTATTTGTATTTATTTTCAAAGAGAAAGGGAGGTTTTAGTGATGATGACATTAAGAAATGTGAACACATTTTACGGGGAGCATCAAATATTGAAGAATGTCAACCTCTCAATTGAAGAAGGCGAAATTGTAGGAATTATCGGCCCGAACGGAAGCGGAAAATCAACCTTGCTGAATACAATGGCGAACATGATTCCTTATGAAGGCGAAGTTGTTTTTCAGCAAAAAAAAGTAACACATTTTTCGACGAAACAATGGGCGAAACAAATTGGTTTATTAGAACAACGCTATCAAGTGCCGGAATATTATACGGTGTTTGATGTTGTAATGATGGGGAATTATGTACACAAAAAATGGTGGGAATTTGATAATCAACAAGATTGTCAGCGCGTGTTTGATGTGTTAGCTGGGTTAAATTTGTCGCACTTAGCAAATCATTCCTTTGTGGCGCTGTCAGGTGGCGAA
Organism: Aerococcaceae bacterium; assembly: GCA_030525795.1. Lineage (GTDB taxonomy): Bacteria > Bacillota > Bacilli > Lactobacillales > Aerococcaceae > Abiotrophia. The sequence goes on along the minus strand of JAUNEB010000020.1, from coordinate 23,838 downwards.
CAACAGCGAGTGATGTTAGCGCGAATTGTTTTACAAAACCCGCAATTAATTTTATTGGACGAGCCGACAAATCATTTGGATATTTTTTTTCAAATTGAATTGCTGAAATTGATTCGTCAGCAGTTTAAGACGATTGTTGCGGTGTTACATGATTTGAATTTGGCGAGTATGTATTGCGATAAAATTGTTTTGTTAAATCAAGGCGAAATCGTTCACTACGGAACAGCACAAGAAATATTGAATGAACCGAATATCGATCGCTATTTCAATGTGAATGCAAAAATCATTCGTCATCCTCATACAGATCATCGCATTATTTCGTTATACCATACTTTAATGGAGGGAAAAAGATGAAAAAATTTGTAAAATTATGGATTGTATTATTATGTTTAATAAGTAATATTAGTGTTTTTGCTGCCAATAAAGTACCTGAAAAAGTCATTACAATGGGGCCAAATGCTACTGAAATGCTCGTGGCACTGGGACTGCAAGATAAAATTATCGGAACAACTCTAAATAATCACAGCCGAGGACCACTCGAACAATATAAAGACATTTATGAAAAATTACCGGAGTTAGCTTTTGCATCAGCTTCTAGAGAAAGCGTCTTGGCGAGCGGAGCCGATTATATTTTTGGGATTGATTGGGAATTTGGCGAAAATGGACTGAATATCGAAGAATTAAATCAGTACGGCATGGAAGTTTTTGTCGAAAAGGCGAAAACCATTGATGAAGTTTACCAAGAAATTGAGGTATTAAGCAAAGTGTTCGCCGTTGAAGAAAAAGGAGCAGCCTTAATTAGTCAATTAAAAGAAGAAATTGCATCAGTTCAAGCACCGACAGAAACTCCTAAAAAAGTGCTTGTGTTAGATAGTTTAGAAAATGGGATTTTTACCGCGGGAGGAACTAACTTTGAAACACGACTAATCGAACGTGCTGGGGCAATCAATATATTTGATGACATTAAAGAAAAAGAATGGGCAACCGTCAGCTTAGAAGAGGTTTTGGCACGAAACCCAGAATATATTATCGTTCATGATTACGATCAGCCATCTGTCGAAGATAAAATTGCTATGATAAAAGCGGATCCTATTTTGTCGCAATTAGAAGCTGTGAAAAAAGAACGCTTTATCATCTTAGAACTCGAAAGTGTTTTGCCAGGCGTTCGGATGGCAACTACAATTACCAAAATTGCTGAAGCCATTAAAGAATAAAAGCTTACGAGAGAAGTGGGAGAACCCGCTTCTTTTTTCATTCAAATAAATATTTGAAAATGTGAGCAGAAAGGTTGACGCTCGAATTAAAAGCTGTTAGTATATTCTCATGGTCATTAGAATGACTAACTTTTACTCAGCAAGGAGAGAACTTATTAATGAAAAAAAGAAAGTTGTTATCTACAATTTTTGCAGCGGCGTTAGCATTAAACATTGCAACCAGCGCTGTTTCGGCTCAAGAGCAATCCATTAGCATTGCGACAATGGGCGAATTGTCAACATTGGACAGCGCGTTATACAATGATGTGCCAAGTTCAGATATGATTGGACAAATTTTTGAAGGATTGTATCGCGTATCAAAAGGCTCTGAAGTTGAATTAGGTCAAGCAGCAAGCGTTGAAGTCAGTGAAGACGGCTTAACTTACACCTTCACATTGCGCGACGGCTTAACTTGGAGCAATGGCGATCCAGTTACTGCGGGTGACTTTGAATTTACTTACCGCCGTTTAGTTGATCCAAATTCAGGCTCAAGCTCAAGTTCTGTTACCATTTTCAAAAATGCAGCAGCGATTCGCGAAGGTAACGCTAAATTAGAAGACTTAGGCGTCAAAGCATTGGACGACAAAACATTGGAAATCACATTGGAATACCCAGCGCCTTACTTACCAAAATTATTGACAGGAAGCCGCTTCTTACCAACTAACAAAAAAATTGTGGAAGAAAAAGGCGAAGCATACGGTACCTCAGCAGAAAACATCGTGACAAACGGCCCATTCAAAATCGAAGGCTGGAACGGCACGAACTTAGAGTGGAACCTTGTTAAAAACGAAGCTTACTGGGATGCAGCGAACGTTCAATTAGACAAAGCGCTTGTCCAAGTTGTTAAAGAAAACACAACAGGTGCCGATTTGTTTGATGCAGGACAATTAGACTACACCGTTTTATCAGATGAATTAGTTTCTCAATACGAAGGTGGCGAAGAATTCCACGTTGTACCAAAAGCAACTATCGGTTACATGAGCTTTAACACACAACGTGAAACAACCGCTAATAAATACGTACGTCGTGCGATTGCACAAGCATTTGACAAAGAATTGTACGCACAATCAGTCATCAAAGACGGCTCTCAACCATTGACTGGACAAGTTCCCCAAAATTTTGACATTGCCGAAGACGGTACAGACTACCGCCAAGCAGCAGGCGATATGTTGACATTCAACTTAGAAGCCGCACAAGCTGACTGGGCAAAAGCAAAAGAAGAACTTGGCAAAGAAACGATTGAATTAGAATTATTGACTTCTGATGTCGGCTTGTCAAAACGTACCGCAGAATTTTTGCAAGCGCAATTACAAGCGAACTTACCAGGATTAACCTTAACAATTAAATCTGTCCCATTGAAAAACCGTTTGGAATTCCAACGCGCATCAGATTTCGACATTTTTTACGGAACATGGGCGCCTGACTATCAAGACGCGATTAACTTCGTTGAGCAATACACAACAGGCGGCGGCATTAACTTCGCTAAATATTCAAATGAAGAAGCGGACAAATTAGTCGAACAAGCACGTGGCGAATTCGCTAACGACCCAGCAAAACGTCGTGAAGCAATCATCGCGGCAGAAGCATTAATGGTCCAAGAAGACGCAATCGTGGCACCAATGTACCAAGCAGCGACTTCTTACTTATTGAACCCACGCGTTCAAGGTTTTGAAGTATATCCATTCGGCCGCACAATCAACTTGCGTACCGTTTCAGTTACGGAATAATTGAGCGCATAGACACCTTTCGGGGTGTCTTTTTGCACTTGTAAAAAAATAAGAGGTATGTTAAACTACTCGCATAACAAGTAAAGGAGCGATTACATGAAAAAATTATTAACCTTAATGAGCGTGTTGTTTGTATTCGTATTGGCAGGCTGTGCTGCCCAAATTACAGAACACAAATATAAAGTAAATATTACCGGTCTACAAATTGAAGTGACATACAAAGCGCAAGGCGATCATGTACTTGAGCAAATCACTCACACAACTTACAAATACAGCGACATGGAATTGACAAAAGAAGAATTCGAACAAGAAGCAGCGCCAGTAGTTGAATTTTTGAAAGAGATAAAAGGCGTATCCCATACGATAACATTTGGTGAAGAACAAGCTGTGGAAATAGTAGCGGTTAACTTCAAAGAATTTGATTTTGATAAAATAGAAGAAATTGAACGATTCGGGTTAGACGGAATAGATGCCAAAGCAAAGACCATTAGCCTCGAAAAATCCTTAGAAAATCTCAAAATGTTTGGCTTCAAAGAAGTAAAGTAATGGCTATAAATATCCGTGACACTCATATGTCTGTATGTTATATTTGAAAAGCTGTCTATCCAGAAAATATTAAAGGAGTTTTAACATGAAAAAATTATTATCATTTATCAGCGTATTATTTGTATTCGTATTAGCAGGCTGTGCCGCTCAAATTACGGAACACAAATATGAAGCAGATATCAATGGTGTACGTGCTGAGATTGTCTACAAAGCACAAGGCGATGATGTGCTCGAACAAGTAACGACATCAAAAGTTAAGTACAGTGATATTGGTATGACTAAAGAGCAATTTGAACAATTCGCATCATCTGTAGCGGAAGTATATAAAGACGTCAAAGGCTTGGAACATACCATTACTTCTGGCGAAGAAGAAGCAGTTGAAGTATTTAAGTTAGATTTTAAAGAACTTGATTTTGATAAAGCAGCTGAAATTGAAGCGTTAGGATTAGATGAAACAGCCGTTAAAACTAAAAAGATTAGTTTAGAAAAATCATCAGAAGGCATTGAAGCACTCGGCTTCAAGGAAGTAAAATAATCTCCTATATTCGCACGACTATTTGAAATAGCCGTGCTTCTTTTTTTGCAAAAAATAGTTGCAAGTTACAGGGGATTAGAGTATAATGTTTGAGTATGGTTCTAACAAGAACGAAATAAAACGAAACCGAGAAGTTTGGAGGGATAACAATGCGCGTTAACATTAACTTAGAGTGCACAGAGTGCGGGGATCGTAACTACTTAACAACAAAAAACAAACGTAACAATCCAGATCGTCTTGAAGTTAAAAAATACTGCCCAAGATTACGCAAAGTAACTTTACACCGTGAAGTGAAAAAATAGTCATAGGTTAAAGAAAAGTTTACTGATGTACTCAGTGAACTTTTTTTTGTTCGAGGAGGCGTTATGTTAGATAAAGCAACATTGAGACGCGAGATATTACAACGGATGCACGGCATAGCGCCAGTTGACCGAATGCGTTGGCAAGCGAATTTGTTTGAACAAGCCATTGCTTTGTGTCAGCAAAATCACTCTCAAAAAATTGGACTGTACTATGGCGTGGAGCCAGAAATTCAAACACAAGGCTTAATCGAACAGCTCATTCATAGCGGGCACTCGATCTTTTTGCCGCGGTTATTACCGAATAGTCAGATGCAGTTTCATCAATATCGCTTGAATGATTCGTTAGAAGTTGTAAAACGACGTTTTTTTCAACCGCAAAAAACATCGCCTACTATTGAGTTGAGGAATTTGGATATATTGATTGTACCTGGTGTAGCGTTTGCTTTGGATGGCGCGCGCATTGGATATGGCGGAGGCTATTATGACCGCTTTCTCGCGGTAACAAATGTTTTGACTGTCAGTCTCGTTTTTCCTGTTCAATTAGTTGAGGATTTGTCTAGCCTTGTTGAACCGCATGATGTGAAAATTCGCAAGCTATTATTACCAAAATAGTGTATAATAGTAAAAAAGGAGGGAACAATACCGTTGAAATTGAAAAAATTCTCGCAGCAACCTCTTGTCATTTACACACTGTTGCTTGTGATGGGGATTGTCTATGCCTTCATGATGTTCCGATATGGTACGACGGAAAATACATTAGCCCTCATCCAAATGGGTGGTAACTTCCGTCCAATGATTGTACACTATAATGAATGGTGGCGTCTGTTGACAGCGGGCTTTTTGCATATTGGGCTGGAACATTTATTGCTGAATGGCGTATCCATTTATTTTATGGGGCAAGAATTAGAGTCTTTGATGGGGCATTGGCGTTTAGGAGTGTTGTTCATTGTGTCCGTTATCGGAGGCAACTTGGCGGCTTTTGCACTCAATAGCGAAGGGGTCGTTTCAGCAGGGGCGAGCACAGGATTGTTCGGTTTATTTACGGCGATGCTTGTGTTGGCGTATTTATATCCTGAATCTTCCTATTTGCAATATCGTTCAAAATCGTTGATGATTTTAATCATTATGAACTTTTTGCTGACTTTTTCAGCGCCTGATATTGATTTATGGGGACATGCAGGAGGCGTTGTTTACGGCGCGTTCACCGCATTCGTGTTGGGATTACCGCATGAAACGCATACTTCACGCATTGAAAAATTACTCGCGGTGGCAATCATAATCGCCATGAGTATCGGCTTAGTATGCATTGGCATTACAAAAGTATAAAAATAGAAAGGAAGAAATAACATGGCAAAAAAAATATTAGGAATTGATTTAGGAGGCACGTCTGTCAAAATGGCGATTATTTCGTCTGAAGGGGAAATTCTTGAAAAATGGACGATTGCAACCAATATTTTGGAAGACGGTTCGCACATTGTGCCAGATATGATTCAATCTATTCGTGAGCACTTGGATCGTTACGGCTTAACAACGGCTGATTTTTTAGGAATTGGGATGGGCTCTCCTGGTAAAGTAGATGCGCACGCTGGAACGGTTATCGGCGCTTACAACTTGAATTGGCGTACATTGCAACCTGTCAGAGAAGCTTTCCAAGCGGCGTTTGATGTGCCGTTTTTCATTGATAATGATGCGAACGTTGCGGCTTTAGGCGAGCAGTGGAAAGGCGCAGGTAACAACGCAGATGATGTCGTGTTGTTCACTTTAGGAACAGGCGTCGGCGGCGGAATCGTTACGAACGGGCAATTAGTGCGCGGTTTTGGTGGCGCAGCAGGCGAAGTGGGGCACATCACCGTTGACACCGAGAACGGTTTTGACTGTACTTGTGGCAAAAAAGGCTGCTTAGAAACGGTCGCTTCAGCAACAGGAATTGTGAATTTAGCACGCCAATTTGCTGAAGAATATGTGGGTGACTCTCCAATTAAAGCGGCGGTTGATAATGGCGATGTTGTGACATCCAAAGATATTTTTGAAGCGTCAAAAGCAGGCGATTTCTTTGCGGAGCAAGTGGTAGAACGTTTCGCAAAATATTTAGGATTGGCAGTGGCACATATCGCATGTACACTCAACCCGTCATCGATTGTCTTAGGTGGTGGTGTTTCTGCAGCGGGTGAATACTTATTGGAACAAATTAAGCCATTTTATCACGCGTACACGTTCCCACAAATTCGCGAAAACACGCAGTTAGCATTAGCGACCTTAGGGAACGACGCAGGCGTAATTGGGGCTGCTCAATTAGTTAGACTACAACAAGGAGCTTAGTGAACGATGCAAATTTTGAATTTTATTGTGGCTGTTTTTTGGTTATTTTTAGTGCTGTATGGCGTGTATTATTTATATTTGTTTATTTTGCGCAAAACGTCTGCCACAATGGTTGACGAGGCTGCCATTCAAGAAAATATTCGCCGTGTTCAAGTAGTTGACGTCAGAGAAAGTGCGGATTTTGATGCGAAACATATTTTAGGAGCGCGCAATATTCCGATTTCGCAATTCAAAGAGCGTCATCACGAATTACGTCGCGACACGCCCATTTATTTGTACGACGACGCGTTGAATTTTGCGTCACGTGCGGCACACACTTTGAAAAAAAGTGGCTACACCAATATCCACATTCTTAAAGGCGGTTTTTCACGCTGGACAGGCAAAACCAAATCGAATCGATAAAAAAACGGATGCGAGCGCATCCGTTTTTTTTAGAAAAGGCCACTAAACCATGGGCTAATGCCTTGGAATAATTGTTGGAACCATGTCACAATTCCTTGCGTGTATGGGCCTATTTTTTCGCCGATTGCATGAAATAATTCTCTTAATGGGCCGGCAACAGGCATAATAATTGTGAAAAGTGTGACGGCGACCATCAAAAAGGCAAGCAATTTAATGAAGAAATCGCGGCATCCTTTTTTGCGATTGCGGCGGCGTCTTTCTTTTTCTTTTGAAGTTAATTTGGCCATGCTATTCTCCTTTATTCGTTCTGTGGTATCTATTTTACCTAAAAATGGCGTGTCTTGCAATGAAACAAGCCACTTAGCTTTAATCTTAGCATAATCTGTGTTAAAATAAAACTGTTATTCAACGATGAGGAGGAGTTATAAAAATGACAAAACAACAAATTGGCGTTGTCGGCATGGCGGTCATGGGACGCAATATTGCCCTTAATATTGAAAGCAGAGGTTATTCAGTAGCGTTATATAACCGCACAGGTTCTAAAACGACCGAAGTTATCGAAGCCAACCCTGGTAAAAACTTGAAGGCAACTTATACAGTAGAAGAATTTGTTGCGAGTTTAGAAGTGCCGCGCAAAATTTTGTTAATGGTGCAAGCAGGTAAAGGAACGGACTTGACGATTGAATCGTTGTTGCCTCATTTAGAAAAAGGCGACATTTTGATTGACGGTGGGAATACATTTTTCCAAGATACCATTCGTCGCAATGAATATTTGGCGGATTCAGGCATTAACTTTATTGGAACAGGCGTTTCTGGCGGGGAAGAAGGCGCGTTGTTAGGGCCAGCGATTATGCCAGGCGGCCAAAAAGAAGCATACGAATTAGTGGCGCCGATTTTGCGTGAAATTGCGGCGAAGGCGGAAGACGGCGAGCCGTGTGTCACCTACATTGGTCCAGACGGTGCAGGTCACTACGTCAAAATGGTTCACAACGGTATTGAGTATGGCGATATGCAATTGATTGCAGAATCGTATGATTTGTTGCATCGCGTGTTAGGCTTATCTGCGCAAGAAATTTCAGCCATTTTTGGTGAGTGGAATCAAGGTGAATTGGATAGTTTCTTAATGGAAATTTCTACACAAATTTTGAAAACAACAGATCCAGAAACAGGCAAGCCGATGGTTGATGTCATTATGGATGCGGCGGGCAACAAAGGAACGGGCAAGTGGACTTCACAAAGCGCCTTAGATTTGGGTGAACCATTATCATTGATTACGGAGTCTGTTTTTGCGCGTTACATTTCAACGTTGAAAGATCAACGCGTCAAAGCAAGTCAAGTGATTCCAAGTGTCCCAGCCGTTGAAATTGCTGACGCTGACAAAGCGGAATGGATTGAAGCAATTCGCCAAGCCTTATACTTCAGCAAAATTATGAGCTACGCGCAAGGGTTTTCACAAATGAAAGCCGCAAGCGATACGTATAATTGGAACTTGCAATACGGCGAAATTGCAAAAATTTTCCGTGCGGGATGTATTATTCGTGCAAAATTCTTACAAAAAATTACGGATGCGTACGCGAAAAATCCAGCTTTAGAAAACTTAATGTTGGACGAGTACTTCTTGGACATTGTGTCACAAAACCAAGCGGCTGTTCGTCGTGTTGTGTCGTTGGCAGTACAAGCAGGAATTCCTGTACCGACATTCTCAAGCGCATTAGCGTACTATGATTCCTATCGTTCAGCGGTGTTGCCTGCAAACTTAATTCAAGCACAACGCGATTTATTCGGAGCGCATACGTACCAACGCGTCGATAAACCAGGAACATTCCACTTCCATTGGAACCAAGGAACTGAAGAACAACTTGAAGATTGATTGTGAAAAAGATAGCAGCATAATAGCTGCTATCTTTTTGTAATACACTTTTTTGAGCAAAAAGCTTGTGAATTTATCAGAGAGGAGTATAATAAATGTTCTAGAGAGGTGTAACATGTTTAAGAAGATTATTATTTTTGCATTGTTTGTAGGACTATTTATGGCGACGACTTATTTGAGGGCGGATGGCTCGTTAGGGCTGTACGGAATTGTGTTGCTCATTTATTTGTTCAGCAAAATGATTTTATCGTTTTTGTATCGACCATTTATCGGACTTGCAAAAGATTACAAAGTCGCCGTGGTCATCCCCACTTACAATGAAGATGGTGAAGGGTTGATTGATACGTTGATTAGTGTCATTCATCAAGATTATCCGATTGCTGAAATTTTTATCGTGGATGACGGGAGTTCGGATACGACGGGGTTTGATAAAGTAAAACAGTTTGTAGCAGACAACGCTGAAATGTGTCATCATGTTGTGCTACATCGTTTAGAACAAAATGCCGGCAAACGCCATGCACAAAGTTGGGCATTCGAGCGTTCCGATGCCGATGTATTCATGACGGTTGATTCGGATTCGTATATTTATCCAGATGCGCTGCGTGAATTGCTAAAAGCCTTCAATGACAAAGAAGTTTACGCTGTCACAGGACATATTAACGCACGAAATCGCGATGATAATTTGTTGTCGCGCCTTATTGACATTCGTTACGATAATGCGTTTCGTGTGGAGCGCGCGGCGCAATCTGTGACAGGTAATATTCTAGTGTGTTCGGGTCCGATGAGTGCGTATCGTCGTGAAGTCATTATTCCGAATTTAGAACGCTACAAAAACCAGACATTTTTAGGGGTGAAAGTGAATATCGGAGATGATCGTTGTTTGACGAATTATGCGATTGCGTTAGGTAAAACGGCGTACCAATCGACCGCCTTTTGTCGAACGGACGTCCCGACAGAAATTGGCGTATTTATTAGACAACAAATTCGTTGGAACAAGTCGTTTTTCAGAGAAACATTAGAAGCGTTGAAGTTGTCTTGGAAAAAGCCGTTTGTAGGCATTTGGTCAACGTTGGAGCTTGTGTTATGGCTATTGTTGATTTTCTCGCAAGTGCAATTTTTGATTGGAAACTTCAATCATTTTAACTTGAAATATGTGTTTTATGCGTTTTTGGCAGTGGTATTGTCAGCGTTATTGCGCAATGTGCATTACGCAGTGAAGCATCCGTGGCTATTTTTGTTGTCGCCATTGTACGGCGTGTTGCATATTTTCTTGTTGCAGCCGATTCGCTTATACGCGTTATTGACGATGAAAGATGTCCGTTGGGGCACGCGCAAAAAATAACGGCACAAGGTTGGAGATTCTCCAACCTTTTTGTCTGTAAAAAAAGAGAAAATTAGTGTATAATAAGTAGTTATGGAACGAAAAAGGAGGCTTAAAAAGATGTGGAACGGTATTTTGCCAATTTGGAAAGAAGCGGGCATGACAAGTCACGATGTCGTGTTCAAATTGCGTAAATTATTGCGCATGAAAAAAATTGGACATACAGGTACACTGGATCCTCAAGTAGATGGTGTTCTCGTAATATGTTTGGGAGAAGCGACGAAGCTCGTGGAATTGTTAATGGACGGCGATAAACATTACGTGGGCGAAATTACGCTAGGTATTTCGACCGAAACAGAAGACGCGCACGGGGCTGTGGTGGAACGACTTGCGGTAGAGCAACCTTTTTCGATTGAAACAATAGATGAAACGATGCAACATTTTCACGGGGAAATTGAACAAATTCCGCCGTATTATTCTGCTGTGAAAGTCAACGGCAAGCGATTGTACGAATATGCAAGGCAAGGATTGCAAGTCGAAAGACCGCGGCGTATCGCGCGCATTGATGCTTTCGAGCGAGTTGGCGCGCCGATTTATGATGCACATAATCAAACGCAACGTTGGCATTTTTCGGTTCAATGTGGCAAAGGTACGTACGTTCGGACGCTCGCCGTTGATTTAGGAAAAAAATTAGGATACCCAAGCCATATGTCGCAATTGACGCGTTTTGCAACGGGCGGTTTTACGAAAGAGCAAGCCTTCACCTTGACGCAACTAGCGCAACTAGTAGAAAATGGCAACGTGGAGCAAGCGTTGTATCCCATTGAATACGCGCTCAAAAAATACCCGACCTATGAATTGACACAATCCGAATACGAACAGACGGTGCGTCACGGGCAAGTTGTTGCAGCGGATTATTTTGGTGAGCGTATTGAAACGCTAACCGCTTTATATTATGGCGGTCGCGTCGTGGCTTTATACGCACCGCACCCGACAAAAATAAATGTTGTGAAACCATTTCGTATGTTTCAACAGTTAGAAAGTGAGTAATTTATGCAAGTTATTACATTAACACATCCTTATTCCCCAAACGAAATTGTCGATACGCCAATTGTATTAGCGTTAGGATTTTTTGATGGGGTACATTTGGGGCATCAAGCCGTTATTCAACGCGCCAAGGAAGTGGCCGAAGCGCAACGCATTCCGCTGGCGGTGATGACCTTTTTGCAACATCCGAAGTTGTTGTATACGAATTTGACGCCCGAAACCGTACGCTATTTGACGACGGTCGACCGCAAAAAAGCATTGTTGGCTAATTTAGGAGTAGACATTTTGTATTTGGTGGACTTTGACGAAGCGTTCGGCACGCAATCGCCACAACAATTTGTCGATGCGTATATTGTCGGCCTTCGCGCGCAAACCGTTGTCGCAGGTTACGACTACACTTATGGCAAAGTTGACCTTGCGAATATGCAGACATTACCACAACATGCCGCAGGACGTTTTGAAGTAATCGAAGTTCCAAAATTTGTGATGCAACAACATAAAGTAGGCTCCAGCCGCATTAAAGAACTTTTGCAAAAAGGCGACGTTGCAAGTGCCAATGCCGCGCTCGGTTATATTTATGAAACGAGTGGCGTCGTCGTACATGGCGCCAAACGTGGGCGCGAAATGGGCTACCCAACAGCGAATATTGACACGACTTTTGGCGAAATGTTGCCCGGTGTCGGCATTTACGCAGTAGAATTTTTTGTGGAAGGAACTTGGCATATCGGCATGGCATCGATTGGCTACAATCCAACCTTTACGTCAGAGCAGCGCTTGACGTGTGAAGTGCACGTTTTGGATTTTAATCAGATGATTTATGGGCAAGCTGTCAAAGTTCGCTGGCATCATTATTTGAGGGGCGAGGTTAAATTTGATGGCATGGAAAGTTTGATTGCGCAATTGATTCAAGATGAACAAGCGACGCGCCGCTATTTTGATAAGTAAGGGGAATGCAGCATGACAACTCAACAAGCGAATGCGGCTTATATTCACATTCCTTTTTGCAAAAAGATTTGCCATTATTGTGCGTTTAACAAATATTTTTACGACGGACAGCCTGTGGGAGATTATTTAGTTGGACTGGATACCGAAATGGCGCTATACGAGTTGGACCAGCAACAACGCATGGATACGATTTACGTAGGTGGTGGCACGCCGAGTTGTTTGAACGAAGCGGAATTGACGCAACTATTGGACAGCGTCAAGCGCCGTATGACCTATGATGCGCAAACGGAATATACTTTTGAAGTCAATCCTGGCGAACTTTCTCTTGAAAAATGTTACTTGTTGCGCGAATATGGCGTCAATCGAATTAGTATGGGCGTGCAAACCTTTAATGACAAATTATTGCGAACGATTGGGCGCAATCATCGTGAACACCATATTTATCAATGTATTGAATGGTTGCGGCAAGCAGGATTTCATAATTTGAGCATTGACTTAATTTTTCGCTTGCCGGGCCAGACGATGGAAGATTTTGACGAGAGTTTAACGAAGGCGTTATCGTTGGAATTGCCCCATTATTCGCTCTATTCGCTCATCATCGAAAATAAAACCGTATTTCAGCAGTTGATGCGCGAAGGGAAATTGCCGCTACCATCAGAAGATGTCGATGCGGATATGTTTCAATTAGCCATTGATCGACTTTCCGAACATAACATTCATCAATACGAAGTGAGTAATTTTGCGATGGAAGGCTATGCGTCACGCCACAATCTAAAATATTGGCAACATCAAGATTACTACGGTTTCGGAGCGGGAGCGCACGGCTTTTTGCAACAGAAGCGCTATTATAATCATGGTCCTGTGCACCATTATTTGAAGCAAACGCGCGCCCAGCAAAAGCCTGTTATCGACGAAACGTTACTGAATCAGCAAGATTTGATGGAAGAATATTTGTTTTTGGCATTGCGTATGAATGACGGATTCAGTTTGCGTGCGTTTGAGGCGCGTTTTGATGAGCGTGCGGACGTATTGTTTGCAGATTTTTTTGAAAAGCAACAAACACGCGAATTGCTAGTTATCGAAGGCGATAAAGTTCGCTTGACTACGCGAGGTTTGTTTTTGGCGGATACAGTATTTCGCGATTTAATCGGCTGGCTAAATAGATAGGAGAAAAAAATGAAAAAAGATACATTAAAATCAATCATATTAGTAACGCTTGGGACATTGATGTTCTCGTTGTCAGTGAACATGATCATTATTCCTAACCATTTTGGGGAAGGGGGCGTGACAGGGTTGACGCTACTCTTGCACTACGTGTTTGGTTTTGATACCGCGTGGACGAACTTTATTTTGAATGGAGTATTGCTCATCATTGGTTGGCGCTTTTTGGAACGTAAGACGTTGTATTTGACGATTTTGTCTTGGGTTGAAATGACGCTATTTTTGCGCTGTGTTCATGTATGGGAGTTTGTGCCGGAGAATATTATTGTCGCAGCTGTCGCGTCTGGTGTGTTAGCGGGAGTAGGTTTAGGGCTTGTTGTTCTCGGCGAAGGGACAACGGCAGGCTCTGACATTGTGGCGATGTTGATGAAGAAATATCTCGGTATTAGTATGCCAATCGGCTTGTTATTGATTGATATTTTTATTGTGACGCCATTGATTTTTGTTATCGGCTTAGAAAAAGGTGTAGTCACCTTGTTGATGGTCTTTATTTTAATTAAGACGATGAATTTTTGCTTGGAAGGATTCAACCCGCGCAAATCGGTCACGATTATTTCGGACGAATACGAAGCGATTGCGACCGCTGTGGCAGAAAAGCTTGACCGTGGAATTACCGTTCTCAAAGGCTACGGCTACTACTCACGCAACGAAAAAGAAGTGCTCTATATTGTCGTGACGCGCAATCAATTATTGCCGATTCAGCGCATTATTCACAGCATTGACCCAAGCGCATTTGTCATCATCACCGATGTCCACCAAGTGCTCGGGGAAGGCTTTACTTTTTATTTAGACGAAGCAGAAACCACAACCGTTTCGGTTTCATAAACGATTCGCCCTTTGCTCAAGGAAAGAGTAAAGGGTCTTTTTCTTCTATGATAAAAGCTTTTACTTTCTTTTTGGTGGCAAAATTGTTAAAATAAACTGAATAAATAGGCAGTGGGAAAGGGATTCTATGAAGGTATTATTCATTGGCGATATTGTAGGCGCGAGCGGGCAAACGGCGATTCAACATTTTTTGCCAATATTAAAAAAACAGTACCGTCCGCAAGTGACGATTGCGAATGGTGAAAATTTGGCAGACGGGCGCGGCATTACCGAAAAATTATATAAATGGCTCTTGTCACAAGGTGTCGATTGTGTGACGCTCGGCAATCACGCATTCGATCATCGTGATATTCATCAATTTATCCATGAGGCGACGTGTTTAGTGCGCCCAGCAAATTATCCGTCTGAAACGCCAGGAAAAGGGGTACACTACATTCGGGTCAATCAAGTGGAGTTAGCCGTTGTCAACTTACTAGGCAATGTTTTTATGAATGCGAGTCAAGATGTGTTTCAATTCATGCGTCAGCAGTTGGACGCCATTCGTGAACGCACACCGCATATTATTATTGATTTTCATGCCGAAGCTACCAGCGAAAAACAAGCGCTCGCTTATTTTTTAGATGGAAAAGTATCCGCAGTCATCGGCACGCATACGCATGTGCAGACGAATGATGCGCGCATTTTGCCAAAAGGAACGGCTTATATGACCGATGTCGGTATGACGGGCGCGTTAGAAAGTGTCATTGGATTTCGCAAAGAAGAAGTCATTCAACGCTTTGTGACACAGTTGCCGGTGCGTTTGGAGCCGCAAGTTTCGCAAGAAACGGTACTGAGTGCAGTCGTGTTGGATTTGGATAACAAAACCGGTAAAGCGACACACATTCAATCGCTGTATATTACACCGAAAACCCTTGCTCAACTCAAAATAGAAAGATAGGTGTCTTCATGAGTGACACAAAATTAACGCCGATGATGGCACAATATTTAGACATGAAACGGCAATATTCCGATGCGTTTTTGTTTTTTAGATTGGGCGATTTTTATGAGATGTTCAATGAAGATGCTTTGAAAGCCGCGCAAATTTTGGAAATTACATTGACATCGCGTAACAAAAATGCCGAAAATCCAACACCGATGTGTGGCGTACCGTACCATTCTGCTAAAGATTATATTCGCCGTTTAATCGAAGCGGGGCACAAAGTCGCGATTTGCGAACAAGTCGAAGACCCGAAATTTGCTAAAGGAATGGTCAAACGTGAAGTGGTGCGCGTCATTACGCCAGGAACGTATATAGAAGATGACGGCCTAGACGCCAAAGAACACAATTATTTGGCAATGTTTTATGTGGACAAAAATGACTCGGATTACGTATTAGTCTTTGTTGACGTATCAACGGGCGATATTCGCTTGACGCACGCACCTAATTGGCAACAATGTGTGAATGAGTTGCAAGCCATGCGCCCATCGGAAGTCGTCGTCGACTTAATGCTTGCGGAATCTACTTTAGAAAAGTTACAACAGTCTGTTCCGTCGCATTTTTCAAAGCATGCGTATACGCAATCAACGTATATTTGGCAATTGGAAAATCCGACTTCTAGCGAAGCGGCGGCATTGAATCGCTTATTTGATTACTTATTTAGCGTGCAAAAACAAGTCGTTCACCATATGAAACCCGTAGAACGTTACGAAGTGAGTCATTTTTTGCAAATGAATCAGTACGCGAGAACACAACTCGAATTGACGCGCTCTTTGCGCACCCAACGCAAAAAAGGCAGTTTGCTCTGGCTCATTGACCGCACAAAAACGGCAATGGGAGGCCGTTTGCTCCAACAATGGCTCGAAAAACCGTTGCTTGACCGCGTGGAATTGACCCAGCGCCATAATAAAGTTGAACAATTGATGCGGCATTATTTTGAACGCATTGATTTGATGACGATTTTGAGTAACGTGTATGATTTAGAACGTCTAGTCACCAAAATGAGTCTTGGAACGGCAAACGCGCGTGATGTTGACCAGCTGCGAACAACGTTGCAACAACTGCCACGTTTGAATCATATTTTGGCGAGTGTCAATCAACACGAAACCGCCTTCGAAACGCTTCCTTTATTCGAAGACGTGTTGGCCCACATCGAAAAAATCTTAGCGGACGAACCGCCGATTTCGATTACGGAAGGGGACATGATTCGTTCAGGATATAACGATCAGCTCGATCAATATCGCGACGCGCTCACGAACGGGCAACAATGGCTCGCGCAACTGCAACAACGTGAACGCGAGCGGACCGGCATCAAAACGCTCAAAGTGTCCTACAACAAAGTATTCGGATACTTTATTGAAATGAGCCGTTTGCAAGCAGCTAGTTTGGACGATGCGCGTTACCAACGCAAACAAACGCTTAGCAATGCAGAACGTTTTATTACAGAAGAATTGAAAGAATTAGAAACGGTAATTTTGGGCGCGCAAGAAAATGCGATGAATTTAGAATACGAGTTGTTCGTCGAATTGCGTCAATGGCTAGTCCAATTTGTCAAGCCGCTCCAAGCGTTGGCGCTTCAAGTCGCGGAATTAGACGTGTTGTGCAATTTTGCGGCGTTGAGCGAAGAAGAAGGCTACACGCGCGCAACCCTTTCTGAAAAATCGCATCATTTTGTATTGAAAGACAGTCGCCATCCTGCCGTTGAAAAATTGATTGGAAAAGCGGCATTCGTACCGAATGATTTGACGATTACACCTGAGCAGTCCGTATTATTATTAACAGGTCCGAACATGTCCGGAAAAAGTACTTACATGCGCCAAGTCGCGTTTTGTGTGATTTTGAATCAAATTGGCTGTTTTGTCCCTGCAAGTGAGGCGACGTTGCCATTAGTGGATAAAATTTTTACACGCATTGGGAGTATGGACGACATTGCGAGTGGTCAAAGTACGTTCATGGTCGAAATGATGGAAACGAATGTGGCGCTGGAGCAAGCGACGCCGAATAGTTTGTTGTTATTTGACGAAATTGGGCGTGGAACGGCGACGTTTGACGGCATGGCGTTAGCCGAAGCGATTTTGTATCATATTGCAGAACAGGTGAAAGCAGCGACGATTTTTTCGACGCATTATCACGAATTAACAGCGCTCGAAGCAAAAATTCCGTCGCTCGTCAATATTCACGTTGGCGCAACCGAGCGTCATGGCGAAGTCGTCTTTTTGCATAAAATTATCGCCGGCGCTGCGGATAAAAGTTACGGTATTCACGTCGCCAAATTAGCGGGTCTGCCGCAATCATTGATTGCCCGAAGCCGTACGGTTTTGGAAGAGTTGGAACGCAACGCAAAATGGTTACGAGAACCAAACAATACGCAAGGCAATTTGTTTGAAATGGAGTCGGCGCCGCAAACGGCACCGCATCCTGTTGTCCAACAACTTGCCGAAGTGGATGTGAACCACTTGACGCCGTTAGAAGCATTACAATTATTAGCAAACTTACAAAAAGAAGTGTAATTTTTTTAAGAGAGGAGGCAAATCATGGGCAAAATTAGACAAATGTCAGAAGCGTTGGCGAACCAAATTGCTGCCGGTGAAGTGGTTGAGCGTCCTGCATCAGTCGTCAAAGAATTAGTCGAAAATGCGATTGATGCCAGCAGTACCGAAATCACAATCGAACTTATTGAAGCGGGCATTCAGCGTATTCGCATTATTGACAACGGCGAAGGCATGGACGCAGATGATTTGCAACTCGCTTTTGTGCCGCATGCCACGAGCAAAATTTATCAACTTTCTGACTTATTCCAAATTCATTCATTAGGATTTCGTGGCGAAGCATTAGCAAGTATCGGTTCTGTCGCAAAAGTGCGCGTCGATTCCGCTCAAGAAAATGCGGCCGGCAACTATTTAGTTGTGGAAGGTTCCAAAATCATTGAACAAGGCGCAAGCAACGCGCGCAAAGGCACAACGATTACGGTCGACAGCTTGTTTTACAATACGCCTGCGCGGTTGAAACATTTGAGCAGTTTGAAAACGGAATTGAAACATATTTTGAATTTTGTGCAAGATATTGCGCTATCTTATCCAGAAATTCGTTTTACATTACTGAGCGAAGGCGAGAAAATTTTCCATTCGTACGGGACAGGGCAGTTGCGACAAACGATTGCGAACATTTATCAACCGAGTGTGGCGCGCCAATTGATTGAGTTATCGGCGCAAGATGAAGATTTTAGTGTCAGCGGTTTTATTTCGCCGCCGCAATTAACGCGCACGTCCAAATATTATTTACATTGGATTATCAATGGACGCGCCATTCGCAGTTACGCGTTGAACGACATTTTGATTCGGGCGTACGGCAAGCAACTCATGATTGGGCGCTATCCTTTGGCGGTTATTCGCATTGATTTGGATCCGCGTTTAGTGGACGTTAACGTGCATCCGACGAAACAAACCGTGCGTTTGAGCAAAGAAAAAGAACTGGCAGACTTATTGACGCAAGCCATTCAACAAGCGCTCGGCACCATCAATCCAATTCCTGAAGTCGAAGTCGAAGCGTTGTTGCAACCGAAAACTTTTAAGCGCACATTAGAAGAAACGCTCAAAACGGAAGCCATGCCATTGGATTTCTCTCAACCTTATCAAAATACCAGCAGCGAAGAGTCAGCAACGATTTTGGTGGAAGAGAGCGTGACAAACTTATTGACGGATGCGTCGGAGGAAACATTGACCGAACTGGCGACTGAAACTTTAACTGAGGTGGCAACTGAAACAGTAATTGAACCGCCAAGCGAGAGAGAAGTTGACACTTCAACCGAATTGTTGACTGAACCATTTGTTGGCAAATCGACTGAGCCGCCGACCGCGCAGTTAATAGATACCTCAAACTTTACCGAGCCAATTTCCACATTAACTTCTGAACAATTACGTCCTGCGCTAGATTTTGCTAGTTTGCGCTATGTCGGCCAAATTCACGGGACTTATTTAATTGCCGAAAGCGAATCAGGCTTTTACTTGATTGATCAACATGCCGCGCAAGAACGATTGCGTTACGAACAATTTATGCAAGCGGATTTTGATGTAAGTCAGCAACAATCGCTGTTATTACCGTATATTTTTCATTTTACCCAAGCCGAAATGCGCGACGTCGAGCAAGTTTTGCCACAATTAAAAGCTCTCGGTATTCATCTGGAGCATTTTGGGCCGACGAGTTATCAGTTAGACGCTTACCCGATGTGGCTGGATGCTGATGAAGTCGAAACGCTCGTCAAAGATTTGACGGAATGGCTTGTCGAAAATCCAAACATTGCGATTGCGGATATTAAAGAACAGTCGATTATTATGCAAAGTTGTCGCGGTGCCATTAAAGCGAACCATTATTTAGACGCTAAGCAAGCTAACGCGCTCATTCAAGCCATGGCGACTTTGGAAGATCCGTATCATTGTCCGCATGGCCGACCTGTTTTTGTTGAATTTAACCAAAAAACGCTCGAAAAACTATTCAAGCGTATTCAAGATCCACACGAAAGGAATGTCCTCAGATGACCAAAGATTACCGTAAAGAAATTGAACAATTGACCGAAATTCAATACAAAGTCACCCAAGAAAACGCAACCGAGCGCCCATTTACAGGCGAGTACGATGACTTCTACGAAAAAGGCATCTACGTTGATATTGTCAGCGGCGAGCCATTGTTCTCGAGCGCAGCTAAGTATGATGCTGGTTGCGGTTGGCCCGCTTTTTCAAAGCCGATTATCGCAGAAAATATTACCGAACACGAAGACGCATCTCTTGTTCGAGTGCGTACCGAAGTACGTAGCAAAAATGCCGACTCGCATTTAGGGCACGTTTTTGGGGACGGACCAAAAGAACTCGGCGGCTTGCGTTACTGCATTAACTCCGCAGCGCTCAAGTTCATTCCGCTAGAAGAAATGGACGCAGCAGGCTACGGCGACTACAAACGCTACGTGGAGTAATTTATGTACGAATACATTACAGGCAAGTTGACGCATATCCAGCCAACTTATTTAGTCGTCCAAGCACACGGCATCGGTTATCGCCTTTTGTGTGCAAACCCTTTTCGTTGGCAAAATGATTACCAACAAGAGATTACGTGTTACGTCGAACTCGTCGTGCGCGAAGATGCGATGACCTTGTACGCCTTCAAAGACATGACCGAAAAACAACTGTTTTTAACATTGAATAAAGTGTCAGGCATCGGTCCGAAAAGTGCGCTGTCGATTTTGGCGGCGAATGACCACGATGGCTTAGTGCAAGCGATTGAACAAGGCGACAGTAACTACTTGACGAAGTTTCCAGGCGTCGGCAAAAAAACCGCCCAACAAATGATACTTGATTTGAAAGGCGAGCTAGATTTTTCAGAAAATACAGCAACGCGTACGACGACTGCTGGCGTGGCGAGTCCGATTTTGGAAGAAACAACCGAAGCGCTATTGGGCTTGGGCTATTCAGCCAAAGAAATTCAACGCATCGAAAAAACACTCAGCGCCGGCAACTATGCGACGACACAAGAAGCGCTCAGCGCAGCATTCAAATTATTATTGAAGTAGGAGGACATGCGGATGTCAGATGAACGACTATTATCGAGCGAAGCGCTCATTGAAGATGAGGCAGAATTAAGTTTGCGTCCGCAACATTTGCGCGAATACATCGGCCAAGCCAAAATTAAGCAAGAATTGGATATTTATATTCGAGCAGCCAAAGAGCGCGAAGAAGCGCTGGATCATGTGTTGCTTTACGGGCCGCCTGGCCTTGGCAAAACGACGCTAGCGATGGTGATTGCGAATGAACTTGGCGTCGGATTGCAAACGACAAGCGGACCTGCGATTGAACGCGCGGGCGACTTGTTGGCAGTATTAAACGAATTGAATCCTGGCGATATTTTGTTTATTGACGAAATTCATCGTTTGCCGCGCGTCATCGAAGAAGTGTTGTATTCAGCGATGGAAGATTTTTATGTGGATATTATTATTGGACAAGGTGCGGGAGCGCATCCCGTTCATTTTGAGTTGCCGCCGTTCACGCTAATTGGCGCGACGACGCGTGCGGGCGCTTTAACGAAGCCGTTGCGCGATCGTTTTGGCATTTTGGCACACATGCAATATTATGAAGCGAGCGATTTGCAACGTATTGTGGAGCGCAGTGCTGATGTGTTCAATGCCAAAATTGATGCCACAGGCGCATTAGAAATCGCCTTGCGTAGCCGAGGAACGCCGCGTATTGCAAACCGTCTTTTGCGCCGCGTACGCGATTTTGCCCAAATAAAAGCCGACGGCATCATTAGCCAATCCGTCGCCCAAAAAGCCCTACAAATATTAGAAATTGACCAATACGGTTTGGACGCGATTGACCGCAAATTATTAAGTTCGCTCATTGAATATTACGGCGGCGGCCCCGTAGGTTTGAATACGATTGCGATGAATATTAGCGAAGAAGTGGAAACCGTTGAAGATATGTACGAACCTTATTTATTGCAACACGGCTTTTTGCAACGGACACCGAGAGGACGCGTCGCAACGCGATTAGCTTACGAACATTTGGGTTACATTTATCCCGCAGAAAAGGACTAGAAACATGTTAACGACAAAAGATTTTGATTATCATTTGCCAGAAGAATTGATTGCGCAAACGCCTTTAGAAAATCGGAGTGCATCGCGTTTATTAGTAGTCAACCGCCAAACAGGCACGTTGACGGACACGCATTTTGCGCAAGTGTTAGATTATTTGGAAAGTGGCGACGCATTAGTTGTCAATGAAACACGCGTTATTCCAGCGCGCCTGTTCGGCACGAAACCTGATACGGGCGGGCATTTGGAAGTGTTGCTGCTGACGAATACGACGGGTAATCGTTGGGAATGTTTAATTAAGCCAGCGCGCCGTGCCAAAATCGGGACCGAAATCCATTTTGGGGAAGATATTCGCCTAGTGGCAACCGTTGTCGAAGAACGCGAGCAAGGTGGACGCGTGATTGAGTTTGCGTACGACGGCGTTTTCCTAGAAATTCTAGAATCGCTAGGGCAAATGCCACTACCGCCTTACATTAAGGAGCGCCTCGAAGATGCGGAACGCTACCAAACCGTTTACGCCAAAGAAAATGGTTCCGCAGCTGCGCCGACAGCAGGCTTACATTTTACGCCCGAAATTTTGCAACAAGCGCAAGCAAAAGGCATTGACATCATCCCGTTGACGCTTCATGTGGGACTGGGAACGTTTCGTCCCGTATCGGCCGAGCGCTTGGAAGACCACGAAATGCACGCCGAATATTACCAGTTGTCCGAACAATCAGCCGAGCGCATCCGCGCCGTCAAAGCACGCGGTGGCAAAATCGTCGCCGTCGGCACAACGAGTGTGCGGACGCTAGAAACCATTGCCCGTGACAACAAAGGCGCAATCGTAGCGAGTTCGGGCTGGACGTCCATTTTTATCTCGCCAGGCTATGAATTTCAAGTGGTGGACCGCTTAATAACGAATTTCCATTTGCCATGCTCAACGCTCGTGATGCTCGTGAGCGCTTTTTACAACCGTGAAGAAGTGCTGGCGGCCTATCAACACGCCGTTTCTGAAAAATATCGCTTCTTTAGCTTCGGCGATTCTATGATGATTTTATAAAACAATGCCCGTCCAAAAAAATGGAGGGCTTTTTATTTATATTTATTCTAAATAAAGCATGACAATCTCCTTAATTTTCAGTATAATGCTAATAAAAAGATAAAGAAATGAGGCTAGACTATGACGGAAAATTTTTCAAGTAAGTTAAATGTGTTGCGCGCGGGCGTTTTGGGTGCCAACGACGGCATTGTATCCATTGCGGGTGTCGTCATTGGAGTGGCGACCGCAACTTCTGACCAATGGGTGATTTTTCTATCGGGCATGTCGGCGATTTTGGCAGGCGCTTTTTCCATGGCGGGAGGTGAATATGTCAGCGTATCCACCCAAAAAGACACCGAACTCGCAGCAACTGAACGCGAAAAACGCCTCTACGAAACCAATCCCGAAGCAGCCAAAGAGTCGCTCTATGCCCTCTACTTAAGCAGAGGAGAATGCGAAACAGCAGCACGGCTATTAACTAACAAAGCCTTCGCCAAAAATCCTGTCAAAACCTTAGTCGAAGAAAAATACAACTTAGAATTTGAAGCATTTACGAGCCCTTGGCATGCGGCGCTGTCAAGTTTCATTGCTTTTGTAGCGGGCGCGGTTCCGCCAATGTTAGCTGTCATGCTTTTTCCGCAGAGCGTGAGAATTCCAGCGACCATGTGCGTTGTCGTCGCCTGCTTGTTCGCGACAGGTTATACAAGCGCCAAGTTAGGAGCTGCTCCCGTCTGGCCAGCCGTTCGGCGAAACGTCGTGATGGGCCTCTTGACCATGTTGGCGACATTCTTAATTGGACATCTCCTCGGAACAGGGGTGCCCCTCTAGTTCACTCTTTTTGCAAAAAAATAACAGTAGCCTTCCATTTTGGGAGGCTTTTTTGTTGTTTTCTTCAAAAAACCTAAAAAATAAAATAAATGTTAAGAAAAACTTGCAAAAAAAAAAAAGCTT
>JAUNEB010000019.1 GCA_030525795.1 Aerococcaceae bacterium | reverse complement strand
GAACGAATGTCAACAATTGTACTTAATGTCGCAATTTAATTTGGCGACGGGCGATACGTTGCGCATTGAATTTATGAAAGGTTACTACCGTGAGCAATTGACGCCGAATTATGACGCCGATCCGAAAGTTTGGTGGGAAGTCATTGACCGCACGACGGGCGAAGTAGTCGATGTTGAAAATTGGCACGTCAACCAAGAAGACGATACGGTGACGTTATCAAATGTGACGCCTTTCCATGAATATACGGTTTCTTTTTTGGCGTACAAAATTTGGGATCCAACGCACATGTACAACCACACAACGAACAATTGGGGCGACAGTGTGCCGCATGATATTCCATTTAACGTGACAGGGCAACATTCTAACAAATTTATGGCGGACTATTTGGAACAATGGTGCAAAGACAATCCGAAGACGGATGTTGTACGCTTCACGACGTTTTTCTATCATTTCACATTGATTTTCAATGATTTGGCCAAAGAAAAATTCGTCGATTGGTTTGGCTATGGCGCGTCCATTTCGACGGAAGCGTTAGAATTATTTGCTCAAGAAAAAGGCTACCGTTTGCGACCAGAACATATTGTCGACCAAGGTTATTACAATACGACGCATCGTAATCCAAGTAAAGAATATTTAGATTACATTGATTTTATGAGTCATTACGTTGCGCAACAAGCCAAAAAATTAGTTGACATTGTCCATCGTTATGGAAAAGAAGCGATGATGTTTTTAGGAGATAACTGGATTGGCACCGAACCGTACGGCAAATATTTCAAAGAAATTGGACTAGATGCAGTTGTTGGTTCCGTCGGTGGTGGCGCGACCTTGCGTATGATTTCGGATATTCCACATGTCAAATATACCGAAGGCCGCTTTTTGCCGTACTTTTTCCCAGATGTATTTAGAGAAGGCAA
The DNA here is from genome assembly GCA_030525795.1 of Aerococcaceae bacterium. Taxonomy (GTDB): domain Bacteria; phylum Bacillota; class Bacilli; order Lactobacillales; family Aerococcaceae; genus Abiotrophia. The sequence goes on along the minus strand of JAUNEB010000019.1, from coordinate 26,300 downwards.
TGATCCAACGATTGAAGCCAACAAAAATTGGCTCACTGCGCGCCGCGCAATGATGCGCAAGCCTGTGGATCGTATTGGGTACGGTGGCTATTTGAGCTTGGCGTATAAATTCCCTAAATTTGTCGATTACATCGAAAAAGTTACTGATGAATTTCGTGAAATTTATGAGGTTGTCAATGGGACGAAACCTTACACAGGATTGAAAGTAGCGCTGTTAAACGCGTGGGGTAGTTTGCGCACATGGCAATCACACATGGTAGCACATGAATTACCGTATAAACAAATTTACTCATATTTGGGCATTATGGAAGTGCTTAGCGGTGCGGCTGTAGACGTTACGTTCATCAGTTTTGATGAAATTATCCAAAACGGCATCCCTAACGATATCGACGTCATCATCAATGCTGGAGACGCAGGAACATCTTTTAGTGGTGGTGAATATTGGGCAAATCCAACGCTGATTACAGCCATTCGCGAATTTGTGTATAATGGCGGCGGTTTTGTCGGGGTTGGCGAGCCGACGGCGTATCATCACGGCGGACGTTATTTCCAATTGGGCGATATTTTGGGTGTGGAGCGTGAAGTCGGTTACAGCTTATCGACGGATAAATATTTCACCAAACAGTTGGCGCATCATTTTATTACGGAAGATGTCAAAGATGTCAACGCGATTGATTTTGGCGAAAGCATCAAAAATGTTTACGGCTTGTATCCGACAACGGAAGTGCTAGAATTTAGCCAACCAAAAACAGCAGCACAAGTTGACGGCGTCGTCATGCCAGCCAACGCGGAAGGTAAAGAATTCGGCGAAATTCACTTGGCAGCGAACCCTTACGGAAAAGGACGTGGCGTTTATATTGCAGGCTTGCCTTACAGCGTCGAAAATAGTCGCCTTTTAATTCGCGCATTGTACTACGCTGCAAGTAAAGAAGCAGAATTGACTAAATGGTTCAGCTCTAATCCAGAAGTGGAAGTGCATGTTTACCCTGAAAAAGGCAAGTACGCGTTAGTCAATAACACCGCTCAAGAACAAGTTACGACATTTTATGATGGCAATCAAGTCGCGACCGAAATTGTGTTAAAACCGAGCGAATTACGTTGGGAGGCGATTTAACATGGAACATAAAGTACGTGTTTGGATTCGTTGGATTGTATTTATCGTATGTGTGTGTGCGATTATTTATTTTCAACGGACGGTCGGCAAGCAAGAATTGATGTATATGCTCCTTGCATTAGTGGGTATTCTTGCGGTGCTTTACGATTATAACCGCGATTATACGCACCCAAGACGCGACAAATAATTTTGCACAAATTAGCCTGCTTTTGCAGGCTATCTGTGTATTGCAATGAAAGGAATTTTTATGAAAAAAAGACCGAATATTATTTTGATAATGGCGGATCAATTTCGTTATGATGCGATTGGCGCTCACGGAAATCCGATTGTGTCAACGCCGACGCTCAATCATCTAATTGCGCAAGGCTGTGATTTTACGGAGGCGTATAGCGCCACACCAACGTGTATTCCGGCTAGAGCGAGCTTGATGAGCGGCTTATCACAAGTGAATACAGGCTTAGTTGGCTATCAAGAAGGCGCGGATTGGAACTTTCCGAATTATTTAGGGAAAGCTTTTGCGGATAGAGGCTATTATGCTAAAGCCATCGGCAAAATGCACGTATCGCCCCCAAGAAAATTGTGCGGTTTTCATCATGTGGAATTGCATGATGGATACTTGCATGCAACGCGTGACACGACTTTGGCGACGGCGGAATCTTTTCAAAGAACGGATGATTATTTGAGTTGGTTGCAGCAACAAGTGAATTTCCGCATTGATTTGAATGATGCGGGTTTGGATTGTAATTCTTGGGTAGCGCGACCGTTTCCGTATGAAGAACGTCTGCATCCAACCAATTGGGCAACTGAACGTGCGATTGATTTTTTGGACAAGCGCGACCCGACGATGCCATTTTTCTTGAAGTTGAGTTATGTTAGACCGCACTCGCCGCTTGATCCGCCCGCTGATTACTTCAATCGTTACCTTTCCGCCTTAGAAAAAATGCCGCCCGCTGAATTAAGTGAATGGGCGCAACAATTAGGATTACAAGTCCCCGCCGAAAAAATCGACAGCTTATACGGAACGTTGAACGAATCGGATTTGCGTTATATGTTAGCAGGGTATTATGGGCTGGTGACGCATATCGATCACCAAATCAATCGCTTTTTGATTCATTTGCAAGAACATCAGTTGCTTGAAGACAGTATTATTATTTTTACGAGTGATCATGGCGATCAATTAGGCGAACACGGACTATTCCGAAAAGGTTTTGCGTATCAAGGCTCCATTCATATTCCGCTTATTGTGTACGATCCAGGGCAATGGATTGCGCCGAAAGACCAGTTGAAGCAACAAGTGTCTCAAATTGTGGAATTACGCGATATTTTGCCGTCGTTAGTGGATTTTGCGATGGAAGATACGTTGACGCAAGTAGATGGGCGCTCGATTAAGCCGCTCATGTTGAAGCAAGCCGAAGTGCTCGATTGGCGCAGCTATTTGCACGGCGAGCATTTGCTAGGACGTTTTTCTAATCACTATATTTTGGCATTGCCGTGGAAATATATTTGGCATTCACAAACAGGACAAGAACAACTTTTTGACCTCGAAAAAGACCCGAACGAATTGTATGACTTAGCGCACGAGTCAGCGTATCAGTCACAATTAAGCACGATGCGCCAAACTTTAATTGAAGAGTTGCGAACGCGTCCAGAAGGGTTTGTCGTAGACAATCAATTGCGGAGTGGCGTTGCGCAATTTCCTATTATCCCAAAAGGAAGTGACTCATGAGCGCAATTATTCAAGCAGGAAACTATATGATTGGCGCACAAAAAGCAATCGGATTTGTAACGGATAAAGAAACACCACAAGTTTTAGTCACGTTGCCCGCTTTTCAAATCGATACTACGCCAGTAACGAATGCGGAATTTGAGCATTTTGTTCGTGAAACAGGTTATGTCACCGACGCCGAAAAACAAGGCTACTCGTATGTGTTTGGCTATTTTTTGACGGAGGAGCAAAAGCAATTATCAAAGCCAGCGTCCAACAATCACACTTGGTACACGGTCGAAAATGCATGTTGGCGCCGTCCAGAAGGTTTCCAAAGCGATATTAAAGCGCGGATGGATCATCCTGTTGTGCAAGTATCACGGCAAGATGCAGTCGCATACTGCCTTTGGGCTGGCAAAAGGTTGCCGACGGAAGCAGAATGGGAAGTTGCTGCCAAAGGTGGAACAGACAATGAATTGTATCCGTGGGGCGATGTGTTATTAGTCAATGAACAACATCAGTGCAATATTTGGCAAGGAGAATTTCCCGTAAACAATACGCAAGAAGATGGGTTTGCCGCAACTGCGCCTGTCAAAACGTATGCGCCCAATGGTTATGGCTGTTATCAAATGATTGGGAACATTTGGGAATGGTGCTGCAATCCAGCAGATATTGAGTTGGCAATGTTCCAACACGTTACAGGAGCAGAGTTGTGGCGCAGCTATCAGCAAACCGATTCGCGTTTTTATGCGATAAAAGGCGGCTCGTTCTTATGTCATCATACATATTGCAATCGGTATCGTATCGCAGCGAGAAATCGCTACAACGGTTTAGCGGCAACTAATCATATTGGCTTTAGATGTGTCAAAGATCCAGCGCTATAAAAATTTGACGTTTTTAGGATACAGTTTGTTTAGCTAAAATCATCGAAATATAGAATTTCGGTGATTTTTTTGTCGGATAACTTGAAATATTTTGCAAATGCTGTTAGTGTTAGAGAGTAAATGATTAGGAGGTTATGATGAAGGCTTTAATATACCAACTGATTAAATTTGGCATTGTCGGCATTTTGGCAACGGTATTGGACGGCGTCATTTATTACACGTTAGTCAACGTCGTAGGAATGCATTATTTATTCGCAACTGTTATTGCATTTGTGTTAGCGACCGTGTTTAATTATTGGGCAAGTATGAAATATGTATTTACAAGTCAATTTGGTGCGCAACAAAAAGGGAAAGAAGCGTTTATTTTTGTGGCGTTAAGTGTAGTAAGTTTAGGATTGACATTGAGTTTAATGTGGCTGTTCGTTGAACGTTTGGGCTGGAGTGCGAATTTTGCAAAAATTCCAGTCACAGTGTTCGTTATGGGATTCAGTTTTGTCACACGCAAATTATTGATTGAAGGAAAAGGAGGCCGATAAAATGTCTGAAAATATTTTGACATTAGTAGTGCCATGCTATAACGAGCAAGAAACGTTGGAATTGTTCGTGCAAGCGGTCGAAAATGTCCAAGCGCAAATGCCACAAGTGCATATCGAAATATTATTTGTCAATGATGGTTCAACGGACAACACTTTGAAAACGATGCAAGCACTTTCGCAACGCTATCCAAATAGTGTGTACTACTTATCGTTTTCGCGTAATTTTGGCAAAGAAGCGGCGATTATGGCGGGATTGGAGCATGCGCGTGGTGAATGGGTCGCGCTGATGGATGCTGATTTGCAAGATCCGCCCGAAATGTTAATCGAAATGTTCCGTTTAGTCACGCAAGAAGGGTACGATGTTGCCGCAACACGCCGCACTACTCGTGCTGGTGAGCCGCCTATTCGGTCATTTTTTGCGGGATTGTACTACAAATTGAGCAATGCCATTACGGATATTACATTAGCAGAAGGTGCGCGCGATTATCGTTTAATGACGCGTCAAGTGGTTGATGCGGTCTTATCCTTACCTGAGCAAAATCGTTTTTCTAAAGGGATTTTTAGTTGGGTAGGCTTTGATGTAGCTTATTTGGAATACCAAAATGTGGAGCGCGTTGCAGGAGAAACATCGTGGTCTTTTAGCAAATTATTTGCGTATGCGTTAGAAGGCATTATTAGTTTTTCCGATATGCCGTTGACAATCGCGAGTTGGATTGGCTTTTTGACGTTTGCGATTGCGAGTTTATTCGGCGCGTTTATTATTGGTAGAACGCTGTTTTTTGGGGCGGATACGCCAGGGTGGCCGTCGTTGGCAGTGCTTGTCGTGGCAATGGGTGGTTTGCAGTTGCTTTGCTTGGGAATTGTTGGCAAATATATTGGCAAAATTTTTATCGAAGGCAAAAAGCGTCCGCATTATATTTTGAAAGAACAAAAATTACACGACTCAAATGATGACAAAAAGTTGGCTGAATAAGCTGACTTTTTTTGTGTGAGCGTGAGTCATCTTTCCAAAAACAAACGACTTAATTCCGCGCTTTTTTTGAAAAATAGATTGAGAAAACTGTTTCAAACTGTTATAATGTATGCGTGATTGTTTTATAACAGGAGGCGTTAAACATGGCAACAAAACACGACTTAATTATCCAACACATTGAATCTTTACCCATTGGCGAAAAAATTTCGGTGCGCGGCATTGCCAAAAAATTGCGCATGAGCGAAGGGACGGCGTATCGTGCGATTAAAGATGCAGAAATGCTCGGTATCGTTGCAACCATTGAACGCGTTGGCACAATCCGCATCGAAAAAAAAGCAACTTACAGCATGGATATGCTGACATTTGGCGAAGTATTGCATATCATTGAAGGCAATGTACTCGGTGGCAAAGAAGGGCTCGATCGCCATTTATCTAAATTCATTATTGGCGCGATGACAAAAGAAGCAATGGGGCGCTATTTTACGTTGGGATCGCTCATTATTGTCGGAAACCGTGAAGAAGTCCAGTTGCACGCGTTGGAACATGGTGTAGCAGTATTGATTACAGGTGGTTTTGGGGCAAGTCAAGCCGTCATTGATTTAGCCAATGAGCGTGCGTTGCCTGTCATTTCGACGACTTTTGATACGTTTACGGTAGCGACATTGATTAACCGTTCGATGACGGATCATTTAATTAAGCAAGAAATCATGACGATTCAAGACATTTATACGGCGATTGAACGGACGCCTGTTTTGTCGCCAGTAGATACGGTGGAAGATTATTACCGTTTGTCTACGAAAACAGGGCAGTCACGTTTTGCAGTGAGCTACAACAATCGTTTAATTGGTGTTGTAACTGCCAAAGACGTCGTCGGCAAAAGCGAGCAACTGCCGATTGAGCGCGTCATGACCAAAGATCCTGTCACTGTCAAAACGCATATGAGCGTTGCCAGCGTCTCGCATAAAATGATGTGGGAAGACATCGAAATGATTCCTGTTGTCGAAGACAACTTACAATTGATTGGCGTTGTCACACGCCCAGATGTCACGAAAGCCATTCAATTAGTTCAGCAGCAACCACAAATCGTTCACACATTTGAAGACGATGTCATGGCACAATTAGAAGATTATTCGGATGCAGCAGATCAACGCTATCGCTTTAAGTCCACGGTCCAACCGCAAATGATTAACAATTTTGGGACGATTTCGTATGGTGTATTGACAGAACTGATTGCGAATGTCGCGTATCGTCAAATTTTGGAAACGACACGCTTAAACAGCATTATCGAAAAAATCGATTTGCATTATTTCAACGTTATCCAAATCGGTAATGAAATTCAATTTGATGCAGAAGTGTTCAACCATAATCGTCGCTCAGCATTGACACAAGTCGACGTTTACCATGAAAATACATTGGCCGCACGAGCAATCATTACGAGCCAAATTATTGAACGTTCGTAAAGAACGAAAGGAGAATTTTATGACTTACATTCAACCAACTGCCGTTGAGCAGTTGTACACACATATTCAGCAAGCGTCGACGATTATTCTTCATCGTCATGTGCGCCCTGATCCCGATGCGATTGGCTCTCAGCTCGGCTTGAAAGCTTTATTGACGCACGCTTTTCCTGAAAAACGCATTTTGGCAGCAGGGACGATTTCGGCTGGGCTAAGTTGGCTAGGCGAAATGGATTCCGTAACACAAGCGGATTACGAAGACGCGTTAGTCATCGTGTGCGACACTGCCAACCAACCGCGGATTGACGGCGACCATTATCAAAAAGGCGCCCATTTAATTAAAATTGACCATCATCCTGAAGTGGACAACTATGGCGAATTGCAAATCGTCCACACGCAAGCGAGTTCGTGCAGTGAAATTTTAGTAGAAATTCAGCGCTATTTAGCAGGGCGATTGCCGATGACTTCTCAAGCGGCGCGCTTATTTTATGCAGGAATCGTTGGCGACACGGGACGCTTTCTATTTAGTTCGACGACGCAATTGACGTTTGAAGTAACGGCTTACTTGAAACAATTTGATTTTGATGCGTACGAAATTAATGATGCTTTTATGACAATGACGCTTAACGAAGCCAAATTTCAAGGGTTTGCGTTCAACCAACTTGTTATTTTGCCGAGCGGAGTGGCACACTTAACGATTACTCAAGCGGACTTGGCGACTTATGGCATTACCGAAGAGCAGACGAATAGTGTCGTAGGCTTAGCAGGACGCATTGAAGGCGTTAAAAGCTGGGTTGTCTGTGTCGAGCAATTAGGAGAAAAACCATTTTACCGCTGTCGATTACGCTCAAAAGGCTCTATTATTAACGACATTGCCGCACGTCATGAAGGTGGCGGACATCCTTTAGCCAGCGGCGCCAATGCGTATAGCCAAGAAGAAATTGCAACCATTATCAAGGAATTAGAAGCAGCAGTAAACGACTATACAGCCCAAAAGGAGCACACAACATGACACCGGAACAATTATGGCAAGCGTACTTGCAACTGAATCCAAGTGCGTCATCCGCCGAACCAGAAGCATTCGCCTTTGGGATGACGGCTGCTCAAGCCGATGACTTAGCAAATCTTGTTCAACAAGGAATTAAAGTCGCAACAGCTTCTGCGCATCCGTTGTACCTTTTGGAAGAAGAACCTTTACCCCAAGTCGATACGTACGCCATCGTTTTGGACGGACAAGGCGAGGCGGTGTGCGTCATTGTGACAACGAAAGTCTATGTGGTGCCGTTTAATCAAGTTACTGCCGAGCATGCGGCTAAAGAAGGCGAGGGCGATTTGTCGCTCGGATTTTGGCAAAAAGTTCACCGTGACTTCTTTACCGAAGAATTAGCACAAGCAGGCTTAACATTTTCAGAAGAAATACTCGTCGTTTGCGAAGAATTTGAAGTTGTTTATCATGCAAAAAAAATAAGTCACTGAAATCATCAGTGACTTGTTTTTGTTATATTTGCTGTTGTTCTTTAGAAATGGCGAGCAGTTTATCACGGAGCTGGTTTTCCATTTCGTGTAATTCAGCTTCTGCAAGTTGACGTTGTTTACGTCCTTCTTTTTGAATGGCGATAGTTTCTTCAATCGTCTCAATGAGATGCGTTTGAGTGAGGAGCAACGTTTCCATATCAATGACGCCACGTTCACTTTCACGAGCCGTATCAATCGCGCTTTGTTTGAGCATTTCCGAATTTTTGCGAAGTAAATCGTTAGTGGTTTGTGATACTTGTCGTTGTGAAATGGCGGCATTTTGTTGGCGGAGTAAGGTTAACGCAATCGAAATTTGATTTTCCCATAGCGGAATGGCGGTGTGAATGGATACTTGAATTTTTTCGGCAAGAGTTTGGTTGGTATTTTGAATCATGCGAATTTGTGGCGCTTGTTGAATGGTCATTTGGCGCGTTAAACGCAAGTCGTGTGTGCGTTTATCCAGTCTATCCAAAAATTGATTCAAATCATTGACGATTTGTACGTCCATTTGGTTATTGCTTGCTTTAGCTTTTTCAATGGCTTCGGGAATAATCGTTTCTTGCAGTTCTTGCATTTTGATTTCGCCCGCCGCAATGTAAATGTTTAATGCTTCAAAATAATCTTTATTTTTTTGATAAAGTTGTTCTAACATTAAGTTGTCGTTGAGCAATTCATTTTTTTCGCGTTCTAAACGAATCGCAATGCGGTCAATTTGGCTGCCGATTTTTTGATATTTAGCTTGTGTTTCGATGATAGAAGCTTTGACTTTTCCGAATAATTTTTGGAATACATTGGGGTTTGCCGTCAAATCTTTTGGGTTAGCTTTTTCGAGTTGGAGCATTAAGTCCGTCAAAATATCGCCAATTTCGCCAGTGTCTTTCGCTTGGATAGTGCCGAGCATGGAATGCGAAAATTCGCTTAATTTTTTTTGCGCGTTGGAGCCGTAAGCAATGATAGCCGACATGTTCGTTTCGTCAATTTGCTTTGCTAAATCGTAGGCTTGTTGCTGGCGATGTTCGGGCAAGCGGTCAACTAATTTTTCAGTGGTGACGGCTCTTTTTGCCAAAATGCTCGCGTCCAACAAGTCATTTTGGAGGGTGGAAGTAGTGGATTCTTGCTCTTGAGAAAAAGGATTGGCTAATAAATCATCAACGGATGATGTAGTGAATAAATCGTTTGACATAAAGATTCCTCCTATCTATTTCAATAAATCGTCAATATCGGCGGTGCTGACATCTTTGCTTAAGTTGCGCTGTGCGAGTTCAATTTCGTCCATCAAGTCATTGTAAGTTTCTTGATGAAATTGAATGTATTGATCGGTAATATTTTCGCATAACTGCTCAATGGTGGCGGCGCTTTTTTCTAAAATTAAGTAAGTTTGTTTGTTTTTAGCAATATGGCCATTGATTTCGTTGTATTTGTTCAACAAATCTTCTAATGACGGAAGTTGTTTGTAGAGAAAATGGCTCGCTCTTGATAATTTTTGTGGTTCTTGCACTAAATCTTTGAAAAAGTTTTGCGCTACTTTGACGGTGTTGTGACGCGTTTCAATGGCACGCAATTTGGCGGTTTGTTGAAAGGCTTGCTCAATTTGTAAAATATGTTGTTTAGCAGGCGCCATTTGTTCTCTGAAAAATTCAATTTCTTTTTTAGAAAGGCCAGCTTGTTGATAATGGTCGATTTTTGAAGTGGGTAAGTGACGACGTGGTTTACGATGAATCAAGTAGGCAATTCCATAAGTGAGTGCCGCCATTCCGATACAATTGGCAATCACAACTACCAAAAGTTGTCCGAATGTCAATTCATGGAATAAGGACAAAATTTGCAGTCCAGCTGTTCCGACAGTCAAAATAAATCCAAACCGAATCCAACGTTTTTGGAAAATTTGTTCTACTTTTTGGAACAAAATAGCTGAGCAAAATAAGGCGATGCTTCCTGCCAATGCGACGCGCGCCATCGGCGTTAATTCTTGCATAATAACAGCCGAGCACGCGATGATAGGACCTGTTATTTCAGCAAAGCGAATAAATGGGCGATAAAATTTTTCGGGATATTTATATGCGCGACGAAGGGTAAACAACCCGCCAATTACCAAAAAGGCTAATATACCCAAGTTAAATAAATAATAAATTGTATACATGTTTCTCACTCCTTTAGTTCACTAATAGGAGTATAGCATAATTGATGAGAGCGCATATCGGACTCAAGACCTATTTTATGCTGAGGCTTGAATTTTTGGAGGAGAGTCGGTACAATTTGTGTAAGAATAAAAAGGGGGAGTTTCAATGAAAGTGAAGTTAGAAGATGTCGCATTTATGCAAGATTCACGCTTGCAATCATCAAAAGAAGTGTTTGATGGTGCGATTTTGCGGTTGTATGTAAACCAGTTAAAATTAGACGGCGGACAAATTGTTGATCGCGAGTTAATTCATCATAAACCAGCGGTGGCGATTTTGGCTGCAACACCTGAAGATAAAGTATTGTTAGTCAAGCAATATCGTCCAGCGGTGGCGCAATATATTTACGAAGTGCCGGCGGGAATTTTGGATAAAGGAAGTCAAGAAGCAGCAATTAAAGGGGCTGCGCGCGAATTAGAAGAAGAAACGGGTTATCAAGCACATACTTGGCAAAAAATCTCAGATTTTTACGTGTCGCCAGGCTTTTTGGACGAAAAAATTACATTATATGAGGCGACGGACTTAGTCAAAGTCGAGAATCCGTTGCCGCAAGATGACGACGAAGACATTGAAGTGTTTGAATTTGACCGCGCGACGATCCAAACAATGCTCAAAAATGGTGAAATTGTCGATTTGAAAACATTATATGCCTTGCAATATTGGCTATTAAAGGAGAAATAATACATGAATCGGGATGCCTATAGAGAATATGTAGGAGAAGAGACAGAAGCACTTGCAGAAAAAACGGAAATATTATCAGAAGAAACAAACATCATGTCAGAAGAAACGCAAATGGCTGATGTGAAGGCAGGTTCTTTGCCACAGCGTGCCAAATATCATGCGCGTATCGATCGTTTTTTGACGAACGGTATTATGATTGTCGGGGTATTATTGATTGGCGTATTGTTAATTGCTTTTTTAGTATAGGAGGAAAAAGATGAAAATTGGAATTATTGGTGCGATGGACGAAGAAATTCGTTTGTTGAAAGCAACGTTGACGGAGCAGCAAGTAAACGTACATTATGGTTTTGAATTTACACTCGGAAAAGTAGGACAACACGATATTGTGCTAGTCAAATCTGGCATCGGCAAAGTCAATGCAACGATGAGCGTTATGTTGTTGCAACAATTTTATGCCGTTGACTTAGTGTTGAACACGGGTAGCGCAGGTGCATTGTCGCCCGAATTGGCGATTGGTGATGTGGTCATTGCGACGTCATTATCACATCACGACGTTGATGTGACGGCTTTTGGGTATGTTAGAGGACAAATGGCCGGAATGCCAGCAACTTACGAGCCTGATGCACACTATGCCGAGCAGTTGCAAGCCGTTTGCGAGCAACTCGAATTGTCGGTCACCCGAGGCCAGATCGTCAGTGGCGATGAATTTGTGAATGCCGATGAACGCGTGGCAACGATTCGCCGCCATTTTCCAGAAGCAGTTGCTTGCGAAATGGAGTCTGCTGCGATTGCGCAGGCGGCATACGCATTGCAGTTGCCTTATATTATTGTGCGCGCGATTTCGGATACGGCTGACCATGATGCCTCAATGACTTTCGATGAATTTGTTGTCCTCGCTGGCCAAAAATCAGCACAAATGCTATTAACGTTTATTGAAAAATTAAACTAATTTTACGAGTTGAATGTTTTTTTTGTACAATCATTGAAAATTTATGAAAATGTGGTATAATAAATGAATTCATAAAGGAGGGAAAAGAATGTTAGAAGTACAACATTTGCACAAAACATTTGGCGATGTGAAAGCCGTTCAAGACGTGTCATTTACAATTGAAGACGGCACGATTCTCGGCATTATCGGCCAAAACGGCTCAGGGAAAACAACCATTTTCCGCATGATTTTAGATTTTTTGACATCGGAAAAAGGAGGGAAAGTGTTGTGGAACGGCGAGCCGCTAACCGAGAAAGTGTACGACGTTGTCGGCTACTTGCCTGAAGAGCGCGGTTTATATGACAAGTTGACTATTGAGCAACAAATTATTTATTTTGCGGAGTTGCGCGGTATGAAACGTAGCGACATTTTGAGCAAAATGGATACATGGCTCGAAAAATTCAATGTTAAAGGCAAGCGCACGGATAAAATCAAAACACTTTCTAAAGGGAACCAACAAAAAGTGCAACTCATTGCGACGCTTATTCACGAACCAAAATTGGTGATTTTGGATGAGCCGTTCAGTGGTTTGGATCCTGTCAATGCGGACTTTTTGAAACGTGGGATTTTGGAATTGAAAGCTAAAGGGAGCACGATTTTGTTTTCAAGTCACAACATGAATAACGTGCAAGAAATTTGCGATAAGTTGGTAATGATTCATCACGGGGAGCAATTATTGTACGGAACCGTTGATGAAGTGCGCGAAAGTTTTGGGCGTACCAAGTTGGTATTAGAAACGACGGAGTGGACGAAAGAGCAATTGTTGGAACTGGAAGGCGTCGTCAGCGTTGCGCAACCTAAAGCGCATTATTTTGAGCTGACACTGGCACAGGAACATTACGGACGTGCGATTTTTGATGCGGTAACGGGTGGCAACTATATTCAAACGTTTAGCCAGCAACCGCCGACGCTCGAAGAAATTTTCAAAATGAAAGCAGGTGCTACGCATGAAGCATAAATTATGGATTGTTGCTAAAGAAGTCTATCGCAAAAATGTGCAAACATGGGCGTTTGTCTTTATGGTGTTGAGCCCTATTTTGATGTTTTTAATTTCTGGAGGAATTGGTTATTTTATCGGGCAAGATGCTGTGAATTCCACGCAAGGAACGGTCGCAATTATTGGACTAACGCCTGAACAAAAGCAACACTTGACGCAATCGGATTCACGTAACGTGTACCAATTTTTGGCGAATCAAGAAGAAGCAGAGCAAGCACTGTTAGACAAAACGATTGACGGCTATGCGGTCGTAGAACACGTTGACAATCAGTCCGCCGTCACTTATTACCGCGAAAAAACAGCCAAAGACATCGAGTTGTCGGAATTAACGAGCAGCTTAGCAGACTACCAAACGCAGCAACAACTGACGAAACTCGGTATTTCAGAAGAACAATTACAGCAAACATTGAACCAAAATGTGCCGATTCAAACCGTTCACATCGCCCACACCGAAAATGGATGGACACAAGAAGTAGAAGACGGCTTAGCAAAAGGCATTAAGATCGGGGCAGCAGCTTTAGTGGCGTTTTTGGTGTTTATTTTCACATTGAATTACGCAACGATTATTGCGCAAGAAGTCGCTACCGAAAAAGGCTCGCGCATTATGGAAATTGTGTTGTCAAGCGTTTCTTCTACGACACATTTTCTCGGCAAAATGTTAGGGATTTTCTTAGTAGTGTTGACGCAATTCGCGATTTATTTAGTGGTGTTCGGCGTGTTTTATATTGCATTCGGGCGTTTTGATATTGGTTTGGATGATGGGGTGAAAGCGACTATTTTTCAAGCGTTTGAGGAAGTGAAACCAACGCTTGGCATTGCGTTATTGTATGCCTTGATTGGGATGCTGACTTATATTATGTTAGCAGGCTTTGTCGGTACACTCGTATCGCGTACCGAAGATGCCCAAAAAGTTATCGCGCCACTCACGTTTATTTCCATTCCGGCTATTTACATTGCGCAATATTCATTCATTTCGTCCAATAATATAGTGGTTAAATTAGGTTCGCATTTTCCATTGTGGACACCGTTTATTATGCCGTTTCGGATGGCTCAAGGAACGGTTTCAACGTTTGAGATTGTGTTATCATTTGGGATATCAATCATATTTATGATTATGTGTTTAATATTAGCGTTGCTATTTTATAAGAGCAATGTGCTAGTGTATAGCGACAAAGGAGCGATTAACACGCTCAAACAATCGTATCGTTTGTGGAAACAAGAACGCGAAACGAATGTGCAACAATAGATTGAGCCAATTAAAGTTTTAAGGTATAATAAGAAAAGAGGTGAGGAAATGAAAAAAAACAAATCATTGTTAATGTTAAGTGCATTATTTTTGTTAGCGGCTTGTTCACAACAATCATCACAAGAAGCGCCTTTAACAGGCGGGAATAAAATTTTTGAAGACGTGTCATCGAGCGTCGATAGCGCGCAAGCATCTTCTTCTGAAGAAGAATCTGGGGAGCAAGTAAGCTATTCTGAAGATGTGCACCGCTTAGTCGCTCAAGTTAGCCAAGCGTACCGCAACTTAAAAAGTTTAAAAATGACTGTTGATACAACTGTCAAAAATGATGCGCTCAACTATTTTAAGAGCCAAAGTAACCATGAACAATATGGTGCAGGAACGCTCCAACGTTCTTACTCTGAAGTCCAAACAAAAGTCGATAACGAAACTTTTTTACAATCGTTTTATTCAACGACCGAAGAAGACGGCAAAATGAAGCTATACATACGTACCAACGCCGAAAAATGGCAAGAATCAGGTGCGAGAAAACAAACATTGTATATTGATTTCATCAAATATTTGTTGGAAGGAAAAGATGAAGTCACGCTTGCAGAAGACCAGCCTATTTTGACGAAAAAAATTACGGACGCAGAACAAGTCAAAACATTAACAGCGGCGCTAGATATTCCCGTATGGTTATCGCCTAACGCGCAATATGATTTGACGATGCATTTTCATGTGGATGAAGCGACAGGCCATCTGTCAAACGTGATGGTTGAAGGTTCTATTACCGATTTGGGTCAAACTTATGAAGTGTCAGTCGTCGCATTTCCAACTCCTGACGAAAAATTTGAAGCCGTTAAAGTTAATTTAGAGGAAGCATCTGAGCCATTGAAAGTCGAAGAAGGCAAATTTTTGGAGCAGTTCCAAGCGGCCAACTTGACGAAGGCAGTGACATTTTATGATATGGTCATCGGCAATACCCACTACGAAGACGAAAATGTATCGCTCGTTTCATTAAGTGTGTGGGGCAACACCATTCCGTTTGCAAAATATGGCAAAATTGTCGAACAAGAAGTTAAAGACGAGACATTAATTTACGCAAACAAACGCTATTTTGAAAAAGCCGGACAAGTCACTAGCGAAGATTTCCCAATCGGTAACTATTACGCAGATTCCGTTGCAAAATTCATCGCTTCTTACGACGTATTAACACTTCTTGAAGAGGAAGAGGAAGCTGAAGAAGGAGAGGAAAAGGAAGAAAGCGATACATATCGTTACCGCCACTTATTCGAAGCTGACGTAGAAGGATTCAAGGAAGCAGCGGGAGCAGTTGATATAAGCGGTATTTTGCGTGACGAAGAAGCGCATTACGGCATTGAATATCTCATTGACAAGAAAACGTTGCGTCTATCCAGCGTTTACTATTGGAGCGTGATTGCTTCTGACGAATCGATTGGTGTCGTCAAAACGCTACATTTCCACCGATTTAACCAATACAATCCAAACTTCCTCGAAGAAAATATTCCTCAAGCTGTTTGGGATAGCATTAAATAATGACAAAAAGACCTCTTGATACGCAAATCAAGAGGTTGTTTTGGTTGGCTATTCACATATAAAATTTGCTCCGTTGATAAAATAAGCGGGCAGTCACGACTTAAGTCATGTAAAACAATACAACGATTGGTCGTAATAGCAGAACGTACCGCTACTTCCAAGGTGCGTTCTTCAATACGATTCGCACGATTGTAGTATTCAAAAGTGAGCTGTAACGTTTCTTGCGAAATATAATGCTCATGCAAAATATGTTCGACTTGCCATAACGGCATAATGTTAGTCTCGGATAGTTGATCGTCAAGAGGCTCCCATAATTCCTTGGCATACGTTTTAATTGAGTTGAAAAAAGATTTTGCAGATAATTCCATCATAAACACTCCTTAAATAAATAACAAATTCTGGCAAAAAAGAACACCTGTTCGTATTTATTATACGAACAATCGTTCTCTTTGTCAACCCTTTTATTAAATATGAAAGAAAAAATTTTTGCGATGAAAAAAGGTACCGTATCAGTGCTTTTTTACGAAAATTTGTGCATAAACAAAGGAAATTTGTTATAATAAAAGGAGCGGTATTCAGCAAGGAGGTGATTGTATGTCGCATTCAACATTGCAAGATATGCAAATAATCGAACAAGAAGCGCAAACGATTCGTCAAACGTACCAACAACAAATAGAGCAATCTTACGCTGAAATTCAGCAACGACTCGACGTAGCGAGCAAAAAGTTTGATGAACAAACCATCGAGATGGTTGCCCAATTGAAAGAGTTGTTAGAAGCAAAGCAACACCAATTGAACGAACAAGTAGCGCAAGTCATGAAAGTGAACGAACAGCAAGTAGCGAATGCTCTCACAAGCAAACGCGATGCGCTCATTCAGGATATTGTAAAAAAGGTGGTGGAAACCTATGGCAATTAGTCCAATGAAAAAAGTCGTCATTTTGGCAGAAAAAGAGCGGTTAGAAACGTTATTGGTGTCGTTGCAACAGTTGCAACAATTAGAAATCATTGATTTATTTACTCAAGAAGCATGGCAACAATACGCAAGGCAACACGATATTGTACTAGACGAGTTAGCACGCAGACGCGCTCAGCTGACGCACACGCTCAACCATTACAAGCAATACGTTCCTAAACCAACCTTGTGGCAAACTTTGACAACGGACAAACCGAGCATTTCATTCGAACAATTGCAACAAGAAGGACAACAATTCGCCGAAAACGAAGTCGTCGAGCAAGCAACCGCTCAAAAAGAACGCCTAAAATGGTTAGGCGAAACGATTGAACAGTTGACTCAAGAGCATCAACAGCTAGCCAAATGGCAATCGGTCGAGTTAATTCCGCAACAACTCACGCAATTTGAATGGATTCGCGCGGTAATGGGTACGGTGCCTAATACGACTGAAGATCCGTACATTAAATTCGTTCGCGAACATCCAGATTTGTCGCATGAATTGTTGTTTATGAATGAAACAGAATACGGCTTACTCGTCTTTTTGAAAGAGGATGTATGGTCCGAGTTGTTGGCGCAAGAGTTCAAGCCGTTTGAGTACGTGCACGACATTTTGCCAAAAGAACGCTTAGTAGAATTGGAACAACAAATTCAAGCTTTCAAAGAAGAGCAGCAACAATTATTAGCAGACTTGTCGCAAGTGGAGCCGCTAGTATCGCAATTGCAATTGCAATCAGATTATGTCGGCACATTGTACGAACGCGAGCGCGTTAAAGCGAATATTGGGAGCTTCGATTACTTAATCGCTATTGAAGGCTGGATTGAAGCAAGCAACGTGCAGGCATTAGCGCAAGCGTTACAAACTGAAAAAGTCGTCCTTCGCCTATACGACGTGGACGAACAAGACGCCGAAAATGTGCCCGTTCAATTACGCAATCACGCGCTCATCGAGCCATTTGAAGTCGTAACAGAAATGTACGCATTACCAAAGTATAACGAATTGGATCCGACGCCTTATTTAATGCCATTTTACTTGACGTTTTTTGGGATGATGGTGGCAGATTTAGGTTACGGCGTACTGTTAGCATTATTGACATTTTTTGCTTTGAAAAAGCTTAAATTATCGCAATCCATGAACAAAAATATGCGGTTATTCCATTTCATTGGATGGTCAACGGCGGCTTGGGGACTGATTTATGGTTCTTGGTTCGGGTTTTCGTTGCCATTCAAATTGATTGATATGAATACAAGCGTGACATCTGTGTTGATTTTATCCGTATTTTTTGGCTTTTTGCAGCTGTTAGTAGCCTTTTTCTTAAATGCTAAGTTGCAGTGGAAACGCCGAGAATATGTAGCAGCGTATTCATCAAGTATCGCATGGATATTGATTTTTATCGGTACCTTTTTGTATGTTGTGGGAACATTCGTACCACAATTTGCCATGTTGCAATCTCCTTCAAAATGGCTCATCATTTTGAATGCGGTTGGCATTGTCGCAGCGACCATTTTTGAAACGAAAAGTGTCGCAGGATTAGGAATTGGGCTGTATAATTTGTACGGCGCAAGCAGTTATGTCGGCGACTTAGTGAGTTACACGCGTTTGATGGCGCTTGGATTGTCGGGCGGAAGTATTGCTGTCGCGTTCAACATGCTCGTGGAGATGTTGCCGACGGTCGGGCGCTTTACTATCGGGATTGTGTTGTTTGTCGCTTTACATTTGTTGAATTTCTTTTTATCAATGTTAGGCGGTTACGTACACGGCGCACGTTTGATTTTTGTCGAATTTTTTGGCAAGTTTTATGAAGGTGGCGGCAAGGCATTCAAGCCATTGAAGGCACAAGAAGAATATTATACAATTACGAATCATTGGGAGGAAAAATAAATGGAACATTTAGCAAGTTATTTTGGAGAATACGGTGGCGCATTTTTTGCAGGATTGGGCGTTGCCTTGTCAGTTATTTTGTGTGGCGTAGGGTCGTCTTTAGCGGTCGGCAATGCAGGTAAAGCAGCGGCAGCTTTATTAAAAGAAGAGCCAGAAAAATTCTCAAAAGCGTTAGTGTTAATGCTTTTGCCAGCGACACAAGGTTTGTACGGGTTTATCATTGGTTTCTTAATTTCGTTAAAAATTTCAGCAGGAATGCCATTGATGCAAGGAGTTAGCTTATTAGTTGCAGCCTTGCCTATCGCGTTTGCAGGTTATTATTCTGCGCGTTACCAAGGGGATGTATCGGTTGCGGCAATGCAAATTTTGGCAAAACGTCCTGAAGACAGCTCAAAAGGTATGACATTGGCTGCGATGGTTGAAACGTATGCGATTTTGGCGTTAGTTATTTCGTTCTTCTTGCAATCAAAAGTTTAATAGGTGAGCATTATGGGCGATTTAGCACAGTTGAGAGATACGGTGTTATCCAAAGTGCATGAACGCGGAAGAATGCAGTTGGAGCAAGCGCAAAAACAACACCAAATCGAATTCAAAATTAAACATGAACAATTATTGGCGGATAAAGAGCAGTTACGTCAACGTCAATTAGAACGTCTGCAAAGTCAATATTTGCGTCAAGAACAACAAGCATTGAATCAAGAACGCCAATCGATTTTGGCAGCGAAACAACAAACGTTGAAAGCTTTGTTTGACGCGGCGATTCAGCATATGAATGAATGGACGAGCGACGAACACCGTGCTTTCGTGGAACGTGTGTTGGCAAAATATGATGCGCCTGTAACCGTGACATTAGGTGCCTATACAGCGCAAGCCTTGGAAGCAAACTTGCCGCAGTTAGCGCAACAATTTCCGCATGTGACATGGGAAAAAACACCAATTGCCCAAGAAGGCGGGCTAGTCGTTACCCACGGGCAAATTGAAGACAATTATTTATATGCCACATTAGTCGACGCTGTGCGTCAACAAGAAAGTTTTGCGTTAGCAGCACAAATTTTTGATACTGTATAAAAAGGAGGAATGGCAAATGAACGTGACAGATTACTCAGCGATTAATACAACCTTGAGTGTAAAAGAGCGTACGTTCCTCACCAAAGAACAGTTAATGCAACTTATTGATGCCAAAGATGATGCACAAGTGGCGTTGTTGTTGCAAGCCACTGATTATGAATTGACGGAAGCGCAGTTAGCGGATACAGCACTGATTGAAGCAGCGCTTATGAAACAGTTAGCGCGTGCGTATCGTTTTGCTTTTGAAGAAACGCCACAAGTGGAAGTCGTCGAATTATTCGCGATGGCGTATATGTACCATAATTTGAAAATTCTCGGCAAAATGAAAGCGACGCAACGCGATTTGGCGTCACTTTGCATTCCGATAGGACGCTATTCGTTGGAAACATTGCAACATTTGATGACGACATTGCAGTCTGAACGTTGTGAAGCGCTTGTTGTAGAAGAAGTTGCCAAAACATGGCAAGAATATTTGGATTATGGCGATATAGATGCGATTGATATGGGATTTGATTCGGCGTATTTTAGACAGTTACGCACGATCGCAACACGTTTAGAAAATACCGTTGTCACGCAATTTGTTGACACATGGATTGATTTTTTCAATATCATTACGGTCAAGAGAGCGCTGGAACAACATCAATCGCAAAGTTTTATGTATCAATTACTATCCCGAAAAGGCACGCAATCACCGACTAAGATGATTGAATGTGTTCGCAACAATCAAATCGCGACATGGTTTGAAACACGCAATCCGTTTATTTTTGAAAGCCAATTCCAAGATTGGGTAGCCAAAATGAAAGACGGCACGATTACGGCGAGCGAATTGGAGCAGTTGCGCGATTTATTTGTGCATCGTCTGTTAGAAGAAGGGCGATTCGAAACGCAAGGTGCGTTGCCGTTGTTGCGCTATTTGAACGGTAAAGAATTAGAAATTAAAAATTTGCGACTCATATTAACAGGACGAGCGAATGGATTAAGTCGCGAGCAAATCTTAGAAAGGATGCGACCTGTTTATGGAGAATGAACATTATAAAATTGCAGTCGTCGGCAATCGGGATGCCATTTTGCCATTTCGATTGATGGGATTTGAGATTTTTCCAGTGATTGATGGCGAGCAAGCAAGGCAACAATTGACGCAACTTGCAAAGGCGCAATACGGCATTATTTATGTGACTGAAGACATTGCGCAACTCATTCCTGAAACGATTCAGTATTACGATACGGTCGTTACCCCTGCACTCATTTTGATTCCGACACATAAAGGACGTTTGGGCATCGGCTTACAACGCATCCAAGACAACGTGGAAAAAGCAGTAGGGCAAAATATTTTATAAGGAGGAAAGGCATTGAGTCAAGGCAAAATTATTAAAGTATCGGGTCCACTTGTCGTTGCCAGCGGCATGCAAGAGGCAAATATTCAAGATATTTGTCGGGTAGGACATTTAGGCTTGATTGGTGAAATTATTGAAATGCGGCGCGATGAAGCCTCCATTCAAGTATATGAAGAAACATCTGGCATTGGACCAGGCGAGCCCGTCGTGACAACGGGGAGCCCGTTATCGGTTGAATTAGGGCCGGGCATTATGTCACAAATGTTTGACGGTATTCAACGTCCGTTAGACACATTTATGGAAGTAACGGGCAGCGACTTTTTGATTCGTGGAACAGAAGTGCCGATTTTGGACCGAGCGAAACAATGGACATTTACCCCAACCAAAAAAGTGGGCGATAAAGTCGTTGCCGGCGATATTGTCGGTGTCGTCCAAGAAACAAAAGTCGTCGAACATCGCATTATGGTGCCATTCGGTTATGAAGGGACGATTACGCGCATTGAAGCAGGTGATTACACGGTCGAAGATACGGTTTACACCTTAGAATTAGCTAACGGCGACACCTACAACGGCACGCTCATGCAAAAATGGCCTGTCCGTAAAGGCCGTCCGTTCAAAAGAAAACTAACGCCTGTTGAGCCGATGATTACAGGACAACGCGTTATTGACACCTTTTTCCCAGTGACAAAAGGCGGTGCAGCGGCGGTTCCGGGACCATTTGGAGCAGGCAAAACCGTTGTGCAACACCAAGTCGCTAAGTTTGCGAACGTTGATATTGTGGTTTATGTTGGCTGCGGCGAACGCGGTAATGAAATGACGGACGTATTGAATGAATTTCCGGAATTGATTGACCCAAATACAGGCGAATCGATTATGGAACGTACGATTTTGATTGCGAACACGTCAAACATGCCCGTAGCGGCGCGTGAAGCGTCGATTTATACAGGGATTACGATTGCGGAATACTTCAGAGATATGGGCTACTCGGTGGCGATTATGGCGGACTCTACTTCGCGTTGGGCGGAAGCATTGCGCGAAATGTCAGGACGTTTAGAAGAAATGCCTGGTGATGAAGGCTACCCAGCTTACTTAGGGAGTCGTATTGCTGAATATTACGAGCGTGCAGGACGCGTTGAAGTCATCGGCTCACAAGGTTTAGAAGGCACGATTACCGCAATTGGTGCGGTATCACCTCCAGGTGGGGATATTTCGGAACCTGTCACGCAAAACACATTGCGTATCGTCAAAGTTTTCTGGGGATTAGATGCGCAACTCGCGCAAAGACGTCATTTTCCATCGATTAACTGGCTCAATTCTTATTCGCTTTACGTGGACGAAATTGGTCAATACATTAACGAGCAATACGGCATCGAATGGGCGGATAAAGTCATTAAAGCGATGAACATTTTGCAAAAGGAAAGTGAATTGGATGAAATTGTCCGTTTGGTCGGGATTGAGTCGTTATCAGACCGCGATCGCGTGACGATGAACGCCGCCAAAATGATTCGTGAAGACTACTTGCAACAAAACGCATTCGACGATGTAGATACGTTCACATCTTTCAGAAAGCAAACGGCAATGTTGACGAATATTCTCTTTTTTGAAGAAAAAGCAGCTGAAGCATTGCAGTTGGGCGCTTATTTCCACGAAATTATGCAAGGAACGGTCGAATTACGTGACCGCATTGCACGTAGTAAATTTGTCCCTGAAAAACGTATTCGTGACATTGAACAGTTGCAAGAAACAATCCAAACAACAATGCGTACCATTTTGGAACGAGGAGGTGCAGTAGATGGCAGTCATTAAAGAATATCGCACGGTCAGTGAAGTGGTCGGCCCGTTGATGATTGTGGAAGGCGTATCGGGCGTTCGCTTCAATGAATTAGTCGAAATCAAATTGCACAACGGCGAAATGCGTAAAGGGCAAGTGTTGGAAGTGCAAGAAGATAAAGCGATGGTACAATTATTTGAAGGCTCAAGCGGCATCAATTTAGCTGGGACGAAAGTCCGCTTTACAGGCAAACCGCTCCATTTGGCGGTGTCTGAAGATATGGTTGGTCGTATTTTTGATGGTATGGGTAATGTTAAAGATGGTGGTCCTGAACTGTTGGCTGAACAATACCTCGACATTGATGGACAAGCGATTAACCCTGTGGCGCGCGATTATCCCGATGAATTTATCCAAACGGGAATTTCAGCGATTGACCACTTGAACACGCTCGTTCGCGGGCAAAAATTACCCGTTTTCTCAGGAGCAGGTTTACCGCATAAAGAATTGGCAGCACAAATTGCACGACAAGCGACTGTTTTGAATTCCGACGAAAAATTTGCCGTTGTTTTTGCGGCGATGGGAATTACGTTTGAAGAAGCGGAATTTTTCATGAATGATTTGCGCGAAACAGGCGCCATTGATCGTTCCGTCTTGTTCATCAATTTGGCGAACGACCCTGCGATTGAACGTATCGCAACCCCGAAAATCGCCCTCACAACAGCAGAATACTTGGCATACGAAAAAGATATGCACGTCTTAGTCATTATGACCGACATGACGAACTACTGTGAGGCGTTGCGTGAAGTTTCAGCGGCACGTCGCGAAGTGCCTGGCCGTCGTGGCTATCCAGGTTACTTATACACGAATTTGTCGACGTTGTATGAACGCGCTGGCCGTCTTGTCGGCAAAAAAGGTTCCGTTACGCAAATTCCAATTCTCACGATGCCAGAAGATGACATTACGCATCCAATTCCCGATTTGACTGGCTACATTACCGAAGGACAAATCATTTTGGATCGCTCGTTAGATAAAGCAGGCTACCGTCCGCCAATTAACGTATTGCCGTCCTTATCACGTCTAAAAGACAAAGGGTCAGGCGAAGGCAAAACGCGTAAAGACCATGCGCCAACGATGAACCAACTATTCGCAGCTTACGCAGAAGGCAAACAAGCAAAAGAATTGGCAGTCGTTTTAGGAGAATCGGCCCTTTCCGATACAGACAAATTGTACGTGGAATTTACGAACCGTTTTGAGCAAGAATACATTAACCAAGGATTCCAAACGAATCGTACCATTCAAGAAACGCTAGACTTAGGTTGGGAATTGTTGTCGATTTTACCGAGAACCGAATTAAAACGCATCAAAGATGACATGATTGATGAGTTTTTGCCTGAGAAATAAGGTGGTGCTTCAATGGCAAGATTGAATGTAAAGCCAACGCGCATGGAGTTAAGCAACTTAAAAGCGCGCCTCAAAACAGCTAAACGCGGGCACAAATTATTGAAAGACAAACGCGATGAGTTAATGCGTCGCTTTATCGACTTAATTCGCCAAAATAACCAGCTCCGTCAACAAGTAGAAGCACAATTAGTGACGAGCATGCAGCAATTTGTTTTGGCGAAATCATTGGAAAGCGACCAAGTGGTGCAAGGAATGTTCGCCGTCCCAACAAAAGAAGTCGAATTGCGTTTGCGAATGGATACGATTATGAGCGTTAAAGTTCCCAAAATGCATACGACGGTCACGGAACAAGCGCCACACGGCGAAGCGCCGTACAGCTACGTCAGCTCTAACAGCGGCATGGACCAGTCCATTGCGGCCATTACGGGCGCAATGGATGAACTGCTCAAACTCGCCGAAGTTGAAAAAACATGCCAGCTCATGGCGGACGAAATTGAAAAAACGCGCCGCCGCGTCAACGGCTTAGAATACCGAATTATTCCGCAACTCGAAGAAACGATTCACTATATTGAGATGAAACTCGAAGAAGCAGAACGTGCGAACGTTACCCGCATGATGAAAGTAAAAGACATGACAAGATAACCCTCAAGGAGCGCAAAACCTATGAACCAAAAAACCGTATGTTGGAATGCGATTGTAAAAAATGAAAGTGCGATTATCGAACGCTGTATGCAAGCCATGGTAGGGCACATCGATTACTGGGTTGTCGTCGACACCGGCTCTACGGACGGCACCCAAGACATCATCACGAATTTCATGTCACAACACGGCATCCCTGGAGAATTGATTGAACGTCCTTGGAAAAATTTCTCGCACAATCGAAGCGAAGCCTTAGAATTTGCCGAAAATAAAGCAGACTACATCTTGTTATGCGACGCCGACATGATGCTAAACGCCACCAACCCCGATTGGAAAAACTTTTTGGGTGACGCAAAAGCATACGCAGTCATGCAACGTACCCCGCATTTAACTTACTCCAATATTCGCTTAATTAACGGCAGATTGACGGGCGATGACCGCTATCGTTATTGGGGCGCTACCCACGAATATTGCGATTCGATTGAACCAAGCCAATATAACGCGCCACTATTCAACGAAATCGAAATGCTCGACCTTGGAGACGGCGGCTCAAAAGCGGACAAATTCGAACGAGATGCATGCCTACTAACCGAGCAACTGCAAGAACTCGAAGAATTAGCCAATGCCTCTGAAGCCGAAAAAGCACTCGCTTGGCAAAACGGTATTTTGCGCCATAAAGATACGCTCGTCCCAAGATGTACGTTTTACTTAGCACAGACGTGGCGTGATTTGGACAGAAACGAGTTAGCCATCGAATACTATCAAAAAAGGGCTGCTTTACCAGGATGGGTCGAAGAAACATGGTACTCGCTTTATCAAGTTGCGTTACTCAAAGAACGTATCCAGGCACCTTTTGATGAAGTTGTGGCTGCCTACTTACACGCGTATGAATACCGTCCGCAACGTGCAGAGAGTTTATACAACTTGGCGCGCTACTTACGCGAAAATAATCGCTTTGCGTTAGCGTATGCGTATGCGTTGACAGCTGTTTCGATTAAAGAAACGTCCGATCGCTTATTTGTCCACCAAGACGTTTACGACTACAAAGCAAAAGATGAGCTCGCGGTCAGCGCGTACTGGGTAGGGCAGTATCAGCTATCGAAAGACATTTGCGCAGAAATATTAAACGACGCGCGATTAGTATTACCAGAACATACACGTCAACGGATTGCCAACAATCAGCAAGCCGCACAATCAAAACTAAACGCCTAATAAACAAATAACCTTGTCTATTGAATGACAAGGTTATTTTTTGTTCAAAAAGGCTTTTGAGGGAGTGACAACAGATTATCAAAGTGTTAGATAGTGTGAACTGTAATGGGAGAGGGGCGTCACGGTGAACGACAACGTAAATTGGAATGAGTTTACGTCGTTTGAGTGTCTGACGGCGTGAATAAGAATTGGTTTACGTTATCCGAGTGTCTGACGGCGTGAATAAGAATTGG
>JAUNEB010000018.1:350-27903 GCA_030525795.1 Aerococcaceae bacterium | reverse complement strand
CGCGTCGCTTAATGCAATTAGAAATCGAAGAAGCCGCCTTGAAAAAAGAACAAGACGACGCAAGCAAAAAACGCCTTGAAGCTTTACAAGGGGAACTCGCAGAATTACGCGAACAAGCCAACACACTCAAAATGCGTTGGGAAATCGAAAAAGAAGCCATTAACGCGTTGCGTGATAAACGCCAACAACTCGACGATTTGCGCCGCCAATTAGAAGATGCCGAAAGTAATTACGATTTGGAAAAAGCCGCCGAATTACGCCACGGACGCATTCCCCAACTCGAAAAAGAACTTGCAGAACTTGAGCAATCAGAATCGCAATCCACTGCTGAACGTTTGACACAAGAAGCTGTTACCGATGAAGAAATCGCACGCGTGGTTGGACGCTTGACGGGAATTCCTGTGACGCGTTTGGTAGAAGGCGAACGCGAAAAATTGCTTAAATTAGCGGATATTTTGCATCAACGCGTCATCGGGCAAGACGAAGCCGTCGAAAAAGTGACCGAAGCCGTATTACGTTCGCGCGCTGGCTTACAAAATCCAAATCGCCCAATTGGATCGTTTCTATTTTTGGGGCCAACAGGGGTCGGTAAGACAGAACTCGCCAAAACATTGGCAGAAACCTTATTCGATTCTGAAACGCACATGGTGCGCATTGATATGTCTGAATACATGGAAAAACATGCCGTTTCTCGATTGGTTGGCGCACCTCCAGGCTATGTCGGTTACGAAGAAGGCGGTTATTTGACCGAAGCCGTTCGCCGCAATCCTTACACCATTGTCTTATTGGACGAAATCGAAAAAGCACATCCTGACGTATTCAATATTTTGTTGCAAGTATTAGACGACGGACGCTTAACAGACTCCAAAGGACGTACGGTCGACTTCAAAAATACGGTTCTTATTATGACAAGTAACATTGGTTCGCATCTTTTGTTGGAAGGTGTGTTAGAAAAAGGCGAGTTGTTGCCAGAAACTGCTACGCAAGTGCATCAGCAATTGAAGGCGCATTTTAAGCCGGAATTTTTGAACCGAATCGACGACATCGTCTTGTTTACGCCACTTGCCGCAACGCACATGGGGGCGATTGTCGAAAAAATGCTCGGACAACTCCGTCAACGTTTAGCGTATCAAGACATTGAATTGGTTTTGGATCCAGAAGCGGTTCAATGGCTTGCCCAAAATGGTTATGACGCTGTATATGGTGCGCGACCATTGATGCGATTTATTACAAGAGAATTAGAAACCCCGCTTGCTAAAGCTATCATTAGCGGACAAGTATTACCAAACTCTATCATCTATATCCACCAAGAAAATGATGGCTTAGCCATTGAAAATCGCGTAAAATCAGAATAATAATTTTCAGAAAAAAACTGTGTGGAAAATCTTTTTTCACACAGTTTTTTAATTTTTATATTGAGTTTTTCATTTTTGTATGATAGAATGAGCGCATCAAATAGTAAAGGGGTAGAAAAATGGAATTAATAAAATTAATCGGAATTCTGATTATTGTTGTAGGATTTGTGTTGAAATTTGACACAATTGCAACAGTTGTCATTGCAGGTTTAGTTACCGCATTAGTATCGGGTATTTCGTTTCCAGAATTTTTGGAAATTTTGGGGAGAGAGTTTACGAATCAGCGTGTCATTACGATTTTCGTTATTACGTTGCCTTTAATTGGGTTGTCTGAAACATTCGGATTGAAGCAGCGTGCAATTCAACTCATTGGCAAAATGAAAGCATTAACGGTAGGCCGTTTTTATACAACTTACTTAATTATTCGTGAATTAGCAGGATTTTTCTCGATTCGTTTGGGCGGACATCCACAATTTGTCAGACCTTTAGTTGCTCCGATGGGTGAAGCAATGGCTAAATCCACTGCAGGTGAAGAGCTCACAGAAGATGAAATTGAAGAGATTAAGGCACGTGCAGCAGCTAATGAAAACTTTGGTAACTTTTTTGCCCAAAATACGTTTGCATCGGCAGGTGGCGTGTTGTTAATTAGTGGAACGCTAGAACAATTAGGTTATGACTATAATACATCAGGCATTGCTTTTGCTTCGATGATGGTTGCCGTTATTACGATTGTGTTGGTTGGTGGTTACAACTATATGTTTGATAAAAAATTGCAGCGCAATCACTCAAAAAATAAAGGAGGAAATAGCTAATGGATTTTGCAACTTTATTTACAGATATTCCGACATTATTGATGGAAATTGCTTTTTTGATTATCGGACTCCAGTTATTGCACACAGCCTATACGGTTTATAAAGATGAAACACATCCCACTCGTTTGGGAACAACGTTGTTTTGGGGCTTGTTAGGTGTGACTTTTGTCGGCGGCAGTTATTTACTAAATCAAGTTACAGGTGTGATTGTATTAGTTGTTGCGCTATTAACGCTCTTCAAACAAGTTAAAATTGGCTATACGCCACCTTTAGATGAACAAAAAGCAGAAGCACAGGCGACTCAATTAGGCAATGCCATTTTTGTTCCTGTTATTATGATGGCTGTTTTGGCATTGGCTATCGCTCAAATGGTACCAACGCTTAGTCGTGTTGCAATTGCGATTGCGACGTTATTAGCAACGGTTTTGGCTTTAATTATTACGAAACAAAAGCCGACTGCATTGTTAAGTGAAAATAGTCGTATGGTTCAACAAGTATCAACCAGTGGGATTTTGCCGCAATTATTAGGTGCATTGGGAGCGATTTTTACAACTGCTGGTGTTGGAGAAGTGATTTCGACATTGATTGGCAGTGTGGTTCCTGACCAAAATCGTTTCTTTGGGGTAGTAGCTTATGTTTTAGGAATGGTTATTTTTACGATGATCATGGGAAATGCGTTCGCAGCATTTACCGTTATTACAGCAGGCGTAGGCGTTCCGTTTGTGTTTGCGCTAGGTGCTAATCCGATTGTTGCGGGTGCTTTGGCGATGACAGCGGGCTATTGCGGAACATTGTTGACACCAATGGCGGCGAATTTCAATGCAATGCCAGCTGCGTTGTTGGATATGAAAAATCCGAATGGAGTCATTAAAGCACAAGCTCCAATTGCATTTATTATGATTATTATCCATATTGTGTTAATGTATGTTGTAGCCTTTTAAGCGATAAGAAAAGGGGAACTCATATGAAAATTTTAGTAACGGGATTTGATCCGTTTGACGGAGAAAGTATCAATCCAGCGTTAGAAGCGGTCAAAAAATTACCGAGTACAATTGATGGTGCCGATGTTCAATGGCTTGAAATTCCAACCGTTTTTTATAAGTCAGCGGACGTTTTAGCAGCCAAAATGCGTGAGTATCAACCTGATGTAGTTTTGTGTGTCGGGCAAGCGGGTGGCAGAACAGGTTTGACGCCTGAGCGGGTTGCGATTAACCAAGACGATGCGCGCATTCCTGATAATGAAGGCCAGCAACCGATTGATTGTGTTATTCGTGAAGATGGTGCGGCAGCTTATTTTAGTACGTTGCCGATTAAAGCGATGGTGCGCGCAATTCATCAAGCGGGGTTACCAGCGTCCGTGTCGAATACGGCGGGAACATTCGTGTGCAATCACTTAATGTACCAAGTATTGTATTTAGTTGATAAACAATTTCCGAATGTAAAAGCAGGGTTTATCCATATTCCATTTATGATGGAACAAGTTGTTGACAAACCGAATACGGCTGCAATGAATTTGTCAGACATTACGCGCGGTCTAGAAGCCGCAATTCAAGCGATTGTCGCTTATGCTGACAAAAAGGACATTCAAGCCGTCGGTGGCGAAACACATTAGCATACAAAAAAACACGCTGTTTAAGGCGTGTTTTTTATCTGGATTAAATTTCGTAGCCAACCATGACGCCGTTGCGTTGCGCATAAAAAGTACACAATCCGTCAAATGGCGTAATGGAAATTTCTGCTTGTGGGAAACTTGCTAAAACTAATTGCTTGAATTCTTCTGCGCCTTCAGGATTGAAACCGTGCGAAATAATGATTTTTCCGCCTTTGTAACCAAAGTTTTCCATTTCGGCAAACATACTTTTCAACGCGCGTTTGGAGCCTTTTGCTTTAGTTTTAATTTCAATGGTGCCTTCCGCGTTACGGATGGCGACTAAGCGAATACCGAGGAGGCCAATCATTCCGCCAACTAATTTATTTAAGCGACCATTTTTGACGAGGTTATCGACAGATTCCAGGACAAAAATCAAATTTGTGCGCGCATGGTAGTCGTTCAATGCGTTAACCATGTCGTCAAATTCAATGCCTGATTGCGCTAATTCAATCGCTTTGTGGACGAGTAAATCTTCTTCAGGACCGGCAGATTTTGTATCAAAAATATGAACGTTTACGTCTGGATGATTTTCTTTATGTAAATTCATGCCCAAAACAGCACTGTTATAGCTGCCTGATAAAGCACTTGTAATGGTAAAGCAAATGACATTTTCTGCGCCTTCAAAAGCTTGAGCGTAAGCGCTTGGTGATGGACAGGCACTTGAAGTTGCGGTTGTTTCTTGTTCCATTGCCGCGAGCAATGCTTGTTTATCTAAATTTTTGTCGTCGATATACACGTTCGTACCGATATTGAGCATGAGTGGTACGGTTTGAAAGCTGACATTTTCGTCAGATAATGTAAAAACGGATAAGTTTGAACCCGAGTCTGCAACAATTTTCCACTTCATATAAAAATTCCTCCTCACTAATTATACAAGTTCATTATAACGAAATTGTATAAAAGTTGCAATCGGTGTGTATTTAATAGTTGATAATGTGAAACAGCTGTTATAAAATAGAGATAATACAATAAGGAGTGATGATTATGTTAGGAAATTTCCATCGTGGAAATGTAGTGGTTTTATTTAGTTTATTTTTTGCAGCGGTTGGTATCGGATTTGCGATGACGGGCGAAATTCAGTTTGCGATGATTTCGTTAGTGGTAGCGACAATTGCGGATATGTTTGTGTATCAAGTGAGTTCAGCATTTGAAACGGATGAGGCTACACAATCGTTTGCTAACGAGTTTGAAACGTTGACCGATGTCGTTATTTTCGGGATTTTGCCAGCGGTCATTTATTTGCAAGTGATGAATGCGAATATTATTGGGTTGTTAATTTTGGCAGCGTATATTTTGGCGGTTATTGTGCGTGTGGCGCATTTTAACCGTGCGAGCCGTTTTATTGACGAAGTATCCGACGACAAAACGCAAGGATTGCCGATTGAATTTGTAGGCATTGCATTGCCCGTTCTTACGTTATTGGGATACATCTTGCCGCTAATTGTGTTACAAATCTTGTTGACTTTGTTGATGGGAGCATTGGCGTTTGCTTATGTTTCAAAACATCTTTTCCCAAAAATTCAACGCACTTATAGCATGTATGTTATTTTAGTGAACGTGCTTGTCGTGGTTATCATGATTTGGAAAGGAAATATTTTGCGATAAAAAAATGGACAAAACACATGGAGCGTATCGCTATTCATGTGTTTTTCTTGTATAATAGACACGACAGGAGGAAAGTGACATGACATTATCACAGCAAATTGAAGATATTTTATTAGATATTGCGGCGAGTGATTCATTGGAATCTAAGCAAATTGTAGCAATCGATGACACGCATATTCAAATTAAAGACCAACTTTACGAAGTGGTACTCAATTATCGTGACGGTTTCCAATTGGAAGCTTTTGAAGCGCGTTACCAAGATTTTTTTGAAAAGTTTGACTTTATTGTCGGAGATTGGGGCTTTGAGCAATTGCGTTTGCGCGGTTTTTACCAAATGAATCATCGCAAAGCGGCGAAAGAGCAAACGATTGATTATTTAGATGATTATTTGAAAGAATATTGTAATTTTGGCTGCCAATATTTTGTATTAGCAAAAGAAGCGGCTGTTCAAAAATATACGCACCTCAAAAAAACGCAGCAACGTCAAGAAGAACAACCAACACCTGCTATTTCAAGAAAGCCGATTTCGACAAGACAGCCTAAACAAGAGATGAAACCTGCTGCGACTAAGTCGATGCCGTCATTCAAACAAAAAAAACGAACAGATCGACCAGATAAGCAGCCGATTGAAGCACATACAACAATCGAAAAACGTCAGTTTACCATTAAGAAGAAATCGGGGGATCGTTAATGAAGTCTTATAAAGCG
This sequence comes from Aerococcaceae bacterium, assembly GCA_030525795.1. Classification (GTDB taxonomy): domain Bacteria; phylum Bacillota; class Bacilli; order Lactobacillales; family Aerococcaceae; genus Abiotrophia. The sequence continues at coordinate 21,772 of JAUNEB010000018.1, read as the reverse complement.
TATTTAATCGATTTAGATGGTACGACGTATTTTGGCACGGAGCGAATTCCGACGGCCGAAGCATTCATTCGCCAACTCGTTCAAAAAGAGATTCCGTTTTTATTCGTGACGAACAACGCAACAAAAACGCCTGAACAAGTAGCTGAAGTGCTTCAACAAACGTATGAGTTACCCGTAACAGCGGAACATGTGTATACGTCTGCTTTGGCAATGGTGGATTATTTGCAGGCGCATTTTGAAGGGAAAGAAGTGTTCGTTGTTGGCGAAGCGCCACTGCGCGAGCAAATTGCAGCGGCGGGATTTACGTTGAATCAAACGGAGACGGCGGATGTTGTGGTGCAAGCGTTGAATCGCCACACGACTTATGAAGAATTGGCGCAAGCGACGTTGGCGATTCGCAATGGGGCGGCTTTTTTGGTGACGAATATTGATAGTAATATTCCGACTGAATGGGGCATGATGCCCAGTTCAGGTGCGCTGACTGCTTTTTTGAAATACGCCACGCAAACCGAGCCGATTGTTATGGGAAAACCGTATCAGCCAATTGTAGAAGGCAGTTTGGAGCGGTTAGGGTTATCTGTGGATGATGTGCTGATGATTGGCGATAATTATGAAACAGATATTAAAGTTGGAATCAATGCTGGAATGGACACGTTGCTAGTGCTGACAGGTTTTACAACGCGCGAAGATTTAGCGAACGTCACTGTTCAACCAACTTACGTATGCGAGAATTTATCACAATGGACACTCGATTAAAACAAGTTTCATTCGGGATGTTGTGGGGCATTCTAGCACTGTCGGCGGCCATTTTTGTAGCGATTGTTGTATCGCCGTTACTTTATTGGATAAGCATTGACCTATTTCAACTGACCAAACTGACAGGCTTATCGAAGCCAATTTTGATGCAAAATTACGATGTCATCGTTGATTATTTGCTCAATCCTTTGAGAGCTGAGTTGACGATGCCACATTTTCAGAGTTCTGCTTCAGGCAGTCAGCATTTTGCAGAAGTCAAGCATTTGGTGGCGTTTAACACGCATGTGCTTCGTATCAGTGCCGTCATCATATTGCTCATATGGAAAAAAAAGTTGCCGTATTTTTTAGCGGCGCCAGTATTCCGCGTATTATGGAGTTTGCCACTTGTACTAGGCATTGTCGTTGCGATTGCGTTTGAGCCGCTATTCATTTTGTTTCATCAAGTTTTTTTCCGCAACGATTTGTGGCTGTTCAATCCTGCAACCGACCCCATTATTACGGTATTACCGCAGGCGTTTTTCATGATGATGTTTATTGTAGTTGGTTTGTTGTATGCGATAATACTATTGATTTTACAGCGCTATATAAAAAAATTCTGATTTATTATAGAAATCCCTTCTCAAATAAGGGAATGATGCCCTTTGAGTAGCTTCAAAGGGAGATTTTTTATGAGGGACTACAAAAGGAGAGGAGTGGATACGGATGATTCACATTGCGATTGTAGAAGATGATCCACAATATGCGGAAACATTGATAGAATATTTGGAACTTTTTCAAAAAGAAAGCAACCAATTGTTTCATATTCGTCGCTACCATGATGGTGCTGAAATTGTTGCAAACTATCCTTCTCAAGTGGATATTATTTTGATGGATATTGAAATGAAGGAAATGGACGGTATGACGGCAGCAGAAGCGATTCGACAAACGGATAAAGAGGTCATTATTATTTTCATTACGAATATGATGCATTATGCGATGAAAGGGTATGCTGTTGAGGCGCTCGATTATGTTTTGAAACCGATCAATTATTTTTCTTTTTCTCAGCGAATTAGTCGTGCTTTGGAGCGAATGAAAAAAAAGACTACAAAGCAATTATTGATTAGTCGCTACGGCAATATTAAAAAAATATCTACGGACAATTTGTTGTTTGTTGAAGTGCATAACCATGATATTGAATACCACTTGCTCGATGAAGTGATTCGAGTTCGAGGGACACTTAAAGCGATTGAACATGAGTTGGAAGAATTAGCATTTTTCCGTTGTAATAGTGGTTGCGTCATTAATCTCGAATATGTGGATGAGATGGAAAGTAATGATGTAATCGTTAGAGGGCATCGCATTCCGATTAGTCGCTCCCGAAGAAAAGAGTTTTTGGATCGAATGAATCATTATCTCAATGAGGTGGGCAAATAATGACGGATTCCTTACAACATACGCCGGGCTTATTTTATGCGATTGCTTATTGGTGTAGCACTTGTTTGATGATTGCCATTAGTCCTAAACGGCTTCCTTTTTCTAAAATGCTTGGGGTATTGATGATCTTTCTAGTGTCTTTATCGGGAATGATGATTGTCAGTGACGGGATTACGATTATTTTTCTGCCGATGATGCTCGTGTATTTGCTTTCTATTTTTTTGGTTATTCGATTGACTTGTCGCTATGATGTTTTGACGAGCATGTATGTGACGATTCGGACGTTTATTATTGGAGAATTCATGGCTTCTTTGACGTGGCAAGTAACGTTTTATGCCGCGACGATTGTTCATAGAGCGGTGAGTACCAATATTTACGCGCTCGGGATGCTCATTACATTGCCGATCGTTGTCGCTGTCTTATATCTTTTAGAAAAAAATCAAGTAGCCTTTAATCAAAAATTAGCCATCTCACGCAGTGAGTTAATTTCAACCATGATGATAGGCTTAGCGGTATTTGTTGTGAGTAACTTGAGCTATGTAGTTGGAGAAAGTGTCATTAGTGTCGGAATTTCAAAGGAAATCTTCTTGATTCGGACGTTAGTAGATTTTGCGGGAGTGGCTTTATTGCATGCGTATCATTTTCAAATTAGCAGCTTAAAAACGCGCACCGAAAAAGAAAAATTACAAGAAATCCTTCATACGCAACATACGAATTATGCGATGCTAGAACAAAGTATGGCCGTTGTCAATCAAAAATACCATGATTTGAAATATCAAATTCAAGCCATCCGAGACGGCATGAGTATGGAAGAAGGACAAGCGTATCTTGACAAAGTTGAAAAAGAAATCAAATTTTACGAAGCGCAAAACCGAACAGGCAATCAGATTGTGGATACGGTTTTAACGGGGAAGTCTATTCAATGCCAATTAAAGGAAATTGAAATTACAACAGTTGTTGACGGCACGGCGCTTGATTTTTTGGATGCGGTAGAATTGACGACCTTATTAGGCAATATGTTGGACAACGCCATTGAAAGCACGGAGAAAATCCAAGATAAGCATCAGCGTTTGATTCATCTAGTTATCACTAAAACGAAAGGATTTGTCCGTATCCGCTTAGAAAATCGCTTTGAAGGCCAATTGGAGTTTGTGGATAATTTGCCAAAGACAACCAAACGCAAAACCGATTATCACGGTTTCGGCCTCAAAAGTATTCAAACCATTGTGCAGCAATACGGCGGCTCGCTTGAAATTATCGAGCGAGAAGGCTGGTTTGAACTATCCATCCTATTTCCCCCACAAAAATAACCAATTACGACAAGAAAAGAACGGTTTACGACAGAAAGGTTGTAATCGTTCTCTTTTTTGGTAAAATAAACACATCCTTAAAGCGGTTTCAAATGAATTTACACAATTGACATCGCAAAAAGAAATTATGGTAATGGAGGAAAAAGAATGAAAAACTCAAGAAGAGTATTGCGCGGTATGTCTGCGTTATTCTTATCATCAACAGTTGCTTTATCAAGTGCAACTGGCATCGTGAACACTTGGCGGAGCTCAATTGACTTTGCGCTTGGAACAACGAGTACGACAACCACGAGCGATGACAAATTTAAGGCGGTTTATGATTCAACAGACGCTTTAATTGCAGCCCACAAAGATTTGGGCGAACGTGTGTCTGAAGAAGGAAGTGTCTTGTTAAAGAACACGAACGCTTCCTTGCCGTTAAAAAATAAGAAAGTCACGCTTTTTGGGATGGGAAGTCAGTATCCATTTTTAGGTGGTGTCATGGGAAGTACCATTACAGGTGAAGACCAAGTCAACTTAGTGACAGCTTTGTCTAATAATGGTTTTGAAGTCAACCCAACCATGACGAGCATTTATACAACTTTTGGCGAAATCCAGACAGGCGAGAAGAAAACATGGACTGGAACGGCTCCAGTATATGGCTATCGTCCGACCGAGTTTGGCGGTTTGATTGCTGCGGGTAAATACGATCCATCAGAGCCAGCCGTTGCGACTTATACAGCTGAAGGAAAAGCCGAAGCCAACTATCAAGATAGCTTTAAAGAATATAGCGATGCTGCGATTGTTGTCCTTTCACGCCCTGGTTCTGAAGGTGCAGACTACTATCCAGGCGAAGAAGGTATTGATACACAAAAACATGCAACTTCTAGCGTCTTGACTTTGACGAAAAATGAAAAAGAAATGCTTCAATTAGCTAAAGACAATTTTGAAACAGTTGTTGTTTTGATTAACAGCGGCGGTGTCATGGAAATTGAAGAGTTGAAAGATGACGAAAATGTGGACGCAATTTTGTATATCGGATTTCCAGGTGCTTACGGGATGAATGGCGTTGCCCAAGTGCTTAACGGCGAAGCTAACCCATCTGGACACCTTGCTGATACGTACGCGGTAGACAACTCACTTGCGCCAGCAGCCCAAAACTTTGGACGCATCGAATTGCAAGACTTATCTAAAATTACTGCGCCGAACTCTTTAATGGGTAACTTAGCGCCAACTTCTCCACTCGGAAGTTTTGGTGGAGAACCTGCAATGTCTGCCAACTTCTACCTCATCGAAGCAGAAGGCATTTACACAGGGTACAAATATTACGAATCACGCTATTATGATGCCGTTTTAGGTCAAGGCAATGCTACAAGCGCAAAAGGTGCCATTGACGGAGCAACTGCATGGGAATACGACAATGAAGTCAGCTATCCATTCGGTTACGGCTTGTCTTATACGACTTTTGAGCAAACCTTGGACAGCGTAAAAGTTGACGAACAAGCACAAACGGTTACCGCAACTATCACTGTGAAAAATACAGGCGACGTAGCCGGTAAAGATGTGGCTCAATTCTACTATCAAGCGCCTTACACGGACAGCAACAAGGCCAATAAAGTTGAGAAATCTGCTTTAGAATTTTTGGCTATGGGCAAAACAAAAGAACTTCAACCTGGAGAATCTGAAACATTGACGGTTACGGCTGACATGAAATACATGACAAGCTGGGATTCAACAGCTAAAGATGGAAAAGGCGGGTTCATTTTAGACGGCGGCGATTACTACTTTGCCATCGGTGAAAATGCTCACGATGCCATCAACAATATTTTGGCAGCGCAAGGTAAAGCAGAACTTGGAAATGCAAAATTAGCAACGACCCAAGTCATCGGTAAAGAAGGCCAAGTCGACGAATCTAGCTTTGCCAAGTCTAAAACAACCGGTAAAGAAATTGTCAACCAATTGGCAGATGCCGACATCAACTACTACAAAGAAAACTACGCAACTTACTTGTCACGTACCGACTGGGAAGCAACCTTCCCAAGAAAATACGATGATTTGACCATCGACGGCGACAAAGTTGACGAATGGGTCCAAAAACTCACCAACGAAATTTACCAATTTGACACAAGTGGCCAAATTAAAGCTGAATACTTGGACGGCTCAAAAGGTAAATTGAAACTATCTGACTTAGCAGGCGTTTCGGATTCAGGAGACAAACGTTGGGATGAATTGGTCAATCAAATTCCATTGGATGTTTTATTAGCAAAAATCACTAAAGGCGGTAGCGTCAGCGACGTCATCAACGAAATTGCGTCACCATTGGTTTACCAAAATGACGGCCCGAACGGTTTCTCGAACATTATTAGCTCTCGTGGCGAATTTGCCGATGACAAAAACGCTAACTACAACATGGGAACGATGGCCAATGAAGTTGTCCTTGGTAATACATTCAACCAAGAGCTCATCAAAGAATGGGGTAACCTTTTAGGAAATGATGGCTTGATGAGTGGTAACTGGCTCATTTGGGCGGTTGGCGGTAACGTCCATCGCAGTGCTTTCAACGGCCGTAACTTCGAATACTATTCAGAAGATGATATGTTGTCAAACTATATGGCGCGTGCAACCGTTGACGGAGCACTTGAATACGGCGTTTTAGTCGGTCCAAAACACTTTGCTTTTAACGACCAAGAAACACAACGTTCTGGTATCGCAACTTATATGAATGAGCAAAAAGCACGCGAAGGCGATCTTCGTGCTTTCCAAGGGGCCTTCGATGAAGGAAATGGCTTGGCAGTCATGGCATCCTTCTCACGTATTGGAGCAACGCCTGTCAATGGTTCAGTGGCCGTCTTGACGAATATTTTACGTGACGAGTGGGGCTTTGAAGGCTTGATTTCAACTGACATGAACAACAACCCAGGTTACTTCAGACCAGAAATGTTAATCAATGCAGGTGTGTCTATGATTGCGGACTTCTCAACCAACGAAACAATGAAAGAAGTAACAGAAACATGGCCATACTTTACGACAGACCTAGTGAAAAAAGACGGCGCCTTTGTTGCTAAAGCGCGTGACAATATGAAATATCAATTGTATGCGTACGCTCAAAGTGCTGCCCAAAACGTTCAAACCATTAGCGTCACACCATGGTGGGAAACAGCCTTCTATGGTATGATGGGCGGTTCTGCACTCTTAGCAGTTATTTTTGGTGGCTTGTATATTTACAAAGGTCGTAAAGCGACAGAAGAAGAGGTGTAACATGACAAAGCACAAACAAACTATTGAATCTTACTTAAACGGCATCGTGGCATTGTTAGTGGTAGTCCTCACAGGATTTTACATTGCCAATGTTAACCAACCTTACTATCAAGACATGAACCAAATGGTGTTAGGCATTTTGATTGCGACAATCATTTTGAGTTTAGTGCCGTTTGCCATTGACAAAATTAAAGCGCACAAGACACGCTTTTTACTAGCGAGCATTGTCAAAATGGGACTGCCCGCAGCGATCATTTTTGCAGGAGTACAATTTTTATCAATGCGAGTTGAATCATTCGGATATATTTTCGCATCCAATCTTGAAGCGGGGAATACCGAAGCAACAACAGCCGGCACACAAGCTGTACTCTTATTAGTATTATTTGTTGTAACATGGCTTGTCTCAGTTTTAGCAGCGTTTATTTCTAATAAAGATTAGGAAACTTAAGAAGTTGAGGCAAACTCTAGTAGATAGAATTTGCCTCGCTTTGTTTAAAAATAATGACTTGAATTCAGTTTATGAAATGAATGCACATTGATTTCGTAAATTGATTTAAGGTGATTATAAAAATTTGGATGAAAGGACAAGCGTATGTTGACAATTTCAAAATTTACTTGCGAACAACTCGAGAAAGGTTGTGTGACAGACAATCTGAATCCTTCTTTTTCGTATCATGTGGACAGTGACAAAAATGAAACCCTTATAAAAAAAGCTGTTTTGACGATCAATGGCTGGGTATTAGAAACCAATGAACAAATTGCCTTGGTCTACGGCGGCCTTCGTTTAGAAGCTTTTACGACTTACCAAGCGCATTTGCGAGTAGAAGACAACTTTGGGCGAGTAGCAGAAAAGACGATTTCGTTTGAAACGGGGCGCCTAGCAATGCCGTGGGCGGCAAGATGGATTACGGATGGGACCTACCGCTTCACAGAGAAAAAAGTCTCGCCCAAACCTATGACTTTCAAGAAGGAGTTTCAGTTCAAGAAGGAGATCCAGGAAGCAAAAATTTACGCCACGGCTCTCGGAATTTACCAGTTGGAGTTGAACGGCGAAAGAGTCGGCACGGATTACTTTGCACCTGGTTTTACGTCTTACAAGACCAATTTGCAGTATCAAGTCTATGATGTGACAGCGCACCTACAAGAAGAAAACCAGCTCTTTGCGACGGTTGCTGGTGGTTGGGCAGTCGGCAGCTTTGTCTTTACAAGAAAAAATCGCGTGACGACAAAGCGTCAAGCGCTGCTCTTAGAAGTACGCGTAACCTATACAGACGGCACTCAAGAAATCATTGCGACGGATGAATCTTGGGGAGTGACGACAGATGGCCCGTATGAAATGGCGGACTTTTATGATGGGGAGACCTACGATTCTCAGCGTTCTTTACCAGAACTAGCCTATCATAAAGCAATAGTCGAAACAGTTCGTATCAAGCCCAAGTTATCTGCGACCTACGGCTCGCTCGTTCGCCCACAAGAACGATTGCAGCCAACCTTACTTTCGGAAACTCAAGATGAGTTGATTTATGATTTCGGGCAAAATTTTGCAGGGATTGTGCGGTTGACTCTACAAGGAAAAGCGGGTCAGCAAATTGTCATCCAGCATGCGGAAATTTTGAATCAAGACGGCTCCTTAAACACGACTTTTTTACGGACAGCAAAGGCGACCTTGCACTATACTTGTAAGGAAGGCAGGCAAGTGTACAGTCCGACCTTTACCTATATGGGCTTCCGTTATATTAGCATTCAAGGCATTGACAAAGAAGCCATTGAAGAAATTATGGGAATTGCTCTTTATTCTGATATGGAGCAGATTGGTTCTTTTCATTCTTCGAACCCGCAATTAAATCAGCTTCAGTCCAATATCGTCTGGAGTGCCAAGTCTAATTTTGTGGACATTCCAACAGATTGCCCGCAACGCGATGAGCGGATGGGCTGGACAGGTGACATCGCGGTCTTTGCTCCAACAGCAACTTACTTGTTTGATATGACCCGCTTTTTGGACAAGTGGTTGACAGATGTGAAAAATGAACAACGACCATCTGGCGGGATTCCCAATACCGTTCCCGCTCAAGGTTATGGTTTTCCTGCGACGATGCCAGTCATGGCAGTCGACTTTTGGGGGGATGCCAGCGTCCTCGTTCCTTGGGCTCAGTATCAAGCCCGCGGGGACAAGCGGATTTTGCAAGCTTATTACCCGATGATGAAAAAGTATGTGGACGCGTGTAAGTTTTGGGCAGGCTTGGCGAGTGTTGGGTTGAACCGCTATGTGTGGCATACCCATCACATGCTACATTTTGGCGATTGGATTGCACCCGATGTTCCTCAAATGTCACAATGGCAAAAGCGCAGCAAATGGACGGCTACAGCTAGTTTAAGAAATACCAGTCAGTTGCTCGCTAAGATTGCAGGTGTTTTAGGATTTGAGCAGGATGCACGCTACTATCAAGAAATCAGCCAAAAAACCGCTCAAGCTTATGAAACACTTCTGATGGATCATGGAAAATTAACAGAAGAGTTTCAAACGGGCTATGTGTTGCCGATCCACTATGATATGCTGACCCCGTCAGCAAAAAAAGTCGCCTTAGAACGACTTGTTACCTTGGTTCAACAAAATGACTATAAAATCGGTACAGGTTTTCCAGGAACGCCTTATATCCTGTTTGCCTTAGCCGACAATGGCTATGCCGATGTGGCCTACAAGATGCTCTTAAATGATGCCTGTCCATCCTGGCTCTACGAGGTCAAGATGGGGGCCACCACCATCTGGGAGCGTTGGGATGGTTTAGATGAATTTGGACAATGTCCAATCGGAGATGATGGCACAGACCAGATGATTTCCTATAATCACTATGCCAGTGGTGCCGTGGGCGATTTCCTCTACAAGCGTGTGGCGGGAATTGAGCCTTTAGAAGCAGGTTACCGTCGGTTCAAAGTAGCACCTCTCATCGGAGGAGATTTGACAGAAGTTGATGCTCATCACGAGTCGCCATACGGCCGCATTGAGGTAAAATGGACACTTGAAGAAAACGGCGTTCGCCTTTTGCTAAAGGTTCCTGTAGGAACTACGGCTCAAGTATCTATCTTAGGCACCGAAAAAGAGTACCCAAGCGGACACTACGAACTATTTGTGGAGGTGAACGAATGAAGAAGGAAGATTTTTCGACCGGCTGGTCCTATAAGCATCTAGACCGAGACGAACCGCTTCAAGCTATTACTGTTCCCCACGACGCCATGTTTGCAGAGCCACGCACAGCTGACTCTCTCGGTGGTAAAAATGTAGGTTATTTTGAGGGGCACGACTATCTCTATCAAAAACGATTTCTAGCTCCTACTGATTGGCAAGGCCAGCGATTAGTCTTGGAGTTTGAAGGTGTCTATCGCAATGCGGAAGTGTACTTGAATAGTGAAAAAGTGGCTTTTCGTCCTTATGGATATACCAATTTTTTCGTTGATATTTCGAATAAGCTAGTCTTTGGAGAAGAAAATGTTCTCGAAGTGATTGCCCGCAATAGCGATCAGCCTAATAGTCGTTGGTATTCTGGGGCTGGCATTTACAGACCTGTTTCTCTTTATATCGGGGGCGAGGATTATATTCTTGAACAAGGAGTGCGATTGACCACCTTGTCTATTGCACCGGCTCAGGTGCAAGTTGAGATCCAAGCCAATCACGCAGGAACTGCTCTGGTTCACTTTTCTCATAAAGGAAAGGAAGTCTTATCACAAGAGATTCCAATAGATGAAGAAGGTCGTGGGCAAGGGATCTGTCTGATTCAAGACGCCTTGCTTTGGTCTGCGGATGCACCTAATCTTTACGACGTGACCGTAACCTTTGGCCAAGATATAGTGACAGAACCGTTTGGGATTCGGACACTATCTTGGGATCCTGAGAACGGACTCCTTATCAATGGCAAAAGGGAAATTCTACGCGGTGCTTGTATCCATCACGACAATGGCTTATTAGGAGCGTGTGCTTTTCCAGAAGCAGAGGAACGAAAAATTCTTCTCATGAAAAAAAACGGCTACAATGCGATTCGCTCGGCACACAATCCTTGTTCCAAGGCTCTTTTGGAAGCGTGTGATCGTCACGGTGTTTATGTCATGGACGAATACTTGGACGTCTGGTACATCCATAAGACAGAGTATGATTATGCTTCCTATATGGGACAATGGTGGCCAGAAGATCTGAAAGATATGGTCAATAAAGATTACAACCATCCGAGTGTCATCATGTATTCTACAGGAAATGAAGTGTCTGAAACGGCGCAAGAACGCGGAATTCAGTTGACCAAAGCGATGACAGACTACCTGCACTCTTTAGATGCCACTCGACCTGTTACCTGTGGTATCAACATTTTCTTTAACTTTTTGAGTTCGATTGGATTGGGTGTTTATTCCGATGAAAAAGCTAAAAAAGAAGTCACCGACAAGAAACAGAAGAAAAAAGCACCCGTTGGAAGTGAATTTTATAATACTTTAGCGGGAATTATGGGCGCCCAATTCATGAAAGTGGGGGCAACCCTCCATGCTTGTGACGTGAAAACACGAGACGCCTTTGCCAATATGGATTTTGCAGGCTATAATTATGGCATTTTGCGATACAAAAAAGATTTGAAAAAATATCCGAATCGCTTGATTTTAGGAACAGAAACGTTCTGTAATGATGCCTATCAATTCTGGGAATTGGCGAAACAAGAACCACGCTTGATTGGGGACTTTGTCTGGGCTGGTATGGATTACATGGGCGAGACGGGAGTAGGTGCTTGGGAATATGAAGATTACTTACCCAAAGGAGCACCAGAAGAAGGTTGGTTGACAGCTGGAAGTGGGCGCATCAACATTTTGGGACGACCAAATGCGGAAGCAGCTTACACAAAAATCGCTTTCGAGCAAAGTGAGCAACCCGTTTTGGCTGTCCGACCGGTCTACCAGACTGGTAAACATAGCCCCTCCGCTTGGAAAATGACAGACGCCTTACATTCGTGGACTTTTCCCGGGTGTGAAGGAATGAAAGCAACAGTTGAAGTGTATGCCAGAGCGGCCCGCGCAGACCTTTATCTCAACGGCCAAAAAATCGCCAGCAAACCAATCAAACGAGATTGCAAAGTAATTTTTCGCACGAAGTACCAATCTGGAGAATTAAAAGTGCTCACCTATAATCAAGATAATCAACTTATTGGAACGGCGAGCCTAACAACAGCTTCTGATGAGACGCGCATTTCAATTGAGCCGGAATCTACAGCCATTGCGGACAAATTACTTTACGTTCCTCTACGTTATACGGACAACCAAGGGGGGTTGAAGCCTATGCAAAAAGGGCGCCTACGCGTAACGGTAGAAGGTGGCGATTTGATTGGGTTGGGACATGCTTGCTCATACAATCGGGATGGCTATTTGCTCAATGAAACAAATACTTATTACGGCGAAGCGATGGCAATTGTGCGTCCGTACCAGACAAATAAATTAATGATTTCTGTGGATGACGAGCAGCGAGTAGCAAGCTTAAACCTGCCAATAACTACATAAGTCAATATTTTTGAGGAGAAAAGATGAATCATTTTTTTAACAAAACACTATTAGATAGCCGAATCAAGTCTTCCACGGTGACCCTTTCTGAAAAGGCGTTGGGCTACTTTGTCGGGCCTTTCTTAGCGCTCATTTCTAATGCGATTTTAGCTTCTTATTTGAATCGCTATTATTCAGATGTCATCGGCTGGACAGATACCCAAAAATTCGGTGTTTTTGCAGCGGTATTGCCTGTGATATCCGTCATGTTTGTTATTATGGGAAACCTTTTGTTAGGACGCTTAATTGATACGACGCATACACGTCAAGGAAAAGCGCGGCCATATTTGTTTTTGTCGGCTTTTTTAGTGGCACTTTCGTTAGTATTGATGTTTAGTTTGCCTATACAAAGTAGTCCATTTTTCCAAATGATATGGATTGCGGTGTCTTATAATTTTTACTATGCGTTTGCGTATCCGTTCTTTTACACGTCGCATAGTTCCATGGTTTCGCTTTCGACGAGAGATTCCCAGAGCAGAGGCTTATTGGCGACGCTGTCGAATGCGTCAGGCGTGGCGGCAGTGGGATTGGGTGCGAGCATTTTAGTTCCGATGTTTTTGCAGAACTTGCTTTTTGTCGAAAAAAATGGCGTTTTAGATAAAGCCGCAAGTTACAATAATTGGCGTTGGGTCATCCTTATTTTATGTGCCGTGACGTTACTCGGTATTCTTCTAGAATATTATTTTACACGCGAGCGTGTGACAGAAGAAACGGCCGCACAATTCGAAACTAGAAAAATTCCATTAGTACAACAACTCAAGGCTTGTTTGTCTGAACCTTTTTGGTGGTTGATTATTGTATATTTTCTCTTGTTCCAATTAGGAGGCCTTGTCAAAAATGGCTCTATGAGCTATTATAGTCGCTGGATGTTTGATGGTGTAACTACAGAAGCAGCAGCAGGAAATGCGATGGGAATGCTAGGACTAATTGGCGGGTTGCCAACCGCTTTAGGAATGGTCGTTGCTTGGCCAATTGCCGATAAGCTTGGTAAGCAAAAAGCGATTATTTTAGGTTTGATTTTGTCGGTATTAGGTGGTTTAGTCAGCTTTTTAGATGTTCATAATTTTACGATTGTGGTAATTGGCGTTGTCCTCAAAGGCATCGGCTCGATTCCAGCGATGTATGTGACATTGGCTTTGTTATCGGATGTGCTAGACTTTTTGGAAATCAAAAACGGCTTTAGAAGCGACGGGTTTACGATGTCAGTTTACGGAGCAATCATGGTCGGAATGGGTGGCATCGGCAATGGCTTGATTAACGCGCTTTTGTCTTATGCAGGCTACAATCCAACCTTGCCAACGCAAGTTGAAGCCGTTAACCAAATGTTAGTATTTTGCTATCTCGGCGCAGAATTGATTTGCTATGCTATTTTAGTTGTATTACTGACTTTTTTGACCGTCGAAAAAAAGCTCAAGAAAATAGCGTAGTCGCGGGCTACAAGATAAGAAAAGGAGAAACTCATGACCTATCACATTGCCATTGACATCGGGGCGTCGAGCGGGCGCGTCATGCTGGCTAAGATTGATACAGATAAGCAGTTTGATTTGCAAGAAATACACCGCTTTAAAAATGAGATTTCCTTCGTAGAGGGGCATTATCGCTGGGATATGACCTATCTCTATCAGGAAATTCTTGCAGGAGTGGCCAAGGTTAAAGCGCAAGGCGTTGAATCCTGTACCTTAGCTATTGACACATGGGCGGTTGATTATTGCTTGTTGGATAAGGAGGGGCAATTGCTGGCGCAGCCCATCGCCTATCGCGATGAGCGCACAGATGGAGCGATGGAAGCATTCTTTCAACGGATTCCGTCAGAAGTCGTCTATGCTAAAACAGGCATTCAGTTTTTAAAATTCAACACCCTCTATCAGCTCTTTAGAGAAGACCGTGATTTGCTAGAGCAGACAGACCAAATTCTCATGATACCAGATTATTTGGCCTATCTCTTGACAGGTCAAAAGACGTTGGAAGTGACCAATGCCTCAACAACACAATTTTTGGATGTCAATTCAGAAAACTTGGATGAGGATTTGCTGGCAGCCATTGGTGTGCCTAAGGAAAAATTCCCACCAGTGGTCCAATCCGGTGCAGTGATTGGCGATATTTTGCCAGAATTAGAGGAAGCATACCAGCTGCCACACTGCAAGGTCATCGCGGCAGCAACGCATGATACGGCTTCTGCCGTGGTTGGCGTGCCATCAATCTCGGAAGATTTTGCTTACATTTCAAGCGGCACTTGGTCCTTGATTGGCTTAGAAAATCAGCTTCCAATTGCTACACCAAGGGCCTTTGAGCAGAACTACACGAACGAGCGCGGTGCTTATCAGACCTATCGTTTCCTCAAAAACATTACAGGCATGTGGGCGGTTCAAGAAATTGCGCGGATGTTGGATTACAAGTATAGCTACGCGGAAATGGCACAGCTGGCTTACCAGGTCGAGCCTTTCCTCCAATACGTCAACCTCAACGATGACCGTTTCACTAAACCTGACAACATGATTGAAGAAATTCAAGCAGCCTGTCGTGAGAGTGGGCAAATCATTCCTGAAACCGTTGGTGAATTGGTCATGTGTGTCTACTCAAACCTCGCTTTGATTTATGCGCATGAATGGAAGGTCATGCAGGAACTTTCTGGTAAAGAACTCGAAGTTCTCCACATTGTTGGAGGCGGTAGCAATGTAAAATTGCTCAACCAATTAACGGCGGACGTCATCGGAAAGCCTGTGATTGCAGGGCCAGGCGAAGCGACAGCCATCGGAAACCTCATGGTCCAATTTATCTCAGAAGGCATTTTTTCTGATTTGAAAGCAGCGCGAGCATGGCTCAAGGAGCAATTCGACTACGAAACCTATCAGCCAGAGCCAATTTCGGATATTGACCATTTAGCAAAATTCAGACAAACAATCTTATAAAGGAGACTAAAAATGACAGTAGAACAACGTTACCAAGAAGCAAAAGCAAAATATGCTAGCGTCGGCGTGGACACGGATGCGGTGTTGAAAAAATTGCAAGATGTAAAAATTTCCATGCATTGCTGGCAAGGGGATGATGTCAAGGGCTTTTTGACACCAGATGGTGAGCTAACAGGCGGCATTATGTCAACAGGAAACTATCCAGGAGCGGCACGCACACCTGAACAACTCCGTGAGGACTTGGAAAAGGCGTATTCCCTCATCCCAGGGAAACACAAGCTCAATCTCCATGCTATTTACTTGGATACCGATGAAGCGGTTGATTTGGACCAAATTGAACCTAAACATTTTGAAAAATGGGTGAACTGGGCCAAAGAACAAGGACTTGGTCTTGATTTCAACCCAACATTCTTTTCACACCCAATGATGAAAGACGGTTTTACCCTCTCGCATCCGGACAAAGAAGTCCGTGATTATTGGATTGAACATGGGAAACGCAGTCGCCGTATCGCTGAATACTTTGGTAAAGAATTGGGTCAAACCTGCTATACTAACTTTTGGGTACCAGATGGTTTCAAGGACAATCCTGTTGACCGTTTGGCACCACGCAAACGTTTGATGGAATCCCTTGACGAAATCTTCTCAGAAGAAATTGATGAAAAATACAATGTTGATACGGTTGAAAGTAAGCTCTTTGGTCTTGGTGCAGAAGCCTACACCGTTGGTTCACATGAGTTTTATATGGGTTACGGTTTGACACGCAACAAGGCAATTCTTTTGGACGCGGGTCATTTCCATCCAACGGAAGTGATTTCCAATAAACTGTCATCATTGTCACTCTTTAGTGAAAAGAACCTCATGCTTCACGTCTCACGTCCTGTTCGTTGGGATTCTGACCACGTGGTGATTATGGATGATGAATTGCAAGATATCGCTAAAGAAATTGTCCGTAATGAGTTGCTTGATAAGACCGTTATCGGACTTGATTTCTTCGATGCAACCATTAACCGTGTGGCTGCTTGGGTCATCGGCACCCGCAATACCCAAAAGGCACTTTTGAAAGCCATGCTGGAACCAACAGCGGAATTGAAAGCCTTGGAAAATAGTTTTGATTTCACGTCACGTCTGGCCTATACAGAAGAACTCAAAGACTTCCCATATGCAGATGTCTGGAACTATTTCTGTGAGCAAAATGGTGTGCCAGTAGGTCTTGATTGGCTCAAAGAAGTTCAAGATTACGAAAAAAACGTTTTGGCGCAAAGAAACTAAAACAAAATATATGAAAAAAGGAGAACCTCATGACTAAATTTATTGACTCACCTTATGTACAAAATATGCGCGAAGTAACGCGTGAATCTTACCGCCGTTATTGGGACGAACGCAATGGTGGTAACGTTTCTTACCGCTTGACAGCAGAAGAAGTCGAAGGTTACGAAGATGTGGCAACTGTTTCTGCGACTTATGAACTCGGCTTTGATGCCTCAGCGCTTGCCGGTTTTTATTACCTCGTAACCGGAACGGGGCGCTATTTCCGTAATGTTTACGACCGACCAACCCTCGACCTCGGCCTTGTAAAAATTTCAGCAGATGGCAAAAGTTACGACATCGTCTGGGGATTTGAAGATGGTGGCAAGCCAACATCTGAGTTTCCAAGTCACTTGCTCAGCCATATCGAGCGTTTGAAGGTCAATCCTGAGCAGCGCGTGGTTTTCCATTGCCACCCGACAAACCTTATTGCCATGAGTTTTACCCAACCTTTAGATGAACGCCATTTGTCACGTATCCTTTGGAAAATGCAGGCAGAATCAATCGTTGTCTTCCCAGAAGGTCTCGGTGTGATTCCTTACATGACGCCAGGAACCAACGCCATCGGAGAAGCAACCGCAGCCAAAATGTCTGAATTCCAAGCCGTTCTCTGGCCACATCACGGGCTCTTTGCTTCTGGCAATACCCTTGATGAAACCTACGGTCTTGTTGAAGTCATCGAAAAAGCAGCCATGATTTTCTCACAAGTTGGCGCCCAAGGTGGTAAAATTCATCAAGAAATCACTGACCAAGAATTGCAAGAAATTGCCGATTACTTCGGTCAAACGCCGCACGCAGGATTTTTAGATTTATAATAAACAATAAAAGTCTACTTTTGGAATTAAGGAAGCACATGTTCCGTTCCGAAAGTAGACTTTTTTTATGAAGCGCGATGTTGCAGACGATAGTCGCGTGGTGTCTGACCGAATTTTTCTTTGAATTTAGTCGAAAAAAAGTTTACCGAATTAAAGCCGATCAATTCTGAAATTTGTAAAACCGAATAATTCGTCGTTTCCAACAAAATTTTTGCATGCGTAAAGCGCACATTCACTAAATAATTGATTGGAGAAATGCCGAGTTCTTTTTTGAAAAGATGCGACAAATGAAAACGCGAAATATGCGTCTTTTCTTCTAAAATATCTAACGTAATATTGTTGGAATAATGGTTGTCGATATAATGTTTGGCCAAATTGACACTAGGCGAAAGTGGCTGGTCATAATGCGGCGAAAGGTGACGATTTGCGTCGTTGCTCAATTTTAGCAGTAACAAATTCACAATATAATCAATCATATGACTCGAATAAATGCCTTGATTTTCGCACTCGTTCAAAATCATATTGAAAAAAGGGCGGTACAAATTAGCAATATCATTGACGATATGAATTCCGTTGTCAAACGCTTGGTTCGGCAAAATAATTTCGGGACCTTTAAAGCCGATGACAATATATTTCAATGGTTGCTCAAGCGATGTGTATTCCGTATGCACAACATATGGATTGACTAAGAAAAAACTATTTTTTTGAACAGGTTGCTGACCATATTCTGTTTGGATATAGCCGCTACCTTCTAAACAGTAAAAAATTTCAGCAAAATCATGCGAATGCAACGTGCTATGCCAGTTGACATCATAAGAAATCACATTAACGGACAACACTTCAAAATGTGTCGTCGCTAAATCATCTTGTGAATGGTGAATATCGTAGTGAATGTACATGAGTAACGCTCCTTTTTGAAAGCGGTCTATTTTTTTCACTCTTATTATACGTTTTATCGCAAGATAATGCAAGATTTTAGCAAGATACTGTAACAAAAAACGGTTTCAAAATGATATGATAAGGATGTAAAAAATAAAAAGAAAAGGGGTTTTTCATTATGAAAAAACTAGTATTATCAGCAGCGGCATTCGCTTTAACAGCAAGCAATTTTGTTGGCTTAACGAATGTACACGCACAAGACAAAGTTGCGCTTGACTTAGCTGTATTAGAAGGCGGCTACGGAGCAGAAGTATGGCCAGCTATTGTAGAAGCATACAAAGAAGTCAATCCAAACGTTGAGATCACCTTAACACAAGAAAAAGAATTAGAAGACGCATTGACACCACGCTTCCAAGCAGGCGACGCACCTGACGTAGTAATGTTAGGTTTAGGACGTGCAAAAGCATTCCCAGAAACATTAATTAAAGAAAAAGCATTAGCAGACTTAACAGACGTTCTTGATTTGACCATTCCAGGCGAAGAAGGCACTGTTAAAGACAAATTATTGCCAAACTTTACTGATTCAACTGCAACAAACCCATACGGCGACGGCAAAACATACTTGATGCCAATGTTCTACAGCCCAACAGGTTTGTTCTACAACAAAGGCTTGTTCGCTGAAAAAGGCTGGGAAGTACCAACAACATGGGATGGCATGTGGGAATTAGCTGAAAAAGCAAAAGCAGAAGGCATCGCATTGTTCACTTATCCAACAGCAGGTTACTTAGATACATTCTTCTACTCAAACATTTATAACGCTGGCGGACAAGAATTGTTCAACCAAGCAATGAACTATGAGCCAGAAGTTTGGGGCGGCGAAGACTTGAAAGCTGTATTCGAAACTTTAGGCAAATTAGCACAAGAAACAGAAGGCACAACCGTTGCGAATGCAAACAAAGACGGCTTCACGAAGAACCAACAATTAATTTTGGATAACAAAGCATTGTTCATGCCAAACGGTACTTGGATTGTTGGCGAAATGAAAGAAGCACCACGTGCTGAAGGCTTCGAATGGGGCATGACTGCTGTTCCAGCAATTAAAGAAGGCGGCGACCGTCACGCTTACACATTCGTAGAACAAGTATGGGTACCAGAAGCAGCAGAACAAAAAGAAGCAGCTAAAGAATTCGTTGCATTCTTATACTCTGATAAAGCAGCAGAAGTATTCGCTAACCACGGCGCAGTACAACCAATCAAAGGCTTATCTGAAAAATTACCAGCAGAACAACAAGTGTTCTACAACATTTACAACGACGGTGTATTACCAGGTATGGGTAACTTTGTAGCAGCTGAAGCAATTGAAGGAGCTGACTTAAAAGGCACATTGACAGGTACATTTGATGCAGTCGTATCAGGTGACACTACAGTTGAAGAGTGGCAAGCTAGCCTTGTTGAATTGGTAACACAATTCCACGAATCACTCGTTCACTAATCTTTTTTAAGAACTATTCATGGGACCCTCTTTAATCTTCGTGTTAAAGAGGGTTTCATAAAATCAAAAAATGAAAATATTATGAAAATAATTGAGCAGAAAGGAGCTTTTTATGTCGAATAAAGCAAGCAGAAAGCGATTCGCAATCATTTGCGCATTGCCTGCAACCATTATGTTTTTGACGTTTATTGTCTATCCGACCATTCAAGTATTTAGAATGTCGATGTACAAATGGGGCGGCTTATCACCTAAGAAAACGTTTGTCGGATTGCAAAATTTTCAAAAATTGTTCAACGACATGAAGTTTATTAAAGCGTTCCAAAATACGATTTTGTTAGTCGTGTTAGTGACGATTATTACAATGGCGTTTGCGGTTATTTTTGCCGCGATTTTATCGAATGAAAAAATTAAAGGACAAAATTTCTTCCGCATTATTTTCTATATTCCAAATATTTTGTCAATTGTCGTTATTTCGGGTATTTTTTCAGCGATTTATGATCCTACGAGAGGATTGCTCAATAGTATTTTGGCGATTTTTGGTATTGGAACGGATAAACCGATTTTGTGGCTGGGCGATAAGCACTTAGTCAATTATGCGTTAGTTGGTGCGTTAGTGTGGCAGGCGATTGGTTACTATATGGTCATGTATATGGCAAGTATGGCGAATATTCCAGATAGTTTCTATGAGGCGGCTGATTTAGATGGCGCAGGCAAAATTAAGCAATTTTTTGCGGTGACATTGCCGTTAATTTGGAATAATATTCGTACGACGTTGACGTTTTTCATTATTAGTACAATCAATTTGAGCTTTTTGTTAGTGCAAACGATGACGAGCGGTGGTCCGAACGGGGCTTCAGAAGTGGCGTTATCTTATATGTATAAGCAAGCTTACACGAACTCCAGTTATGGATACGGAATGGCAGTCGGGGTATTGATTTTCACATTCTCGTTTGCGTTGTCGGCGGTTGTTAGCCGTATTACGAAGCGCGATATTTTGGAATATTAAGGAGGAGGGATACATATGTTGACAGCAAAAGCCAATAAATGGTACAAAATTTTCATTTATGTATCGCTCGTACTATTGGCGATTACGATTATCGTGCCAGTAGGTTGGGTATTTTTATCTTCTATTAAGCAAAATTCTGAATTTTATCGTTCTCCGTGGGAAATGCCGATGGGTTTCCATTTTCAAAACTTTATCGACGCTTGGAATCGTGCGAATATGGGAGCGTACATTTGGAATTCCGTTGTCGTAACCACAATGGCGTTGACGATTTTGTTAGTGACGGCGTTGCCCGCGTCTTATGTGTTGGCGCGTTTTGAGTTTCCTGGCAAAAAATTATTGCAAATGTTTTTGAAAGCGGGCTTGTTCATCAATATGAACTACTTAGTTGTGCCAATCTTTTTGATGTTGGTAGATGCACAAAAAACATTGACTTGGATGCCTCAGTTATTGAATAACCGTTTTGTGTTAGCGTTTATTTATGCGTCGGTGACGTTACCGTTCACGATTTATTTGTTGTCGAGCTATTTCATTACGTTGCCAAGTACGTTTGAAGAAGCGGCTTCAATTGACGGTGCGGGGCATTTTACAACGATGGTACGCATCATGATTCCGATGGCAAAACCGAGCATTATTACGGTCATTTTATTCAATTTCTTGAGTTTTTGGAATGAGTATATTTTATCATTTACGCTCATGTCTAAAGCCGAAATGCGGACATTGCCTGTCGGTTTGATGAAT
>JAUNEB010000018.1:0-340 GCA_030525795.1 Aerococcaceae bacterium | reverse complement strand
ACAATACGGCCAACTGTATGCAGGCATGGTGCTTGTTATGTTACCGACGTTGATTTTATACATTTTTGTGCAAAAACAATTAACTGAAGGCATGACGGCCGGCGGATCAAAAGAGTAAGGATGTGAACTAAATGGCAAAAACAAAAGGGCGCGTTACCTTACCGAGCGAAAATAATTTTTTGGCGGAAACGAAAGAATTATTGGAACGCTGGGGAGCAGACGCGATTCGTGATTCAGACGGAACGAAATTAGATGAGTCCGTTAAAGATTTGGATGCTAAAATTTATACGACTTATTTTGTGGCGCGCAATCACAATGATTTTATTAAAGACCACATGAA
>JAUNEB010000017.1 GCA_030525795.1 Aerococcaceae bacterium | reverse complement strand
ACGACAAAGAGCGTGGCGTTTACGACTACACTAAATTCGAAGGTGAAGGTGCTGCTATTCGTACATCTGCAGAACAAGTTGACTACCTAGAAGAATTGGTTAACAAGTACCCAATCATCACTATCGAAGATGGTATGGATGAAAACGACTGGGATGGCTGGAAATTATTGACAGAGCGTTTAGGTTCACGCGTTCAATTAGTAGGTGACGACTTGTTCGTAACAAACACTGAAAAATTATCAGAAGGTATCGAAAAAGGTATCGGTAACTCAATCTTAATCAAAGTTAACCAAATCGGTACATTGACTGAAACTTTTGACGCAATCGAAATGGCTCAAAAAGCTGGCTACACAGCAGTTGTATCACACCGTTCAGGTGAAACAGAAGATTCAACAATCTCTGACATCGCAGTCGCAACAAACGCTGGCCAAATTAAGACAGGTTCATTGTCACGTACTGACCGCGTTGCGAAATACAACCAATTATTACGCATCGAAGACGAATTAGGCGAAGTAGCACGCTACGACGGCTTGAAGTCATTCTACAACTTGAAAAAATAATTCAACCATCAAGGTCAAGAGGTATCCTCTTGGCCTTTTCTATAAAAAAGGAGACCGCACATGTCAACCATTTTAGAAACCATTATTCAGTTTCAAACGGCAAGAAACTGGCGCGGCTATCACACGCCCCGCAATTTAGCGTGTTCCATTATGATTGAAGCAGCCGAACTGCTCGAAAATTACCAATGGGGCGACGAAGGTGCCGATATGGAAAACGTCAAAGAAGAGTTAGCCGATATTTTGATTTATGCTTACACACTTGCTCATGAACTCAATTTGGACATCGAAACCATTATGCGCGACAAAATCGCTAAAAATGCCATAAAATATCCCGAACCTCACTAAATTACATTACTTTCTAAGCAAACTATGATATGATAAAGGTTGATTCTATAATTCGGAGGGAATTCCATGAAAATCGTCATTGTAGGCGGCGGAAAAGTCGGCGAATCACTATGTCAAGAATTGTCATCAGAACATAACGACATACTCGTCATCGAAAAAAAAGCACAAACTTTAGACAAATTAATTAACAAATTTGATATATCAGGTATTGTCGGTAACGGCGCCAGCGTCGAAACACAAGAAGAAATCGGCGTCAGCCAAGCCGATGTCTTTATTGCGGTTACCGAAATGGACGAAATCAATATTATCGCAGCCGTTTTGGCACGAAAATTAGGGGCAACGCATACCATCGCGCGTGTCCGTAATCCTGAATATTCTTCACAATTACACTTTGTGCGTGAAAGTTTGGGCATTTCATTGCTCGTCAATCCAGAGTTGACAGCTGCACAAGACATTGCACGCGTTTTGAAATATCAATCGGCAGTGAGCGTAGAAGCTTTTGCGGGAAATCGTGTGAACTTAGTAGAAGTGGAAGTGACGAAGCAGTCGATTTTGACACAGATGAGTATGAAAGATTTTCGTCAAAAATTCGGCACGCTATTGGTGTGCGTCATTCATCGCGGAGATACGATTATTATTCCAAGCGGGGAGGACGTCATTCAAGAAAATGACCGTATTCATGTTACAGGTTCGGCTGAAGATTTGGGGCGCTTTTTTAAACATGTAGGCAAAGAAGACAAAAAAATTAAATCGACGTTCATTGTAGGTGGCGGTCGCTTAGCATATTATTTGCTCAAAATGTTGCGAGAAAGCCGTATTCAAACGCGCGTCATTGAACGTGATGAAGATCGGGCGCTATTTTTGAGTGAGGAATTTCCGAATATGGAAATTATTCATGCGGATGGGACAGACCAAGACATTTTGGATGAACAACAAGTGGAATCCTTCGATTCATTCATCTCGTTGACGGGCGTTGATGAAGAAAACTTGATTATGTCCATGTATGCGCGCCACAAAGGTGTCAAAAAAGTCATCACTAAAATGAGCCGTGTGAGCATGTTAAAATTATTGGACAATGTACCGATTCGTTCGATTATTACGCCAAAACAGCTCGTCACCAATCAAATTATTCAATTTGTCCGCGCGTTAGAAAATGCGCAAGGTTCTAACGTTGAAGCGCTATATCGCTTAGTGGATAACCAAGTTGAAGCCTTGCAATTTCGTGTAAAACGCGGCAGTAAAGTGTGTGGCATTCCGCTATTTCAATTAAAAACGAAAGCGAATTTGTTGATTGCGTACATTATTCGCGACAAGCAGTTAATTTTTCCGAATGGGAATGATGCGTTGGAAGCACACGATCGCGTCATTGTCGTCACAAAAAATAAATCGTTTACGGATTTAGACGATATTTTAGAAGTGGAGTAAGCAGATGAATCGTTCAGTCATACGTTATTTGATAGGAAAAATTTTGCTAATTGAAGCGTTGCTGCTTATCTTGCCGTCGATCGTGTCGCTTATTTATCGCGAAAATTGGCAGCATATAGCTAGCTATGTGGGAACGGCAATCGGATTGGGATTGCTCGGGTTCGGATTAAGCTACCGAAAGCCTGATAATTTCAAAATTCGTACGCGTGACGGATTAGTAACGGTTGCTTTAGGCTGGATTTTGTTGTCGTTGTTCGGGGCAATTCCGTTTGTTTTAACGGGCGAAATTCCGAATCCATTTGATGCGTTTTTTGAAGTAGCGAGTGGATTTACGACGACAGGCTCAAGTATTTTGTCGGATTTGTCTGTGTTGGCGCACTCTTCGTTGTTTTGGCGGAGTTTCACGCATTTTGTTGGGGGAATGGGCGTACTTGTTTTTACGATGGCGATTTTGCCAAATTCTTCCGATTATGTGGAATTGATGCGAGCGGAAGTGCCTGGACCAGTCTTCGGGAAATTAGTGTCCAAATTAAGTCGCACAGCGCGTATTTTGTATGGTTTGTATTTTGTGTTGACACTTGCAATTGCGATTGTTTTAGTGATCGCAAAAGTGCCGCTTTTTGATGCGTTATTGTTAGCTTTTGGTACGACAGGAACAGGCGGGTTTGCTATCAATAATGCGGGATTCAGTATTTATGCGAATCCTGCGGCGGTCGAATGGATTATTGGCGTAGGGATGTTGTTGAGTGGTATTAACTTTAATGTGTATTATTTTATTTTGTTAGGGTATGCCAAAGATGTCCTCAAAAATGATGAAGAATTACGTTATTATTTGGGGATTGTTGGAGTAGTTGTGGCGCTCATTTGTGTGAATATTCAGTCATTATATACGTCGTTAGAGCCTTTAGTGCGCAATGTATTTTTTACAGTCGCATCGATTATTACGACGACGGGATACAGCACGGCAGATTTTGACCAGTGGCCGTTATTTTCGCAAATATTGGTTGTCATGTTGATGTTTATCGGCGGATGTGCAGGCTCAACCGCGGGCGGTATTAAAATGTCGCGCATTATCATGTACTTCAAATCGGCACTCGCTGAACTACACCGTGCAGGAACACCAAAACGTAAAGTCGTCCCAATGCTTTCAGGAAAAGCTATTTCCAAAGAAATTGAAGCACAAATTGCGCATTATTTGCTCGTTTATATTACGTTATACGTCGTGATTTTGTTGTCTGTTTCGCTTGAAGTGTCGGACTTTACGACAGCATTTACGTCGGTTATTGCGACGTTTAATAATATCGGACCGGGATTGGCGCAAGTTGGCCCAACGCGTAATTTTAGTTTTTATTCTAATTGGAACACGCTTGTGTTGACATTTAGCATGATTGCAGGGCGTTTAGAAATTTTCCCTGTATTGCTATTGTTTTCTCCTAAAACATTGAAACGATTTATTTCGGCAAAATAGTATATAAAGAACACCTAGTTATAAAGAAACTAGGTGTTTTTCGCTTGTGCTGGCAGTTGTCAGCCTACTAAATTGATGTTATCATAAAGTATAGACGAGCGCAATGGGATAAAAGGAGTGAGTGTATGGCGTATATTGAAGTGAAACAAAGTTCTAAACGTTATCAAGTAGGAGAAACGACTATTTTTGCGAATAAAGATGTGAACTTTGAAATCGAAAAAGGTGAACTCGTCATCATTCTCGGCTCTTCTGGTGCAGGCAAATCGACATTGCTCAATATTTTGGGTGGGATGGATACGAATGATGAAGGGCAAGTCATCATTGACGGCGTGGATATTGCGCAGTTTAACGCACATCAGCGTACGAATTATCGCCGTGACGATGTCGGATTTGTGTTTCAATTTTATAATTTAGTAGCCAATTTAACGGCTAAGGAAAATGTTGAGTTGGCGTCTGAAATTGTCAAAGACGCAATGGACCCAGAATATATTTTGAAAGAAGTTGGCTTGGAAGCGCGCATGCATAATTTTCCAGCGCAACTTTCAGGCGGCGAACAGCAACGCGTATCGATTGCGCGAGCTGTTGCCAAAAATCCAAAAATTTTGCTGTGCGATGAACCGACGGGTGCGCTAGATTACCAAACAGGTAAGCAAGTGTTACATATTTTGCAAGAAATGTCACGCAAAAAAGGTGCGACCGTCATCATTGTAACGCATAATACAGCGCTGGCGCCGATTGCCGACCGCGTGATTCATATGCGCGATGCAACCGTCAAATCGGTTGTTTTGAACGAATCGCCGCAAGACATTGCGACTCTCGAATATTAGAGGTGCACTCATGTCCAAAAAAACTTATTGGAAAGATATTTTTCAAGCATTTTCACTTTCAAAAGGTCGCTTTTTTTCGATTTTTAGTTTGATGATGATTGGTGCGATTGCCTTAATTGGCCTCAAAGTTACCACACCGAATATGGAAACAACCGCTCAACGTTATATTGACACTTATCAGCTGTTTGATTTGGCTGTTATTGGCGAATATGGGCTGAGCGAAGAAGATATCGCGGAACTCAATGAGCTCCCGAATGCGACAGTTGAATATGGCTATTTTGTGGATAGTTTGATTGCTCAGTCGCAACAAGCCGTTCGACTATTTTCCAATCCAAGCGACATTTCTCATTATCATTTAACTTCAGGCAACATGCCGACTAACGCGCAAGAAATAGTCTTGTCAGATAATTTGAAACAGCATTACGCAATCGGGAGCACTTTTGAAGTCGCGCCAAATTCGCGCCTCCATACTAGCCGCTATACGGTCGTTGGTTTCGCGCATTCATCCGAAATTTGGGACACAAGCTCAATGGGATTTGCGAGTGTCGGCGAAGGCGAGTTGACGGGATACGGCGTAACGCATGAATCGGCGTTTAATTTAGAAGCCTACACGATTGCACGCATTCGTTACCAAAATTTAATCGGCGTCAACTACGACACGCCTTTTTATCAATCCGAACTCAAAAAAAATCAACTTTATTTAGAAGACATTTTGGCGGACAATGGCGCATTAAGACTAGAAGGAATCCGACGCGTCGCCGAACAAGAAATTGCTGATGGCAATGCGGATATCGAACAAGCAGAACAAGAATTAGCGGATGCCGCCGAGCAACTTACGTCAGCTGAACAAGACATTGAAGAGGGTACCTCCCAACTCAACTCCGCGCAAAATGAAGTTTCCACTAACGAAGCAACATTGCAACAAGTCGCTGACGAATTGGCGCAAGGCAGCACGCAATTGGAACTTGCACGCACACAACTTTCTGACTCCAAGGCACAGTTAGATGCCGCCAAAACAGAATTGGATGCGAAACAAAGCGAACTAGCGACAGCTAAACAACAATTGGACGCCGCCAAAACGACACTCGATACGACAAAAGCGCAACTCGACGCAACGCAAGTGGTATTAGCACAAGCCGCAACGACATTATCTGAGCAAAACATCCTACTGACCCAAGCCAAAACCACACTTGACAGTCAGCAAACCGCTCTCGAAACAGCGCAACAAACCTTACAACAACAAAGAGACAACCTTTTGGCATCAGGCATTGACCCGCAAAATGACGCGACTTTTTTGCAAATGGAAGCGGACGTCAACGCACAAGCACAGCAATTTTCAGACGCGCAACAAGCGTATAACCAAGGATTATCGACTTACCAAACCGAAAAAGCAAGCTACGATGCGCACAAAGCTCAGTACGACCAAGGCGTCATTGATTATGACGCAGGGTTACTCGCTTACCAAGAAAATAATACACAGTACGAAGCAGGCTTGGCACAATATAATCAAGGCTTGGCTTCGTATCAACAAGGCTTGGCAGACTACGAAGCAGGCTTGGCAACTTTTGAGGCGAAACAAGCTGAATATGTGCAAGGGCGCCAACAATATGAATCCGGTCTTTCAGAATTAGAACTCGCTAAACAAACCATTGCAGACCAGCAAGCAAAATTAGAAGACGCCACGCAACAATTAACAACGGCTAAAGAAGATTATGCGCAACAATCTACACAAGCACAAGAAGAAATTCAGTCCGCTAAAGAAGACTTGTCATCTGCACAAGAAGATTTGGCATCTTTAACGGTTCCGCAATATACGAATTATACGCGTGCCACAGTTCCGGGTGGCGAAGGGTACGCGACTTATACAAATGCAACGCGCAGTATTTCGGCGGTAGGAAATTTATTCCCAATTGTGTTGTATTTAGTTGCGGCTATGGTGACTTTTACGACGATGACGCGTTTTGTAGATGAAGAAAGAAGTCGTGTCGGCTTACTAAAAGCGCTCGGTTATACCAATGCGCAAGTCATTAGAAAGTTTGTAATGTATGGTCTTGTCGCTAGTGTGCTGGGGACAATTACAGGAATTATATTAGGAAATTTTGTCGTGTCGCCGATGATTAGCTATATTATTACGCGGCGTTCAGTTGTCGGCAATGTGCAAGTTGCGGTGTATCCATTTTGGAATGGGGTGGCGCTATTGTTGGCGTTTGTGTCAGCGGGCTTACCTGCTTATTGGGTAGCGCGCAAAGAATTGTTGCATGAGCCGGCCAAATTACTTCAAGCCAAGCCACCTGTTGTCGGTAGTCGCATTTGGTTAGAACGCATTCAATGGTTATGGAGTCGCATGAATTTCACTCAAAAAGTAACCGCTCGTAATATTTTTCGTTATAAACAACGGATGTTGATGACCATTTTTGGGGTGGCAGGCTCGGTCATGCTCTTGTTTGCAGGATTGGGTATTCGTTCGTCCATTTCGGGCGTTGTGGACACGCAATTTGGCGAATTATTGCAGTACGATATGATTGTCGTCCAAAAAGAAAACCTCTCCACTTCAGAAAAAACACGCATTGAAGAACAGCTTCAGGAGTCGGATGTGCGCCATTTTATGCCGTTGTACTACGAAACCACAACCGAAATGATTCCAAATGTCGCGGACCAGCAAACGATTAACGTAATGATTACGGATAGCGGTTTTGCGGATTTTGTGCAGTTGCGAAATCGTGCGAGTCAAGAAACGTTAGAATTGTCTAATTCGGGCGTTATCATTACGGAGAATTTAGCTCGTCTATACAATGTTTCTGTGGGCGATACAATTGATATAACGCTCAATCATCAGCAAGTAACGGTAACTGTTCAAGACATTTCGGAATTATATGCAGGGCATTTTATGTATATGTCTGCGGCTTACTACACCCAACTCACACAAAAACCTTATGTTCAAAATGCGTATTTAGTGCAATTGACTGACAACAATCATTCAGCGGTGAAGCAAGCTGCAGGGAAGTTTTTTGCGTTAGATGGTGTGAAATTGATCATTCAAAATACGGCACTGGCTACGTTGTTAGCGACATTGGCGCAATCGTTGCAGTCTGTTATGTTAATTTTGATTGTGTTGTCGCTTTTATTAGGCGTTGTGATTTTGTATAATTTGACGAACATCAACGTTGCTGAACGCATACGTGAACTATCCACGATAAAAGTGCTCGGTTTTCATCATCATGAAGTGACGCTGTACATTTATCGTGAAACGATTGTGTTGTCACTTATTGGTATCGTAGCAGGGTTAGTGAGCGGCTATTATTTGCACCGTGTGATATTGGCGATGATTGGTTCGGATACCATTCGTTTTAATCCGAGCGTGTCGTGGGAAGTATATGCGATTCCTGTTGTAGCGATTGTGGGCATTCTCGTTGTGTTAGGAGGATTCGTCAACGAAAAGTTACGCCGTGTTGATATGCTCGAAGCGTTAAAAGTCGTCGAATAATTTTTTTGAAAAACACTAAAAAAACAATTGCTATTTGTGGCAAAGTCCGCTAAAATAAACATATCAACCGAATACAGTCCATAAGGGAGTAACTAGAGGTTCGCCTCGTCAGTGTCAACAACGTCAAGCGGTGAATGGATCGCTGGCACTGTACTTAAATAGTGAGACTTATGCTAGCAGAAATTGTCTGTTTAGCATAAGTTTTTTTGTATGACACGCGACCAAAAGGGCTAAATATCTTAAGGAGGAATCATATGTCTCATCAATTACCGGCATATAAAGTATCATCAGAGGAGTTAGTGCAATCTCTGCAATCTGATGTCGCACAAGGCTTGACGCAAGCAGAAGCAAGCAACCGTTTGGCTCAATATGGCAAAAACGAGCTTCAAGCAGAAGAAAAATCAACTTTATTACAAAAGTTTTTGGAGCAATTCAAAGATTTCATGATTATCGTGTTGCTTGTTGCAGCGGGCGTATCGATTATCGCAGAAGGGATGCACGGCGTCACCGACGCGGCGATTATTTTGTTAGTTGTCGTGTTGAACGCGATTATGGGTGTTTTCCAAGAATCGAAAGCAGAAGAAGCGATTGATGCCTTGCGCCAAATGGCTTCACCAGACGCACGTGTACGTCGTGACGGCAATGTTGCCACTGTAAAAAGTCACGATTTAGTTCCAGGCGACATTGTTTTATTAGAAGCAGGTGACGTTGTGCCAGCGGATATGCGCTTAATTGAAGCAAATTCGTTGAAAGTAGAAGAAGCGGCGTTGACAGGTGAATCCGTTCCCGTTGACAAATCGACCGAGATTGTAACAGGTGAAGAAGTCGGTATCGGCGACCGTCACAATATGGTATTTTCAAGTACGAACGTAACTTATGGACGCGCGGTAGCAATCGTTACAGGAACTGGTATGGAAACCGAAGTTGGGCACATTGCGTCAATGCTTTCAGGTGCTGAAAAACAAAAAACACCGTTGCAACGTGACCAAGATAATTTAGGTCGTACGTTAACGATTATGATTTTGGCGGTAGCGGTATTAACCTTTATTGTCGGAACTGTTTTCAAAGGGATAGCTTGGAATACGATGTTATTGACGGCGATTTCACTAGCAGTAGCGGCGATTCCAGAAGGCTTGCCTGCGATTACGACGATTATTCTCTCTATCGGAACGCGTACAATGGCGGACCGCAAAGCATTGGTGCGTACATTACCAGCTGTTGAAACATTAGGTGGCACGCAAGTCATCTGTTCGGACAAAACAGGTACGCTTACCTTAAACAAAATGACTATCGAAAAAGTATTTTACAATGGCGAGTTGCATGAAGCAGCGGCTGACATTGATTTGGCATTGCCTCTATTGCGTTCAATTGTATTCGCAAACGATACTGAATTAGACGCAGAAGGGAATTTAATTGGCGACCCAACAGAAACCGCAATGATCAAATTTGCGCTAGATAAAGGTTACGATTTGGCAGGAGAATTGGCGCGTTATCCACGTGTGGCAGAAGTGCCATTTGATTCAACGCGTAAGTTGATGTCAACGATTCACCAATTAGAAGACGGACGTTATTTAGTAGCTGTTAAAGGTGCGCCAGACCAATTATTAAAACGTTGTGTCACGCGCGATAATAACGGCGAGATTGCACCGATTACGGCGGAAATTCAAGAACGTATTTTGACGAATAATACGGCGATGGCGCGTCAAGCGTTGCGTGTGTTAGCAGGTGCGTACAAAATTATTGATACATTGCCAGCAGAAGTGACTTCTGAAACGGTTGAAACAGAGTTAATTTTTGCGGGATTAGTCGGAATGATTGACCCAGAA
Source organism: Aerococcaceae bacterium (assembly GCA_030525795.1). GTDB lineage: Bacteria > Bacillota > Bacilli > Lactobacillales > Aerococcaceae > Abiotrophia. The sequence goes on along the minus strand of JAUNEB010000017.1, from coordinate 21,225 downwards.
CGTAAAGAAGCAGGTGCTGCGATTGAAGTGGCACGCAAAGCAGGCATGCGTACCGTTATGATTACGGGTGACCACGCAGAAACGGCGCAAGCAATTGCCGAGCGTTTAACGATTTTGGATGCGAATGAAGACAATAGCACGCACGTGATTACAGGTGCGCAATTAGACGAAATATCAGACGAAGAGTTGACGGCGCGTGTCGCAGATTATGCGGTTTATGCGCGTGTATCACCAGAACATAAAGTACGTATCATTAAAGCATGGCAAGCAAACGGCAAAACAGTTTCGATGACGGGAGATGGCGTGAACGACGCACCTTCACTGAAACAAGCGGACATTGGTGTCGGCATGGGGATTACGGGAACAGAAGTATCAAAAGGCGCTTCAGACATGGTCTTAGCCGATGACAACTTTGAAACAATTGTAGTTGCCGTTGAAGAAGGACGTAAAGTATTTGCAAACATCCAAAAAGCCGTTCAATATTTATTATCTGCTAACCTTGGCGAAGTGCTGACATTGTTTATCGCGACTTTGATGGGCTGGACCATTTTGGAGCCGGTACACATCTTGTGGATTAACTTAGTGACGGACGTATTCCCAGCGATTGCACTCGGTATGGAAAAAGCAGAGAAAAACGCAATGCAACGTCCACCACGTTCTAAAGAATCTAACTTCTTATCAAATGGTATTTTGCCAAGTATTGTGTATCAAGGAATGCTTGAAAGTGGTTTGACATTGTTCGTTTACTGGTATGCAGTAGAACATTTAGGATTGGCGCGTAATTTGGGCGAAACAATGGCATTCTTAACATTAGGAATGATTCAATTGTTCCATTCTTACAACGTAAAATCAGTGTTCCAATCATTGTTCAGTACAAATCCATTCAACAACAAGTACCTCAATGGTGCGTCATTATTATCTGGCGTATTGTTAATCGGTGTAGTCATTACACCAGGCGTCAACCAATTTTTTGATGTGACTGTTCCGACAGGAAATCAATGGGGCATTGTGTTAGCTGCTTCATTCAGCATTGTCATCTTCACAGAAATCGTAAAATGTATTTTCCGAGTAACAGGACTTGCGAAACAATACGAACAAGCAACGAAATAATTGAGCACGAAAGCAGACTTTTTAGGGTCTGCTTTTCTTTTTGTTAGGTTTATAGCAAAAGTTATGGTACAATAAGTCCAATGAAATGAAGGAGTAATTCACATGACAAAGAAAAAAAGAAAAAAACGTTCATTAGGAACTAAAATCCGTTTAACTTTAGCGGTATTATTATTATTGTTTGGCTTAGCACTCTTGGCGATTGATCCGATTAAACACCACATGATTAAGCGTGCGCAAGAAGTGAACTCTATCGGGCAACTCACACGCGAGCAAATTATCGCAAACGAACAACGTGAAGTAACGTACAATTTTGAAGACATTAAAGAATTGAATGCGGTAAATGTCTTGAAAAATAATGTCAATCCTAAAGATTTGCCAACCATCGGTGCGGTGGCGATTCCAAGTGTCAACATGAACTTGCCGATTTATAAAGGCGTTTCAGACGAAGGGATGTATTTAGGTGCAGGCACTCTTTTGGACAAGCAAAAAATGGGGAAATCCAACTACTCATTGGCAAGTCATCACTCGATTCACAAGGGATTGTTGTTCGAGCCGCTAGTTCACGTCAAAGTCGGAGATTATGTCTATTTGACCGACTTGGACAAAATTTACAAATACAAAGTCTTTTTCTACGAGTTAGTGGATCCGTCGCGTGTCGATTTAATTGAACCGACAGAAGAAGCGATTGTCACGTTGATTACGTGTGATAGCACGCTCGTCAACCGCATTGTCGTTCAAGGCAAACTCGAAGAAATCGTCCCAGTTGGGGAAGCATCAGACGAAATGTTGGCGGCTTTCCAATTGGCACAAACCGTTCCGAATCAATAATAGTTACTGATCGCAGTCATTTTAGGCTGCGATTTTTTTGTATCACTTGAGGAATGTCCGTTGCAAAAGGCTTGAAGCACAACCTTTGTGAAAATAGCAAAAACACTTGAGTGAACACTATATAATGGGTATAATGTTTAGTGTTGACACAATATAAAGTGTTTTTAGAAAGAAGGGCGTCCAATGGCAAAACATATCCAAACCGTTTTAACAAAACATTCTGCAAGTATCGCGCAATCATTGCATCAACAAATCGAGGCACTGCATGCGAATGAGCATACCATTCTCAACGAAAACGCCAACAAAGACAGTCGCGTTTTTAATACGCAACGCGATTTGACGACGGGAGCCGTAGCCAAAGCCATTGGAATGCAATTGTTGCCACCACACGTGGCGACAGCGCACCAACAAGGCGATATTCATTATCACGACTTAGATTATCATCCGTACGCACCGATGACGAATTGTTGTCTCATTGATTTTCAATCCATGTTTGAAAAAGGCTTCAAAATCGGCAATGCCGAAGTCGACACACCAAAATCCATTCAAACAGCCACCGCACAAATGGCGCAAATTATCGCCAACGTAGCGAGTAGCCAATACGGCGGATGCAGCGCTAACCGAATTGACGAAGTGCTGGCACCTTACGCCCAAAAAAATTACGCTAAACATTTAGCAGTAGCCGCGCAATGGATTGAAACAACCGAACGCCAAGAAGCTTACGCCAAAGAACGCACCAAAAAAGATATTTATGATGCGATGCAGTCGCTCGAATACGAAATCAATACACTTTACACATCGCAAGGACAGACACCTTTTACAACGTTAGGATTTGGGTTAGGAACGAATTGGTTCGAGCGCCACATTCAACAAGCAATTTTGAAAGTGCGATTAGATGGACTCGGTCAAGAAAAACGCACGGCGATTTTTCCGAAGTTAGTATTCACACTCAAACGCGGTGTCAATTTGGAACCTGATAGCCCGAATTACGATATTAAACAATTGGCGCTTGAATGTGCAACACGTCGTATGTATCCCGATGTGTTAATGTACGACAAAATTGTTGAGTTAACAGGCAGTTTCAAAGTACCGATGGGATGTCGTTCCTTTTTGCAAGGGTGGCATGACGAAAATGGTAACGAAGTGAATGAAGGACGCATGAATTTAGGAGTGGTCACGCTGAATTTGCCGCGCATTGCTTTGGAAGCTGCTGGCGATGTGGAGACATTTTGGCGGGTGTTAAACAAGCGGCTAGCGGTGGCGCACGACGCACTCGTGTATCGCATTCAACGCGTAGAAGAAGCTACGCCTGATAATGCCCCGATTTTGTATCAACATGGTGCTTTCGGCAAAAGATTGCAGCCGCAAGAGGCCGTTTCTCAATGTTTCCGCCAAAAACGGGCAACGATTTCGCTAGGCTATATCGGCTTGTACGAAGTGGCGACGGTTTTTTATGGCGAAAATTGGGAGCAAAATCCAGCCGCCAAACACTTCACACTCGATATTATGCGTCATTTGAAGCGGCATGCAGATGCGTGGGGACAGCAGTACGGCTATCATTTTAGTGTGTATAGCACGCCGTCTGAAAGTTTGACCGACCGTTTTTGCCGATTGGACACGCAACGTTTTGGTGAAGTCGCGCACATTACCGACAAAGGTTACTACACGAATTCGTTCCATTATGATGTCCGCAAAAAAATCTCGCCTTTTGAAAAGTTGGCGTTTGAAGCGGAGTATGCACCGTATTGTAGTGGCGGCTTTATCCATTATTGTGAATATCCAAACTTGAAGCAAAATCCTAAAGCATTAGAAGCGGTGTGGGATTATGCGTATGATTTGGTCGGTTATTTGGGCACCAATACGCCAATTGATCATTGTTACGAATGTGGGTTTGACGGCGAATTTAATCCGACAGAACGCGGTTTTGAATGTCCGCAATGTCGCAATCGCAATCCTTTAACATGTGAAGTCGTCAAAAGAACGTGCGGTTATCTAGGCAATCCGCAAGCGCGCCCAATGGTAAACGGACGTCATTTGGAAATTACCGCGCGTGTCAAACATTTGGAAGGAGCAGCGTCATGCACAATCCGCAACCAAAAGAATGGCTAGCTTCCGACTATTCTCAAGGCAAAATCGCCGATTATAAACCGTATAATTTTGTCGATGGCGAAGGCGTGCGGTGCAGTTTGTATGTGAGTGGCTGTTTGTTTGCTTGCAAAGGCTGCTACAATAAAGCAATCCAAAATTTTCATTACGGGGTGCCGTACACCGCAGAATTGCAAGCGCGGATTTTGGATGATCTTGCTGCTAGTTATTGTCAAGGACTAACGTTGTTAGGTGGCGAGCCATTTTTGAATACGGGAATTTTGATCCCGTTATGCGAAGCGTTGCGGAGCCGTTTTGGCCAAGAGAAAGATATTTGGGCATGGACAGGTTACACGTGGGAAGAAATGATGCTTGAAAGCGAAGATAAGCTCACGTTGCTTTCGTATGTGGATGTGTTAGTGGACGGGCGTTTTGAACTCGATAAACGCGATTTGACGTTACAATTTCGTGGCAGTTGGAATCAGCGCATTATTGACGTCCCAAAAAGTCTCCAACAAAACCAAGTCGTTTTATGGCAACCGAAATAAAACAATTACGAGAACAGACACACTGAGTGCATTTCTGTTCTCTTTTTTTGGAAAGAGTGTGTTATAATTGACTTTCAAAGAGGTGAGAGAGTTGAAAGGATTACGTTACGGTATTTTGTGCGGGATATTCATTGAATTGACGTGGCGCCACGCATTGCGAACGCAGTGGCAAGTGTTAGCGTTGTTATTGTTGTGGATGGTACTAGTTCATTGGCGCAAACAACCTTGGCAATTTGTAATGGATTGGCTGTTGAGCGGGATTTTGGCGATAGTATTTGGTTATTCTGGCGTATTTTTGAGTTTGTTGACGCTGTTTGATGTGTGTGCGCAGTTGCCTTTTCGTCAAGCGATGGTGTGGGGCAGCATTACGAGCGTCGTTTATGTATGGACAGCGCGCGGCGATTTTTCGTCGATGGGGATATTCTTGCTATGCGCCGCAATGCTCGTTGCGTATTTTGAGCAATTTTATCGGGCAAAAAAATTAACGCAACGTCTATACGAAGTCGAACAGCAAATGGTACAACACGAGCAACAGTTAGCGCAACTGGCAAACCATCAAGACACTTTGAAAGAAATGTACGTTTTGCAAGAAAGACAGCGCATCTCGCGTGACATTCACGATTCAGTAGGCCACAGTTTGTCGACCATCATTATTCAGTTAGGAGCTTTGTCGGCCACCAGCCGCGCTCAGCAACCTGATTTAGCCGAAATGCTCGATGAATTACGTCAATTTTCGGTAGAAAGTTTGCAGTCCGTCCGCAAAATTGTGCACGATTTGAAGCCAATCGCATTAGAAAAACATTCATTATTAGAAGCCATTGGAGCCTTACTAAAGCAAGCGCAGCAAGGCAATGTTTTGGATATTCGTTATCGGCATAATCAAGAAAGTTTTACGTTGTCCGATTTACAAGCGCAAACGTTGTATTTTATCGTGCAAGAATTGGTGGCAAATACGCTAAAATATGCGCAAGCCACGCAGTTGACCGTAACGTTGATGTATGCGGCGCATGAAGTGATTTTGACCGTGAAAGATAATGGCGTCGGCACCGATGATTTACAACTTTTAGGTGGCTTACAACAGATGAAACAACGCGTGAGTGAGTTAAAAGGCAAGTGCTATTTTCAAACGCGCAAGCAACAAGGCTTTCAAGCGCAAATTATTTTACCGAAAGGAGCATCAAAATGAACACAATCAAAATGGTTATTGCCGATGACGAAAAATTGATTCGAACTGGATTGAAAATGATGTTGGAAACGTTCGACGAGCTGGAAGTTGTGGCGCTCGCCGAAAATGGGCAGCAAGCTTATGAAGCTTGTCAACAACACGCCGTTGATTTGGTGTTGATGGATATTCGCATGCCGCACACGAACGGAATTGAAGGCACGCGTCTGATTAAGCAACATTTTCCGCAAGTGAAAGTGTTGATTTTGACGACGTTTCAAGACGAAGCGTATATTACGGAGGCCATGCACTTAGGCGCGTCGGGCTATTTGCTGAAAGACAGCACGCATGAAGCGATTTTTGAAGGGATTAAGTTAGCATTAGCCGACAAAATCGTCATGGACGCTAGCGTTTCGCACCAATTATTGAAACCAGCGCCCGCCGAAAAAAAGCCCATCCCAGTCGACTTAACTGAAAAAGAACGCCAACTCATTGAATTAGTCGCCAGCGGCTATAACAATCGTGAAATTGCGCAAACACTCTTTTTGTCAGAAGGCACCGTCAAAAATAACGTGAGCCAACTACTTTTCAAATTAGACTTGCGGGATCGAACGCAACTTGTCATTTTTGCTTACGAAAATGGACTCAAATAAAAAAGCACACCCAGTTTTAGTTGAGTGTGCGATTTTTTTAGTTAGCGGAAGCTTTCTTTGCCGTAAGTATCGACATATTCAGGATAACCTTCTTCCAAAACGCGGACAAATTGATGCGCCACGCGATTAAATATTAAGTGATTCAGTAGCCACAATCCGACTATGAGCGGGAGGCAACCTACTGCCAACATTACGAATATAACGACATTCCATTCGCGAATGAAGACGACGAACGGCAAGAAGAACAATAATTGTAGCACAATCAATAGCCATGGGAGCATTTTTTTGATGGGGGCGTATTTTTGATAGTCTTCCAAAATAGATTGGTGAATCGCGGCGATTTCTTGAACAGGGAGTTCGCGATGTTTAATTTGTTCACGAATTTCGGGACTCAGATTGGGAATGTGAATTTTAATATGCATGGGTGAATTCCTTTCGTCAGTTGAATGGCTTGATTATAGCATAATTTGCAAAGTGTGCATAGCGCACCCTTTGATTACGACGGTATTTTTTGATATAATGAAGAGCGAAAATAGTCAAATTAAAGGAGTGGAAAAGATGGCGATTTTAGTGACAGGTGGCGCGGGTTATATCGGGAGCCACACGGTTGTAGAATTATTGAATTTAGGTAAAGAGGTTGTCATTGTGGACAATTTTTATAATAGTAAGCCTGAAGTGTTGAAGCGTCTGCGCGAAATTACGGGCAAGACGTTCAAATTTTATGAAGCGGATATTTTGGATCGAGAAACGATGCGTCGTATTTTTGCCGAAAATGACATTGAGTCTGTGATTCATTTTGCGGGGTATAAAGCGGTGGGTGAATCTGTGAATGAGCCGCTCAAATATTACCACAACAACATTGAAGGCACTGTGGCGCTGATTGAAGAAATGCAACACGCTGGCGTTAAGGATATTGTCTTTAGTTCTTCTGCGACGGTTTATGGCTTGGATAATCCTTCGCCGCTAGTGGAAACAATGCCGACTAATACCGCGAACAGCCCTTACGGCTACACAAAAGTCGTCAATGAACATTTGCTAAAAGACGTTGCCGCGTCAGATCCAGAGTGGTCGGTAACGATTTTGCGTTATTTTAACCCGATTGGCGCGCACCATTCAGGACGTATCGGTGAAGATCCGCAAGGCATTCCGAACAATTTGATGCCGTACATTACGCAAGTCGCCATCGGCAAGCGCGAGCAGCTGAGCGTTTTTGGCGATGATTACAACACACCCGACGGCACAGGCGTACGCGACTACATTCACGTCGTCGATTTAGCGTTAGGCCATATTCGCGCCCTCGAAAAAAATCAGCAACAAAAAGGTGTGAAAATTTATAACCTCGGAACAGGTGTCGGATATAGCGTATTAGATTTAGTTAAAGCGTTTGAACAAGCAAACGACATTCGCATCAATTATACGATTGCACCAAGACGTGCTGGCGATGTGGACACTTGTTTTGCCGACGTGAATCAAGCAGCTAACGAACTCAACTGGAAAACTCAAAAAACATTGGTTGATATGTGCCGCGATTCTTGGAATTGGCAAAGTAACAATCCCGCAGGCTATGACAACTAAATTAAGTAACGGACTGGCTTTCGCTAGTCCTTTTATTGTGTTTCGACGCCTTTTGTGGTATTCTTTGTAAAGACAAAAAAAGGAATGAACTATATGACAAAAATAAGAAAACGTAAAAAAAGAAGATGGTTTTTGAAAGCATTGGGGCTTGTTGTCGTGCTTGTCTTAGGACTTTTTGTGAAAGTTTACTTGGACGTTCAACATACACTAGCTAGCATTCAAGCACCCGTTCAAATTCAATCAACGCGCGAGAAAAAAGTCGACGTCACGAAAGGCGAGCCGCTTAATATTTTGCTAATTGGCGTTGATTCAGACAGCCAAGCGCGCAAAGAGCAAGAAGGCTATATTAGTCGTTCAGACACCTTAATGATCGTCTCATTAAATCCGCAAACGCGCGCTACTAAACTATTGAGTATTCCACGTGATACGTACACACGCATCGAAGGTGAAGTTTACCCTGACAAAATCAACCACGCCTACGCTTACGGCGGTGTTGAATTAACGATTGATACCGTCCAAAAATATTTAGATGTGCCGATTGATTATTATGCCGTCATCAATATGGCAGGCTTAGTTGATTTAATTGATGCAATTGGTGGCATTGAAGTCACGAGTCCGTTGACGTTTACTTATCGTGGAACAGGTTTTGTTAAAGGCGAAACGCGTTTAGTAAACGGTGTGAAAGCTATGAATTTTGCGAGAATGCGTTACGACGATCCCGAAGGCGAAGTCGGCCGCCAAAATCGCCAAAAATTAGTCATCAAAGCGGTTATTGATAAAGTATTAACGTTGGATAGCTTAACACAATATCCTAAATTATTAGAAGTTCTTTCCAGAAATTTGAAAACAAATTTTGATACGACGCAATTGTTATCGGTTGTGCCGAATTATTTGCCGGCGTTGGAACAAATTGGTTCTGTTAAATTTGATACGTTGGAAGATTTGTATATTGGAGATGGGTTTTATTTTTACATTCCGATGGAAGCTCGCGTCAGAGTTGCTAACGACATTCGTCAACATACGCACTTGTCGCCCATTACGGCTTCGAATTTAGTCGATCCATTGACGGACGAATTGACTGCTCAAGCAACCAAAACCAATAAAATCGTCATCAATCAATATCCAACGGATTTAACTGAAGAACAGCTAGAACGCCTTTTGAGAACGCAAGATGCGGTGCAAGCTGCGCGCGAAACAGAATATTATGCGCCTGCTTACTACGAATATTATGAAGCGCCATTTGTGCCAACGGCTCCTGTTTCTGCTCCTGTAAATTCGAATTCGAGTTCGGATTCAGCGAGCACCTCAACACCAGCGCCAACCTCAACGTCTACTCCAACGACTCCAGCGACGAATGAATCAAACGCAACAGGAACGGGAACGGACACAGGGGCGGTATCAAGTACAGATACGACAGTGGCGCCACCAGCAGAACCGACGCCGCCAGCGGCACCGACAACACCTCCCGCTGCGGATCCAACAACACCGCCGCCAGCAGATAGCTCGTCGGGTGGAACGCCTTAAGAAAGGAGCATCTACATGAAAATAACCGTAGTAGGAATTGGGTACGTCGGATTATCTAATGCGATTTTGTTAGCGCAGCATCACGATGTAATCGCCTTAGAAGTGAATCAAATGATTGTAGATACAATCAATCAAGGCAAATCCCATATTAAAGATCAAGAAATTGAAGACTACTTAGCGAATCGTTTGTTGTCGTTAACTGCAACAACAAGTAAAGAAATGGCTTATCAAGAAGCTGATTTTGTAGTGATTGCGACCCCGACAAATTACGACGAAGAAACGAATTATTTTGATACGAGTTCGGTAGAATCGGTCATTGATGACGTGTTGCGCTATTGTCCGCAAACGCCGATTATCATTAAATCAACGATTCCTGTTGGCTTTACGGAACAAATGCGTCAGAAAAAACGCGTCGACCATATTATTTTCTCGCCAGAATTTTTGCGGGAAGGGCGCGCGCTGTATGACAACTTGCATCCGTCGCGTATTATTGTAGGTGACCGAACAGAAACAGGGCAGCAATTCGCAGAATTGTTATTGCAAGGTGCCAACGAAAAAAATGTCCCGATTTTGTTAATGGAGTCAACGGAAGCTGAAGCCGTCAAATTGTTTGCCAATACTTATTTGGCAATGCGTGTGGCGTACTTCAACGAGTTGGACACTTATGCCGAAATGATGGGCTTAAATACGCAGTCAATTATTGAAGGCGTCGGCTACGATCCGCGCATTGGGCAAGGGTACAACAATCCGTCATTTGGTTACGGTGGCTATTGCTTGCCAAAAGATACTAAGCAATTGAAGGCGAATTTTGCTAAAGTGCCGAACGCGCTCATCTCGGCGATCGTCGAAGCGAACCGCACGCGCAAAGATTTTATTGCAAATTCTATTTTGAAACGCGAACCAAAAGTAGTCGGTATTTATCGTCTCGCTATGAAAAAAGGGTCGGACAATTTCCGTGCATCTTCCATTCAAGGCGTGATGCGTCGTCTGAAAGCGAGTGGCGTCGAGTTAATCGTGTACGAACCGTCATTGAAAGCAGAGACTTTTTTCCATACGGAAGTTGTTGCCGATTTGGCGTCGTTCAAAAAACGCGCAGACGTCATTATTACGAATCGCCATTCCGAAGAATTGGCGGACGTCATGGACAAAGTTTACACACGCGATATTTTTAACGAAAGCTAATGCTAAAAATAATTCTTCTAAGATTGAGTATTCATGCGATTGTGTGGTACACTATCTTAGAAGTCTTTTTTTATAAAAGGAGGGGCAGCAGTGCGCGTATTACATATTATGAGTGGCTATGGCGGAGGCATTTCGTCGTTTATTCGCAATAAGGCGCAAGGCGTTGTCGGACACGATGTGGTGTTTGATGTGGTGACTTATGACGCTTGTTCGAGTGCGTTTGTGCAAGCAATTCAGCAAACAGGTGGCGATGTTTATCCGCTTTCCAATCCAAAACAAAAAGGATGGCGTGCTTTCAAGGCGTCTTTAGAAAATGTGTTACAAAGCCATGTTTACGACGTTGTGCATTGCCATATTTCGGGATATCGCGCGCTTGCTTATTACCGCATTTGCCGTAAGTTTCGTATTCCGAAATTTTATATCCATGCACATTTTACATTAGAAAAAAATCAGCTGACACTTGAGCAAAGAGTCAATCAATGGGTCAACCGCCGATTGTCTGATGCGTATTTGGGGTGTAGTTTGGAAGCTGTTTATTCAGCATACGGTTGGAAAACGCCGCTAGAGCAAATGATGGTCTTGCCGAATAGTATTGATTTGGACAGTTACCAATGGAGCGATGCGCGTTATGATGCGTTGCGTACCCAACAACGCGAACGCTATGGCATTGCAAAAGACGCCCACGTTATTGGGCACATTGGCCGCCTCACCCCAATCAAAAATCACGAATTTACGTTACAATTAGCGCATTTAGCGAAACAATCACCCCAAAATATTCAGTTTCTGATTACAGGTGCAGGTGAATTGGAAACGGCATTAAAGCAACAAGTGGTGGCAGAACAATTAGAATCGATAGTGCTTTTTACAGGGCGTGTGGAGCCAATTGCGGACTTGTATCCTGCCTTAGATGTGTTGATCTTGCCGTCGTTTCGTGAGGGGCTGCCAACCGTTGTTGTTGAAAGTCAAGCGGCAGGCGTTCCCGTCGTTGTTTCGGATACGATTACGCACGAAGTTGATTTGGGCGTCGACATGGTCGAGTATTGTGCGCTAGCCGACTTAGAAACTTGGTGGCAAGCAATTCAAACGCCACGTCCAGAGAGAGAGCGCGCGCACACGTCAATTGTGCAAGCTTATTTTGCCAACGAGACGTCCGCGCAACTATACATCGATTTCTTAAAAGGCAACATCCAACATTATCGCATTCAAGGAGGCCAACATGAATAAGTTTTTGAAGCGGTTAGCAGGATTTAGTTTCGGTCCGATTTTGGGAGCGATGTTGTCAATGATTCAAGCGCCGATTTTGGCACGGTTAATGGTCGAAGGGGCGTACGGGCAATCGGGCGTTTTTCGCGAAATGTTGTTGCAAGTGCCAAACTTTATTTATTTAGGATTGGATCAAGCTTACACAAGGGAATATCACCGTTTTGCCAACAAAAAACAGCTTCTGCAACAAGCGGTTATGTTACCGTTAATTGTGGGATTGCTGCTGTGTGCGGTGATGATCGCGTTCGCGGAGCCGATTTCGTTGTGGTTGTTCAAAGATGCTCATTATCCGCATATTGTATGGCTCAGTAGTGTGTGGCTATTCGCAACGATTATGGAACGTTTCTTATTATTGACCATTCGTATGGAAGAAAAAGCGATGGAATTTTCCAATTATACGCTTTTACTCAAAATCAATGTGTTTATTTTGTCATTGGTATTGGTGTTTGCAGGTGTTCGTGATTTCCAGTCGGCAGTTTACGGCTTGTTAATCGGACAACTGCTGGGTGACGCAGTGTTGTTTCATCACTATCGACATTTTTTTGATTGGCGGCAATTTAAGGTAGATTGGTCACTTATTCACCAAATGGTATTATTCGGGTTGCCTGTTATGTTAGCTGTATCTTTGACGTCTGTGTTGACGACGATGTCGAGCGTCTTTATGAATCAATATCATAGCGGACATGACTTAGATGTTTACACAGCAACGGCGACAATTGTGAGCGTACTTGGCATTTTGAAAACGAGTTTTGCGAGTTTTTGGGTACCGACGGCGTATCGTTGGTACGACGAAAACAAATCGATGAAACATTATCAATTCATTAGTGATGCTTTACTTTTTGTCTTGACCGTATTTTTCTTCGGGTTATTGTTAGGAAAAGGCGCCATCGTCTGGTTGCTTGGCGAACGGTATAGCCAGACGCCGTATATTATTGGGTTGTTGAGTTTCCCGCATATTATGTACACTTTATCGGAAACGACGACACTCGGAATCGTCTTTTCGCGCAAAACGTATTTCAACATTATCATTAGCGTGTTGGCGTTAATACCGAGCTTCGCGTTGAACATGTGGTTGACGCCGCAATACAGCTACAAAGGCGCCGCCGCCGCTTCATGTGCAGCGTACATTACTTTTTATTTGGCGCGGACGTATTTTTCAAAGCGGTCAGGATTTTATTTTAGTCAAAAAAAAGCTGTAGGTAGCATTTTGTTGATGACCGTAGCAGCAGGCGTCAATGCGTTTGAGGTGCCGTATGTGGTGTTGTGGACGTTGTTGATTGGTTTAATCTGTTTAGGGGTTCAATTTTCAACCATTCGTACGGGATTATCCATCCGCCAAAATAGCGCCGAGTGGAATTTTTCTTAAAAAAAGGAGGGCAAGTCATGCCGATTTATTTAATCATCTTAGTGGCGAGTGTATTTTTGGGGACGCAATTATTCGCGATTCCGACGCCTGTTGCTCAGATGACGATTTATCGCCTTTGCGCATTGAGTGTGCTACCTTTAATTGCGATTCAATTGGCGCAACGACGTTCCTCACTCAAATGGCACGCCAAAAATCCGAGTTCTTATATGGTCATGGTACTCATTGTGTGGTGGTTGTGGGCATTCGTTTCAGTATTGTGGGTGCTAAACCTCAAGCTTTGGTTCCAAACGCTATTTCTTCTGACATTAGGCGTTTCTAGCGTACTTGCCCTTTATTTTTGGGTCAAAAAATGGCGCCACTGGCAACAACTCATCGTAACCGCTTGGCTCATGATGACAGGCTTAGTCGCTTGGGGCTACTTAGAACTATTAACTGGAAAATATTTATTTGCGGACTTAAGCAAATTGTATCGTGGTCAAACAAACTTGAATTTCTTTAATCGGATTCCAATTACAACATTCGCCAACCAAAATGATTACGCAACATTATTGATTGCGTATTTGGCAGTCAGTTACATCATCTATCATTTTGCGCGGACGTTTCTATTCAAACTAATACCTGCTGTGACAAGCTTACTCGCATTTTACTTGATTTACCGCACAGATTCTCGCATGTCACTCGCTTGTGCCTTGCTGTTGGGCATTATTTTAGGGTTGCAACATTACCGCTTGTCATTTTCAACGAGCCAAAAATGGCGCCTTTTCATGACGTTTGTAGGCTTTGTCGTTGGCGTGTTCGCGTTGAAGCCATCTCTATGGGACAAAGTGCAGCAACTGATTTATATGGCAAGCAAAGCTTATTTGTCAGGAGATGCAGTGCGTGTCAATTTAATGCGCAACGGACTAATCTTTTTATCCGAAACATTTGGATTTGGAGTAGGGGCTGGCAACATTGAACATTGGATGAAGTTTTACGCCTTTTTACCAACAAAAAATATTGTCAACATGCATAGCTGGTGGTTCGAAATATTAGTTGGGTATGGTGTAATTGTATTCGCGTTGTATGTGAGCGCGTATGGATTGTTGTTGCACCGTTTGCGGCAACTCACGCGCAGCTACAAAGGAATCATTCAACAAACGGCCATTGCGCTGTCTGCTTATTTGTGGGTATTCATTCCCGCAAGCATGACGAGCGCGAATAATATGCTCATTGAATGGCATTGGGTATTTTTAGGATTGATTATCGTGTTTATTAAATTGACTGAAAAATAAAAGGAGAAACAAGCATGAATTTAGGAACTATTTTGAGTGAATGGTGTCGTTTTATTAAAGCACATTGCGTAAAAATCATATTAGGCGCGTTCATTGTGTGCGCGGCTGTCGTAGCAGGACGCTATTATTTGAGCGGCAAACAACAACATGAGCAGCAAGAAGCGTACGACTACCTTCAACATATTTACCAACAAGAACCCGCAGAAGTGCAATTTGTCATCAATAATGAAGACGGCACATTGTTCAGCAATTCGTATGTGATTGATGAATATTTTGCACAGGCAAATGTCGTCGCTGAAATCGAGCGCCAAACGGGTATTGAATTTGGCGACTGGATTCAGCACGAAAGAACCTTGAAATTATACAAAACGGCTCAATTTAGAGGCGGCTTAGCAGTCTTAAGAAATTCGTCATCTGACTTGATGACGTTGCGCGTTTTGGTCGGCAAAACAGCAGAAGAAAATAAAGCCATCGCCACAGCTTACGCAACGTTATTGCAAGATAAGGCGCTGCCATTTTTGAGAAAGCAGACGGTCACGTTATTAAATACGCCTGAAGTGATTGAATATTTGGATCCTGTTATGCAAGGTTATGTTGCGACGCCTACAACACTTAGCGTGTACACAGGGCCAAGCACCAAATCGTTGGCAGTATATGGTGTTTTAGGGCTAATTGTGGGAACTTTGTTGACGACGGTGTTCCTTTTTGTGAAGCGTTTAATGCATCCGCGTATTGAATATGCGTTCGATTACGGTTGGGAAATGGATGACACGCATATCGTATGCACGCCAGAAGATGATGGCATGGCGCGAGTCGTAGCGCTAATTGCCGACGAAACAGCCCTTGTCGTTGCCCAAGAATCACTCGAAACATTGCATACAGAAACGCAAATTACAGCTAAACCTAACGCCAAACGTATCGTCATTATCATACAATCTGGCGTGACAACGAAGCAATGGTATCACGCACAACAAACGTTTGCGCGCGCATTACGTCTGCCTGTGACCATTATTCATCACATATAGGAGGCTTTTTTGTGGAAAAAATGCAACCGTTAATATCCATTATTACACCTGTTCATAACGCGGAACGTTTTATCGAAACGATGATTCAAAGTGTTCAGCAACAAACATACTCAAATTGGGAATTGTGGCTCGTAAACGACGCAAGTAGCGACCAAACGGTGCAACGCGTTGAACCTTACTTAACGGATTCGCGTATTCAATGGATTCACCTCGCGCAAAATAGTGGCGCAGCTGTCGCACGAAACACAGGACTTCAACAAGCAAACGGGCGCTATATTGCCTTTTTAGATAGTGATGATTATTGGCAACCTCATAAATTAGCCACGCAATTAGCATTTATGCAACAACACGATATCGCTTTTTCTTACACGAATTTTGCGTTAGTTGATGAGCAAGGGATCGTGCTAAAAGAACGCGTCCAACTGCCACAATCGCTCGATTATGCGGGTCTATTAAAAAATACCGCTATCGCGTGTTCAACGGTAATGATTGACCGCGAAAGTGTGGGAGATTTTTTGATGCCGTTGGTGAGAAAAGGGCAAGACACGGCAACGTGGCTCATGCTAATGCGCGAGCGTGGCGTAACCGCACATTTGGTGGACGAAGTGCTCAATGCGTATCGCCAAGTATCGGGCTCAGTGTCCAGCAACAAATGGCAAGCACTCAAGCGCACATGGTACACGTATCGCCACCTAGAAAAATTACCCCTTCTCAAATGTTGCTATTACTTTACGCATTATGTCATACAAGCTATTTTGAGAAGAACATAAGGAGAAAAACAAATGACATTCGAAACAATTTTACCGCAATTAAAACAAGGCGCAAAAGTCATTCGCACAGGCTGGCACGGCTTAGAAGAATTCGTGTGCTTGAAAGAAGAAACGACATTAGACGGCGAAACATTGACGCCGTACTTCGTCATTAAAGTGACAGGCGAAGGTTACACCATGTTCACGCCGACTGTTTGCGATATTTTAGCAAGCGATTGGGAAATCGTAACGCCATGACGCCTAAAATCCCCGTACACAACGCGCACGCCTTACCCGAAAAAATGACGGTTTTTATAACGGGTGTGGCTTCGGGCATTGGCTTGGCGCAAGCGAAAGCTTTTTTGCAAAAAGGGCATAATGTCTACGGTATTGATTGCCAAGTTGGCGAGGTTGAGGCGTTATCCGCGCAATATCCGCAAACATTTGGCTTCAGTCAAGCAGACGTGACGCAAGTGAATGACGTAGAACGCGCCGTAACGGAATGTGTAGCGCGTTATGGCAGTGTGCAAGTATTGTGCAATACGGCTGGCGTATTGGATCATTTTGCGACATTGGAGCAGACGACGCGTGACATGTGGCAACGTATTTTGGATGTGAATGTGACAGGGATGTTCAATGTCACCCAAGCGCTATTGCCATATTTGTTGCAGCAGCCGACGAGCCGTGTCATTAATATGGCGTCGATTGCCAGCTTGACAGCAGGGGGCGGCGGCATTGCTTACACAACCGCTAAACATGCAGTCGCGGGCTTCACCAAGCAATTGGCCTATGACTACAGCAAAAAAGGTTTACGTTCTAATGCGATTGCGCCTGGTGCCATCCAAACCGCAATGACACAAATGGATTTTGAACAAGACAACGGCAAAATGGCGCAATGGGTTGCTAACCAAGTTCCCATTGGTCGATGGGCACAAGCAGATGAAGTTGCCCAACTCACGCTATTTTTGGCAAGTGATGCCAGCGATTATATGCAAGGTAACATTATTCCGCTCGATGGCGGATGGATGATACGTTAGACTAAAAAATACACGCCTTACTGAAAAGAGTAGGACGTGTATTTTTGATAGTGGAGTTAGATTAAGGTAGCTACATCTTCCCCAATTTGCTCTGGCGTAACTTGTGGGGCGTAGCGTTTGATGACTTTTCCGTTGCGGTCAATGAGAAACTTGGTGAAATTCCATTTGATAGCCGACGTCAACAAGCCGCCTTGTTCTTGTTTGAGCCATTCAAAAAGCGGGTGTGCTTCGTCGCCGTTGACTTGACAACGTTGATGTAAAGGAAACGTCACACCAAAATTCAATTGGCAAGCCGACGCCATTGCGTCATCCGAAAGCGTTTCTTGCGCAAATTGATTGGACGGAAAACCTAGCACCACAAATTTTTGCTCACGAAATTGTTGGTACAACGCTTCTAAGCCTGAAAACTGTGGCGTTAATCCGCATTGTGTTGCCGTATTGACAACCAAAATGACATAATCTTGATAATCGGTCAGTGAATAAGAGTGGCCATTACTTAATGTAAGTGAAATATTCGGTAACATAATAAAACTCCTTTTTTTCTTAGATAGGATTATTATAACAAATCCCTCGCTTTGTTCCAAATTTGCACAATAGTTAGAAGAGGGGTATAATCAATACAAAGGAGTGATTTTTTATGAAAAAAATAACACATTATTTATTAGTATTGATGAGCGTAGTGACAGTAGCGTTGTCTTCGACGATTGCTTATGCGGCGCAACCTAGCGCAGAAGAAACGTATGCGATAACAGAAGAACGCATTACAACAGCGTTGGAATCCATCAAAGACACGAAAACCAAACGTGTTGGGGACAAAACGAACGGTTATCTAGACGTACCAGAGACGTATGTTGACTTCCATGATGTGGGCGTACAAGATTTTGCAGGTAAACAATGGTCATATATTGACGGCTATCATATCGTCACTTTAATGGCATTCGATCCACAAATCGTTGCGCAAGCAAGTGTTGATGCCAAAAAATTGAACATCTCACTTCCAGAATTATTCGGCTCCCAGTTAGTACAAGGTAACGAAGAAATGGGACTTACTGTTGAATTTGCAGGGCTATTGGAAGGTTTTGAGAACGTCCAAGGCGTGTACGCCTATTTCAAAGGACCCAAAGACCAAATCGCAGCTGTCTTTCATCCAAAAGATCAACCTGACAAATTTTATATGATTTCCGTAGAAGGTAAGGAAGAAGAAGTCGTTGATTTATTCGCGATGGTGGTCAACAGCTGGAAAGCTGACAAATAAAGTTTCAAGACTATCCTTTGTATTGAGCAAAGGATAGATTTTTGTTTAGGAGGTAAACAGGATGCGTGCATTACGCCAACTACTGCAACAAGCGAGCAATCCCGTCAATGCGAGTGCTATGTCCGCTTATTTGCGTCATCAATTTGTGTTTTTTGGGATTAAGAAAGCTGAACTGCGTCCGTTGACGCGACTTTTTTTGAAAGAAAAAGCGAAAGCAACGGTAATTGATTGGGCGTTCGTATGCGATTGCTGGGCGCAACCAGAGCGCGAGTTTCACTACGTGGCACTAGATTACATTCGTGCCATGAAGCGTCACTTGTTGCCGCAAGATTTGCCACGGTTACGTTATTTGGTTGAACACCATTCTTGGTGGGATAGCGTTGATGATGTCGCCTATTCGATCGGCTACTTAGTCAAACATTTCGGCGAATTGCAACAAAAGATGTTGGATTGGGCAACGGATGATTCGTTTTGGGTGCGGCGCGTGGCCATTATTCATCAACTCGGACATAAAGAAGCTGTCAACACCGAATTGCTCACAAAAATTATTACACACAACTTAGGAAGTCGCGAATTTTTTATCAATAAAGCGATTGGGTGGGCGTTGCGTGACTATGCGAAGTACAATGCGGCTTGGGTGCGGAATTTTTTGCGCGAACATCACGACCAATTAGCGCCATTAAGTGTGCGTGAAGCAACGAAGCACTTGGATTAGACGCCAACAATGTGCTATAATGGAGGCAATTAGTGACTTAAAGGAGTACGCAACTATGTCAGTTTACCAACAACTATTGAACAAAGAAACCAAATTATCCGTCGTCGGGCTTGGCTATGTCGGTATGCCCATCGCCGTCGCATTCGCCAAGCAAATTGACGTCATCGGTTACGATTACAACGCCGCAAAAATCGCGCAATATCAAGCCGGCATTGACCCGACTAAAGAAGTCGGCGACGCCATTATCCAAACGACTTCGATGGAATTTACCAACGATGCAACACGCCTCAAAGAAGCTAAATTCCATATCGTAGCCGTTCCAACGCCAATCAATTTGGACAAAACGCCTGATTTGACGCCCGTAACCGAAGCTACCAAAACCGTCGCGCAACATTTGAGTCAAGGAGCGATTGTCGTCTACGAATCAACTGTTTATCCAGGCGTCACCGAAGACATTTGCATTCCATTGTTGGAGCAATATTCAGGCTTGACGTGCGGAAAAGATTTCCACGTCGGCTATTCGCCAGAACGTATTAACCCAGGTGACAAAGTCCACACCCTCGAAAACATCATCAAAATCGTTTCTGCAACCGACGACAAAACACTCGACGAAATCGCAAAAGTTTATGAAATTGTCATTCAAGCAGGCGTCCACCGCGCGTCAACCATTAAAGTTGCCGAAGCCGCCAAAGTCGTCGAAAATAGCCAACGCGATATTAACATCGCCTTCATGAACGAATTGGCACTCGTTTTTGACCGCATGGGCATTGACACAGCAGAAGTGATCGAAGCAATGAACACTAAGTGGAATGCGCTCGGATTCCGTCCAGGTCTCGTTGGCGGACACTGTATCGGCGTAGATCCGTATTACTTCGTCCACCAAGCCGAAAAACTCGGCTACCATAGTCAAATCATTTTGGCGGGGCGCAAAATTAACGACAGCATGGGCGAATTTATTGCAGACGCAATTATTAAGCAACTCATTTTGACCGGCAAAAAAGTCATCGATGCCAAAGTTGTCATTCTCGGCTTAACCTTCAAAGAAAATTGCCCTGATACACGCAATTCTAAAGTTGCCGACGTATTAAAACGTTTGAACGAATACGGCATCCAACCTGTTGTCATTGATGCATGGGCTTCTCCAGAAGACGCCCTCCACGAATACGGTGTCCAACTCGCAACCTTTGAAGACGCGCACAACGCAGATTGCTTAGTATTTGCGGTCGGTCACCAAGAATTCACCCAATTATCAATGCAAACCATTGATAGCTTGTTCAAACCTGAACTCTCCAACGCTGAAAAAATCATCATTGATGTCAAAAGCATTTTGGACAAACAAGCTATTGAAGCACAAGGATATACTTTGTGGCGCTTATAAAATAAAAGCAACGGAAAAATATTTTCCGTTGCTTTTTCTTTATTTTTAGCTAAAAACAAAATAAATGTTAAGAAAAACTTGCAAAAAAAAAAAAGCTTTATAATTACAAATATAAGTTATCTGCTTACGAGGGAAGCTTAATAAAAAAGACCGAAACAGTAACGGACGAACAGGCTAGAAAAAGCTGCACAAACACAGCCACTAAGCCAACCGTTACCCACATTCAACCTCAACCAAGCACCGCCGAAGTCCACTTTCGGCCCCAAAACATTAAAGGAGGCGATGACAGCCCAACATTTTCCATCCCAACAAAAATATAAACTAAACTTAAGAAAAAGGAATGAATAACCACAATGAAACAAGAAAGAAAAGAGATCTACTCAATCCGCAAGTATAAAGCTTACGGCGCGCAATCTGCGTTAGTCGGCGCAGCGATGCTTGCGGCAGTAGCGGCAGGCAGCACGACCGCTTCCGCACAAGAAGAAACAACGGAACCAGC
>JAUNEB010000016.1:26201-31188 GCA_030525795.1 Aerococcaceae bacterium | reverse complement strand
GAATCTTTCAAAAACAAGCCAGAAGTTGAAGCAGTTGAAGAAATTGTCGAAGAATTAGTTGTTGAAGAAGAAGTTACCGAATAATTTTGGCAAATAAGGCTATGCTACACGCGTTGTGGCATAGCTTTTTTCGTCTTTTTTTTGTATAATAAAGCGGAATAACATGATTGAAGGAGAAATTTATGAGTATTTTATCCGTACAAAATTTAACGCACGGCTTTGGCGACCGCGCGATTTTTGAAGACGTATCGTTTCGGCTATTAAAAGGGGAGCATATTGGACTTGTCGGTGCCAACGGCGAAGGAAAGTCTACATTCATGAGCATTGTGACAGGGCAACGTCTGCCCGACGAAGGCAAAATCGAATGGGCAAAATACGTGACGACGGGCTATTTGGATCAGCATAGCGTTTTAGAAGAAGGGCAAACTGTTCGTGATATTTTGCGTAAGGCGTTTGACGACTTGTTCAAAATCGAAGAGCGCATCAATGAAATTTATTTATCCATGGCAGAAGCAGACGACAGTCAAATGGCAAACTTAATGGAAGAAGTCGGCGAATTGCAAGATCGCTTAGAATCGCATGATTTTTATATTTTGGATACAAAAATTGATGAAGTTGCGCGCGCTTTAGGTGTCATGGCATTCGGCATGGATACGCCCGTTACCGATTTGAGTGGTGGCCAACGTACGAAAGTCTTATTGGCAAAATTATTGCTCGAAAAACCCGATATTTTGCTACTAGACGAGCCGACAAACTACTTGGACGTCGAACACATTGAATGGCTTAAACGCTACTTGCAAAATTACGAAAATGCCTTCGTATTGATTTCGCACGATATTCCATTTTTGAATGACGTGATTAACATCGTCTACCATGTCGAAAACTTGCAATTAACGCGTTACGTCGGCAATTACGACCAATTTTTGGAAGTGCATGCCATGAAAAAAGCGCAATTAGAAGCCGCTTACGAACGCCAACAAAAAGAAATTGCAGAACTCAAAGATTTCGTTAACCGCAACAAAGCTCGCGTTGCAACGCGCAATATGGCCATGTCGCGCCAGAAAAAACTCGACAAAATGGAGCTCATTGAATTACAAGGTGAAAAACCAAAACCACAATTTGAATTCAAAGTTGCACGAACACCAGGACGCTTCATTTTCCAAGCAGAAAACTTACAAATTGGCTATACAAGACCATTGACACAACCCTTGAACTTAACCTTTGAACGCAACCAAAAAGTCGCGATTATCGGCGCGAACGGAATTGGTAAAACAACACTGCTCAAAAGCTTACTCGGCATGATTCCAGCCATTAACGGCTCTGTCGAACGCGGTGATTACTTAGAAATTGGCTATTTTGAACAAGAAGTGGCCGGCGGCAATCGTCAAACGCCATTAGAGGCCGTTTGGGATAAGTTTCCGTCGCTCAATCAAGCTGAAGTTCGTGCCGCTTTGGCGCGGTGTGGCTTGACTGCTAAACATATTGATAGCCAAATTCAAGTGTTGAGTGGGGGCGAGCAAGCAAAAGTTCGCTTATGTTTACTCATGAATGAAGCTTCAAACGTATTGATTTTGGATGAGCCGACCAACCACTTAGATGTAGATGCAAAAGAAGAATTGCAACGTGCGTTGAAAGCTTATAAAGGCAGTATTTTGATGGTGTGCCACGAGCCAGAATTTTATGAAGGCTGGATGGACCAAATTTGGGACTTTAATCAACTGACATAAAGGAGGACGCCATGTTAGAAACGCTAGACTATCAATCATTGAACTTATACGACAATTACGCGCAATCCGCCGCAAAATATCCGACAACACCGATTATTTTCGATGAAAAATTGCCTGCTTTTCCAGAATTAAACTTAGAAAGTACCTATGAAGAAACGTTAAAGGCAATCCAATTACGTGCCTATCAGCTCGCACAACTTGGCGTTTCCAAAGGGGACAAAGTTGTACTTTACAAAAGTCCGAAATTTGATACTTACATGTTAGCGGTGGCCGCAAGTTACTTAGCCGCGGTGCCTGTCATGGTTTCTTATCATTTGCCCGTTGCGACAATGGAAGTTTTTGCTGACCGCTTAGAACAGCCGTACATTTTATTCGACGACGAAACCGCCAATCGCGTCGAAAAAATTTCCAATTTGCCAGATGCAAACAAAATTTCAGTAGAACACTTACTCAAACAATCTAGCCCATCGGTTGCGCAAGCTTATTTAGAAAAAGACGACATTAGCTACATGACGCACACATCAGGCACCACAGGCATTCCTAAGCTGATTTGCCACTCCGCCAACTCAATGGGCTGGCGTACCAAATGGCAAAAAACAGTTTTCAAGAAAATGGAGCGCATCGGCTTAATGGGATTCCACATTTCGCCTGTTCATTCGCGTTTTAGTATTGGCATTTCATCAGCAATGGCGTTAGGATTTCCTTTGATGCCATTAGCCAGTGCAAAATTGGATGACGTACGCCGCATGTTTATGCAATATCCGCCGCTCGCAGTGGAAACGCATCCTAATCATTTCGTGCAATGGGTGACGTTAGCTGAACGATTCCCTGAAGTATTTGCGCAAACAAAATATTACCATTCAACCTTTGATGCAATCAATTTCCGTACAATGCGTGTATTTTTAGAAGCGTCAAAAGCACAAAATCCGATTTTCTTACAAGTTTACGGGCAAAGTGAGTGTGGTCCGATGATTATTCGTGCGCACCGTTTGGAAACTTTAGGTGAGGTGAGCGCGCGTAATATGGGAGTTGGCTTAGAAGATTTGACGAAAGCGCGCATTGCTGACGCACAAGGCAATACATTACCAGACGGAACAGACGGACACATTCAATTTTTATCAAAAGGTCGCGCCTTAACTTATTACAAAGAAGACGAACGTTTCCAATCAACTGTATTCAACGAATGGTGGGACAGCGGCGACTACGGTTGCATCGACGAAAATGGTCATTTAATTTTGAAAGATCGCCAAGTCGATTTGATTGACGCCATCAATAGTAACCTTGCTATCGAAGACTTTTTGTTGGATCATTTAGACTTTTTGAGCGAAGTCGTCATCGTCCGTGGCAAAGAAAATAGACCGCAGCCGATTTTGGCTGTTGCGGAAGGCAAGGAGATGAACTGGGATGCTTGGTGGGAAAAAGTGAGCGACTTGCCAAGATTGAACGAACCCATCTTAATGGATTACGACGAAATTCCGCGCACCGCAACCATGAAAGTCCAACGCCTACAACTCGAACAACAACTCAAACAAGACTAATCACCACAGCAGGGCGCCATCGCCTTGCTGTTTTTGCTATCAAAAAATTGCTTTATATTGCAAAAAATATAAGATACTGTCATACTAAAATAGAGAATATTAAAATAAAGGGGCGCTAATATGGATATCGTAATAAAAGAAACCCAGTTTTCGGATCTAACACATATTCAATCATTGTGGAACGATGGCGACGTCATGTATTATGTCGGTTTTCCTGATGGATTAGGCATCACAGTGCCAGAACTAGAAAAATGGCTCGCGCACATTTTGGAAAAACGCCCACATCAAAAAAATCATTATTCGATTTACGACAATGAAGGAAACTATTGCGGCGAGGCATACTATGCGATTGATGCAGCGCTATCTATCGCTGCCGTCGATATCAAGTTATTTTGCCATGCGCGCGGAAAAGGAATCGCCAAAAAAGCGTTGTTACACGCGATCAATGAAGCATTTAATCACGGCGCTACCGAAGTTTATGTAACACCAAACATCGACAATACACGCGCCATCAAACTTTACCAAACACTCGGGTTCCAAAAGCAGCCTGCACCACTCGAATTATTTGCAGAGCCATTGAGTGAAAAATATATTTATATGACGATGACGAATGAAGGGATGAATTGTCAATTTTGAAACCGCATTAAAAGTTTCAATATTTAATCACAAACTTGACTAAATTAGTAATAACAAAAGGCGTTTTTCATGTAAACGCCTTTTTTATTGCAAAATAAAGAAAAGGCTTTCTTTTATTTTCTGAAACAAAGTGAAAAAAATCACAAAAACTACTTTACAAAGCTAAAAAAAAAGTGTAAGATAAATTCGTAAACAAAACCAATGCATTTAGGAGGATGTCAATATGGCAGAAAATGTTGTAAAAGATAAGCAGCAAGAAGCTGTGGAGCATGTCAATGAATTAGTGGAGAAAGGTTTGCAAGCGCTCGAACAATTCCGTTTGTTAGACCAAGCACAAGTCGATCACATCGTCGCGAAAGCATCTGTTGCGGCACTCGATCAACACGGTGCATTGGCTAAACACGCTGTCGAAGAAACAGGACGCGGCGTATTTGAAGATAAAGCAACGAAGAACTTGTTTGCGTGTGAGCACGTTGTCAATAATATGCGCCATACTAAAACAGTTGGCATTATCGGAGAAGATGACGTGACAGGCTTGACTTTAATTGCTGAACCAGTTGGCGTTGTGTGTGGTATTACACCAACAACTAACCCAACTTCAACAGCTATTTTCAAAGCGTTAATTGCCTTGAAAACGCGTAACCCAATCGTATTTGCTTTCCATCCATCTGCACAAGAAAGTTCAGCGCATGCAGCACGCATCGTTTACGAAGCAGCCGTAGCAGCGGGCGCGCCAGAAAACTGCGTACAATGGATTACAAAACCGTCTATGGAAGCAACAGCAGCATTGATGAATCACGACGGCATTTCAACCATTTTGGCGACAGGCGGTAACGCAATGGTGCGTGCAGCTTACTCATGCGGCAAACCTGCTTTAGGGGTTGGTGCGGGTAACGTTCCAGCTTACGTCGAAAAAACAGCAAACATTCGCCAAGCAGCACACGATATCGTGATGTCTAAATCTTTCGATAACGGAATGGTTTGTGCGTCAGAACAAGCAGCAATTGTTGATAAAGAAATTTACGACGAATTTGTAGCAGAGTTGAAATCATACCACACCTATTTCGTCAACAAAAAAGAAAAAGC
>JAUNEB010000016.1:0-26191 GCA_030525795.1 Aerococcaceae bacterium | reverse complement strand
CTAGAAGAATTCTGCTTCGGCGTAAAAGCCAACAGCAAAAACTGTGCAGGTGCTAAATTGAACGCAGACATCGTAGGAAAACCAGCAACATGGATTGCTGAACAAGCAGGTTTCAGCGTACCAGAAGGCACTAACATTTTGGCAGCAGAAGTTGCTGAAATCGGCGAAAAAGAGCCATTAACTCGTGAAAAATTATCTCCAGTTATTGCTTTAGTGAAATCAGAATCAACAGAAGACGGTATCGAAAAAGCACGCCAAATGGTTGAATTCCACGGATTAGGCCACTCAGCAGCCATCCATACTTCAAACGAAGACTTAGCGAAAGAATTCGGAACAAAAGTTAAAGCAATTCGTGTTATTTGGAATTCTCCTTCAACATTTGGTGGTATCGGTGACGTTTATAACGCCTTTTTACCATCATTGACACTTGGTTGCGGTTCATACGGACGTAACTCAATCGGCGACAACGTAAGTGCATTGAACTTACTCAATATCAAAAAAGTAGGGAGACGTAGAAATAATATGCAATGGTTCAAAGTTCCATCAAAAATTTACTTCGAGCGTGACTCTATTCAATATTTACAAAAATGCCGTGATGTTGAACGTGTCATGATCGTTACAGACGAAGCAATGGTCAAATTAGGATTCGTACAACGCATCATCGAGCAATTACACTTGCGTAGCAATAAAGTATTATATACTGTTTTCTCAGATGTTGAGCCAGATCCAGATATTACAACGGTTGAACGCGGTGCAGAATTGATGCGCGATTTTGTTCCAGATACAATTATCGCATTGGGCGGCGGTTCACCAATGGATGCGGCAAAACTTATGTGGCTCTTCTATGAACGTCCAGACATCGACTTCCGTGACCTAGTTCAGAAGTTTATGGACATTCGCAAACGTGCCTTCAAGTTCCCATCACTAGGTGAAAAAGCTAAATTTATCGCTATTCCAACTACATCTGGTACAGGTTCAGAAGTGACACCATTTGCCGTTATTTCCGACAAGAAAAACAACCGTAAATACCCATTAGCTGACTACTCATTGACACCAACTGTTGCGATTGTAGACCCAGCGCTCGTTATGACAGTTCCAGCACACGTTACAGCCGACACAGGTATGGACGTATTGACACACGCGACAGAAGCGTACGTATCAACGGTTGCTAACGACTACACAGACGGTTTAGCATTACAAGCAATCAAGTTAGTATTTGAAAACTTAGAAAAATCCGTTAAAGAAGCAGATTTTGAATCACGCGAAAAAATGCACAACGCTTCAACGATTGCCGGTATGGCATTTGCGAACGCATTCTTAGGAATTTCTCACTCAATGGCACACAAAATCGGCGGTATTTTCCATACAGTACACGGACGTACTAACGCAATTCTATTGCCATACGTCATCCGCTACAACGGTACTCGCCCAGCAAAAACAGCAACATGGCCGAAGTACAACTACTACAAAGCAGATGAGAAATACCAAGATATCGCAAAAATGCTCGGCTTACCAGCTTCAACACCAGAAGAAGGCGTGGCATCTTACGCAAAAGCTGTGTATGAATTAGGTGAACGCATCGGCATCAACATGTCTATTAAAGGACAAGGTGTTGACGAGAAAGAATACATGGCAAAAGCAGAAGAAATTGCTTACTTAGCTTATGAAGACCAATGTACACCAGCAAACCCACGTTTAGCGCTTGTGGAACACATGAAAGAAATCGTACAAGACGCATACTACGGTTACAAAGAACGCCCAGGACGCTTAAAATAAGCTAAAAAAACTCACGTTTTTGAACGACACCTCAAAAGTTAGACACACTCTAACCATTGAGGTGTTTTTCTTGCGTTTCGAGTTCCAATGTGATAGACTACCTTTATGCGATGAGTCGAAAATAGTCTGATAGACTATTCAGGTAAGGCGTCGTGAATGTTTACATTCAAGTCAGGAAGACTGACGCACATTCAAAAGTGATGTGAACGCTTTTGGATTATATTACACCTCGTAATGTATTACCGTTCGAGAAAAGGCTGGGATTTTTCCTAGCCTTTTTTTGTTGTGAAAATCACAAAATCTATTTACATAAACCGCTTTCAATGTTATAATATGAGCATTAGAATGAAAGGAGGGGGAGTATGCAAACACATTATTTACAAGAAAATATGTATTATTTCAACGAAGGAAATCATCGACGTGCGTATGATTTTTTAGGCGCGAAGTTCGTCCAAGAAAATGGCGTTTGGGGTTGTCGCTTTAGCGTGTGGGCGCCGAATGCCGCTCAAGTGTACGTACAAGGCGATTTTAGCGAGTGGCACAATCTTGCATTAGAAAAGTTTGACGGTGGACTTTGGAGTCAGTTTGTAGAGAATGTCCAAGAAGGTCAATGCTATAAATACGGTATTGATCATGGCAATGGACATATCCAGTACAAAATCGATCCGTTTGGGTTTGCGTTTGAAGTGGCACCTAAAGACGCCAGCCTCGTGAAAAAAATGCCTGACTACGAATGGAATGATCGTCAATGGTTACGCAGTCGCGCACGCAAAAATTTATACGAAATGCCCATTCAAATTTATGAGGTGCACGCGTCGTCGTGGAAACATCACGAAGATGGTAGACCTTACAATTTTTATGATTTAGCAGCGGAACTGGTTCCGTACGTCAAAGAAATGGGTTACACGCATATTGAATTGATGCCAATTATGGATCATCCTCTCGAAGCTTCTTGGGGGTACCAAATTACAGGTTATTATGCCGTTTGTGGTCGATATGGAGATATGGAATCATTCAAATATTTTGTTGATACGGCACATCAAGCGGGAATTGGCGTTATTATGGATTGGGTTCCGGGACATTTTTGCCGCAATGAAAATGCACTGGCCTACTTTGACGGGACGCCAACCTTTGAGTATCAAGATCTCAATCGTGCGAATAATGTTGGTTGGGGCACACTCAACTTCGATTTAGGCAAAACGCAAGTTCAAAGTTTTCTCATTTCCAATGCGCTATTTTGGCTAAAAGAATTCCATTTGGATGGATTGCGTGTGGACGCGGTATCGAACATGTTATACTTGGATTTTGATCAAGGACCATGGACGCCGAATGAAGATGGTACCAATGAAAATCGTCAAGGCGTTGCTTTTTTGAGAAAGTTAAACCAATCCGTTAAAGAAGAATTGCCAGATGTATTGATGATTGCGGAAGAAAGTACGAGTCGCGAAGGTATTACGCATGCAGTTGAAGAGGGCGGATTGGGCTTTGATTATAAGTGGAATATGGGCTGGATGAATGATACGCTCAAGTTTTTTGAGATGGATCCGCTCTATCGTCCTGCGAATTTACGCTTGATTACGTTCGTATTTGTGTACCAATTTAAGGAACGGTATATTTTGCCATATTCGCATGATGAAGTGGTGCATGGCAAAAATTCATTGCTAGGCAAAATAAAAGGTGACCGTTACAATCAGTTTGCAACTCTCCGTTTAATACATGGCTACATGCTTGCTCAACCTGGAAAAACCTTGCATTTTATGGGAAATGAGATAGGACAATTTTTGGAATGGCGCTATTATTCAGGATTGGAATGGATCGATTTGACGCGCGAATTTAATGCGGAATACCAGCACTATATGAAAACCTTGAACCATTTAGGGCAGACGAATAAAGCTTTGTACCAACTGGATCATTCGCCTGAAGGCATTGATATTTTAGATGCAGATAATTTGGATGAAGGTGTGTTGACTTTTATTCGTAAAGGCAAAATGGCGCGTGACTTCTTGATTGTGGCATGCAATTTTGTGCCGGTGCAACGCGAGCGCGTTCGCATTGGAGTTCCGTATAAAGGGCAGTACGAAGTATTGTTAAATTCAGAAATGAGTGAGTTTGGCGGCGCATGGACAGAAAATTTGGCTCCGATGCAAGCCGAAGCCATTCCATTTAACAATCAGCCATATTCGATTGAATGTATCGTACCAGCACTTTCCGTGTTGTATATTCAACCGAAACGCATTTATGGCGCTAATAATCACAACAGAAAGGATTAGATAAGATGAAAACAGAAATGATTGCAATGATTCTAGCCGGTGGACAAGGAACAAGGCTCGGTGCTTTGACAAAACAAACGGCAAAACCAGCGGTACCTTTTGGCGGAAAATACCGCATTATTGACTTTGCTTTAAGTAATTGTACGCACTCAGGCATTAAGCAAGTTGGGGTAGTAACGCAATACCAGCCGCTTGAATTGAATGAACATATTGGCAAAGGAACTGCTTGGGGGTTCACATCTCGTTCAGGAGGCGCAACCATTTTACAGCCGTATTCCAGTTCAGAAGGAGCAAAATGGTTCAAAGGCACAGCTAACGCAATTTATGAAAATATTAGTTACATCGACAGTCTCAATCCTGAATACGTGTTGATTTTGTCAGGCGACCACATTTACAAAATGGATTACAGCGCGATGCTGGAAGCACACAAACAAAATAATGCTAGTTTAACAGTGGGCGTAATTCCAGTCTCGCTCAAAGAAGCGTCACGTTTTGGGATTATGAATACAGACCACACTAATCGCATCATTGAATTTGAAGAAAAACCAGCTGAGCCAAAAAGCAATCTAGCTTCAATGGGGATTTATATTTTTGATTGGGATACATTGCGTCGCTACTTAGTAGAAGACCAAGCCAAAGAACGCGTCATGGAAGACTTCGGCAAAAATGTTATTCCTGCTTACTTAGAAAACGGCGAAAACTGTTTTGCGTTTGCATTCGATGGCTATTGGAAAGACGTTGGGACTATCGAAAGCTTGTGGGAAGCGAATATGGAATTTTTGGATCCGAAACATCCGCTCAATATTAGTGAAGATGCATGGCGTATTTTCACCTCAAATCCGGTGACGCCGCCACAATTTTTCACGGCAGAAGCAAAAGTAACCGATTCTCTTGTTGTAGATGGTTGCTTCGTAGCAGGAACAATCAATCATTCCATTTTGTCACAAGACGTAAAAGTAGGTAGTGATTCAACCGTATCTCATTCGGTTATTATGTCGAATGTAACGATTGGCGAAAATTGTCAAGTTGAGTACGCAATTATTGGCGAGCGTGCGGTCATTGCTGATGGCGCAAGTGTCATTGGAACGCCTGATAATATTGCAGTTGTAGGTTACGCAGAAATGGTAGGAGGTCCAAAAAACGATGGTGAAGAATAAGTTATGTGCAATTTTGAATTTAACAGAAGATGATAGCGCGTTAAAACCGCTAACGAATACGCGTCCGATTGCAGGATTACCGTTTGCAAACCGTTACCGCGTCGTTGATTTTGCGTTGTCAAATATTTGTCATGCGGAAATCAATTCTGTGGCGTTGTTTATTGCGGAATCCGGTCGTTCTATTTACGACCATATTCGTTCAGGTGGCTCTTGGGATTTAGATTCGCCAGTTTCAGGGGGGATTTTTACGTTCTCACAACAAAACTGGAAATTGCGTCATCACGAAGAAAACGAACATGAAGATTATTACTACAATCATCGCGTATTCATGAGCCGCTCAAAAGCAGAATATGTTTTTGTAGCAGGAAGCAAAATTATTGCGAATATTGATATTAAAGCTGTATTGCGTCAACATTTGAACCAAGCAAAAGATATTACCGTTGTTTACAAACCAATGCAAAAAGAATTTTTGGGAAGAGCGATGAATAAAACACGCGCGCTTATTTTGGACGACAACTATACTTTAACAGGTGTGCGCACTTACGCGGAGTTGCCTGATACTGACAAAATCAATGCAAGTTTAAGTATGTATCTTATTAGTGTTGCGAAGTTAAACGAAATTATCGACCGTGCTGTGGAAGAAGGCGTTTATATGGAAGTGGACGAATTGATTCAACACTATTTGTTGGATTATGCAGTAAACACGTATGAATATACAGGCTACACAGCGAATATTGATTCAATTGACCGCTACTACCGCGCTAATATGGATATGCTCGACCGCGCAAAATTCACGGCTTTATTGCAATCAAGTTTACCAATTTTGACTAAAACAAAAAATGGCGTGCCAACTTATTACGGCGAACAAGCTCAAGTGAGCGAAACACTTGTCGGAACAGGCGCGTTTATTGAGGGAAATGTGCATCACTCGCTCATTTCACGTAAGGTCAAAATTGCAGAAGGAGCCGACGTATCTGACAGCATTATTTTGCAAGGCGTAGAAATTGGAGCTGGTGCAAAAGTAGCTTATGCAATTATTGACAAAGATAGCGTCGTAGCACCCGGCGCCACCGTTATTGGCAGCCCTGATAATATTATTGTTATTGGCAAAAATTCATACATTGAAGCCTAGGAGGTGCTTGAATGAAAGTTCTATTTGCTTCAGCAGAAGCTGCACCTTTTTTTAAGACGGGCGGATTGGGCGATGTGGCATATGCCTTGCCGAAAGAAATTGTTAAGCAAGGTGTGGATATTCGCGTCGTGTTGCCTTATTACACGCAAATGCCTGAACGCTATCGCGACCAAGTAGAGGAATTAGTACATTTTCGTTTTCAGTTAGGTGTCAAAAATGTTTATTGCGGCATTAAGCGCTTGATTTTAGAAGGTGTGACGTATTATTTTATTGACAATTTGAGCTATTTTGATCGGGCAACGTTGTATGGACAATGGGATGATGGCGAGCGGTTTAGTTTCTTTTCAACGGCGATTATTGAAATGTTAGAAGTCATTGATTGGATTCCAGATGTAATTCATTGCAACGATTGGCATACGGCAATGGTTCCTGTGCTGTTGGTCGATCGCTATCATTGGAAAGAGCGTCTGCGTAATATTCGCAAAGTATTGACGATTCATAATTTACGTTTTCAAGGCGTGTATGATGCGTCGATTTTGCCGACGGTTTTAGGAACGGGTTATAACACGTTTACGGATGATGGTGTGCGCTACTATGACAAAGTAAACTTTTTGAAAGGTGGCATCAACTTTTCGGATTATGTGACAACTGTTAGCCCAACTTATGCGCATGAAATTACAACAGCTGAATTTGGCGAAAATTTGGAAGGCGTATTGCGGCACAATCGTTGGAAGTTACACGGAATTATTAACGGTATTGACTACGACTTGAACAATCCAGAGCAAGATACCTTGATTCCGCATCATTTTAGTTGTGCGGATTTGAGCGGAAAAGCATTGAACAAGCAAGCGTTGCAAGAACGAGTAGGGTTGCCGCAACGTTCAGATGTGGCATTAATTGGCGTAGTGAGTCGCCTCACCGACCAAAAAGGATTCCATCTCGTCGAAGAGCGGATGGAGGAATTATTGCAATCCGATGTGCAAATAGTGATTTTGGGGACAGGAGAAGAACGTTTCGAGCATTCATTCAAATATTTTGAAAGCAAATATCCTGACAAAGTACGCAGTTTGATTACGTTTGATGTCGCATTGGCACAGTTAATTTATGCGGGAAGCGATTTGTTTTTGATGCCGAGCGCGTTCGAGCCTTGTGGCTTATCACAAATGATGGCCATGCGTTATGGAACATTGCCAATTGTGCATGAAACAGGCGGTTTAAAAGATACCGTTCAACCTTACAATCAATACACTCAAGAAGGCACAGGCTTTAGTTTTTATCAATTTGATAGCTACACGATGTTGCAAACTATTTACAATGCACTAGATGTTTATTATAATCGAGCAGAGGATTGGCAAAAACTCATTCAACAAGCAATGGCGACGGATTTTAGCTGGGAAAAACCAGCCCAATCTTATATCGCCTTGTATCAATCACTCAAATAAAAAAAGACAAGCATCATTAGACGAACAGTATCTTTTTAGGATAGTGTTCGCCTTTTGGTAAAGAGAAAAGGAGCGCGGAAATAGAATGACATTAACAATCGAGGCTTTCAAAGAAGCCTACAAGAAAAAATTTGAAGATATGTATGCAATTCAATACAAAAACGGCAGCTCTGTCGAACAATTTCAAGCATTAGGGCAATTACTACGCTCAATTTATACGGAGCAATGGGTCAATCACAGCCAAAAAGTATTAGAATCCCAACAAAAACAAGTATTTTATTTTTCAATGGAATTTTTGCCAGGAAGACAACTAAAACGTTACTTGTTGAATATGGATTTATTAGACATCGCACGAACAGCCTTGACAGAATTAGGGTTGGATTTTGAAACCGTTGCGGCGGCGGAAGTTGATCCTGCGCTAGGTAATGGTGGATTGGGACGCTTGGCATCTTGTTTTATGGATTCAATGGCAGCCACAGGCGTTGCTGGTAATGGGACAGGGATTCGTTACCGTTACGGCTTATTTAAGCAAAAATTTATTGATGGCTACCAAATCGAATTGCCTGAAAACTGGTTACGTAACCCAAACCCATGGGAAGTTCGCAAAGAATCTAAAGCGGTCACCGTCCGTTTTGGGGGGCATGTATGGCTACAACCAAACGAAAATGGCGACTTGAAACCTGTTTATGAAAACACCTTTGATGTGCTGGCGGTCCCTTATGATACTCCACAAATCGGTTACCGCAATGGCGTCGTCAATAATTTGCGTCTTTTTTCAGCAGAAATTCCGCACGACGAAGAAGCTAAATACATTACAAACGAACAGCGCCAAGAAATTAAAGAAATTACCGAAGTGCTGTACCCAGATGATTCCAACTACGAAGGTCGTTTGTTGCGCTTGAAGCAAGAATATTTCATGTGTAGCGCGGGCATTCAAACTATTGTCCGTTATTACAAATCCTTGAATTTGCCGTGGAGTCTTTTCCCTGAAAAAATTGCCATTCACATTAATGATACACATCCAACTTTATGTATTCCTGAATTGATGCGCATTTTGTTGGATGAAGAGGATTTAACATGGGAACAAGCATGGAACATCACTAAAAAATCAACGTCTTACACAAACCACACCATTTTGGCAGAGGCGATGGAACGTTGGCCGTTTTATATGATTGAAGCGTTGGTGCCACGCGTGTCACAAATTATTGCAGAAATTCACCGCCGTCACATCCTCGAAAAAACAGAACTTTACGGCGAAGAATTAGCGTACAAAACGGCGCCAATTCATGGAGACCACGTATTGATGGCGAATTTGGCGATTGTTGCAAGTCACAGCGTCAATGGCGTTGCTAAATTGCATACTGAAATTTTAGAAAATTATACATTGCGTGATTTCAAAACAATTTATCCATTCAAATTCAACAATAAAACGAATGGCGTGACGCATCGTCGTTGGGTGCAGTTGGCTAACGAGGGATTGAGCCGTGTGCTTGACCAAACCATTGGTACAGAATGGCGTTTTGAGCCGAAAGATATGAATTTGTTGCGTGCATTTCGTCAAGATGAAACAGTTATTCAGCAACTCATCGAAGTCAAGTTGGCGAACAAACAGCGCTTTGCTAATTATGTCGCGCGCAAAATGGGCATCACGATCGATCCGACAGCTATGTTTGACGTACAAATTAAGCGTCTACACGCCTATAAACGCCAATTATTGCAAGTGATGCACATTATTGATCGCTACTTGCAACTGAAAGACAATCCGAACGCTCCATTTGCTAAACGAGTGTTCATTTTTGGGGCAAAAGCAGCGCCAAGCTACACGTATGCAAAGCAAATCATCAAGCTAATCAATGCGCTTGCTGAACTCGTCAACAACGACACAACAATCAACGACAAAATCAAAATTATATTTGTCGAAAATTATGGCGTTTCTTTAGCAGAATTGATTATTCCAGCAGCCAACTTATCCGAACAAATTTCGTTAGCAGGTAAAGAAGCTTCAGGGACTTCTAACATGAAATTGATGGCAAACGGCGCTGTTACAATGGCAACGCTAGATGGCGCGAACGTAGAAATTAACGACCTCGTTGGTAAAGAAAATATTTTCTTATTCGGGATGACGGCAGAAGAAGTGCAAGCCTTAAGAGAGCGTGGCACTTATGTTTCACGCGATATTTATGAGCGCGACCCACAAATCCAACGTATTTTGAATGCGTTAATTGATGGGACGATTCCTGGTATCGAAAATGAAGGACAAGATATTTTTGATTCGCTCGTGACATATAATGATGAATATTTCTTGTTAAAAGATTACTCAAGTTTTTACGAAGCGCAACTACGTGCAGATGTATTGTATCAACAACCAACAAAATGGGCGCAAATGGCCATTACGAACATTGCAAACTCTGGTAAATTCTCTTCAGACTACACGATTTTGCGTTACGCAGGCGATGTTTGGAAAGTTTCACCACAAACCGAATTAAGCCGTAATATGAAGTGAAAATAGATGGAGGCCTATCAAAATGTTTGGAAAGCTATTGAGTAAATTTTTTCCCAATAATAAGTCTAATCCAATAAATATTCCGCAATCTTGGGAAGTATTTACAAGAGTAATGGATGAAAAAATGGCAATTATTCGAACTAATGTTGCGTTAATGGACAAAATTCCGATTTCTGAGTACGGTTACCGTATCAATATTGTGATAAAATCACAACACTTAACAGAGAATGGGCTGCCTAATCAGGAAGAAAATCATTTGTTGGGTATTCTAGAGGACGAATTATTTGAAAAAATTCAATCATCAAATATAATTGCCACAAGCGTTATGAAGTGGGATAATAAAACATATTTTTTCATTTACTCAAAGGAATCACAACTAGAGCAGTCTGTAATCGAATTATTGAATAGCCGAATTGAAACTGAACGACTCAAAATTGTAGTAGAAGAAGATAAAGATTGGATGGGTTATAAAGATTTGTTATATCCAAATGTTTACGACAGACGTATCATGGAAAATAACAAAGTTAAGCAGGTGCTCATGGAGAATGGTGACGATTTTTCAAAACAACGTAATATTGAACACTGGTGCTACTTTAAAACTCAAGAAGACACGGCAACGTTTTTAGAGAAAATCGATCAAGAACGTTATACAGTATTTTCGAATGATAAAATTGATGAAGGTGCGTATCTTTATCAAGTAGGCCTTTCACATATGGAATGCATTGATAACATTGATACTGTTACATTAGAATTGCTGCAACTTGCAGAAGTTTCTGGTGGTTCTTATGACGGTTGGGGTTGTCATATTACAAAATAATGAGTCACTTCTTCCGCATAAAACGCTCAAAATTTGTAATAATTGTGAGCAAATATTATCTATAAACTTTTTCTTCAACATCTAATCATCAAAAAAGGATATTCTTCCAATAGAATATCCTTTTGCTTTATGGTGAAACCATTGAGTTGTTGGTTTGAATATGGTAAAATCGTTTACATAAATGTCAAGACAAATCCAAATAAAAAAGTGAGGTTTTCGTAATGAAAGAAGCATTACAAAAATGGTTAGTTCAGGGATTCCCGACGTTAGAAGAACCGATGCCGCGCGGCGATATGCCTGGCGATCCTGTTACTTATTCACAAGATTCCGTCGAAAAAGCACAACAATTATATCGCGAGTTAGTGGAAAAAATTGATTTTGATTCGCAAGAACGTTGGGTCATTTCATTGAGTGGCGGGTCTGGCTCTGGCAAAACGACATTAGCGTCTATTTTAGCATTTTATTTTGAAAAAGCAGGAGTCGAATCTTACATTTTGTCAGGGGATAACTATCCGAATCGCATTCCGCAATACAATGATGCCGAGCGTGTGCATCGTTATCGAGAAGCTGGACAAAATGCGTTAGTTGAGCAAAAGATGTATTCACCTGAAGTCAAACAAGTTTTGTCAGCGATTTACGCTAATTTCAATGACGGCGACTTAAGTTATTTGACGCAATACGATTGGTACAAGGCCTATCATCAAGCGGGAAAACAAGCTTTGACAGCTTATTTAGGAACCGGTCACGAACTTAATTTTGCGGCAATCAATCGTGCCATTGCCGCTTTCAAAAAAGGTGAGGACATAATTTGGTTAAAACGCATGGGCCGTACTGCAGAAGCGTTGTGGTATGATACGGTCGATTTTTCTAACAAAAAAGTCATGTTTGTTGAGTGGACACACGGCAACCACGCGGAATTGCTCAACTTAGATTTTCGATTATTCTTGAATAGCACGCCGTCCGAAACGTTGGCGTATCGTCAATTACGTGCGCGTGATGGTCAAGCAGATAGCCCGTTCGTGACGATGGTACTCGAAATCGAACAAGGAAAGCTCCATGAACAAGCAGCGCATGCGGATTTAATTTTTTCTAAAGCTGGAACGGTATTAGATTATAGTGATTATTTAACATTGATTGAAGGAGAACGCCATGACAACCTTTAATATTCAACCGATGCTCAATGTATATCCTGACAGTTTAGCAGGGAATTTAGCGGGAACAATCCATTTTTTGAGTCAGGATGTGGTAAAAAATAGTTTCCAAGCGGTATATATTTTGCCAAGTTTATTTCATACGGATTTGGATCGCGGTTTTTCGGTCATTGATTATAATTTGAACGAAACATTTGTGAAGCCATCGGATTTGGCGGCGCTAGAGCAACTTGGCGTCAAAACGAAGCTGGATTTTATTTTGAATCATGCGTCGGTTTTATCGCCGCAGTTTCAATCCATTATTCAAGAAGGCAGCCAATCGCCTTATTATGATTTCTTCATTGACTGGAATACTTTTTGGCAAAATCATGGCGAAATGACCGAATCAGGCTATATTCAGCCGCAAGCAGACGTCATTCAAGAAATGTTTTTCCGTAAGCCAGGGTTACCCATTTTGACCGTGACGACAGAAAATGACGAACGCTTGACGTTTTGGAATACCTTTTATCAAGAAAAAGTATATCCAAACGTAACGGCGCAAACGTGGATGAAAGTGTTGAATTGCCAATACGGGCAAGCGCTTGCGATTCGCGATAAAGTCGAGGCGCATTTGGCGGAAAATACTTCGTTAGAAGGGCTAGATTTAGCAGAATTATCGCCGTTTTCTGCTAAAGTTACGCATTATTTAGAAAAAAATTGCGAATATTTAGGACAAATGGATTTGAACATCCAATCGCCTTTAGTATGGGAATTTTACGCGCAAACGTTGGATAAATTGCAAGCGTATGGCGCCAGCATTGTGCGTTTAGATGCGTTTGCGTATGCGCCAAAACAAGTCGGGTCGCGCAACTTTTTGAATGATCCTGGAACGTGGGAATTGCTCGATAAAGTCAGCCAATTAGCAAAGGAACGCAATTTAACTTTGTTGCCTGAAATTCACGAAAGTTACGAAGCGAAAATTCACGAACGAATTGCCAATGAAGGTTATTTGACGTATGACTTTTTCTTGCCAGGATTAGTGTTGGACACAATCGAAGGCCAAGATGCGACGCATTTAGTCGCTTGGATTCGCGATATTTTGGATAAAAAATTGTGCACCGTCAATATGTTAGGTTGCCATGACGGGATTCCATTACTAGATTTGAAAGGCTTGCTACCAGAACAACGCATCCAAGAATTAATCGAAACAGTTGTCAATCGAGGCGGCTACGTCAAAAATCTTCACGGCCAACAAAACGTTTACTATCAAGTCAACGCGACTTATTATAGCGCACTCGGCGAAAACGACACCAAAATGCTACTTGCACGCGCATTACAACTTTTTGTACCTGGAAAACCACAAATTTGGTATTTAGATATTTTTGCAGGGAAAAATGACCACGAAGCTGTTGAGCGAGCAGGAGCAGGCGGTCATAAAGAAATTAATCGCACAAACTTGACGCAAGCACAAATCGACGAACGACTTGCCCAAAAAGTAGTACAAGACCAGTTGGCGCTCATTCGTTTCCGCCACGAAAGCAAAGCTTTTCACGCAGACGCAATCATTGATGTTATTTATGAAGGCACTCAATTAACGATTAAATGGCAACACGAAGGTCACCAAGCACAATTATGCGTTGATTTGATGCAACCACAATCTCTTGAAGTAACCGGCACAACATCGCAAAACGAAGTACATTTTGTTTATCGCGGCGCATGATGTGATTGATAGTTTTATAAGTTGTCTGAATATGCTATAATGGTCTCATTGAAAAAGAAAGAAGGGATTCCATGTCACGTATTCAAAACGTAAGAACAAAATTACAACAACACGGATTGGACGCGCTCATCGTAACCGATTTGTATAATTTGCGTTATTTGGCGAATTTTACAGGTTCAACAGGCGTTGCTGTCATTTCGCAGCACGATGCGGTCTTTATTACCGATTTTCGCTATACAGAGCAAGCTGCTAATCAAGCAACAGGCTACACCATTCGTCAAAATAAACAAGAAATTTTTGCAGAAGTCAACGACTACTTAAACGAAAAAAACTTGAAAAAAGTTGCGATCGAAGCAGACGAAATGACCGTCGCAACTTACTTACATATTAAACAATTTTTCACAGCAGAAATCGTGGAAACACGCGGATTTGTTGAGGAAATTCGTCAAATTAAAACGCCAGAAGAAATCGCCATTATTCAAGAGTCGTGCGATTTGGCAGATGATGCGTTTGCGTACATTTTGACGTATATCAAAGTGGGCATGACAGAAATTCAAGTTGCTAATGAATTAGAACGCTACTTGAAGAGTAAAGGGGCGAGCGCAATGTCATTTGATACGATTGTTGCAAGTGGCGTTCGTTCAGCAATGCCGCA
This sequence comes from Aerococcaceae bacterium, assembly GCA_030525795.1. Lineage (GTDB taxonomy): Bacteria > Bacillota > Bacilli > Lactobacillales > Aerococcaceae > Abiotrophia. Next base: position 11,589 of record JAUNEB010000016.1, on the reverse strand, counting down.
TGGCGTTGCGACCGACAAAGTCATTGAAGATGGCGACTTAATTACGCTTGATTTTGGTTGTTATTACAAAGGATACAGCTCAGATATGACGCGAACTTTTGCAATTGGGAGCGTTAATCCAAAGCTTGAAGAAATTTATCATATTGTTCTTGAAGCGCATGAATTGGTCAATCAACAAGCAAAACCTGGTATGACAGGTAAAGAAGTCGATGCTATCGCGCGTGATTATATTAAACAAAAAGGCTACGGTGATTATTTTGGACATGGATTAGGGCACGGATTAGGCTTGAATGTCCACGAATTGCCAGGCGTCAACGGTCGCAATGAGCAACCACTCCAAGAAAACATGGTCATTACTAACGAACCAGGAATTTATATCGAAGGCTTAGGTGGCGTCCGTATTGAAGACGACTTGCTTGTCACCGCTACCGGCGTAAAAAGTTTTAACCGCAGTCCAAAAAATCTCATAATTCTCTAGCAAATTTTTTGAAAGTTCGTTAAAATAAAAAAAGAAGACAGGAGGAAATAAGATGACAGTAGACTATTTAGGTGAAATTAACATTACAACGCGCGTTTTAGAAACCATTGCCGCAAAAGCAGCGAGCGAAGTAGAAGGGGTTGCTAAACTACATACCCGCTTACAAAATGAAGTTTTTGGCCGCAATTCTGAACGCATCGGCGCAAAAGTACACCGCAACCAAAACGACATCAGCATTGATGTAGAAGTCGATTTACAATATGGTTATTCCGTACCTGATGTTGCCATGAAAGTACAAAAACGCGTGAAAGAACAAATTTTGTACATGACAGACTTAGTTGTTCAAGAAGTAAATGTCCATGTGGTGACTATCGAAACTGACAAACAACAAGCAAACGATTACTTACACCTCGACGAAGAAAACGGTGAGACGGGTGAGTAATATCAAAAAACTAACGCGTCGTCAAGTCCGTGAAAAAGCAATCCAAACACTGTATCAAATACTCGAACCAAAAGAAGCGTTGACGATTGAAACCGCATTGGCTTTTTCGTTGGAAGCAGGTAATGATCCTGAAGCTGGTTTTGAGGGTATCCAAGATGCTTACTTAACGGAATTAGTAACGGGTGTTCATGGGCAAGTAGCTCAATTAGACGACGCTATCAAACAATTTTTGACTGAAAGTTGGACGCTTGAACGCATTGCCAAAATTGATTTAACCATTTTACGATTGGCGTTTTATGAAGTGTTGCATGTGGATAACAGCATTGTGCCCGTTCAAGTTGCAGTTGATGAAGCGATTGAATTATCCAAAACATTTAGCGACGAAAGGTCAACAAACTTCGTTGCAGGGGTGCTTTCTAAATTTATTGCAGATAAAGTATAAACGAAGCGACTGATAGATTCAGTCGTTTTCTTTTTTTCGCAAAAAATTCATAATTTCTAGCAACATTCTTACACAATAAGTGGTATAATTATATACAAAGGAGAGATGAACATGAAAAAAACAAGAAAATTACCATTATTAGCTTTAGCTGCAAGTTTAGCCATAACGCCATTGAGTGCCTTGGTCATGAATCAATCCGCTTACGCTGTTCAAGTAGCACAAGCAGAGCGTTTAGTTTCATTAGGTGGCTCATTAACCGCACAACAAGCAGAGCAAACGAAGCAACTTTTAGGTGCAACAGATGTTACCGCAGACCGTACAATTTATGTTGACGGAAATACGATTAACCGCTTTTTGCAAGACGGATCAAATAGTGCTACGACGGTTTACTCCAGTGCCTTAATCGAAAAACAACCTGCAGGATTTGGTGTTCAAGTACAAATCGTAACTCCACAAAACATTACCTTAGTTAAACCCGTCACTTACCAAAACGCAGCCATCACTTCTGGTGCCAAAGACGTTTTAATCAAAATCGCAACTGTGACACCTGTAACGGGTGAAGGTGCCTTAGCTGGCGTTTACGCTTTACTTGAAAAATCAGGCGTACAAATCGACCCCAAAGCCGTTAAAGTCGCTGAAAAAGAAATCAAAATCGTTGAACAAGTCAAGCAAACAGCACCTGTCAACGACAATCAAGTTAACCAAATCATTTCGGACATCAAAAAAGAAGTGACCGTCAACGTAACGAACAATACGGAAGTCAACGTCACTCAAATCGTCCAAAACGTCGTCAATAACCAGACTGAAATCAATTTAACAGAAGAAAATGTCAAAGAACTTGAAGAATTCGCGAGCGATTTTGCAAAAACAGAAGCGGCTCAAGACGAGAACACCATCGAACAGCTTGAGAAAAGTATCGACTTGAACTTAGATCGCCCTTGGGTAGACGTGCTGGCTTCAATCGAAGAGAAGAAATCCGTTGAAGACCTTCTTCAAATGGGAAGTCCAGATTACAGCGCCGCAGAATACCATCCAATTATTCAAGCGTTTTTCAATAAGTTTTACCAAATCGCGCAAGAAGGCGGACGCATCGAAACCTTGTATTCACATACATTTATCGCTGAGAAAATGTTACCAAACTTAAGCGCAGAATCTAAACGAGCATTGAATCAATTACGCGTTTACCTTTACCAATACGCAGAAAATGAAGAGCCACAACGCAAAGCGATTTACGAATCGGCAGGTTTACCTTACAAAACGCTTCGTGACTCATGGACAGACCAATTGAACTGGGCAAGTGCCTTCCAATATGGCGCGCCTGAGTTGAACGAAGTCATCCAAAAAGCGGCATTATCAAGCGGTTTGGCGCCTGAAGTATTCGTCTATCACTTATCTCAAACAGACCATTTTATTCGAATTGAAGCACGATTTGATGCGATTGTGGACGCAACTTTAGTCGGGACACATCAGTACAATGTCGCAATCGAAGAATTATCTTACCTAGATGCCGTCGCAGGAACCTTTATTTCAGCACCGCTAACCTTCGATTTCCAACAAGCATACGGCGTCCCTGTTGAAAATGGTTACGTTCCAACCGTTGCAATTCCTTTAGATTTACGTTTAGAAGGCGCAACAATTACAGAATCTGAATCTTCTTCTGAATCTGCACCAGCTGAAGAAACATCCGAAACTACATCAGAAACCGAAACACCAACAGAACCAGCAACTCCAGAAGAATCCGAATCTTCTAGCGGGGAATAGCATGTTTCGTAACTTGAAATCTTGGATATCTAACTTATTGTTTTTGGTAGTAGTTGCCTTACTCGCATGGGGAGTAAAATTATTCGTGCTAGATTCAGTAACGATATCAGGCGCTTCAATGGATTATGAATTAGCAGACGGGCAACGCTTGTTTCAACTCAAATTAGCAAGTGTAGAGCGTTTTGACATCGTGATATTTGAATCGCCGACAGGAGAACTCGATAAAAACGGCAAAATTAAACTGTACATTAAGCGCATCATCGGTGTTCCAGGTGACACAATCGAATTCAAAGATGACGTCCTTTATCTCAATGGTGTTGCTACCCAAGAACCTTACTTATCAAAAAAACAACAAGAAGTTGAGCAAAAGCCGTTTACACATGATTTTACATTGGAGCAAGTAGCGGGAGTCACAACTGTTCCAGAAGGAAAACTCTTTGTAATGGGCGACAATCGTTCTAACTCAGTAGATAGTGAGGAATTCGGCTTTGTCGAACAATCGGCTGTGACTAAAGTTGATATTCGTTTTTTTCCATTTGACAAAATGGGAATCTTGCCAAATTATCAACTCAATGATAAGGGACAAATCGTCATTAAATAACCAACTTGACAAAACCTAGCAGCAAATGTTAGGTTTTGTTTGTATTATAAATCGCTAGTTGCAATAAATTTTGTGCTTTGAGTTGCATTACGTTCTGCAATTATGTTAGGCTTAATGCGTGTCATTCCAACTGTATTATTTAAAGGAGAATATGTATATGTCAACAGTCATCGTACGCGGCCTCAAAAAGAGATTCGGCGATAATGAAGTTTTGAAATCGATTGATTTAACCGTTCGCCAAGGAGAAGTTGTCTGTATCATTGGCCCATCTGGATCAGGAAAATCAACTTTTTTGCGGTGCTTAAACCGTTTAGAAAATATTGATGGCGGAACCATTTTGATTGATGATGTGGATATTACCGACAAAAAACACAACATCAATAAAATTCGTGAAAATATCGGTATGGTATTCCAACAGTTCAATTTATTTCCGCATTTGACTGTACTGCAAAATATTACATTGGCGCCTCTCGAATTGGGCAAACTATCCAAAGAAGAAGCAGTTGCGCTTGCTAAGCAATTGCTCGTTTCCGTTGGTTTGGAAGATAAAGCAGATGAATACCCAAAATCATTATCAGGCGGCCAAAAACAACGTGTAGCCATTGCGAGAGCCTTGGCGATGCAACCGAATATTTTGTTATTCGATGAGCCGACTTCTGCACTCGATCCTGAAATGGTAGGAGACGTCTTAGAAGTGATGCAACAACTAGCAAAAGACGGTATGACAATGATTGTCGTCACGCACGAAATGGGATTTGCGCGCGAAGTGGCGGACCGTGTTATTTTTATGGACGGTGGTTATATCGTCGAAGAAAATACGCCTGAACAATTATTTACTGCGCCAAGTCATGCACGAACAAAAAGTTTCCTTGACAAAGTGCTGCATTAAGCTAGATTATTTTTGCAAAATTTGTCATAATAAGAGAGGTTAAACAGTTGTTTAATCTCTCGTTTTTTTAGAAAAGAGGTGTGAAATGAAAAGCACAGTTGAACAAGTAGTACCAATCGAAGAGATTTATGTACCAGAGCATTACTTAGAAATTCCGATTCCGTCTTGGGAAGCGGTTGTCGCACCAACTTTGTTGCAAGTATCTCAGCAATTCAATACGCAAAATGACCCGTCGTTTGTATTGCTAGACGAGCATGTGGAGGCGTTGCAATTACCGAATATTGAAACCGTTCATGCGTTGAAGCAATTTGCAATGGACACATTCAAAATGCGAGCGATTCAAACGCAATTTTACAGCAAATTGTTGCCGTATTTGACCGTGTTTTATGCGGATACGACGTCAGTGATTTTGAATAGTGAGGAGCTTGATGCATTTAAAGCGCTCTATGTTTCGCGAGCAAAAGAAGCGGCAGCAGAGCGACAAGAAAGCTTAGAAGACTACGTAAAAATAGTTTGGAATATTACAGAAGACATTGAAAATCAATTGTTAGAGCGCGCGACAGAAGATTTTATTTACAAATTGATTGCGCGTCATGATTATTTTGCAAAAGGGCATCAAATCGATGAGACAGCTTACGAGCGATTTATTTTGCAACAAGTATTGCATCAAGGAGCGGACGAAATTACGGTGCGCGAACACTTGTCATATCAGCAATTTGCAGAAATTATCCCTGAAATGACATACACGCAATATTTGTTTGATTATTTTGCCTCACAATTCAAATTTGTAATCGATACTCATAAAGAAAGAAGGAATGACGTGTGAAACAACGCGAACAAATCTTAAAATTACTCGAAAAAGATAGCCGTTTGACAGCGCGCGAAATCGCAACAATGCTTGGATTAGAAGAATCCAAAGTCGCAGCAGACATCGCTGAAATGGAAGCAGAAAACATTATTTGCGGCTACAATACGCTTGTAAACTGGGACTTAACGGACGACCAAAATGTTTCGGCGATTATCGAATTGAAAGTCAATCCGCAACGTGGACAAGGATTTGACCGTATCGCCGAGAAAATTTACCAATTTCCGCAAGTAGAAGCTGTTTATTTAATGTCTGGTGGCTTTGATTTCAGTGTTGAATTGAAAAAAGCGCCGATGAAAGAAATTGCAGCATTCGTTTCAGATCGCCTTTCCGTTATTGATGAAGTGCAATCAACGGCAACACATGTTATTTTGAAAAAATATAAAGATCACGGCACCGTATTCGTGAAACCTGACAAGGATCAACGGATGGTGGTCACACCATGAGAAATTTTTTGAATCAAAAAGTTCAAGCCATTCAACCTTCTGGCATTCGTCGTTTTTTTGATATTGCCAATGAAATCAAAGATGTCATTTCGCTTGGCGTAGGCGAACCTGATTTTGATACGCCGTGGCATGTACGTGAAGAAGGCATTTACGCCCTCCAAAAAGGTCGTACTTTTTACACAGCAAACTCAGGGTTAATTGAATTGCGTGAAGAAATTGCACGCTATATTGATAGACGTTGGCACGTTCAATACGATCCGAAAACCGAAGTATTGGTGACTGTTGGTGGGAGTGAAGCGATTGATTTGGTGATGCGTGCAACGCTTGATCCAGGCGACGAAGTGATCTATACCGAACCGTGCTACGTATCCTATTTGCCTTGCATTACTTTGGCGGACGGTGTTCCTGTTCCAATCCAACTAAAAGAAAAAAATCAATTTCGCTTAACAGCAGAAGAATTAGAAGCCGTCATCACACCTAAAACAAAAGCGATTATTTTATCATTTCCGAATAATCCAACAGGTGCTGTCATGAGCCGAGAAGATTTGGAAGCCATAGCAGCCGTTATTATTAAGCATGATTTGCTCGTATTGACGGACGAAATTTACGCAGAATTGACGTATAGTGACGAGCCACATGCGAGTGTCATTGAAATTCCTGGTATGCGCGAGCGTACAATTTATATTAACGGATTTTCAAAAGCCTATGCGATGACCGGCTGGCGCCTTGGCTATTGCTGCGGACCAGAAGAAATTATGCGCCAAATGATTAAAATTCATCAATTTGCTATTATGGCTGCTCCAACAGTCAGTCAATACGCAGCGATTTCCGCGTTGCGCGATGGCGATGCAGATATTGAAATGATGAAAGAAAGCTATAATCAGCGCCGTCGCTTTTTGATGGGAGAATTGGAGCGTCTTGGAATTCCGTGTTTTGAACCTTTTGGAGCGTTTTATATTTTTCCGAATATTTCACAGTTCGGGTTGACTTCGGAAGAATTTGCGACACGTTTGATTCGCGAATACAAAGTGGCGGTCGTTCCAGGATCTGCTTTTGGCGAATCTGGGGAGGGGTTTGTGCGTATTTCGTACGCATATTCAATTGCCGAATTGAAGCAAGCTTTTGAGCGCATTGAGCAATTTGTTGCAACTTTACGCGCCGAAAAAGAATCGTAATAAAAACGCTTGCATTTTCAAAAAAATTTGCTATAATAAAGACATGAGTTATCTGAGGTGTTCGTTAGGTATACACTGTCTTGACCGAACATTTTCTTTACATAAAAGGGATTCCGTTATACTCAATGATGACAAGCCTTTTCACTTGGTAGTCAGAGATTGCGTATTAAGAAACCCACCTGCTTATAACATGCGGGTTCAAAACAACTATATAAAGACGGCATCATCGGATAATAGGGCTAGCGTTTGCTAGCCTTTTCTTTTTTTGAAAAAAAGATTGCAAACGCATAAAAATTAGTATAAAATGAGAATTGACTAAGAAAAAAGTTCGAAAATAGAAGGAGATGACAGAATGGAGCAAAAACTTCAAAAGAAAGATTATTTTTATATCGGATCGATGTTGTTCGGTATTTTATTCGGAGCAGGGAACTTGTTATTTCCCGTTCATTTAGGGCAAGAAGCGGGGGCGAACGTTTGGTTAGCGACGCTAGGATTTTTAGTGTCTGCGATTGGGATGCCATTTTTAGGGATTGTGGCGATGGGTGTTTCTGAAAGCAAGAGCGTGTATCAACTCGCTTCACGTGTCGGCAAACGTTATGGCAAAATTTTTACGGTATTATTGTATTTGGTTATTGGGCCATTTTTTGCGATTCCGCGTTTAGCAGCGACATCATTCCAAATCGGCATTGTGCCATTTGTAGCAGAAACGCACCAAACGGGCGCTTTGGCGGCGTATTCCGTATTTTTCTTTGCAGTAGCTTTTTATTTATCCAAAAATTCTAGCAATTTATTAGCCTATGTTGGTAAAATATTGAACCCTGTCTTTTTAGTAGTGTTAGGCATTTTATTAGCGATGGTTGTGGTCAATCCGATGGGCGGCGTGTCAAATTTACCTGTGCAAGAAGCGTACCAAAATAGTCCACTGACAAAAGGAATTTTGGAAGGGTACAACACGTTAGACGCGCTTGCGGCATTAGCTTTCGGAATTTTAGTCATTTCAGCAATTCAACAGTTAGGTGTGACGAAACCTTCACAAATCGCTAAAGACATGACAAAATCTGGCGCGCTGAGCATGGCGTTAATGGCCGCTATTTATGGTCTATTGGCTTACGCTGGCGCAACGAGCTTAGGGAAGTTTGAATTAAGTGCAAACGGCGGGATTGCTTTAGCACAAATTACGCATCACTATTTAGGCACTTTTGGAAATATTTTATTAGCTTTGATTGTCTTTTTTGGCTGTTTAAAAACGGCAGTAGGGTTATCAACGGCATTTTCAGCAGCATTTGCGGAAATGTTCCCTAAATTGAGTTATAAATTTTTCTTGAGTGTGACGACGATTTTTCCAGCGATTTTTGCGAATGTTGGATTGACGAAGATTATTGAATACGCAATTCCTGTGTTGATGTTCTTGTATCCGTTGGCGATTGTGTTAATTTTACTGGCGCTATTTCACAAAGTATTTAAAGGGAAGCGCTCAGTGTATCAATGGACGAGTTATTTCACGTTAGTTGTGGCGCTTGTTGATGGCTTGGCTGCGTCACCTTTGGCAAGTATTCCAAAAGTCAATGGATTTGTGCAATTCGTATATAGTTACTTGCCTTTTGCCAAAATTGGCATGGGCTGGATCATTCCAGCAATCATCGGCTTTGTGATTGGGAACTTAATTTCTACTAGAGAAAATTAATTGAATATGTTAAAATAATGCAAAAGGGATAGGATAAACTTATCCCTTTTAGTTTAAGAAATGGAAGGGGATTTTTATGACAGAGTATGTGAAAGATGATGCCGTCTTTAATACAATCGCCAAAGAACATCAGCGCCAATTGGAAGGCATTGAGCTCATTGCGTCAGAAAATTTTGTGTCGCCAGCAGTTTTAGAAGCGCAAGGCAGCGTTTTGACGAATAAATATGCAGAAGGCTATCCTGGTCGACGCTACTATGGCGGCTGTGAGTATGTGGATGTTATCGAACAATTAGCGATTGATCGTGCCAAGGAATTGTTTGGCGCTGAATATGCCAATGTTCAGCCGCATTCAGGTTCTACTGCTAACATGGCGGTTTACCGCGCCTTTTTGGAAGTGGGAGACCGGGTACTCGGCATGGATTTATCTCAAGGTGGTCATTTGACGCATGGATCTCCAGCGAATTTTAGTGGACAATCGTATGAAATGTACAGTTACGGCGTTGACCCCGAAACTGAAACGATCGATTATGAAGAATTAGAGCGCATTGCGATTGAATGCCAACCTAAGATGATTATTGCAGGTGCGAGCGCGTATTCAAGAAAGATTGATTTTGAGCGTATTGGTCAAATTGCTCAAAAAGTTGGCGCTATTTATTTTGTGGATATGGCGCATATTGCTGGTTTAGTGGCAGCGGGCGAACACCAAAATCCTGTTCCTTACGCCGATGTCGTTACGACAACAACACACAAAACTTTACGTGGTCCGCGTGGGGGATTGATTTTGGCGAAAGAAGAACACGCTAAAAAAATTAACAGTGTCATTTTCCCAGGGATTCAAGGCGGGCCGTTAGAGCACGTCATTGCCGCAAAAGCTGTCGCATTGCACGAAGCACTCCAACCATTTTTCAAAACATATGCGCAACAAATTATTAAAAATACTCAAGCAATGGTAGAAGTCTTTCTAGAAAGTCCATTGCGCGTCGTATCTGGCGGTAGCGACAACCACTTATTCAATTTGGATGTCACAGGATTAGGTGACGAAATCACTGGAAAATGGGCTCAAGAACGCCTAGATAAAGTCGGCATCACTGTCAACAAAAACTCCATTCCAAATGACAAAAAATCTTTTGTCCAAACAAGCGGTATCCGAATCGGAACGGCAGCAATTACTACACGCGGCTTAAAAGAAGAAGAGGCACGCCAAATTGCACACTTAATCATCGAAGCCTTGCAAGCAGACGAGGCAGAGCTGCCAGCAATCCGCGAAAAAGCAAAAGCAATAGTTGCAAATAAGCCCCTTTATCAAGTATAATTTGTAAAAAGAGTTTGTAGGAGGAATACACAATGGCAAAATGTATCGTAATGGATCACCCATTAATTCAACACAAATTAACAATTATTCGTGACAAAAATACGTCAACGAAAGATTTTCGTGAAGTTACTAACGAAATCGGCATGTTGATGGCATATGAAATGACACGCGATTTACCGCTTGAAGAAGTCGAAATCGAAACACCTCTTGTCAAATGCACACAAAAACAAATCGCAGGCAAAAAAATGGCGATTATTCCGATTTTACGTGCAGGACTTGGCATGGTAGACGGCATTATGGACTTAGTTCCTGCTGCGCGCGTCGGACATATCGGTTTATATCGCGACCACGACACGTTAGAACCTGTTGAATATTTTTCAAAGTTGCCACATGACATTCAAGATCGTCAAGTGTTCGTTGTCGATCCAATGTTAGCCACAGGTGGTTCAGCCATTGCAGCCCTTGACTTATTAGTCAAAAAATACGGAATTCTTCCAGAAAATATTAAATTTGTTTGTTTAGTGGCAGCTCCAGAAGGCGTGAAGGCATTGCAAACGGCACATCCAAATGTAGATATTTATATGGCTGCTTTGGACGAAAAATTAAACGAAAATGGCTATATTTTACCTGGATTGGGCGACGCAGGCGACCGTATTTTCGGTACAAAATAATTTCAAACATAAGCTGGGATTTCCCAGCTTGTTTTGTTGAAGGAGAATAACATGAAACGAGCGCTACTCATTGCCATATTGATTATGACATTATGGACACTTTTTCAAATGGGAATCGACAAATATGCCGCACTTCGCGGAAAACAGCGCATTTCTGAAAAACAATTGCTATTATCAGGTATTTTGGGTGGGGCATTTGGTGGGTGGATTGGCTTATATTTGTTTCAACATAAGACAAATAAGGCAATATTCCATATTGTCTATGGCGTCGGAAGCTTTTTGTGGGGCGTTGTAATCCTCTTAATAGCAAGAAGCCATTAAATTTGATATAATAAAGGCGAAAGGATGAAACCAATGAAAAAAATAGGATTATTTATTTTTTGTGTACTTTGTTTAGTGGGATGTGGCCCATCTTCAGGAGAATTGGCTGTCAGCAAAACGCCTTTATCACGCTCAGAATCGTTGCTTCATACAGCTGTTCAATTACAAATTTATCACGAGGGCGACGCGGCCAAACAAGCGATGGATGAAGCCTACGATTATATTCAAACCATGGAAAAATTATGGACAACGAACCTTGAAGGCTCTGATGTCTATAACATTAACCAATCAGCAGGCATTGCCCCTGTGAAAGTTTCGCCAGAAACTTATGCACTAATCGAAAAAGCCTTGTCGATGTCGCAATTAAGTAATGGCAAATTCGATATTACCATTGGCGCGGTGACAGATTTGTGGCGCATCGGCTCAACAGACGCGCGTAAACCTTCTGAATCCGAAATACAAGCGGCTCTTACTAAAATCGACTACCAAAAAGTTATTTTGA
>JAUNEB010000015.1 GCA_030525795.1 Aerococcaceae bacterium | reverse complement strand
CTTTCCCCTCCCGATAACTATTTATTATCGTTAGTATACCACAAAAAATAGAGTAAGTGTCACTATTTGATGTAGAATTGTTTAGAGTGTTTCAAAACTCATATAAATAACTCATCTAATCTAATTTCTATTGATGCAACTGAATCTTAGATTATTAAAGGCCCCTTTGCTTAGTGAAAAATTCTTTATCCACACACAAAAGAAATTGTTGCCCGGATTCTTGAGCAAGGAAATAGACTGCGAGATTTTGTACAAGATAGCAAGTATTCGGGCTTTCCAGCGTAAGTCACCTTGTCAACCACCAGATAAAATGCACTACTTGGTGTGAGTCTGGCCACGTTGTAGGCGGTAAATCGTGTCAAGCTCGGGACGGAGCTTGAGAGCGACCACTTCTTTGCGGGGCGCCCTTTTTGGCGGAGATGATTTGGCCAGCTGTTTGAGATTATCTAGGTCAGTTTTAGCGTTGCCATTTTCCTATTTGGCAATGACAGAGCGGGAGGCATGGTTTTTTAGTCGGTTGGACGGACCTGGGAGAGGCCAGCCGCCAGCCGAGCTGACTTACCTCGATTCTAGCAAAGTCGTTTAAAATAGTACAAGAGAAGTATGAGAGCAGAGTCGTTATTATGCGTAACAAGGTTTAACATTAAAAGTTGTCTGGTTTGCTTGCTTATTCGGTAGAAAATCTGAAGTTATTTTAATAAGTTACTAAATAAAAAAATGACGGAGTATCCATTGGATGTCCGTCACTTTTGTTGCTATTCAAACAAACTCGTACTATGAATGTGCTGTTGTTTGTGTGTTGGGTCGATGAATTGTAACGCTTGGTTGACCGCTAGAGGTGCTTCGCCAAAGCCGGTGGCAATGATTGGGACTTTTCCGTCGTAGTGGGCAATGTCGCCAATCGCAAAAATACCCGGAATCGACGTTTCAAATTGATGATTCGTCAATAAAGTGTTGCGCTGACTTTCCATGCCCCACTGTTTGATTTGTCCGATAGAGGATGTGAAACCATAATTGACAATAAAATCATCAATGTCAAGCGTCACAAAATTGTCAGTACGACTTTCGTTGATGACAAGCTGGGTAATGCGTCCATTTTCGCCGATAAGTTGGTGTGGAATATAAGGGGTCAAAATTTCTATCGAAGATTGTTGCAATAAGGACACACTATGTTCTAGCGCACGAAATTGCGGACGACGATGAATGAGGTACACTTTTTTTGCGAGGGGTTCCAGGGTTAAAGCCCAGTCGACAGCGGAATCGCCACCGCCACAAATGGCAACAGTTTTGTCTTTGAATGCTTGAATATCTTTGACGAAATAATGCAAGTTGCCCGCTTCGTATTGTTCGGCGTCAGCTAAATCCAATTTGCGAGGGCGAAACGCGCCGTTGCCCGCAGCAATCAGAATGGTTTTGGAGTAGTGCGTGGCTTTCGTTGTTTGAATTTCAAAAAAAGGTTGGTCGTCTGCATCGTGATGTTGCGCGACAGATAATGCTTCTTCGCCTAAGCAAATGGTCGTTTCAAAGCGGCTAAGCTGTTGTTCGAGTGCCTTTGTCAATTCCGCGCCTGTAATTTTTGGAAAAGCGGGAATATCGAAAATCGGTTTTTCGGGATAAAGATGTGCGGGTTGTCCGCCCAAAAGTTCTAAACTCTCAATAATTTTGGTTTTGGCTTGGCGCAATTCCGCATAAAATGCCGCGTACAAGCCGACGGGACCGCCACCAATAATCGTAATATCGTACAAATCAACTGTCATGTGTAACTCCTTTTGTATTAAAAACTGATGTAAATAAAGCGGCAAACAATTGCTACGAGATACCCGGTCAAAATGCCGACTGCAACTTCAGTCGGTTTGTGCCCTAAATACTTGGTAATAATCATTTCTTCGTAATTTTCCAAGTCGTAGGTGTTGACCATGGGATGAGTCGTATCTTCGTTGGTTGATTGTGTCAGCGGGGTGTCTTTGAGTTCTTTTGCGTGATGGTGGTACAAATAATCTAAGACGATTCCTTGTTCGCCACTTTGTCGGCGGACACCCATTGAGTCAAACATAATAATCACACCAAAAATGGTCGCAATCGCAACGTAAGGCGAGTTAACGCCGTATTCCAATGCAAGCGATGTAATCAAACTACTTACTGCTGCGGAATGGGAACTCGGCATACCGCCTGTTGACGTCACTAAATGCAATTTTGCTTGGCGACGGTTCGTTAATAAAGCAATCGGATATTTAATAAATTGTGTAAAAAGAATCGCCACAAGCGATGTAATCAAAGGTAAATTGAACACAACACAACCTCTTTCGTCAAAATAATTAAACTAGTTACTCTAAATTATACCAAAAAAACGGAGAATAACTATCAAATTTTTTTGAATAATATAGATTTTATTGTAAGATAAAAGTATATAATGATTCAAGGAGATGAATAGTATGGATGTGGACGAAATTATTACTAGACTAGGTCTTAAAGATAAAAAAGAGTTAGGCGATTTATTGGATTTTAGCAATAGAGCCAAGATGATTAATGAATTTGTTAATTCAATATACTACAAAGGCGAATTTTTATGTAGCGAAGAAAAATGTAGAACAGTAACAATTATTAACGAGGGAAAAGAAGCAGGGGCTGTAAGTAAAAGTACTCATAGCAACAGTTCAAAAGGTAAAAAGAGAGGTTGGTGTTGTGTATTCAAAGCAAAAAACAAGAGGGAAATAGAACGTAAACACATAGGGAATCCTAAGCAGTTCCCTGTAGGTAATATACCTAAGGGCGAGGACTGTGAGTGGTATTTTCATAGAGGGCATATTCTTGCTCATAGTCTTTGCAAGTTTTTAACGGAACAACATATTATTAAAAAATTTAGAAATAAACCCGATGAAAAATGGACAGACAACAAAATAAATTGTAAAGAGACGAATGTATTTACTCAGTTTAATGTTGCAAATAAAGATCAAGCTATAATTGAAAATAAAATAAGCGAATATCTATCGACGGGAAAAGGAGTTGTATTTTATGATGTGAAACTTATTTATAGAGATAATTCGGATGTTTATCCTATTGGGACCGAGATTTTTTATAAGATTTTAATTTCAAATGAGGAACAGAGTGGCGGTATCTTAGAAAATGAAGGGCACTATTTTATTCCAAATTGTGATATAGGATTTAAATTAGAGTGTCAAGAGGCTTATCAGCGTTTTTATAGAGAAGGATGCCGGGACAGATACAGGGAAAAATTCAATAACTCTGATCGAGGAAAGAATAACTTTCAGGTTACGGAAGATACTTCAGAGAGTGTTTTTTATATGTTCTTTAATCCTGACAGAAAGAAATATAAGTACTCTAATAAGGAATATGTTCCAGAAATACATACTGTTATTACAGGTGATGAAGATATTGATTTTTCCGAATATAAGATAATTAAATTTGAAAATAACTTGGATAAGAGTATAGCTTCGGGAAAAAATTGTATCATATTTTCAGATAGTCAAATAGATAGTATCGATCAATTTTTAAAAACAAATAAGTTGGTAGAAGAAAGCAAGAGCAAGAAATTTTACTACTACGTCGGAAAAAGTCACCATTCGGGAATATATGGAGCCTATGGAGAGAATGAAAATACAACTGCAAAGCATGAGAGCTTTACACACTTAAAAGACGCGATTAATAAACTGAGTACTAATGCCTATTAAGTTTTGCTTGTTTGCTTTCTATGTAGTATAATAACAAGCATCTATTGATTTAAGTAAGGAGAAAAAACATGACCAATTACCCACAACTACCCGATGTGATTATTCACACCAACAAAGGCGATATCGCCATTCAATTATACGCAGACTTAGTTCCTAAGACCGTTAAGAACTTCGTTGAATTAGCCAAAAAAGGTTACTATGATGGCGTGATTTTTCACCGAGTCATTAAAGATTTCATGATTCAAGGCGGCGACCCAACAGGAACGGGAATGGGCGGCGAGTCAATTTATGGTGAACGCTTTGAAGATGAATTTGTTGACAATTTATTCCATTTCAAAGGGGCATTGTCAATGGCGAATGCAGGACCAAATACGAACGGTAGTCAATTTTTTATTGTGACGGCGCCAAGTGTTCCAACGCATATGTTAGCACAAATGCGCGACATTGATCTTTATCAACCGCAAGTCATTGATGCGTATGCGACGAACGGCGGTACGCCTTGGTTAGACCAACGTCATACAGTTTTTGGGCAAGTGATTTCAGGGATGAATACTGTCACAAAAATTGAAAACTCTAAGACAGGTGCGCAAGACAAACCAACGCGTAAAGTGTACATTAAGAGTATCACAGTTAACATCTAATGAGGTGAGAACGATTAGTACACAATTTAAAATTGGAGATATTATTGACGGCGAAGTAACCGGCATTCAACATTACGGCGTTTTTGTCAGCATTTCTCCAGAAGAACAAGGATTGGTGCATATTTCGGAATGTCGGCACGGCTACATGACAGAATTGGAAGGCTACATCAACATTGGCGACCGCGTCAAAGTGATGGTGATTGACATTGATGAATACACACAAAAAATTAGTTTGTCAATGCGCGCGTTGCAAAAATTAAACACGCCAAGTTTTCCAGCGCGTCCGAAAAAAAGACGCAAACGCTATTTGCCAAGCATTGGGTTTGCGAGCGTGGAACGCAAAATGCCAGAATGGATTGCGAGCGCACTCGACGCTATTGACCAAGACAAATACGAAAAAAGACGTAAATTTCAACAAGATTAAAGGAGATAAATGATGAAGTCACTTCAATTTGATTACACAACAGCAAGTTCATTTTTTGGAACGCATGAATTAGAACAATTACAACCGTACGTGACATTAGCAGACCAACAACTTCGCCAAAAAACAGGCGTGGGCAATGATTTCACAGGTTGGGTTAATTGGCCAGTCGATTACGATAAAGCAGAATTTGCTGCAATTAAAGAGGCAGCTGAAACGATTAAAGCAAATTCGGATGTGTTAGTAGTGATTGGGATTGGTGGGTCATATTTAGGCGCAAGAGCAGCCATTGATTTCTTATCGCATTCATTCTACAACTTGAAAGCGGGACGCAAAGGCATGCCGCAAGTATTGTTTGCAGGAAACAGCATTAGCTCTACTTATTTGAATGATTTAATCGATTTGATTGGCGATCGCGATTTCTCTATCAATGTCATTTCAAAATCAGGAACGACAACGGAACCTGCAATTGCATTTCGTATTTTGAAAGAGAAATTAATCGAAAAATACGGCAAAGCAGAAGCGGTTAAACGTATTTATGCGACGACAGATAAAGCGCGCGGAGCATTGAAACAAGAAGCAGATGCAGAAGGCTATCAAACGTTTGTTATTCCAGATGACATCGGCGGACGTTTCACGGTGTTGACGGCGGTTGGTTTGTTGCCGATTGCAGTTGCAGGTGGCGATATTGATGCGTTAATGCAAGGTGCTGCGGACGCAATGGGTAATTATGCAAGTAGCGACCTCACCCAAAATGAAGCGTACCAATACGCAGCGATTCGCAACATTTTGTATCGTAAAGGCAAAACAACGGAATTATTGATTAACTACGAGCCAGCGCTAGCATTTTTCAACGAGTGGTGGAAACAATTATTTGGTGAATCAGAAGGGAAAGATTTCAAAGGGATTTACCCATCCAGTGCGAACTTCTCAACTGACTTACATTCGTTAGGGCAATACATTCAAGAAGGAATGCGCAATATTTTTGAAACGGTCGTGAAAGTTGAAGCGCCGCGTCATGATTTAGCAATTCCTGAAATGACGGAAGATTTAGACGGCTTAGGCTACTTAGAAGGCAAATCTGTAGATTTCGTGAACACGAAAGCTTTCCAAGGAACCTTATTGGCGCACACCGACGGGCAAGTGCCAAACTTAATCGTGCGCATTGCCAAAATGGACGCCTACACATTAGGACATTTGATTTACTTCTTCGAAATCGCGGTGGCAATTTCAGGCTACTTGAACGGGGTTAATCCATTTGACCAACCAGGCGTAGAAGCGTACAAGAAAAATATGTTTGCGCTATTAGGTAAGCAAGGATTTGAGGATCTCGCGCAAGAATTGAATAACAGATTGTAACAAAAAAAATCGGGAAAAATTCCCGATTTTTTCACATTAAAATAGGAGCGATTTAATTGACAAATCGAGCTGAGTTTAATATGCTAGTCATAGTATAACATTCCCTAAGAGGAGGGGCTAGAATTGAGTTTCTTGAAAAAAATAGTCGCGCTAATCGTGCTATCTGCGATTGTGTACGCAGGTGGCGTATATTATTTTAATGGGCGCTTTTTATTAAATACAAAATTTGGGGATATTGAAGTAGGCGGATTGACGTTAGCGCAAGCCTCCCAAAAAATCCAAACAACTTTAGAGTCTAAGACCATCGCCATTCACGAAAAAGATAAAGAGATTGCTAGCGTTACGTTGAAAGACCTTGAAAAAACTTATGCGCTAGATAACACACTGAAAGCTAAATTAAACGAACAAAACAGCTTTTTGTGGGGGCCAGCGTTAGTCGAACCTGAACAGTATGAAGGATTTGGTTCAGCAGACATTCAACTAGATACCGCAGCCCTAGAAAAAACACTTGCAACGCAAGGCATTGACAACGCAAAACGTCAAGCGCCACAAGACGCAGTAGTGAAGTACACAGAAGAGGACGGCTATCATGTTGTTGGCGGCGAGGTCGGAACGCAAGTTGACTTCCGTGTGTTAGGCGAGCAATTAGTAGAAGGCGCGTCAACAGTTCGGTTAGAAGATAGCTATACCGCACCAAAAATCGACAAAAATCACGGCAGTGTTACTTCGAAAATGGGCGCAATTGATAAAGTAGCTGACATCAACATTACGTTACAAATTGCAGACGAAGATGTCCAAATTCCGCGCAAAACAATTGAGAATTGGTTGTATTTTGATGACGAACAAAACGTTCTTGTAGACGAATCGCTGGTACGCGAATACGTTCAATCGCTCGAAGATACGTACAATACGTTCGGCAAAACGCGCACGTTCCAAAGCACTTTGCAAGGAACCGTTGAAGTTCCGCCAGGCATTTTGGGATGGGGCATTGATGTTGAAGTTGAAACAGCAAACTTGCTTGCGGATTTAGATGCAGGAAAAGATGTCAAACGCGAGCCCGCAACGTATAGTACAGGTGGCATTGCCAACGCAAAAGATGATATAGGTGGTACCTATATCGAAGTGGATATTACTCACCAAATGATGTATTTGTACGTGGATAATGAGCCAGTCGTTTCATCGAATGTCGTCACAGGGCAACCAGCAGCGCCAACAACACCAGGCGCGAATGCCATCATTGAAATGTTACGTGATACCGAATTGACAGGGGTCAATCATATATTGAATAAAGAGTACAAAGTGCCCGTCCAATATTGGATGCGATTTGACTATAATGCGCAAGGCATTCATGATGCATCATGGCAATCTTCATTCGGTGGCGATACGCATTTGTGGTCAGGATCGCTCGGTTGCGTAAATACGCCGATTGATGTCGTCGCGTATATCTACGAAACTGTTGACTATGGAACGCCCGTGATTGTGTTTTATTAGTAGAGAGCGTAAGCTCTCTTTTTTAGAAGGCAAAGAAAATTAGGGGAAGATTGATGGAGGAGGTGCTTTATGGCACGACATTCTTTTACAGGCAAAATGACGCGTGGAATCGGTAATTTGTGGCGCTATTATCGCGGTTGGAAATGGCTCATCTTTTTGACGATGAGCATGACGTTAGTGCTATCAAGTTATTTAGTACTCATTGCAAAAACGACAAGTGTTTCGACGTTACAAGACGCGCTGAAAAGTGTGACGACGGTTTACGATGTTAACGATCAAGAAGCAGGCGCGCTCAGCTCCCAAAAAGGCACTTATGTTACATTGGATCAAATTTCTCCAACAATGCGCGAAGCCGTCATCGCAACGGAAGACCGCCGTTTTTATCAACATTCGGGCTTTGATACGATTGGAATTGGACGCGCGCTCGTACGTTTAGTCATCAATCGCGGAGATACCTCGGGCGGTGGCGGGAGTACGCTTACCCAACAACTTGTCAAAAATGCTTTTTTGTCGTCGGATCAAACGATTCAACGGAAGTTGAAAGAATTATTTTTGGCGTTGGAAGTCGAAAAACAGTACGATAAAGATCAAATTTTGGAAATGTATTTGAACCATGCGTATTTTGGGAATGGTGTATGGGGAATTGAAGATGCGTCGCAACGTTATTTTGGGCATTCGGCAGACACATTGACGTGGAATGAAAGCTTGGTGCTGACCGGTATTTTGAAAGGGCCGTCGATTTACAATCCGATTGACGATTACGAAGCGGCGATTGAACGACGCAATGTTGTTGCTGATGTCGTCGCCGATAGCGGTGTGATTTCTCAAGAAGAAGCCGAAATGATTAAGCAATCAGGCATTGAGTTATATGATAATTATTTTTCAACGCAAGCGTATCGCTATCCGTTTTATTTTGACGCGGTGATTAGCGAGGCGACACGTGTCACGAATATTCCCGAGCAAGACTTAATGTCAAAAGGCTACCGTATTTATACGCAGTTGGATCCAAATTATCAATGGGCATTGGACAGCTCGTATGAAAATTATTGGCTTTTTTCGGATGACGGAACAGGAACGCCATTGGTACAAAGTGCAAGTATTGTCATTAACCCGACGACAGGAGGCGTGATGGCCGTGTATGGTGGACGTGGCGATTATGTGTTTCGTGGATTTAATCGCGCAGTTGACATGAAGCGCTCTCCAGGTTCGACGATTAAACCGCTCGCCGTGTACGAAATTGCGCTCGAACAAGGCTTGAATGCACACTCGCTTGTGCCCGATGTAGTTAAAGCATACGGCAGCAATGGCTACACGCCTGAAAACTACGACCGCCAAACCGCTGAAAATGGCGAAGTCGAACTTTATTACGCACTCGCACAAAGTAAAAATACGTCAGCAGTTCATTTGATGGATCAATTCGGCATTCAAAAATCCGTCCAAAAATTAAATCAATTCGGCATTGAAGTAGCGCCGCAAGACCAAACCTTGACGCTTGCTTTAGGTGCATTTAGCGAGGGTGTGTCGCCACAGCAACTTGCCAATGCGTACGCGGCTTTTGCGAACGGTGGCGTTCGTTATGAGAGTCATTTTATACGGCGGATTGAAGATGCGACAGGCAAAGTCGTCTATCAAAATCAGCGTCCGGCCAAATATATGGTGATGACGCCGAAAGTTGCTGCTGAAATGACGAGTATGATGCTTGACACGTATGGCGGATACGGAACCGGTTATGGTGCAGGGCCTGATTTTGGGCAAATTGCCGGCAAAACAGGCAGTACCGAAGTGGCGGAAGGTAATATGTCGACGCGCGATAAATGGATGGTTGGCTACACGCCTGATTTTGTGGTGGCGTCTTGGGTTGGCTTGGATGAAAGTGGGCCGCAATCGCTCGATGAATTGATGCCGTCGGGGATGGGCGCATTGTTCAATATTCAAACAACTAATTTAATGGGCGTGTCGCCACAAACGCCGTTTCAAGTGACGCCAGCTTCGCAAACGCCAGCAGGAACTATTTTTGAGATGAGCCAGTGGGAAGAAGGTGCTGCTTGGATTGAGGAAGAAGCGGGCAATCTTTGGGACAAAACAACGCGCAAAGCAGGCGAATTATGGCAACAAACACAAGATTGGTTTAGCCAAATTCAATGGCCATTTTGATGGTTTTTAATGGAAAATGTTTCCAAAATTTGTTACAATGAAACGGTAGAAGAGAGGAGAATGAAGATGACAAACAATATATATGATACAGCAAACCAATTAGAACGCGATATGCGTACATTACCCGCATTTATTCGTTTGACGGAAGCTTTTTCAGAAATTAAAGCGAATGAGGAAAGTAACGCGCTATTCGAGTCATTCAAAACGGCTACGCAAGCATTCCAAATGAAACAAATGACAGGCGGAGCGCCAACGGAAGAAGAGATTGCGCACTTGCAAGAGTTGTCAGCAAAGGCGTCTCAAGATGCTGCCATTACAAAGTTGATGGAAAGCGAGCAACAATTGAGTCAAATTATCAATGATATTAACCGTATCATTACGAAACCACTTCAAGATTTATATCAAGCTTAATAACGAGTGGTAAAAGTTTGGTGAAAACCAACTGGAAGTCAGTCGATTTTCAGTTGGTTTTATTTGTAGATAACGAGAAAGGAGATGATTTTTTATGAAGTTGATGCATGTCGCTGATTTGCATTTGGATAGTCCTTTTGTAGGATTGGCGAAACAACACGCTGCCTTACAAAAAGCGCTCATTCAGTCGCCGTACCAAGCGTTCGATCGTTGTGTGTCAATTGCCATCAATCAAGCAGTTGATGTCATGGTTATTGCGGGTGATGTTTACGATAGCGAGCGTCAAACGATTTATGCGCAACATTTTTTCTTAGAGCAATTAAAGCGTCTAGAAAAAGCGGGAATCGCTGTCATATTAAGTCACGGCAACCACGACTACTTGAATTTGGAACGTAAGCCAATCGCCTATCCCGAAAATGTCCGCGTGTTTCCGTCGCAAGAAGTGACATCTATTGATGTGCCGTTATCTAATGGCGAAAGTGCGCGATTTTATGGGTTTAGTTACACGAAACGTTGGGTGCCCGAACCGATGATTGAATATTATCCGTCAAATCGCCACGAAACAACGTACACGATTGGCTGTTTACACGGTTCATTAGACGGCACGAAAGGGAATTACGCACCTTTTTCATTGGAAGCATTGAAAATAAAAGGTTACGATTATTGGGCGCTCGGTCATATTCATCAAGCGCAAACCTTGAGTGAAGCGCCGCTCATTCAATATTCGGGGACGATTCAAGGCCGACACCGTCACGAAACGGGCGATAAAGGCGCTTATTTGATAGAATTGAAAGTCAATCAACCTGTGAGCAGCCAATTCATTTCGTTAGCACCCATCGTCTGGCAAAATGCTACGGTAACGTGCCAAAGCGGCTGGCAAACAGAAGACGTATTGCAACGCGTGCGCGAAGTCATCGAAAATTACCGCCTTGAAGCCGAAGTGTCGCAACAATCACAATTAGTGGAATTGACATTGGAACAAGCGCAACATTTACCATTGGAATTACAAGAACAAATTGAACGCGGCGAATTGTTGCTTGCCTTGAATCTTTCTGAAGAGCAGGCGCCTTTTACGGTAGTGACGAAAGTGAATTTAGCGCATACGATTACGGCGGAACCGTTTGAATATGACGTTATGTTGCGTGAAAGCTTTGCAAAGGCGAGCGAGGAATTGTTGTCGGGCGAAATGTACGAACGCGTCATGCAAGAAGTATTTCAACATAGCGTGATGCGTCAACGATTGCAAGAAATTATTAAAGATGCTGATTTTAAGCGAGAAATTAGCCAATCCGCGCGACAACAAATGATTCAAGCGATCGGCGTAGATTTAGATGAGGAGGGGTCTGATGAAAATTAAACAACTCGACATTTATGGCTACGGAAAATGGGTCAACCAACAATTTGACGTAGATGACGCACTACAACTTTTTTATGGGCGCAATGAAGCCGGCAAATCGACGCTACAATCCTTTATTCGCAGTATGCTGTTCGGCTTCCCGACAAAAAGACGCCGCGTTCATCAGTTGAATCGTTTTGAACCGCGACATAGCGATGTTTATGGCGGGCGGATTTTACTCACGGAAACAGAATACGGCGATATTTGGGTGGAGCGCACAAGCAAGCAACTCACCATTACGCACGTTAGTGGCGAACGCTTGCCGAATAAGACATTGGACGCGATTTTGGGTGGATTGGACGAAACGTTGTTTGATAATTTTTATGCATTCACGTTGCAAAATTTGCAAGAATTAGCCAATGTTGACTCCGAACAGTTGAATGACTATTTTATGAGTATTGGCACGATTGGTAGCGACCAATTTTTGAAAATCGCCAAACAATACCAAAAAGAAACCGATGACTTATTTAGACCGCAAGGCCAAAATCGACCGCTCAATCAATTGTTGACGGAATACGACCGCATTGCGCAGTCAACGCAACAACTTGAACAACAACTGAGTCAATACGACACACTCGTCGAAAAAAGACGTGTGACCGAAGAGGCGATTAGCGAGCTAAATACCGAAATTAAAGCATTAGAACAACAATTACGCCAACAAGACAAACTCGTCGGCCGCTACGACAGCTACCTCAAATGGCGCGCAGCTAAACGCGAATTAGAAGCATTAGTGCATACGCCCATTCCCGAAAATGCTGTCGAACAATTGGAAGAAGCGACAAAAGCGAACCAAGCTAGCCGTGAACAGCTCATTCAACTCGAAGAGCGTATTCGCAATTTGAATGGCGAATTAGGCACATTGACGAAACTAAACTGGGCAAACAATCACGAAGCCGAGCGTAGACAATGGCTCGCTTCTACCCAAAAAACAAAAGAAACTCAAGCGACAATCGAAAGCTTGACACACCGCATTCAAGAACAAAAAGAAATCATGACGCAACTGGCGCATCGTGGCCAATTTTTCCCTGAAAAAATTACGCTTGGCAACGAACGCGACGCACAATTCGAAGAAGGCTTGCGTATCCAAACCGAAAAACACGAGCTCGCCAAAGCGCAAGAATCCTTAAAAGCCGAGCGCAAAGTTTACCTAGAACAGCGCAAAGAACAGCAAAATGCTAGCATTTTAGTGCGCCAGCAAGTCGCCAAATTAGAAAATCAGCGCATGAACGAAGAAGCGCAACTTATTCACGCAACGCGGTTGAGCCAATATTTCTTCGGAGGGATTTTCTTAGTAGTTGGCGTTGCGATTGCGTTATTCAGTTACGTCGCTAAAGTCGAAGCATCGTCTATTTATATGATGAGTGGTGGCATTATGGCGCTGCTAGGCTTTGCGAGCGTGGCGTATATTTTCCGCGAACATCACAAACATCGCATGCAATTCCGTCAAAGTGCAATCCCTTCAAAAATTCAAGAACTGAAAGAAAAAGACGCCGTTTATCAAGAGCAAAGCCAACAAATCGGCTTGCAAATTAACGAGCGAGAAGCGCAACTTGAGCAACTCAACGAAGCGATGTTGCAAGCGAATACGTCGCAAACGCGTTGGCTGGCTGCGATCGGTTTTTATCCAACGGCTGATCCTGAAATCGTCTTAAAAACGGATCCAGTGAAGCAGTATTTTGAAGCAAAAGAACAACTCGAGCAATTCGAAGCGCAAAAAGCTTCGCTTGAAGCGCAAGTGGTGGCATGGCGAGGTGTTGTGCAGCCGATTTTTGAGCGGTTTCCGTTGGCGGATACAGATGTGCGTCAAGCCATTCGTCACGTCGAAGAAATTGAAGTCGCTTTGACAAAAACGCAAGAACGCGGCACGCAACTTCAAACAAAAATCGCCGAATCCACTCAACAAATTGAAGAGCATACACGCTTAACGGCTGAACGCGAACAATTGATTCAAACTATTTTTGCACAGACAGATAGCGTAACAGAAGCCGATTTTTACCAAAAAGTGGAAGTCAATGCGCGTATTGTGGACTTGACGCACAAATTAGAAGTGTACCAAGAACAAATGCAAGGATTTGAAGAAGCTTTAGCTCAAGTCGAAAACAAGCAGGCGTTAATGGAATTGTATCATCGTTTGGAACATCAATTGAACACCTTGAAAGATCGCCTAACGCCGTACCATCATGATCGTGCGAATTTGGAAGTCGAAATCAAACATTTGGAGCAAGACGGCACGTATTCTGCGCTGCTGCAACAACTCGAAGACAAAAAAGCGCAAGTACGCCAAGCCGTTTTGGAATGGGGACGCAAACGAATTGCCATGGAATTGATTTACCAAACTTTGCGACAAGGCATCGACAACCCGATTCCTGAAATGAACCGCATCGCCAATCAAATTTTTGAAACGTTGAGTTACGGTCGCTACACGCAAATTAAATTGAACAAAACGGGTCTTAAAGTGAAACAATTTAGCGATGTATTATTCGAGCCGCACGAGCTGTCACAAGGCACGCTGGAGCAACTCTATGTCGCATTGCGCCTGGCTTTCATTGAAAATGTTCGCTCGATGGTCAAAATGCCAATCATCATTGACGACGCGTTTGTCAATTTTGATGAAGTGCGAAAAGCGAGCGTTTACCGCGTGTTAGAACAAGTTAGCCAACATACGCAAATTTTATTTTTCACGTTCGATTCGCAAGCCAAAGAATTACTATGCCTCGAAAAACGCATTGATTTAGACGAAAGAACGGGACAGGAGGAAACGGGATGAGTTTATTATACGACCTAAAAAACGGCGAAGAATTTGGCATTTTCGTTTTGATTAAGTCTGCGGATATTCGCATGGCGCGCAACGGAAATCCTTTTATCGCGTTTAGTTTTCAAGATCGCTCTGGCTCAATGGACGGCATGTATTGGTCGGCTAAAGAGCAAGAAATTGCCGCTTTCCAAGCTGGGAAAGTCGTCTTTTTGCGCGGCGAACGCGACACGTATCAAGGCGCGCCACAAATCAAAATTAAAGGGTTGCGCCTCGCTGAAACAGGCGAGCCAATCGACCCGAATTTGTACGTGGAACGCATCGATGTCAAAAAAGAAGAACTCGAAAACGAGCTGAAAGAAGCCTTGTTTTTGTTGCGAGAGCCGAATATTGCGCGCATTGTCCGCAAAATTTTGCACCAAACGCAAGAAGATTTTTATACGTACCCTGCGGCAAAACGCAATCATCATGCGATGGCTGGCGGATTGAGTTTCCACACGATTACGATGATGCGCATTGCTCGCAGCTTGTTGAAAGTTTATCCGCAACTGAATCCGAGCTTATTGATTGGCGGCATTATTTTGCATGATATTGGCAAAACGATTGAGTTGAGCGGCTCGGTTTCGACTGAATACACGTTCAAAGGCAAGCTAATCGGGCACATTGTGTTGATGGACGAGATGATTGACCGCGCCTGTCACGAATTGGGCATTTCGCCTGAAGAAGAAGCAGTCGTGCTGTTGAAGCACGTCGTACTCGCGCATCACGGCAAAATGGAATACGGCAGCCCAGTAGTGCCGCAACTGCTCGAAGCCGAAATGATTCATCATATTGACAATATGGACGCGACAATGAACATGATAACGACCGCTCTAGCCAAAACGGAAGCGGGACATTTTTCAGAAGCGATTTATCCATTAGAAAGACGCCAAATTTACAAACCAAATTTCAAAGAATAGAGGACAATGATTATGGGACACGATTGCTGTAAAGGACACACACACGAACACGACTGCTGCTGCGAAAATGGGCAACACGAACAAGCGCATGACTGCTGTTGTGAATTGTTAGAAAATCAAGAAAAAGAGGCAACAGCTTGCTGCCACGACCATTCGCACGCACATCATAATGGCGAATGTTGTCATGCCCACCACTCGCACGCGCATCATGACGGTGAATGTTGTCACGATCATTCACACGCGCATCATGATTGTTGCGGAGGCCATCATCATCACCACGACCATGCTCACCACCATCATCATGACCATTCAGGTTGCGGTTGCGGGCATCATCACGGCGACGAAGATTACGACGTAAATCAAGGCTTGACCGTACAATTTAGTGGACAATTCGACGCATCCATCGAAGAAGTTTGGAACATGTTGACGCAAAATGATAACGTGCAACAATGGTTTCCAGAACTCGAATTTGTCAAATTAGAAGCAGGAGGTACATTGCGTTTCAACGGCAAAGACGGCTACACAGAAGAGATGATGGTGCTTGATGTTGAGCCGCCACACTACTTATCTTTCACTTGGGACATCAATACCATTACCTTTGAATTGCACGATATTTCACAAGATAAGACTGCCTTACTCTTTACAGAATGGCTTTCAGAAATCAACGATCATAGCCCGAAAGACTTGACTGGATGGATGATTTGCTTGCAAAATATCGCGTCACTTCTAGAAGGGAAACCACTCGAAGATCGCGAAGAAAAGTTCCACGAAATCTATCCGAAAATCAAAGAAATGTTAGAACAGCAAGCTTCCACGGAGTTTTCAGACTGAGTATAAAACAATCTAAGCTAAACTAGTCCTTAAAAATAGGGCTAGTTTTTTTGTTTAGATAAAAAATGAAAAAGCTTTCAAAAAATGATTGACTTTGGTTTAAATTTTTTGTACAATCAAGTCATCATGATAAAAAAATCACAAACAGAAAGGAGTTATTATCATGGGGAAATCGAAATGGACGCAACCGCTAATTGCAGTTGGAATTTTGGCAGCATTGGCCTTTTGGGGAATGGGGCTTACTGATAAATTGCCAATTCAATTATTTGCGGGCGTTATGCTAGGGTATATTTTGACCCGATCACGCTACGGCTTTGCAGGGGGCGTGAAACGACTTTATATGCGAGGAGAAGGAAGCTTAACGCGTGCATTAATTGTATTAGTAGCTGTGACAGCGATTGTATTCATGGGCTTCCAATGGAGCGCGCATATCGGAGGTGCTTTACCAGCTTACTTGGCACAAGAAGGGGATAAAGTAATTCCAGGCACACAAAACGTTTACTTTACGAATATTGCAACGATTGTCGGGGCATTTATTTTCGGGATTGGAATGATTTTGGCAGGGGGCTGTGGCTCAGGGACATTGGCTGACTTAGGAGAAGGGGAAGGCCGCGCGTTAATCGCATTCATCTTCTTTGTTATCGGAGCAGCACCAGGACATTATGCGCGTTGGTGGGTTGACCAAACAGCGGTCGGTAAAGTAGGTTTCCGCATTTATTTGCCAGAACATTTTGGATATGTCGGGGCATTATTAATTACATTGGCAATTTTGGCGGCGATTTACGCGTTAACCTTGTGGTACGAAAATCGTCGTAAGCGCGAAGGAACTTATATTGATCCCGTTGGTGACTATGAAGATTTCGAAAAACCACTTGAAACAAACAGTAAAGAAATCAAATTCTTTAGCTATGAAACGTATCACAAAATTTTTGTAGAACGTTGGTCATTTTTAGTAGGATCATTTGCGTTAGCTATCGGTGCCATTTTTGTGATGGCAGGTACGCATAAAGCATGGGGCGTTTCAACACCATTAATTTCATTGAACGTCGCATTATTCCGTGGATTCATTGATTTCCCACAAGAAGCATTTGCATCATTTTTGAAGAAGAGTGATGAAGGGATTTTACAATTATTGCAAGATGGCGGAACGGTTCGCAACATCGGGATGTTCTTCGGCTGTGCGGTCGCTTTCTTGTTAGCAAATCGCTTCAAGTTTAATTTTAGCTTCAACAAAAAAGACGGTTTGTACTTCGCATTCGGTGGTTTATTACTTGGATTCGGTTCACGTTTTGCATTGGGATGTAACTTAGGCGCATTCTATTCTTCTGTTACAAACTTCTCAATGTCAGGATGGGTATTCATGATTTTCATGGCATTAGGCGGTATTTTTGCTTTGAAAGTTTTTGCAGGTCGCGTATGTACAGTTGGAACGTTGCGTAAAGACCAGTTAGCTCAACTAAAAAACAAAAAATAACAAATGATTGAAAGGAAGAATTACCATGACTAAACGATATATTGTAGTAGGTGGCGTTGCAGGAGGCGCGTCAGCGGCTGCGCGTATTCGCCGAATTGATGAAAATGCCGACATTCAAATTTATGACAAAGGGCCTAATATTTCATTCTCAAACTGTTGTTTACCAAACTTTTTGAGCCGTGAAGTGCCAACAAGTGATGATTTAATTATTTACAACCCAGAAGCATTCCATGCAACTTTTAATTTGAGTGCATTAGTAAATCACGAAGTCGTGCAAATTTTACCGGAGGCACATAAAGTTGTCGTGAAAAACTTAGAAACAGGCGAAACATTCGAAGATAGCTACGACTACTTAATTTTATCCCCAGGAGCAGAGGCAATTCGTCCGAAATCGATTAAAAATGTCGATGCAGAAAATGTCTTCACCATCAAAAACGTTGCCGATATTAAGCGCCTAGACGATTTCTTGACGGCGCATGATGTTCAAGATGTCGTAGTGGTCGGTGGCGGTTTTATCGGCGTCGAAGCAGCTGAAAACTTAAGAATGGCTGGCAAAAACATTACATTGATTGATTCTGCAAATCAAGTTATGCAGCCATTTGACTATGACATGGCGCAAATGTTGCATAAAGAATTGCATGATAACGGCGTAACGTTATTGTTGAACGAAAGCGTAAGTGAAATCCATCCAGATAAAGTCATTTTATCAAGTGGAAAAGAAGTCGCTGCAAAAGCAGTTGTCTTAGCAATTGGTGTAACACCAGACATTAAATTAGCAGTTGAAGCAGGCGCTAAAGTCGGTGAATCAGGTGGATTGCTCGTAGACCACAATTTCAAAACAAACTTGCCAGACGTATACGCTGTCGGCGATGCGATTGAAACGTTCAATTCAATTACAAAAGAAAAAGTTCGTTTGCCATTAGCAGGCCCAGCGCAACGCCAAGCTCGTAGCGCGGTGGACGGTATTTTTGGGAAACCAACAAGCAACAAAGGTGTTATCGGTTCATCATGTATTCGCGTATTCGAGTTAAACGCTGCAAGAACAGGCTTGAACGAAAAAGAATGTCAAGAACGCAACATTGATTACCGCGTCGCATTAGTCATTCCAAACGACCGCGTCGGACTCATGCCAGGTGCAACACCGTTCCACTTCAAACTCATTTACGAATACCCAACAGGAAAAATTTTGGGATGCCAAGCAATTAGTAAAGGTCACGCTGTAAGCCGTGCGAATGTCATCGCAACGATGATTACAATGGGCGGCACATTAGAAGACCTTAAAGAATTAGAATTGTGCTACGCTCCAGCTTATGGAACCGCAAAAGACGCTGTCAACTTTGCAGCATTAGCAGGTTTGAACTACTTGAATGGCGTTTACGAGCAAGTTCCTGTAACTTCAGTTCGTGAATTAGTAGAAAAAGGCGAGTACATTTTAGATGTTCGCGGAAAAGGCGCATTTGACCAATCACACGTAAAAGGCGCAGTGAATATTCCGATTGAAGAAATTCGTCAACGTTACAATGAAATTCCACGTGATCGTACGGTTTATGTACATTGTCGCACATCATGGAATAGTTATTACGTCATCCAAGCATTGAAAGGGTATGGCTTCAATAACGTTGTCAATATTCAAGGCTCATTCTTACAGTTAAGTTACTATGAATACTTTAACGATGTGACAACTGGACGTGAGCCAATTGTGACAGGCTATAACTTTAAGTAGAAGGTGACGAATGAAAAAGAAATTATCAAAGATTGATATTATCGCTTTGGTAGTGGGCTCCATTATTGGATGGGGCTCTTTTTCACTACCAGGGACGAAATTTTTGAGAGAGTCGGGAATTATCGGTACCGCGATTGGTTTTTTAATTGGGGGACTATCGGTTATTTTTATTCAAGCGGGCTATCATATTATGATGGAACGTCACAGTAAAGATGGCGGGGAATTTTCGTATGCGTATGAGCACTTAGGGCGCAAGCATGGATTTATTGTTGGTTGGTCATTAGTACTGTGCTACTTAAGCATGATTCCTTTGAACGCGACGGCATTAGTGCTAGTACTTAAGCAGTTGTTTGGGCAAGCTATTTCGTATGGATATTTATATACGATTGCGGGTTATCCTGTTTATTTGTCTGAAATTTTGATTGCGAGTGCGGTAATTTTACTCTTTTCATCCATTAACAAAAAAGGTATCCAAGTGTCTTCTTTCGTACAAAATACGATGGTTTTATTGTTGGTAATCAATGTGATTGTTATTTTTGTCATCATGTTATTCAAAGGGAATTTGCCGCAATTTCAAGCAACGTATGTTAGCAATTATGTGTTCAGTTGGAAAGAAGTGCTGCCCGTGGTTGCCATTATTCCATTTTTATTTGTTGGATTTGATGTTGTCCCACAAGTTGCGACTGATTTAGGCTTTTCTTCGAGTAAGGCGACTTATTTTACAGTGGGGTCAATTGGAATTGGGACGTTGCTTTATATTTTGTTGAATACAATCACGGGTCTTGTCTACACGCCAGATCAAGCAGGGCAACTGAATTGGGCGACAGGTGATGCAGTTCTAGAAAAAATTGGCGTTTTTGGATTTGTTTTGTTAATTTTGGCGCTAATTGGAGCGGTGACAGGTGGAATCAATGGCTTTTTCATTAGTAGTAGCAAGATTGTGGCGTCGTTATCTGAGCATCATTTGTTACCGCAAAAATATCAATCAAAGACTGCTGAGGGCGTCTTGGCGAATGCGATTCAGTTTGTCACAATTGTAACGCTCATCGCACCATGGTTGGGACGCGAAGTGATTTTGTATATTGTGGATATGTCGTCGGCACTAGCGGCACTCGTTTATGGATATGTATGTTTCATTAGTTTGCGTTACGCAGAAAATAAGCGTAGTTGGGCAATGTGCTTAGTTGGCTTATTAATGGCGCTACTCTTTTTGGTGTTGTTATTGGCGCCATTTTCGATTAGTCGCTTGTCAACGATGTCGTTAATATTGATGCTTGCTTGGGCGGTTGTTGGGTATTTTTACTACCGCCATCACACAAAATAAACGAAAAAAAAACGAGAACCGTCTTACGGATTTCTCGTTTTTTCGTATAGGCATTAATTACTCACCCAACTCTGCACGGACGGCTTGCAAGGCGGCGCCGATGACTTGGTGCATGTCGTAATAGCGATAGTGTCCGAGGCGTCCGCCGAATAGGACGTTCGGAAGCGTTTTGGCGAGTTTGACATAATCGCTATAAAGTTGGTTGTTGCGTTCGTTGTTGACTGGATAGTATGGCTCGTCACCTTTTTGCCAAGTTTTGGAATATTCTTTAGTGATGACCGTTTTGGGTTGGATGCCGAACTCAAAATGTTTATGCTCGATAATGCGTGTGTAAGGCGTTGTTGCGTCGGTATAGTTGACGACGGCGTTACCTTGATAATTGTCTGTATCCAAAACTTCCGTTTCAAAATGCAAACTACGATATTCAAGCGTACCCAATTCATAATTGAAAAATTCGTCAATCATTCCTGTAAAAATAATTTTCGGAAATGCTTGTAAATAGTGTTCTTTTTGAGCGAAGAAATCGACGTTGACTTCGACATCAATATTGGGATGATTGAGCATTTTTGCGACGATTTGCGTGTAGCCGCCGATGGGAATGCCTTGGTACGTGTCGTTAAAATAGTTATTGTCGTACGTATAGCGAACGGGCAGACGGCGAATGATAAATGCGGGAAGTTCTGTTGCTTTTTTGCCCCATTGTTTTTCGGTGTAAGCTTTAATGAGTTTTTCGTAAATATCCGTTCCGACTAATGAAATGGCTTGTTCTTCCAAGTTTTCAGGACGCTTGCCACCTAAAATTGCGCGCTGGGAGTCGATTTTTTGGCGGGCTTGTTCTGGCGTAATCACGCCCCATAATTTATTGAACGTATTCATATTGAATGGCAAATTATAAATTTCGCCGTTATAGTTGGCTACTGGACTGTTCGTATAGCGATTAAATTCGGCAAATTGATTGACGTAATCCCAAATTTCTTTATCGCTCGTATGAAAAATATGCGCACCGTATGCGTGAACTTGAATGCCTTCAACTTCTTCGGTGTAAATATTGCCTGCAATGTGCGGACGCTTTTCAATCACTTTCACTTTTTTGCCGGCTTTGGCTGCTTCGTGTGCAAAAACGGCGCCAAATAAGCCAGCGCCAACTACTAAATAATCGTAAGTCATGCGTTATTTCATCCTAACTGTAAAAGATATTGCCTTTATTATACGTTATTTTGTTTTGGAAAAAAAGCGTAAAAATACTACGTGAATCGCGAAAAGGTTTCTATTTATGAAGAAAACGCAACCAAATTTGCATTGAGTATATCTTACGTTTGGCGGGATTGATAAGATGAAATCGAAAACAACGTCGGTTAGAAGGCATTTTGCGATACGCCCAATCGACAAAAAGAAAAGGGGCATCACTATGAAACATCAAGCAATTATTGATCAAATGTCACTCTTTGAAAAGGCATTGCTCTTAACAGGCAAAAATACATGGCAAACGAAAGATTATCCGCAATACAATGTGCCGAGTATTTTTTTATCGGACGGGCCGCACGGTATTCGTAAACAATTAGGCGAAGCGGATCATTTGGGTTTGAATGCGAGTATT
Organism: Aerococcaceae bacterium; assembly: GCA_030525795.1. Lineage (GTDB taxonomy): Bacteria > Bacillota > Bacilli > Lactobacillales > Aerococcaceae > Abiotrophia. The sequence goes on along the minus strand of JAUNEB010000015.1, from coordinate 9,244 downwards.
CCGTCAACGTGTTTCCCGACAGCCGCAACGGTTGCGAATAGTTGGGACATTGATTTGGCGAAAGAAATCGGCATTGCGTTAGGCGAAGAAGCGAATGATTTAGGCGTTAATGTTATTTTGGGGCCGGGAATGAATATTAAGCGTAATCCGTTATGCGGACGCAACTTTGAATATTTTAGTGAAGATCCTGTCTTGACAGGGGAAATGGCTACGGCTTACGTACAAGGGATTCAAAGCCAAGGCGTTTCAGCGTGTCCGAAGCATTTTGCAGTGAATAGCCAAGAATTGCGCCGTATGTCGAACGATTCGATTGTTGACGAGCGCGCATTACGTGAAATTTATTTGCAAGCATTTGAAATGGTCGTCAAAAAATCTGCACCAAAATTTATGATGACGTCTTACAACCAAGTGAATGGTACATATACGAATGAACATCATCATTTGTTGCAAGAAATTTTGTACGGCGAATGGAACTACAACGGCGCGATTGTTACCGACTGGGGTGGAAGTAATGACCACGTTCAAGGTGTCATCGAAGGTAGCCATTTGGAAATGCCAGGAACAGGTATTCCAAGCGCAATCGAATTGCAAGAAGCGGTAGCGGCAGGGCGTTTGTCTGAAGACGTCATCAATCAACGTGTTGACGAATTATTGGATGTGATTTTCACGTTGGCTAAAGACAAAGGCGTCTCAACTAACGCATTAACGCCAGCACATCGCACCGAGCACCACACTTTAGCAAATCGCGCAGCCGCTGAAAGTATCGTTTTACTAAAAAATGACCGCAATTTATTACCGTTATCTTCAGAAAAAACCATCGCGATTATCGGTGATTTTGCCCAAACACCACGCTATCAAGGAGCAGGTTCATCGGTCGTCAATCCAACGCAACTTGAAACGATCATGTCTACTAAAGCAGATTTCGGTTACGGAGAAGTACCATTTGCGCAAGGATACCATCGTTCAGGAAAAGTGGACGCAGCCTTAATTACAGAAGCAGTTACAGTTGCACAACAAGTGGAAGTGCCATTGCTCTTTATCGGGTTGACCGAAATTACTGAATCAGAAGGGATGGACCGTTCAACTATGCAATTGGACCGTGCCCAACTCGATTTAGTTGATGCCGTGACAAAAGCCAACCCGAATACGGTTGTCGTCTTATCAGGCGGTTCTGTTATCGAAATGCCATTTGCGTCTCAAGTATCAACCATCGTACACGGCTACTTAGGTGGCCAAGCAGGCGCGAGCGCTGTATGGAAAGTTTTAACAGGGGTCGTAAACCCTTCTGGAAAATTAGCCGAAACATATCCATTGAACTACGAAGACGTTTCAAGCGCACATTATTATCCAGGATTGGAACGTACGAGTGAATATCGCGAAAGCATTTATGTTGGCTATCGTCACTACGACACCATCGACAAAGCCGTTCAATTCCCATTCGGACACGGCTTGAGCTACACTCAATTTGCTTACGACAACTTGACCCTTTCTGAAAATAGTGTGGCTTTCGACGTGACGAATATCGGACAAGAAGCCGGCGCCGAAATCGCGCAAGTGTATGTCGGACACCGCTCAGAAGAAGTATTCCACGCCGCAAAAAGTTTAGCAGGCTTTACCAAAGTGTACTTACAACCGCAAGAAACACGTCGTGTAACCATTGAATTGACGGCGCATGCGTTTGAATTTTTCAATGTAAAAGCCAACGCTTGGGAAGTAGAAGGCGGAGAATATACAGTGATGGTCGGTGCAAGCTCACGCGATATTCGCCTACAAGAAACCATCGTCAAAGAAAGCACACTCACACAAGCACCTTATGCAAACTTAGCGTTGGATGCGTACTTTACTGCGAATGTGCAGCAAGTACCGAACGAACAATTCGAAGCGTTATTAGGACGCCCGATTCCAGAAGCGTACTGGGATCGTAGCCAACTCCTCACCGAAAATGATACCATTTCACAAATGTATTATGCAAAAGGATTCGTAGCGCGCGGCGTTTACCGCTTGTTGACGCATTTCTTGAACAAGAGCATTGCCAAAGGCGAACCAAACTTAAACTTGTTCTTCAACTACAACATGACATTTAGAGCCATGCAAAAAATGACCGGTGGCATGGTCAATCACGCCATGGTACAACACATTTTGCGCATTGTAAATGGACACTTTTTCTCAGGAAGTTACCGTGTGTTGCGCGAATATTTTGCAAATCAACGGATGATGAAAGGATTGAAACAACATGACAAATCAAATTAAAAAATGGATTGCAGGGCATCCGAATGCGTGGGAATTCATTAAGTTTAATGTACTTTCAAACGTTGCGACGGCTACGAACTTCCTTGTGTTGTGGATTGGTACCAACCTTTTGTTCAAGGCGTTGTCGAACCAACCATTTCAATGGACGATTTTCAACTACTCGGTTGAAAATGGCGGCTTAGGCGGATTTTTATCCTTTTTGTTAGCGTATATTTGTGCGCAAATCGTGAACTATTTTGTACAGCGCAAATTTGTATTTGGCGCAACGAATGATATTTCGAGCACGTTACATTGGTATATTTTGACGGTCGTTGTCGCAGGGATTTTGTCGATTGTCTTACCGCCGTATTCCATTTCGCTGTTTACGAGCTTAGGAATGGGATTAGGCTTGGCTCAAACATTAGCGAACGTCGTCAACATTGTGGTACAAGTATTAATCAATTACCCAATGATGAAATTTGTCATTATGAAATAAGCATGACACTTAATAAAGAGGGGTTCTACTCCTCTTTTTGTTTATTTTGGCAAAAAAATTTTTATTTTTTTAACGTAAATGGTACTATATAAGAAAGAAACAAGGCTAGGAGGTCGGTCAAATGAAATTATTATCCGTTGCAGTACCGAGCTATAATTCCGCAAACTATTTAGAAAAATGTATTCATTCACTTGCCATTGCAGGTAGCGAAATTGAAATTTTAATTGTGGATGATGGGTCATCAGACACCACTTGGGAATTGGCACAACAATTAGAACGTCAATATCCAGATTGCGTTCGCGCCATTCATCAAGAAAATAAAGGACACGGCGGCGCCGTCAATACAGGCTTAGCCCATGCGACAGGCGCTTACTTCAAAGTGGTAGACAGCGATGATTGGGTAGAAGCGCAAGCGTTGCTGACCGTTATGCAAACATTGCGTCATTTTGAACAAGAAAATCAGCTCGTTGACTTGTTATTTACGAATTATGTCAACGAAATTGACGGCGTCGGAGCTAAAGTAATGTCTTACCGTCAACTATTGCCCATCAATCAAATGTTCAGTTGGGATGAAGTCAATCCGTTTCCAGCGGGCAAATATTTGATGATGCATGCGTTAATTTATCGCACGCAATTATTGCGCGAGTGCAAGTTGCAATTGCCAGAGCATACATTTTATGTGGATAATTTGTATGTGTATGAGCCGTTGCGCTTTGCCAAAAAGATGTATTATTTGGATGTGGATTTTTACCGTTATTTTATTGGGCGTAATGACCAATCCGTTAATGAAAAAGTGATGATGAAGCGCATTGATCAACAGTTGAAAGTCAATTATTTGCTCATTGATGCGGTAGATTTTGAAGCAGAATTACATCCAGCGGTACGCCAATACTTATGGCAACATCTTGAAATCGTCATGGGCATTTCCAGCGCTATTTTGAACAAAATGGGCACACCTACGGATTTAGAAAAACGCAAAGCACTTTGGGACTACCTCAAAGCAAACAACCCAAGCATTTACGAAGCGATGCGCTTTGGATTATTCGGACGCCTCGTCAATCCGTCTACTAAATCAGGTTTGTGGGCATCCAATAAAATTTACAGACTTATTCGCAAATTAGGCGGATATTAACAGCGCAACATTTTAGGAGGGATAGTATGCGTATTGCCATCGTAGACGATCAAGTCGTCGCACAAAACACGTTGAAGCGTTACCTTGAAAATGGGGCAATGCAACAAGGTATTGAGTTGCAAATTGATGTTTATAATGACGGCATTCAATTGATTGATAAATACCAATCCTATTATGACATTATTTATTTGGACGTCGAAATGGCGATTATGGACGGCATGACGACGGCGCACAAAATTCGTGAGCGCGACCAAGAAGTGCGACTTGTTTTCGTGACGAACCATGCGCAAGTTGCGATACAAGGTTATTCTGTGGAAGCGACAGACTTTTTGCTTAAGCCGCTGAGCGAGTTTACGTTTAATGAACATTTTAAGAAAATTTTGCGCAAAATAACGCCAGAAGATGATAGCGTAATGCTGAAAGTGAGCGGCACCTTGATTAAAGTGCAACAATCGGACATTCAATACATCGAAAGTCAAGGCCATTACATTGATTTTGTTACGCGCGACCGCCGTTTTACCATCATTGACTCGATGAAAAATATCGAAACAAAATTGGATCCGAAACGTTTTTATCGTTGCAGCAATTCGTATATTGTCAACATGGCTTTTGTCGAAAAAATGGACAAAAATACGGTTACGGTTGCAGGCAATGCGATTCAAATTAGCCGCGCGCGCAAAAAAGAATTTAGCGAACAATTTACCAAATTTTTAGGAGACCAAATGCTATGATCGAGTATATGGATTTTTTGCCAGATATTCCGCGCCTTTACACAGGAATTGCAGAATGGCTGGCGTGCATGTTGTTCGTCTGTGCTGTGCGCAAGCGGCAACTGTCTGCTAAGCAAGTGGCGCTCATGTTTGGGGCGTTGGGCGTTCAAATTGCGTTGCAACATATTGTCGGCATGTTTCCGCTGTCGCTTTGGGTATTCGGCATGTTTATTAACATCGTTTGGATGTACTTGGTGCTGTTATTTTTCAACAAAACGACGGCATTCAAAACCGTTTTTACGGTGACTAAAGCATTCATTGTTTCCGAGTTGTTGGCGTCTGTCGGCTGGCAGTTGTACACGCTTTTTGTGTATCGAGCGCCGATTGATTCTGCGCTGTCTATGTTTGTCATCAATGTTGGCGTGTATGTGGTTATCGTGGCGGGGCTATTCCGTTTAGAAAATAGTATCGACTCAAGTAAGTTTCAGTATAGTTTAACGAATCAAACGGTGTGGATTGCGTTTTATGCGGGATGTATGGTGTTTTTGCTCAGTAATATTGGTTTTTTGTTGCATCGTACAGGTGTTCAAATTGGTAGCTCGCACGCAATTTTTTTGATTCGGACGATTGCGAATGTGAGCGGTGTGGCGATTTTGTATATGGTGCAGTTGCAAACGATTGACCAGTCCAACAAGCGAGAACTTTCTGCGGTGAACAGCTTGTTTCAAAATCAATACGAACAATATAAAGCTTACGCACGCAGCACGCATTATATTAATCGCAAAGCACACGACTTAAAGCATCAAATCGGCATCATCATGGCGGAAGACAACCACGAAAAACGCCAAACTTACATTGCGGAATTGCAGCAAGCCATTCACCAACTTTCTACAAAAATCGAAACGGGTAACGGCGTTTTGGACACCATTTTGACACAAAAAAATATGCATTGTGCTGAACACGATATCAATTTTACGTGTATTGCGAACGGCCATTTGTTGCATAGTTTGAATATTATGGATTTGTGTAGTTTGTTCGGTAACGCTTTAGATAATGCCATTGAACACGTCGAAAAAATTCCCGAAGTCGAGAAGCGTCTCATTACATTGAAACTCAGTAATCAAGGCCAAATGGTCATTTTGCGCGTGGATAATTATTGCGTGGACGTCGATTTTCAAGAAGGGATTTTGCCACAAACATCCAAAACAGACAACCAAGAAGACCACGGATTCGGGTTGCGTAGCATCGAATACATCGCCAAAAAATACGGCGGACATATGAATATTAGTGTCGAAGATAATTGGTTCAGCTTGAAAGTCGTGTTTCCGATTACAGGCCACTCATAATTCGAGAGCAAGTTGAAGAGCTTGCTCTTTTTTTGGCGTGGGGAAGCGTTACAACAACTCCATGAACAAAAAATGCAACAAAATTGACAAGTTATGCAACAACGATTTAGAAAGCGTTTCATATCTGATAAAGTAAAGTTGTTCAAAAGAGAATGCATAGGAGGAACTCAAATGAATGTAGAACAAACAACGCAAGTATTGATGATTGCGATTCCTGTACTTGTTGTCGCGCTTGTCGGCTACGTCCTGTTTTTGGCGAAAAAGACAAACGGCAACGTATTGAAACGCAATAAGTTATTCTTTACGATTGCGACGATTTTATCTGTATTTTTAATTGCTAGCAACATCGCGATTAACTTATACAATAACGTCGTGAACTTATACGTAACGAATTTGATGTCAGGTGGCGTATCTGACGAAGAAGCGCTCCAAGCGGCGCGTGAAAATTCTAAACGCTTAACGACAAAAATCCAAGAAGAAGGAATCGTGTTGTTAGAAAATAAAAACAACGCTTTACCACTTCAAAACAAAAAAGTAAACGTATTCGGTGTAGGTTCTGTATCGACTGTTTATGGCGGTTCAGGTTCAGGAGCTTCTGACGAATCAGCAAACATTACAATTAAACAAGGTTTAGAAGCTGCAGGTTTTGAATTGAATGCAGATTTGGTTTCTTTTTATGAAGCAAATAAACCCGTTAAAGCACAACAAGATAACTTTAATTTGAACGGTGGCGACTACAATATTTATGAAGTCGGCAAAGACAAATTGACAGACGAACAAATTAGCAATGCGGTTGCCTTTTCAGATACAGCGCTCGTTGTATTTTCACGTAACGGTGGCGAAGGTGGCGACTTACCAATGGATATGGCCGACTACCAAAACGGTAACGCTGGCAAATCTTACCTTGAATTGCAAGACATTGAAGAAGAATTATTAAATCGCGTCAAAGCGGCCGGCTTCAAAAATGTTGTCGTTTTAGTCAACTCAAGTAACGCAATGGAATTAGGCTTTTTACAAGATGAAGCGATTACGGGCGCATTATGGATCGGTGGTCCTGGTGCAACGGGGAATATCGCGTTAGGCCGTGTTTTATCAGGCGAAGTCAACCCATCAGGTCGTTTAGTCAACACTTACGCATACGATGTGACGACGGCACCTGCTTACTACAACGCTGGCGATTTTGCTTACTTGAACAGTTCTTATGACTTAGGTCGCGGCTTAGAATATCACAAATTCTTGAATTATAACGAAGGTATTTATGTCGGATACCGTTTCTACGAAACACGTTTTGTCGATAACAAAACTGGTAACGTAGACGAAGCAGCATACGACGCAATGGTACAATATCCATTCGGGTACGGCTTGTCTTACACAACTTTTGAGCAAAAAATTGAATCTCACGAAGAAAAAGACGGCGTCATTACTGTAAAAGTTAAAGTCACGAACACAGGAAAAGTAGCCGGAAAAGACGTCGTACAAGTTTACTACACAGCCCCTTACACAGAAGGTGGCGTCGAAAAATCACACGTCGTATTGGCCGCCTTTGACAAAACAGGTGACATCGCGCCAGGCGCAAGCGAAACGGTTGAATTACAATTCTCAGTTGACAGCATGGCTTCATACGACTACCAAAAAGAAAAAGCTTACGTTTTAGACAAAGGGACGTACATCATCAAATTGATGAACAACGCACACGAATTAGTTGACTCATTTGAATACAACCAAAATGAAACAGTTGTCTTCAACAGTACAACACATAGTGGCGACCAAATTCCAGCAACGAACTTATTTGAAGACGCACAAGGTGACTTAGTGTATGTATCACGTTCAAACTGGGAAGGCACATTGCCTAAAGAACGTACCAACCACACAGACGCAAGCGAAACAATTTTGACACAATTAAACGACACAAGCGTTCAACCAGACGAATCTGCAGAAGACATTGTGTTTGCAGACCACGGATTGAAATTAGCAGACGTTGTCGGATTAGACTACAACGATCCAAAATGGGATCAATTACTTGAGCAAGTTTCTGTCGCAGACATGGTCAAATTGATCGGTTACGGCGGTTACGCGACACAAGCTATCGATTCCATCGGCAAACCAGCAACCGTTGATACAGACGGCCCAGCGGGAATCAACAACTTGTTGACAGGTATTACAGGCGTGCAATTTAACTCTGGCGTCGTCATTGCGTCCACTTGGAACCAAGACATCGCAACCGAAATGGGTGACGCATTTGCACAAGAAGCTTTAGCAAATGACATCGTCGGTTTATACGCACCAGCCGTCAACATCCACCGCACACCATTCTCAGGACGTAACTTCGAGTACTACTCAGAAGATCCAGTTATCTCAGGTAAAATGGCAGCCGGCGTTGTTAAAGCAGCATTAGACAAAGGCGTTTATACTTATTTGAAACACTTCGCAGTCAACGATCAAGAAACAAACCGTTTAGGTGTCGCAACTTGGTCAAACGAACAAGCTATTCGCGAAATTTACTTAAAAGCTTTTGAAATTCCAGTTAAAGAAGGCGGCTCAACAGCGATTATGTCTTCATTTAACCGTATCGGTACACGTTGGACAGGCGCAAGCAACGAATTGTTGAACACTGTATTACGTGACGAGTGGGGCTTCAAAGGAATGGTCTTAACCGACTACAACTTCCAATGGTTCATGGATGCTGACCAAGCCGTTTTCAACGGAAACGACTTAATGTTAACACCAGTCGGAAGAGAACCATCCGCTGTAAGTACAGAAACACCAGCAGGACGCCAAGCATTGCGTCAAGCAACCAAAAATATCTTATACACTGTTGCGAACTCCGCAGCCGCTGAAAAAGCACAAACCACTTTCCCATATTGGTTAGTCGCATGGATTGCTTTAAACGGCATCATCTTAGGTGGCATTGCCTTCTTGGCTTATCGAAAAAGCCAAAAAGTAACCGAAGAAGTAGCATAACAAACCCAGAAGTTGAAGTGAGTATGTCACAACTACTCACTTCGGCTAAATGGAAAGAAGGTGTTTTGGGAAAATTTTATTAAAAGTCATTGAAAGCGTATTATTGATGTTTTTTGAAAAATTAGGAGGAAAAATTTATCATGAAATCAAGTCTTAAAAATCGTTTATTATTATCAACTATGACATTAACAGCAGTATTGGCATTAGCCGCTTGTGGCAACGAAACAACAACGAAGCCAGAAACAAGCTCTAGCCAAGCTGCACAATCTGCAACGTCTGAATCAAAAGATCCATACGCACAAAGCAGCAGCTCAGCAGACCCATACGCACAACAAGGTAGCGAAAGCAAAGCCGATCCATACGCACAACA
>JAUNEB010000014.1 GCA_030525795.1 Aerococcaceae bacterium | reverse complement strand
AAGCTTCCCTCGTAAGCAGATAACTTATATTTGTAATTATAAAGCTTTTTTTTTTGCAAGTTTTTCTTAACATTTATTTTATTTTTTAGGTTTTTCAAAGAAAACGCACAAAAAAAGACAAACCCCGGATGGAGTTTGCTTTAACGAAATTTTTCGAAATAAGGATTGTGGGCGAGTTCTTCTGCAATGGTCGTCGCGTCGCCATGCCCTGTGTAGAGCACATAGTGATGCGGCAATGGCAACACTTCTCGTTCGATGCTTTGCATAAGTTGTGCAAAATCGCCCTGAGGCAAGTCCGTACGTCCGACGCTGCGCTTGAATACTAAGTCGCCACTCACTACTAGCGCGTCTTCATCAAAAATATACATGACGTGTCCTGGGCTATGCCCCGGCACAAATGCTACGCGAAACGAAAAATCGCCGACACGTTGCTCGCCTAAAGTATGCCATTCTTTTTCGGCGGGACGTTGGCTCACTGATCCACCACCCCACAGTGTCGACAAATTCAACGCAGGTGTCGTCAAAAAGTCGCGTTCAAGCGGATGAACGTAAGCTTCAATGCCAAAAGCATCACGCATCACGTCCACGGCGCCGATATGATCAAAATGACAATGCGTCAATAAGATGGCTTGCGGTTGCCATTCATTCTTGATGATCCATTCTTTGATGCGCTGCGAATCGTTGCCAGGATCGATAATCAATGCTTGCTTGTTTTCATTGACGAGGCAGTAGCAATTTTCTTCGATGGCGCCGACAACTAAACGATGTACGGTAATCATTGTTCTTGTTCCCCTTTCAAATAAATGCGCGGCACTCTCGGTGCAATGCTTGTGAAAATTTCGTAACTAATCGTATCTACTTGTTGCGCGATATCAGACGCATGGTTGCACAAGGTTTTATCTTGGCCGATAAGTGTGACCGTTGTCCCCACTGGATAAAAATTTGGCAAACGAATCATCAACTGATCCATATTGATACGCCCTGCAACTTGGCACGCTTTTCCGTCTACCAAAACCGGAATTTGCTGATAACGGCGGAACCAGCCGTCTGCATAGCCAATTGGAATAGTTGCAATCCACTCGTCTTCTTGTGCTTCATAAGTTGCGCCATAGCTAATTTTGGTACCTTTGGATACTTTTTTGATGTGGACAATTTCGGAAACGAGTTGTAGTGCTGGGCGCAAATCCAGTGCGTCAGGAGTTTGCCACTCGTCTTTCGGATGCATGCCATACAGACCAATTCCTAAACGGACGATGCTGCTTTGGGGCTCGTAAGGATACCACATGCCCATCGCCGAATTAGCGTAGTGGCGGATAGTTACTTGATCTGGAACGCATGCTGTCAATTCCAACCAACGTTCCCATTGATGGGCCACATGCGTTTCAGGCCCACCGCCCGCCGTCGCAAAATGCGTGAACACACCTTGCCAGTCAATCCAGCTTACTTTTTGGGCGACTTGCACAAAATGCGCCACTTCTGCTTCCGTTTGCAAGCCAATTCTACCCATTCCTGTATCGAGCGCCAAATGTATTTTCAATGATTGTGGCGTTAGTAATGCTGCTTGCCCTGTGGCTTGTAATTGTTGCTCCGCCCGTTCAAAAAAGTTCGCGTCACTTACCGTAATCGTCAAATCATACAGTAACATTTCGGCAATGCCACGTGCGTCTGAAATTCCTAGCACCAAAATTGGGGCTGTAATCCCATTTTTGCGGAGTGTAATGCCTTCGTCAATCGTTGCGACTAATAAGCCGTGCGCGCCATATTCTATCGCTGCTTGCGCAATCGGTACCAATCCATGCCCGTAAGCATTCGCTTTAACGGCTACATACAATTGTTGCTCTGATGTCATTTTTGCCAAAAAATAGTGCAAATTATGCCGAATCGCACTTAAATCGACGATGGCTACGGTTGGGCGATGTTCACTTGCTTCATTCATCAAATTGTCACTCCTATCTGCTCTAAACGCGCATTGATTTGCGTGTCGGGCCATTCCATTAAGACGGTCGCCGTCGCGTACTCTTGACAATGGCTGATGGACACATGCACTTGGTCGCATAGCGGCGCTTTTTCCAAAAATGGCACGCCTTTTGCTGTGTTCAAAATGGAAATATCTGTAAATTTAATTTGGCCAATCCCTGTTTGCAAAGCTTTGACATACGCTTCTTTCGCACAAAAACGCCCTGCCAAAAATTCGATTTGGCGTGTTGGCGCGTATTGTTCATACTGCGCCAATTCTGCGAAAGACAAGATTTTTTCGGCAAAACGCGGCTGTTTGGCGACGGCTTGGCGAATGCGCTCAATGCTAATAATATCAGTTCCTAATCGCATACAATGCTCCTTTTCTCAACAAAAAAAGCTGAATGGAAGTCATTCAGCTTGTCACCATGTTTACTGAATGCTATGATGATCTTTTTTTAATTTTGTATGATTTTTGCGCGGTTTCTTTATGCGCACGTTTTTTGTGGTCGCGTTTGTGGCGTTCTTGGGCGCCGCTTCGTTGCCCTTGTCCACCGTGGCCTTTTTTGTTGCGGTTACGCGAACGTTGTTGTGGTTGCGCTGATTTATCTGCCAAGTAAGGCAATGGTTTTTGTGGCGAAATGGACACTTCCACATGCGTGTTGTCGGTGACAATTTCGCTTAATAATGCGCTCACCAAATCGTTTGCTTCGTAATGTTGCAATAATAATTTGGCAGTATTGCGATGCTCGCTAAGTGAGCTGTCAGCTAGTTTTTGATTGACTTTATCAATCAATTGTTGCACTTGACCTGCTTGTGCTTCTTTCAAAGTTGGTGGCTTCAACGGTTGCATTTGCTTTTTGGTTAAAGCTTCAATCGTGCGCAAGTACGCCATTTCTGAATGTGTGACAAACGTTACAGACAAGCCATCTTTTCCAGCGCGTCCTGTACGTCCGATACGGTGTACGTAGCTTTCTGGGTCTTGGCTAATGTCGTAGTTGTAAACGTGCGTCACACCAGAAATATCTAAGCCTCGCGCTGCTACGTCCGTTGCAACTAACAATTCGACTTGTCCTTGACGGAACGCGCTAATAACGGTAGTTCGTTTTTGTTGCGGAATGTCGCCGTGAATACATTCTGCGTTGTAGCCACGCAATCCTAATCCGCGCGTAATTTCGTCTACGCGTTTTTTCGTGCGGCAAAAGACAATCGCTTGCGTCGGCAATTGCACATCTAATAAACGTGTCAAAATATCAAACTTCTCGTCGTCGCGACACTTAACAAAAAATTGCTCGATTAAGTCAGCCGTCATTTCTTTGGCTTTAATTTTGACGTGCGCTGGTTCCGTCAAAAATTGCTCGCCCAATGCTTTAATTTCTGCTGGCATTGTCGCTGAGAACAATAATGTTTGGCGCGATTGCGGCGTTGTTGCCACGATTTCTTTGACATCGTCGATAAAGCCCATGTTCAACATTTCGTCCGCTTCATCTAACACTAACGTATGCAAAAATTTCAAGCTCAATGCTTTACGGCGCATCAAATCCAAAATACGTCCTGGTGTTCCAACAATAATTTGCGGTTGGTTGCGTTTAATGCGGTCAATTTGTTTTTGGATTGGTGAGCCGCCATAGACAACATACACTTTTGCTTTTTGGTATTTGCCTAATTTGAATAATTCTTCTTGTACTTGAATCGCTAATTCACGCGTTGGTGCCACAACAAGGCCTTGAATGGCCGATTGATTGCGGTCTAACTTGTTGAGTATCGGCAAGCCAAATGCTGCGGTTTTTCCTGTTCCTGTTTGCGCTTGTCCAATCAAATCTCTGCCTTCTAAAGCAACGGGCACGGCTTGTTGTTGAATCGGTGTCGGTTCTTCAAAGCCCATTTCGGTTAATGAAGCCAATAACGGTTCAACTAAATTTAAATCTGTAAATTTCAAAAAAATTTCCTCTTTTTCTTTCTTTTTTGGAAGTAATGCTTATCCCAACAAAAAACCGCTTGACGTTTTGCACAAAGTACGTCTTTGTGAAGGTGTCATGCGGCCAATAACTGTTGACTAAATGATACTTTATAAACTTCTCTTTCTAGTGTATCACGTTTGGGCATTGAGTACAACTAAAAAGCTAACTTTTCCATAAAGTTTTGAATTTCGTGTGCAAATGCGCCTGGTGTTTGGCGATTCAATTCATGTTTTCCGTTGGGGATTTCGGCATACGTCGCTTGTGGCAAAAGTTGGCTTAACGCACGACTTGCTTTTAAGTTGAATGCGTCTTTCGCACCGCAAATGAAATGAATCGGTACATGAATTTGCGCCAACTGCTCGGTTAAATCCAATGATAGGTTTGATTTTAAGAGCGATAAGGTTTGCGCTTTTGTCAAGCCGAAGTTGAATACTTTTTGCGGCAATAGCGAAAAAATGGCGTACTGAACTTTGAACATGAATGAATCTTTGAGCTGATATTGCGCTGAGGCTAACACCATGCCGCGCAAATTCGGTAATTTTTGTATCGGCAGCGACAGCGCCAATAACGAGCCGAGCGATAATCCAACTAATACGAACGGTTCTTCTTGCTGCTCCAAAAAATCTTGCAATGACTGCGTCAGCGACTCGCGCGTGACGAGCGCGTCTCCTACTTGTGCAAAACAATTGAACATTTCGCACGAATACTGTGGTAACTGCTCAACAACCGCTTGCCAAGATTGTTCATTTTGGCCTAATCCGTGAAGAAAAATTAGCTTCATTGCGTCACCAATACTTTTACCACGCGCAACAAGTCGGTGCCGAAACTGGATTTTACGAGTACCATGTCCGTTGGTTGAATATCTTGCTGCAATGCTTGAATGAGCACATCATGCTCGGTCGCTTCATAAAATAATTGCGTTGCGTCATATTTTTGCAATAATGCTTCATACAAAACGCTCATTTCCTCGCCAAATAAGTACACTCGCTCGATTTGTTCTGGCTGCAACGATTGTGCCAACTCCGCGTGAAGCGCCGCACTCGTTTCGCCTAATTCGCGAATATCTCCCAAAACTGCAATTTTGCGTGATGCAGTTTGCAAATTCGACAACGTTGCTAGTACAGCTTTCATTGACGTCGGACTGGCGTTATAAGCGTCATTTAAGACATCCGCGCCGTTCGGCATTTTGAGCCATTCTAGGCGGTTAGCCGTCAATTGAAATTGCGACAATTTGAAAATTGCTTGTTCCATCGGCACGTCTAATACTTCCGCAATGCTGAGTGCGATGAGCGCGTTGCTGACATTATACGCTCCCAACACCGGAATCATGCACGTCACATTCGCATCCACATTCGTCTTGAAAAATGTTTGATTTTGCTCTTCGACTAAGTCGTACGCATACACATCGCTCGTCTCGTCAAAACCAAAACTGCGCATATAAATCGCGCGCTCAATTTCAGGCATTTCTTGCTCAATGAGCGGTTCATTCCCTGGAAAAATAAAAATCCCATTTTCTTTTAAGCCGTATAAAATTTCTAACTTTGCTTTCGCAATGCCTGCTCGTGACCCCAAATGCTCCAAATGGCTTTCGCCGATAAGCGTAATCGCCGCAATATCTGGCTGAGCAATTTCGCTCAACAAACGAATTTCATCAAAGCCGCTCATGCCCATTTCGCAGACGCACACTTGCGTGTCTTCGGGCATTTTGAGTAAGGTATATGGCAAGCCAATTTCGTTATTGTAGTTGCCTTCTGTTTTGTGGACGCGATATTTGGCGGTTAAAGTCGTTGCCGTCATGTCTTTCGTCGTTGTTTTGCCGTTGCTGCCTGTAATGCCGATGACGACGGGATTGATGACATTGCGATAATAATGGGCAATTTTTTGGAAAGATTCGAGCGTATCGTCAACAAAAACCGTCGCGATTTGGTCACTCGGTGCTGTTTCAGCGGCTTTAGACCATAATGTTGCAACCGCGCCATTCGCAATTGCTTGCTCAATATAATCGTGTCCATCGGTCGTTCCCCCGACGAGCGGCACGAACAATGAACCTTTCGTCACTTTTCGGGAATCAAATTCCACATTTTCAATTAAAATGGTGCGGTCTTTTGCCGTATAATCAATCGCATACGCCGCTTTAACAATTTCCATCAATGACAAAGCCTTCATTTTGTCAACTCCTACTCATGAATTTGTCCACAAATCGGACATTTAGCTTTTAGTTGTTTGGCTAACCCAATTAGGTTACAAATTAGTTGATTTTCCAAAAAATAAAGGACATATTTGCCGTCTTTATCCGAAGTAATCAAACCGCCATTTTTGAGCGTAATCAAATGGTGCGACGTTGTTGCAATGGTCGCATCAATCAATTGCGCAATATCATTGACGCTCAAGCGGTCGTAATGCATCAAAACGTGCATAATTTTGACGCGGTTGACATCACCTAGTATTTTGAAAAAATGCGCTTGCTTTTCAATGTTTTCAAGTTGAATGAGTTCTTGAACTTTTTTGCGTTCGCGTTCGAGCGAATGTGCGTCTAAGCACGCATAATCTGACATAATGATTACTCCCTTATATAAACTGTAAAAATCCGATGGCGTTTTGAATCATATGGAACAAAATTGTATATTCCAAGCGGCGCGTACGCCAATAAACAAGCACCATTCCTGCCGACAAAATGCCGTACAACACATAGTCAATCCAACTGCTACCTGCGTGAATATGCGCCCACGTAAACAGCACCCACGACACCATCGCACCCAAAACAGGCGTCAACGGCAACAAATATTTCATTATCAACCCTCTAAATACTAATTCCTCAAAAATCGGCGTCAAAATCACTAAATTGATGAACAATAAGTACGGCGAATGTCCATTAAACATTTGTTGTAACTGCTCTTGATTTTCCGTTGTAATGTATTCAGGATGAAGTTGGCTGACTACTTGCGCAAACACAATCGTCACAATAAGCGAAGTCGCATAAGCAAGCAATGTGAATTTAATCTCCAACCATTTTAGCGGCTCCCATTTGACCAATTTCATTTTGAAAAAAGCGCCGACTCCAATAATAACAGCAATATAAACGCAGTTTTGCAAATGCATGTATAACGGCTCTTCGCTCAAAATTTCTGCCATGATTTGCTCAATATTATCTGGAGTAACTGCCGGATAGTTTGCTAATTGCGGCCCGACAACTAATGATGATAACAACATCATACTCATATATACCGCCAGAAAAATTAAGCAAACTTTCCACCAACTACCTTGTACGCGGTCGCCCCAAGATTTTTTGAGTGTGGACCAATTATTCATTCGTTTCCTCCTCTTGAGGCGCTACCGTCGAAATGCCTTCAAACAAATCAAAGCCGTTCATTTCGGTGAATGCTTCTTCCGTCAAAATTTGGTTGGATTCAGGCATTTGAATAGGTAAATCACTCAAACTGATATAATATTCAATCGCGCCTTGTTCGGACACTAAGCCGATGCCGATTTCTTGTTTTTGGAAGTCTAATTGAATCGTTCCGATGTATCCGTCTGGAAACAGCTCAAAAAATGGCTGCAATAATGGATAATCGGCTTCTAAGGCACGAACGATTTCGGTTAAAGTTGCTTTATTTTCTTCGGTGATGTCGTATTTGATAGATGCATCTGTTTTTGCTGTTGGTGTTGGATTGGTTGCTAACCATTTGTCCACTAACGTCACCATCAAATGTTCTTGCATAATTAATTCGTCCACCATGGTTTGATAAGAAGCTGTCTGCGTTGTCGTTTCAACATATTTGCCAACATAAGGTGACGCGTCTGCTTCCACTAATTGATAAAATTGTTCTAGCGTCGTTCCTTGAAATTGCTCAGGATATTTGTTCACTAATTCTGCCGTATAACTCATTAAATCATCCACTGGCAAAAAAGTACGCTGAATTTTTTTGTCCGAGGAAAGCTCGACTTGGACACTTGACGCGGCTTCATTCGGAGCACCTGTACGAATGTAATAGCCGTTGTTGTGGCGAATGTAGCTTCTCGTTGACGCACTCGGCGTTTCACCTTGCTGAATCACTAACGTAAAATCGCTCGATACATGCGTGCTAGAACGAATCGCATTAACTAAGCTGGCAGGTTGTTCCATCGACAATTGTACAGTGGTGGCCGACTCTGCTTGCCCAGTTGTTGCCGCTTGCGACGAACTTTCCGCTGATTCTGATGAACTTTCTAACGATGGAATTGGCGATAAATCTACTTTTTCTGCAGATACGTATGCCGGGAACAAGGCATTCAACAACAAAAAGCTTACGGTTATTTTTTTGAACTTGGCTAACATAAAAAAATTCCTCCTTTAATCAAGTTGTGAAACATAGGTTTCAACAGCTTTTCCCCAGTAAACACAATCGCCCGTCAACAAAATGGGACGTTTAATGAGCATGCCGTCTTGCGCAAGAATCGCCAGCTGTGCTTCTAACGTATCCGCTTGTGCCAGTTGATCTTTCACATTCAACTCGCGATATTTTTGTCCGCTTGTATTGACAATTTTTTTGAAAGAAGATTCTCCTGATAAAGCGAACCATGTCTTTAATTCTTCCACGGTTGGGATTTCGGTCGTAATGTTGCGATATGTATACGCAATCCCTTTTGATTTCAGTTGTTTTTCAATAGCTTTGCACGTGCTGC
This sequence comes from Aerococcaceae bacterium, assembly GCA_030525795.1. Taxonomy (GTDB): domain Bacteria; phylum Bacillota; class Bacilli; order Lactobacillales; family Aerococcaceae; genus Abiotrophia. The sequence goes on along the minus strand of JAUNEB010000014.1, from coordinate 24,641 downwards.
ACTGTGGCAATCCAATGACGATCATTTTGAAACCTCCTTTATCTCCTTGCTATTTTACCACACTTTCACTAAAAAATCCCACTCTTTGATAAAGAGTGAGATGTGTTGTACAAAAAAGATACGTAATCAAGTTGTTTCTAGTCTGCTAATATTTAACTTTTGGTGGTTTGTTGTCGATGCCACCCAATCCTTTGGCAATTTTGCCGCCATCTTCTAGCAAACTGACAATTTCTTTGAGATAGGCGATTTTTTTGGCTTCGTATTCATTGTCATCTTCTTGAGAAAAATACGTCCGATGCGTCATGAAGTAGCGTTTCAACGCTTCCAAAGTGTCTGCTTGTACAGCCGTTGAAATGTCCATATCAAAATAATCGCGTAACGGCTCGGATACGGCGTCCTTTTCATCATTGAAAAATTGTTCAATTCTAAAGCTGTCTTCATACATTGTTCCGAACATATCTTTATATTGAATCGAAATCGTTATCGTATTCGTTGTAAACTCAGATTGTTTCGTTAGCTGAATGTAAAAGACACTATTATGCTTGCTTTCGATAATTTTTTCGCGATGTTCTTCGCTAACAAATGCGCTCTTGGAGCCGTCTTCTTTGGCGGTTACTCCCGTAATAATCGCATGGCCATTGCCGATATTTTTGATGTCCAAAGGAACAATGAGCGTGTGCTGATTACCACCATTCGTCAACTTGTAATCCAAAATGGCTGTTCGGTTGACTTGGTCGCTCGCACGATAAGGATATACCCCAATCGAAATAAAGTATTGCAAAAAAGGGCGATTGTTATTGACTAAATCTTCTTTAGATTTTTTGTAGTCGGAATCTAACGTCCACCAAATCCCGCCTATTGTGACGACAGCACTAATTAAAGAACTAGTAATTTTTGTCCAAAACTCAACATTGATTGGATATTTATGCAAAAAATCATTGTTCAAATCCGTCCACCACAAGCCGATGGTTGAACCTAATGCGATGATTAACACGATGAGTGCTTTCGTTTTTTTGGATAGTTTGTTCATGATTCGCTGTTTTCTCCTGAGTATTTGTTCTGTATGAAACCATTATATCACAAACTAAAGTCGTCGGTGCTGCTTATTTTTTATAGCGCAAACAAATCATTGAAATTTTCTGCCATCGTTGGGTGGGTGAAAATTTGCGTTTGGAAGTAAGTGTACGGAATTTGGTTGTCCATTGCCATGCTGATGAGGTTAATCAATTCAGGTGAGGCCGCGCCTAATAATGTCGCACCCAAAATGTGTTTGGTTTCGGTGTTGACGACGACTTTGAACATGCCACGCAAATCTTGCTGCGTGTGTGCTTTTGGCATAGCGGCTACAGGTAATTCTTTCACAGCGTATGGGAAGCCTTGTTCTTTTGCTTGAGATTCTGTCAACCCAACGCGTGACAATGGTGGATTGATGAACAAAGTGGTTGGCACTTGCTTGCGAGTGTTACGTGTGTAGCTGCCGTCGCCTGTCAAATAGTTCCACACAATTCTAAAATCGTCTAGCGATACGTAAGTGAATTGCAATCCGCCGTTGACGTCACCGACTGCAAAGACATTTTGGACGGTTGTTTGGCAATGTTCGTCCACTTTAATCGCGCCGCGTTCGGTCAATTCGATATCGGTTGCTTCTAAGTTCAATCCTGCCACATTCGGTTTGCGTCCTGTGGCATACAACACTGCGTCGAATGCGTAATCGCCTGTTGCTGTGCGAACGACGACGGCTTCTTCAACATTTTCGACGGATTGAATTTGCGCGCCCCATACGAATTGCACGCCTTGTTCTTGCATATATTGTTCTGCCAATGCCGCAATGCTTGCTTCTTCTCGTGGTAAAATTTGGCTCGCTGCATCTAAAACGGTCACTTCACTACCTAATGTTGCGTACAAATTCGCAAATTCTAAGCCGATATTGCCGCCTCCAATGATACCTAGACGTTTTGGTAATGTGGTGAGTTGTTGGATGCCTGTGCTGTCATAGACGTGTTGAGTGCTTGTTAAACCTGGAATTGGCAAAACATTCGAAACCGCGCCCGTGTTGATCACGATGATTTCGGCGCTCAATTGTTCGCGTTGCCCGTCAACTTCAATTTCGATGATTTTGTTTGCGACAAATTTCGCGCTGGCTAAATATAAATCCGCTACGGAATCAATCATCGTGAAGTTTTTGCCACGAAGGCGTGTGACGACGGCATCTTTTTCTGCCATTACTTGTTCAAATGTCCAGTCATGTTCTGCTGCGCTCATCAAAGTTTTTGTTGGGATACAGCCGATATTGATGCACGTTCCGCCATACATCGCCGCATTTTGTTCGATTAGGGCAACTTTTTTGCCGAGGGATGCGTATTTGGCAGCAAGCGTTTTGCCTGCTTTCCCAAAACCGATTACGATTAAGTCATATTGTTTCATATTGAATGCTCCTTTTTTTATAAGTATAAACCTATTATAACAAGGGTTTGGCGCGTTGTCCGTTAACTTGCTCATTGACTTGTAAGCATATCATTAGCTATCTCATGCAAAATCTGATAACATGAATAAGTAATTTTTGATAGAAAGGAGTCATATCATGCAATCTGCTCGCTCGTGGACCCAGCTTAGTGATTATTCTGAACACTTTTTTGAATTTTATTTATTTGTGAGTCCGCTCGGCTATAAATGTTATCAAGCGGAACAAGCGTTGCTTGATATTATTCAAACTCTTTCTGCAAAAACAGAACTGCATATTTTGTGCTATCACAATCATACTGTTGTGTCGCGTTTTTTGAATCAGTTATCGCATTTGCCTCAAGATTTAGAAACGCGCAATCGTGTATTCCAACTTGTTTATGACGCATGTTTGGCTTATAAAGCCGCTTCTTTGCAAGGAAAACGCAAGGCTCGTGAATTTTTGTTGTCGATGCAACGCGAAATTGCTGGCAATGTTGAGCGTTTTACAACGGATTACGCGCTTGATTTGGCACAGCGTATCGGATTGGACGTGCCGCTATTCGAAACAGATTGGCGTTCTGATTACGTGCGCAAACTGTATCTCAAAGACCAACAAATTGCTCACGATATGAACGCGCAGACGATTCCTTCGCTCGTCGCTTTCGAACATTCCGTCAACACAGACGGCGTGCTTTTGACCGACGCGATTACGTGTGAAACGATTTTGGAGCAATTATCGGATGTTGTTTCGCATTGTCCGCAAAAATCTAACTCTTTATTCAAACTTATTTGTAAACAATCATAAAAAAAGAGCGCCGTAATAAGACGCTCTTTTTTGTATCCATTATTTTCCTTCAAAAAAGTCTTTGACTTTGTCGCCAAATGATTTTTCGTGTGGCTTAACATGATCGCCTGTTACATCCGCAAGTTGCTTGAACAAATCGCGTTCGCGATCGCTTAATTTAGTTGGAGTAACCACTTTGACGGTGACATGTTGGTCGCCGTAATGATTGCCTCGAATACTTGGCGCCCCTTTTCCGCGAACTCTAAAGACGGTTCCCGTTTGTGTGCCTGCGGGTATTTTTAACTTGACGTTGCCATGAACCGTCGGCACTTTAACTTCGGCACCGAGCGCTGCTTGCGCAAACGAAATCGGCTGCTCGTAGAAGATTTCAGTGCCTTCACGTTCAAAAATGTCACTGTTTTCGACTTGGAATACCACGTATAAATCGCCGTAAGGTCCGCCGTTTGCGCCAGCTTCTCCTTGTCCGCTCAAACGCATTTGTTGGCCGTCTTCGACACCTGCTGGAATCGTTACTTTTACCGAATGTTTTTGCGAGTGTGAGCCTGAGCCATGGCACGTTGTACATTTTTCTTTAATTTCTTTACCTGTTCCACGACAGACGTCACATGTCCCTTGCGTCATCACCGCTCCGAACGGCGTTTGACGTTGAACTTGTGTCACACCTGACCCGCCGCAACGATGACACGTCGTAGGAGAAGTGCCTTCTTTTGCTCCAGAGCCATGACACGTATGACATTCTTCTTGGCGATTGTAACTGATGGTTTCTTCCTTGCCAAAAATCGCCTCTTCAAATGAAAGTTTAATGCGATATTGCAAATCGCTTCCTTTACGTGGCGCATTTGGACGACGTGATTGTCCCCCGCCACCAAAAAACGAATCGAAAATATCTTCAAACCCAAAACCACTAGCGCCACCGAAGCCGCCAAATCCTCCGAAGCCACCACCGCCAAATCCACCATCGGTTGCAGCATGACCATATTGGTCGTAAGCGGCACGTTTTTGAGTGTCACTCAAAATTTCATAAGCTTCACTAATTTCTTTGAATTTATCTGCCGCATCAGCTGCTTGGTTAATATCAGGATGATATTGCTTGGATAGCTTGCGGTAAGCTTTTTTTATTTCAGCATCCGACGCATCGCGCGACACGCCTAGGACGTCATAATAATCTCGTTTTTCAGCCATTGTTGACCTCCTTTCTTACACATTCCTTACCATTCACGATAACGAATCGCTTCTTCTGGATCAATATCGATATGAAAATGTTCTAAGATTAATTCAACAGATAACCCGATTGAATCGCGAGCTGCTGTTTCAATCTCGCTGTCATTTTCTTCAAAAACAGCCTGTAATGCATTGATATTAAGGGTTACTTCATCTAGTTTTGATTGGATGGTATGAACGTCTTGTTCTCCTGTTTCCAGGAGAACAATCACTTTCATTAATTCATCTTTGACTTTATCTACAAGCTGATTCGGAAAATAATCATCATTGTACATATCTATCAATAGCTGATTGACTAAAAATGTGCTATCTACATGTTTTCCTAACTTTGTGATGTTGTGAGATTTTGTCAACCATTGACGGATGCTATGTATCAATCGCATCACGTTAGTCTACCTCTTCAAAATCTGCGTCAACTACGCCGTCATTCGTTGGTTCTGCTTGAGTTGCGCCTTCGCCTTGTGCTGCTTGAGCGGCTGCCGCTGCTTGCTCATACAATTTGACGGTTAAGTTTTGAACGATTTCGTTTAAGGCATCGCGTTTTGTTTTCATTGCTTCTAAGTCGTTAGCTTCAACAGCTGCTTTCAACTCATCGCGCGCTGCTTCTGCTTTTTTGACTTCGTCTTCAGATACTTTGTCTTTCAATTCGCCTAATGTTTTGTCTGTTGCAAAAATGAGTTGATCTACTTCATTGCGCAAGTCTGCTTCTTCACGACGTTTTTTGTCAGCTTCGGCGTTGGCTTCAGCGTCTTTAATCATACGGTCGATTTCTTCATCGGTTAAGCCTGTTGAAGACTTGATGACGATAGATTGTTCTTTTTGCGTACCTAAGTCTTTTGCCGATACGGAAACAATACCGTTTTTGTCGATGTCAAACGTTACTTCGATTTGTGGAATACCACGTGGTGCTGGCGGAATATCACCTAATTGGAAGCGGCCCAATGTTTTGTTGTCGGCTGCCATTTGGCGCTCACCTTGCAATACGTGAACATCTACAGCAGGCTGATTATCTGCCGCGGTTGAAAATACTTGTGATTTAGAGGTTGGAATTGTTGTATTACGATCAATTAATTTCGTAAATATTCCCCTCTCGGTTTCAATACCGAGTGATAATGGCGTTACGTCTAACAAGACGATATCTTTGACATCACCCGAAATGACGCCACCTTGAATCGCCGCTCCCATCGCAACGACTTCGTCTGGGTTCACCGATTTGTTTGGCTCTTTGCCTGTTTCTTTGCGAACGGCTTCAACAACAGCTGGAATACGTGTTGATCCACCCACCAAAATCACTTCGTCAATATCTGAAGGAGTTAAGCCAGCATCTTTTAAGGCTTGACGAACAGGTTGTTTAGTGCGTTCGACTAAATCGTGTGTTAATTCTTCGAATTTTGCACGTGTTAAGGTTAATTCTAAGTGCAATGGGCCTTCTGCTGAAGCAGTAATGAATGGCAAGCTAATTTGAGTTGTCGTAACGCCTGACAAGTCTTTTTTCGCTTTTTCAGCGGCGTCTTTTAGACGTTGAAGTGCCATTTTGTCTTTAGATAAATCGACACCTTGGTCTTTTTTGAACTCGGCTACTAAGTAGTCGATGATTGCTTGGTCAAAGTCGTCCCCACCTAAATGGTTATCGCCTGAAGTTGACAATACGTCGAATACGCCGTCGCCCAATTCTAAGATAGATACGTCGAATGTTCCGCCACCTAAGTCGAAAACGAGTACTTTTTCTTCTTTATCTGTTTTGTCCAAACCATACGCCAAAGCGGCTGCTGTTGGTTCGTTGACGATACGTTCTACTTCAAGACCTGCGATTTTGCCTGCGTCTTTAGTTGCTTGGCGTTGCGCGTCATTGAAGTAAGCAGGTACCGTGATAACGGCTTTTTCAACTTTTTCGCCTAAATAGTCTTCTGCGTATGATTTCAAGTATTGTAAAATCATTGCTGAAATTTCTTGTGGTGTGTACTCTTTGTCGCCCATGGTTTCTTTGTGGTTTTCGCCCATGTAACGTTTGATTGAGCTAATGGTTGATGGGTTAGTTACCGCTTGACGTTTTGCAACTTCGCCGACTTGAATTTCACCATTTTTGTATGCGACAACAGATGGTGTTGTGCGGTTACCTTCTGGGTTTGGAATGATTTTTGCTTCTCCGCCTTCCAAAACGGCAACTGCTGAGTTTGTTGTTCCTAAGTCAATACCAATAATTTTAGCCATAATAAGTTTCCTCTTTTCTTAAAATTTTTTTGTTATTCTGATACGATGACCATCGCTGGTCGTAATACGCGGTCATTGAGTAAGTAACCTTTTTGCAAGACGTTGATGACGGTCTCGCTTGCTTGTCCTTCGCTTGCAGGCATGACACTTACTGCTTGATGATAGTTCGGGTCAAACGGTTGGTTTAACGGGTCAATGACCGTAATCGTTTCGCGTTCAAATGCGGCTTGTAGTTGTCCTGCGACCATTTCGACGCCTTTTTTCAAGGCGAGTGCATCTTCTGAAGTGACGTCGGTTGCTAAGGCGCGTTCCAAGTTGTCCGCTACGTCCAATAATTGGGTCGCTAAACTTTGCGAACGATATTTTGCCGCGTCTTGTTTTTCACGTGTGTAAATGCGCTTCATGTTGGCGATTTCGGCTTGCAATCGCAATAATTGGTCTGCCAACTGGTCGCGTTCTGCCTCCAACTGCGCCAACGGATCAACTTCTACGCTTTCTACATTCGTAAGTTCAACTACTTGCTCAATAATTTCTTCGTTTACTTTTTCTTCAGTTACTTCTTGTTCCATTTCCTCCGTCAAAATGATTCCCTCCTTTTTTGTCAATATGCTTAATAACGGGATAATTCTTCAATTAAGTTGCCCATCAATCCGATGGTGCGATGATACGGCATGGTGGACGGGCCAATTAACGCAAGGACAATTTTTTGTTTGCCTTGGTAATAAGTTCCCGTAATCATGTTAATATTCGCTAATCCTTTTGGCGATATGTCACTGCCGAACAGCACTTCTAAACCTGTTTGGCGCGCTTCAAGTAGCGTGTACATGTCGCTTGAGCCATCTACAAAATCGAACACTTGTTTATAATATTGGGCGGACAAATGCGTCCCTAATAAATTGAACAAGTTATTTTTGCCGCTAACGGTATAGGCATTGCCTTTCAAGCGGTTAATCATTTTGTCGACGAGTGGCGAAAAATCTAACTGATAGGAAATCGCGCGTTGCAACATGAGCGGCAACATGACTTTCATACGCTGATTAGCGTCGCCGAGCGTCAGTTGCTTCAATTCTTCGTTGATGAGCGTCGCTGCTTTTTGGATAAGGTCTTTGTCAATGCTGATTGTCAATTCAAACAGTTGGCTTTCGACCGCACCTTGATCGGTCAGCAAGACGGCAATCACACTATAATTGCTCAAATGAATGAGACGGAATTCTTGGACGCGATGCGTGTCCATATTTTGTCCCCAAACAACGGCGGTATAACCTGTCGCCGAAACGAGCAAGTCGGCTGCCATTTGTGCTTGACGAATCGCATCATAAGGCCGTTCTTTGAACAACTCTTGAAAAATAGGTTCGTCTTCTTTAGCCAGTGTCAGTTGCGGTTGCTGAATCAACTCGTCAATGTAGTAGCGGTAGCCATCAAAAGAAGGAATGCGACCGCTTGACGTGTGAGCTTTCATCAAATATCCTAAACGTTCGAGCGCCAACATTTCGTTGCGCACCGTTGCCGGACTCACTTCTAACACGCTTTGTTGCAATAATGTCTTGGAGCCGATTGGTTCTTCATATTCGCCATACAGCCGCACAATCAGTTGTAAAATTTGCTGCTGTCTTGGTGTTAACATGTCCTCACCTCGCTTTTAGCACTCTCTTGACCTAAGTGCTAAAATAATCATACACCCTCTTGCATCGAAAGTCAACCCTTTTTAATAAAAAATTAGCACTCTTTATTCAAGAGTGCTAGAAATCGTTTTATCGTTTCAAATAACGTTCCAAAAATTGTTGCGTCCGCAATTCTTTTGGTTGGGTGAACAGTTCTTCTGGATGCCCTTCTTCGGCGATGACGCCTTGGTCCATGAAGACGACGCGGTCGGACACTTCTCTGGCAAATTCCATTTCGTGCGTGACGACAATCATCGTCAACCCTAACTCTGCCAAATCTTTCATCACTTTCAATACTTCGCCGACCATTTCGGGGTCTAAAGCAGACGTTGGTTCGTCAAACAACAAAATGTCAGGTTGCATCGTCAAGGCGCGCGCAATCGCAACACGCTGCTTTTGTCCGCCAGAAAGTTGGTGTGGTTTGGCGTGGATATACGCGTCCATGCCTACTTGCTCCAAAAATGTTTTGGCTAATTCTTCGGCTTCTGCTTGAGATTTCCCTAAAACTTTTACAGGACCGATCGTGCAATTTCTTAATACGTCCAAATTATTGAATAAGTTAAACGATTGGAACACCATGCCAATGTGGCTGCGATATTGATTCAAAAACGCGTGGTCTTCAATGACGTTGCGATTTTGATAAATAATGGCACCGCCTGTCGGCTCTTCTAATAAGTTAATGCAGCGCAATAGCGTAGACTTTCCAGAACCTGACGAGCCGATAATCGTCACTACTTCGCCTTTTTTGACAGAAAAATTGATGTCTTTCAATACTTCGCGGTCGCCAAAATTTTTTTTCAGACGCTGAATATCAATTACTGTTGTCATACGCTCACCTCATCTTTAATGATTGCTACTTGCTGTTGGTTGGCTCCTGCTAATTCATACGTTACATTGCCGTCAATTTTGCGCTCCACTAATCGTAAAATGAACGTCACCGTATAAGTCAGCAAGAAATAAATAATCGCCGTTACAAAAAACGTTTGGAAAAACATGAAGTTCGATCCTGCAATTGAGCTCGTTGTAAAATACAATTCGTTCATCGAAATAACACTCAACACAGATGTATCTTTAATGTTAATGACGAATTCATTCCCCACAGACGGTAACACATTGCGCAATGCTTGCGGCAATACGACTTCTTTCATCGTTTGCCAATGCGTCATCCCAATCGCACGTGCTGCTTCAAACTGACCTTTATCAATCGACACAATCCCTCCACGTACGACTTCAGACATGTATGCCCCCGTATTAATGGACACTACAAGCAACGCGGCTTGCATCGGCGTCATATTGAAACCTTCCCAAATAATGCTCGTTCCATAATAAACAACAGTTGCTTGAACAATCATCGGCGTCCCTCTAAAAATCGCCACATACGCATTCAAAATTGCATGGCTCACCTTCAAGCAAAACTGCTTAACAGGCGATTTACTTTTTGGGATAGTCCGCACAATGCCCACCAATATTCCAATTAGCAAACCGACTACCGTCCCAATTAACGACACCATCAACGTATTCAATGTCCCGTCAAGATAATTTTGTTGATTATCTACGAAGATTTGCCACATTTCTTGTAAAAAAGTTTGATTACCCATCCTATTCCTCCTTTTTTGATATAAAAAATAAGACCACGAACAAAAGGTCGCCGTCTACTCCATGATGATAGAATATGTATGCCTTTTGCCCGACGAATTGATTGCACTTCATTCATTACCGGGCAGCAATGAACGACAGTGACTCGCCTATTATGGCTAGCCCCCAATGATATCTCATTTCGGCGAAATCCCCTTTCAGCGTATTGCTTACTCTTGTCATCCGCGCCTCAGCTCAATCGTCTTATATGCTGTCTATTCTAGCATAAACACTACCAGCTTGCAATAAAAAACAGAGCTTTCTGCAAAAAGAAAACTCTGTCGATAAAATCTAAGCTTTTTTCTCAGCGATGACTTCGATTTCGATACTTGCGCCGAGCGGCAATGCGGCAACGGCAAACGCGCTTCTCGCTGGATACGGCGCTTCAAATTGCTCTGCATAAATCGCATTTACTGTCGCAAAATCGTTAATATCTTTCAATAAGACGAGCACTTTAACGACGTCGTTCAATGTTAAGTCGGCTTCTTTCAAGACGGAACGAATATTGTCGAATGCTTGACGCGTTTGTGCTTCGATGCCTTCTAATAATTGGCTCGTTTCGGGATTGATGCCTAATTGCCCCGACAAAAAGACTAAATTCCCTGAAACGATAGCTTGCGAATAAGGTCCGACGGCTTTTGGAGCGTTTTGAGATTCTAATTTGTACATGATTTATTCCTACCTTTCGATAACTTTATAAATGAGTGGTGCGGGTGTAGCGGTTTGGCTAATGGTGACGGCGCGATTCAATTTGTCAATGATGGCTGCCACGTCTGCTTGATTGCTATGAATCGTCGCTAATGTGTCGCCTTTTTTGACTGTGTCGCCAACTTTTTTGGCTAAAACAATGCCGACTGCGGAGTCAATGATATCTTCTTTTGTAGCACGCCCTGCGCCGAGTAGCATGGCTGCGACGCCAACCTCATCAGCAATCCATTCGCTTAATACACCATCTTCTGTTGCAATGAGCGGAATTTGGTATTGCGCTTGTGGCAACAATGATACGTCGTCAATGAACGCTGGATTGCCGCCTTGATTACGAATAAATTGTCGGAATACTTCTAGCGCTTCGCCGTTATCAATTTGTACTTGTAATTTGCGCTTGCCACTTTCTAAATCGTCTACGACGCCTGCTGCCATCAACATTTGCGCACCTAAAACAAGACACAACTCTGTCAAGTCTTGTGGGCCTTTTCCTTGAAGTGTTTCGACGGCTTCTTTAATTTCGAGGGCGTTTCCGACGGCAAATCCGAGCGGCTGGCTCATATCCGAAATGACGGCGAGCGTTTTGCGTCCGACTTGAGAGCCGATTTTGACCATGGCGATCGCGAGCGCTTCGGCTTCTTCGACCGTTTTCATAAAGGCGCCTTTGCCGGTTTTAACATCCAAAACGATGGCGTCTGCGCCGGCGGCGATTTTTTTGCTCATAATCGAGCTGGCAATGAGTGGAATCGAGCGGACAGTGCCTGTAACGTCACGCAAGGCGTATAATTTTTTGTCGGCGGGCGTTAAGTTACCTGTTTGACCGATGACCGCGATGCGATGTTCGTTGACCGCTTGAATAAACGCTTCCGAACTCAATTCAACAGAAAATCCTTCAATGGCTTCGAGTTTATCAATGGTGCCGCCTGTGTGCCCGAGTCCGCGTCCACTCATTTTGGCAACGGGAACGCCGCAACTTGCAACGAGAGGCGCTAACACGAGCGTTGTGGTATCGCCGACGCCACCTGTGGAATGTTTGTCGACTTTGACGCCGTCAATCGCGGATAAATCAATTTGGTCCCCGCTATGAACCATCGCCATTGTCAAATGCCCCGATTCTTCTTCGTTCATGCCGTTAAAATAAATCGCCATCGCGAGTGCACTCATTTGGTAATCGGGAATGCTGCCTTCCGTAAATCCTTGGATGACGAACTCAATTTCTTGAGCGGTTAACGCTTGGTTTTGTTGTTTTTTTTCGATAATATCTACAATTCTCATGCTATTTCCTCGTTTCTACTGTTCATAAACCGCAATGGTTCCGTCCGCTTTTCCTGCCAAAATGACGTGTGGGTGCTTCAAGAAAAGTCCATGTTCAACGACGCCGACAATATTATTGAGTTCAAACGCTAATTGCACGGGCGCGGGAATGCGTTCCAAATGCAAATCAAAAATATAATTGCCTGAATCGGTCACAAATAAGGAACCGTCGTCTTTTTTGCGGAAAGTAGGCTTCATGCCCGCTTGGTCTAACAAGCGAAACAGCTTCCAACTGCCGAATGGAATGACTTCGATTGGCAACGGAAAAGCGCCCAAGGTGTCGACGACTTTGTCTTCTCCGACAATCCAAATGCGTTTGTGACTGCTTTCGGCGACGATTTTTTCGTGGAGCAATGCGCCGCCACCGCCTTTAATGCCGTGAAATTCTTTCGTTGTTTCGTCAGCGCCGTCAACCAATACGTCAATGTGGCTTACATCGTCAATCGATTTTAGCGGGATTTTGAGCATGCGCGCTTGTTCGGCGGTTCGTTTTGACGTTGGTACACCTACAATGTGCTTTAATTGTCCTGATTGGAGTCGGCGTCCGATTTCGTCGACAAACCAAAAAGCTGTCGAACCTGTACCGAGTCCTACAACCATGCCATCTTTCACATAATCAGCTGCTTTTCTGCCGACGATTTCTTTAATGTTTGTCATGATTTCCTCCTACTTGTTGAATCAATCATACCCGCGATTCATGCGCTCTTATTAAATTTTGAAAACGCATAAACACAGTTTTGAAAGTCCTTTCTTCGACATTTATTATACAATTTTTCTAGTCGGATAGGCAAGTTTTTGTTATAATGAAACGAAAGGAGGAATTGTATGACCCAAGCATTACAACTCAGTTGTCCAGTCTGCCAAGCAAAAAAAGACTTCAACTACATTAATCACTTAAATATTTCCAAAAATCCTGAACTGAAAGACGCGTTACTCAAAGGCGATTTGTTCCGTTTTGAATGCGACGAATGCGGTGCGGTACGCCAATTAGACATGCAATTTTTGTACCATGACCCTGACAAAAAATTCATGGTGTTCATGTTGCCGGAATATCAACGCGACAACGAAAATGTCACGCGTATTTTGCAAGAAGTCATTCATGCGCAACCTTTTTCGCTTTCGGATTATCGTTTGCGCATCGCTTTACACGGCACGGACCTCGTCGAAAAAATTCACATTTTTGATACGGGATACGATGACCAAGAAGTGGAAATTGTCAAATTATTGACCGACGGCCTTTTCGCGCAAGAAAAACCAACAACGCCTGTCAAAGCGCGCTTTTTCTATTGGAATCAAACCGAACCAAAAATTTTGTACATTACCGACAAAGAACAAATTTTAGTTGATTTCCACGAAAAATTGCTGCATTTTGCACGCGAAAAATACGGTAAAATCTTAGCCAAAACCAAACTAGGTGAATTCGCGCTCATCAACCACCGCTGGGCGATGAATATTCTTGAAAAGAAAGAACCTGAAGCAGAAGTTTAATGCCTTCTTTTGACTAAATAACCACCCGTGAGAGAACGGGTGGTTATTTGTTATTACGTATTAAATTTTTCCATGAGGTGTAAATAATCTGCTTTGTCACGTTTGTAAAGCGATATAGTTGGTAAATCTTGCGAAAGTTCTTGTAAGACTTCTAGCATAAATAGTGGAAATTCTCGCAATACAAATTCGGGATTTTCCATTTTGAAATCAATGCCGTGAATCGTCCCTGAAAAGCCGCTATAGCCAATTTGAATGGTTGGCACGAGGTAAGACAAGTCGCCAACATCTCCTGCTGCAGCAATAATGCCACGGTCTGCAATAATGGCTTGAACGTGCGCGCTTTTTTCGTAAGTCCGATGAACAATATCATTCAAGGCGCGATGTTGGATGAACGGCAAATAGCCCATTTCGGTTTGCGTTTGAACGGTTCCGCCCATCGCTTGACTCGTTCCTTGCGCCATTTCATCCAAAATAATCGACAATTCTAACATATATTCGACTGATTTTGTACGAATATCGGTGCCGACGCGAATACTGTCAGGAATGATATTCGGCGTCATTTCGGCATGCATGACAACTGGATTGATGCGCACATGCTCGCTGTCTTTGAACTGCTGGCGACGCAATCCAACTGCCGTATTGAATAGCGTGGACATATTATAGGCGTTGATTCCACCGAACGGGTCGAAACCCGCGTGGCTCGCCTTTCCTTGAAAATCATAATATTTATACAAAAAGCCGACTAAATCACAGTTGATTTCAATCGTATTTTGTTCGCATTTTTCCGAAATGGAATGAATGCAAATGGCTGCATCTAATTCATCGAATGCGCCAAGTCGAATGGCTTCTTGCTTCCCACCGTAAAATTGAATGTGCCCGTCCTTTTTCAACTGCTGACGATACGCCAAATCCAAATATTCTTCTGCTGGCACAAAATAAGCGACCACATTGTACGACAAATCGGCTAATAACTCACGATTGTTCGCCAATAAATTGACCAAACTGAGTAACGCGCCCACTTGACTAAAATGCCCGCAATTGTGCGCCGCTCCCGTTTGAACATCCGCTTGAAAATGTTTTGGTGCATACACCGCATCCAATTCTGCAATCAAGCCGACTGTCTGCGGTTTCCCTTGCGACAAGGTTGCCTTAATTCCTGTCGTCGAAAAACGTTCAATTTCGATAAACTCAAACTGCTCCAAAAAATCGAGTACTTTTTGCGCGGTTTTGAATTCTTTATAGCCTAATTCTGGCTCCTCAAAAATTGACTGCGTTAAAGCAACAATGCGTTCATATTGTAGTTCTGTGTTCATCATTCCACCTACTTTTGTTTGCGATAAGCTTCAAGAATTGCGTGTTCCCAAACGCTCGGTTGCACCGCTGTATAAAAATACACCACGCCGCCTGTTTCATCTTCAAAAAGCTGTCCGCGTGTTGCCGATTCCGACGTGTCGATTGCGAATTTTTTTTGCTCAGACGAGAACCATTCTGGGTGCGTTGCGACCATAAAGGTAAGCGGATCATGCAAAAGCGCGTCGGCTTCTCCATAGCGCGCCAATGCCTTCGCCGAAAATTGTGCGATATTTGATTGAATTTCGCGCAATCCATCGAGCAACACATCCGTAATGACAGCTTGTTCCGTCACATTCAAGCTGACTAAATGCAGCTCGATTCTTGATTGTAACACGATAGCTACCGCTTCAGGATCCACGTAAAAATTAAATTCCGCATGCGGCGTAATGTTACCTTTTTCAAGACCGCCGCCCATTATGTAAATTGCCGACAAGCGCGTCTTAACCTCAGGAAAATCTTGCAATAAATACGCTACGTTTGTCAACGGACCCAACGCAAAAATGGCTACTTTTTCTGATTGAGCCATGATACAGTCATACATCGCTTGGCTCGGTTGATTCGTCACAGGCTCTACGGCCGCTACTTGTTCAATCATCGAAAAATTGCCGCCCAATCCATCGTCACCGTGTACATATTCTGCTGTCGTCGGCGTGCGTTTGATTGGCGTGCTGTAACCTTGGATGAGCGGAGTGGCCGCACAATTTAATGCAGGTAACAAATGCGCCAAATTACGCGTCGTAACGTCAATCCCAACATTTCCTGATACGCTCGAAACGCCGACAACTTCAAATTGTTCTTGATTAAAAGCGTACACAAGCGCAATCGCATCATCGACACCAGGATCGCAATCAATGAAGATTTTTTTTACCATCGGCGAAAACCCTCCATGCAAACTTGACGGAACTTGAGTTGATCTACGTCCAAAATGACTTCACAATTGGCTGCAACAGGCGTCAACAAACGCTGATCGATATACGTCAGGCCTTGCGTTTCGCCTGAATTTGTTGCGATGTGCACACGCGCTTTTTTTGTTTGGAAAATCTCTGGATGAAAAAGATGCACAAACGGCACTAAATCATTCGGCGTACACACTCTGCCGTAGTCGATTTTTTCGTAGCGTTCAAACGACTGCTGCGTTAAATCCAATAAAAATTGCCCGATTGTCGGATGCGTTTGGCGCAATGTTTCGTAGTCACTTTCCCATAAAGTTGCGCGCTCCGTGACATCTAAGCCTGCCATGACAATTGGCACGCCACTTTCTAAGACGATATGTGCTGCGTGCGGATCCACATAAAAATTAAACTCTCCACATGCAGTAATGTTACCACCTTTAATTCCGCCGCCCATAATATGAATGCAAGCAATTTTTGCTTTTAATTCGGGATAGCCCTTCAGCAAAATCGCGACGTTCGTCAATGGGCCGACCGCGACAATATGAATCGGTTCCGTTGCATGTTGCAGCAAATGCACATAAGATTCTAACGCCGTGCGATTACTTGGCGCAATGCGTGTAGCTTCAGGCAAGGTCATTCCACCAAGACCATTTTGTCCGTGAATGTCATCCGCATAAACAGGTGGTTTCACAAGCGGTTCGTTCGCGCCTCGACAAACAGGCACATTTTCGCCAAAATAATCAAGCAAACGGCATACGTTTTCGGTTGTTTGGTCAACATTGACATTGCCTGCAACGGTGTGGATTGCTAGTACGTTAAAACGCGGCTCTCGCAATGCGTAAATGAGCGCGGTTGTATCATCGACGCCTGGGTCACAGTCTATGATTATCGAAATTTTTTGCATGATCGTTCCTCCTCCATTAGATGGTTGTTGCCTATCCTTTCATCTTTTGTTGTTGGCGTTGACGTGCTGTTTTTTTGCGGTAAGTGTAGAATGTGTACATAACAATCGTTGCAATGTAAGGAATCATATAAATGAACTCCGGCGCAATTAAACGTTGTGTTTGCAATTGGTTACCGAGTTGGTCAAACATTCCAAACAGAATCGACGCCAAAAATGTCCCGAACGGCGCAGCGCCACCAACACTTGAAGCTGCCAAGGCGATGTAGCCACGTCCTGATACCATTCCTGCTGTAAACATTGTCAAGTAGCCCATCGACATATACGCGCCTGCTAACCCTGATAGCACACCCGAAATCGCCATCGCAATGTATTGCGTTTTTTCTACGGAAACGCCAACAGATTCAGCAGAATGTTCATTGCCGCCTACGGCGCGAATACGTAAGCCAAGCGGTGTCTTGAACAAAATAAACTGGATGACGAATACGGCGATTAAAGCGACATAAACGAGCAAATTATGGTTTGATACAATTTTTCCTAAAAAAGGAATTTGGTTAATTAACGGTAATTCCATTGACGGAATCGCACCACTTTTTAACGCGGAAGAGGTACTCTTGCTACCAGTCAACAAGAACAACAGGAATACCGTTCCGCCCACTGCCAATAAGTTTAAGGCGATGGCCACCATGATTTCGTCCGCTTTCATGTATAACTTGAAAAATGTCAACACGAGCGATAAAATAATACCGATAATCATCGCTGCTATCACACCAAAAATGACATGTCCCGTAAACGCCGATACAATCGCCGCGCCAAACGCGCTAAACAACATAATTCCTTCAATCGCCATGTTGATAACACCACAACGGCGCGCCATCAAAGCAGCTAAAGCAGCCAACAAAATTGGCGTAGTAGAGCGTAACACGCCAAACCAGAAATCTGGATTACCTAAAAATGAGAAAATCGCCATACTAGTTCCCTCCTTCGCTATTCGCCGCTTGCGACATTTTGACGATGGAACGTTGCTTCCACTTGCTCAAGAACGCTTTTGCCGCGATTAACAAAATAATCGTCGCTTGTACGACTGAAATAATTTCAGACGGAATATCAGTCGAGCGGTTTAACACATCTGCGCCAATACGAATATACGCTAAGAAAAAGGCTGCCACTGGCACATACAACGGATTATTGCGCGCCAATGTTGCGATAATAACCCCGTCAAAGCCATAACCAGGAGAAGACGTCCACTTGAAGTTGTTATAAATGCCCAACAATTCGACTGCTCCACCGAAACTTGCAATTCCCGCTCCCAAAACTTGTGCCAAAATAATGACTTTTACGACATTGACACCCACATATTTAGAAAACTTCTCGTTCAAGCCAGTCGTTCTTAATTCGTAACCCCATTTTGTTTTGTAAACGATGAGATAAATCGCAATCGTAAATGCTAACGCAATGAACAAGCCGAAGTGAATACGCGTACCGTCCAAAATTTTCGGTAATGTTTGCGCGTTATCAATGCGATGCGATTGCAACACCGAACTATTCAAATCACGCACAACATGATTCAACAAGAAATTGACAAAATAACCAATAATGTAGTTCATCATCAACGACGTGACCAATTCAGACGCACCGAACTTGAAATTTAAGAAAGCTGGAATAAAGCCCAACATCCCGCCAATCACAAACGTCAAAACAAACGTAATGAAGAAATTGACAATAAACGGAAACGGACTGAATAACGCAACCAACGTCGCAATCATTGCCCCCAAGAAAAAGGTTCCGTCCGAAATCAAGTTAAAACGATTCGTTTTGAACGTTAAAGTAATTGCTAATCCCGTAAACGTCAACGGAATCATCAACTCAATGACATTCCCAAAACGTCTTAAACTTGTCAAAGGTCCTGTCAATAACAATTGAATGGATTCCAACGGATTATCGGATAATAACGCAATGACTACCAATACAATTGCCATCGCAATAGCAATCGCCATTACTGTACGGTACACTTCAAAGCGTGTTTCAATTTTTTGGACATTCTTTCGCAAATCGAAAGCGTCTTGTTTCGTTACATTATTACTTTCGCTCATTTTGTAACCTCCTCTAATTGCGTTTTATCCATTTTGTTGATGCCAAGCATGTATAAACCAAGTTCTTCTTCCGTCACTTGCGATGCATCTTCGAAGTACGCGGATATTTCGCCATCATAAAAAACAACTAAGCTATCCGATACAGTCAACACTTCGTTAATATCCGCCGAAACTAAAATAATAGCACAGCCTTGGTCGCGTAACTCGATGAGGCGGTCATGAATAAATGTTGCCGTCCCAATATCAATTCCGCGTGTCGGCTGATCGGCTACTAACAAATCAAATTCGCCTGTCATTTCGCGAGCAGCAACGACTTTTTGCATATTGCCGCCTGAAAGCATACGAACAAGTGTATGCGGGCTGTCGGTTTTCACTTGGAATTTCTCGATTAAGCCTTTTGCAAATGATTCGAATTGCTTGTCGTTCAACAATCCTTTATTCGTGTAAGTCGCGTCATTATAAATATTGGCAATGATGTTGTCTTTAATTGAGCCGTCTTTCATTACGCCGTACGTCAAACGGTCTTCGGGAATATGTTTCATGCCGAGTTCGCGACGATAACGGACCGTGTTTTTCTTTTCAACTTGTTGCCCGTTTAAGGTAATCGTCCCCAAATATTCCGTATTCAATCCTGTGATGCAGTCAATAAATTCGCGTTGACCGTTTCCTTCAACGCCAGCAATTCCAATGATTTGTCCTTTTCGAATCGCAAAATCAACGCCTTTAACCGCGACATTCAAGTCATTGTCGAGCACTTGCAGTCCTTGTACTTCTAGTACTTTTGTCGTTGGGTTTGGGCGTCCTTTTTCGACTTCGCTGACGACGTCGCGTCCGACCATCAAGCGTGATAATTCTTGAATGCTCTTATCTTGCAAGTCGTAGCGTCCAACAAATTTGCCTGAGCGCATAACCGTCGCGTTGTTGCAAATTTCCTTTACTTCTTTCAATTTGTGCGAAATAAATACAATCGTATGGCCTTCATCGCGCAAATTTTTGAGTTGGACAAACAATTCTTGTGTTTCTTGCGGGGTCAACACGGCTGTCGGCTCATCCAAAATCAAAATTTCTGCTCCGCGAATGAGCGCTTTTAAAATTTCGACTTTTTGTTTTTGGCTGACGTTCAAATTCGATACAATGTCATCTGGTTTGATGTTGAAGCCGTATTTTTCAGCGGCTTGTGCAACCATTGTTTTAGCTGTTTTGTAGTCAATGGTCAACCCTTTTTTAGGTTCCATTCCGAGAATGATGTTTTCCATCACGCTCAAATTATCATCGAGCATAAAGTGTTGGTGAACCATACCGATCCCTTTTTTGATGGCGTCGAGCGGACTGTTTAATACGACTTTTTCGCCACGCAAAATAATTTCACCGCTCGTTGGTTGTTCGCTCCCAAATAAAATTTTCATCAGTGTTGATTTTCCAGCGCCATTTTCGCCCATCAAAGCATGAATTTCACCTTTTTTTAAGTAAAGTTCGATGTCTTTATTGGCCATGACACCGTTTGGATACACTTTACTTATTTTTTTCATTTGCAATAAATATTCCTGTGTCATATTATTGCTCCTTTCAGTATGAATAAAGGAAGTCCACGAATTTAGACTAAACTTAATTCGTGGACATCTATTAGCCTTATAAATGGTATTTAAGAATTTAGCTTATCTTTGCGTTTTGGCAAAGTTTTCTATGCTCACAATAGAAATTATGGAGCTACTGAGCTTCTAATTTTCTCGATTTCTTCTTGTTTCATACCGTAAGCACTGTCGATTTTGATTTCGCCTTTGATGACTTTTTCTTGTAATTCTTTTACTTTTTCAACGACTTCTTTTGGAACCATTTCTTGGAAGTAGTGGTTGTCTGCTAAGCCAACGCCACCTTCAGCAATTCCTAATGTTTCGTTTGTTCCTAAAGGTAATTTGCCTTGTAAAGTTAAGTCAACTGCACGGTATAATGAGTCGCCAACGTTTTTCAATACAGATGTTGGGATAACTTTCGCCATTTTTTCTTGGCCTTGGCTTTCGTAAATCATTGCTTGGTCTGAGTCAACGCCGAGTACTTGTTTGCCTGATTCAACCGCTGCTTCGATTAAGCCGACGCCTGAGCCACCTGCTACGTTGAATGCGATGCTTGCATTTTGGTTAAACATTGCAAAACCTAATTCTTTACCTTTTGCTGAGTCAGCCCATGAACCGACGTAGCTTGTAATGACTTTAATGTCTGGGTTTGCTAATTTTGCACCTTGGATGTAACCTACTAAGAAGTCAGAGATAATGTTTTGGTCAATTCCGCCCAAAAATCCTAATACGCCTGTGTCGCTCATTGCTGCTGCAACGTAGCCGCCTAAGAATGATGCTTCGTTTGCTTTATAAACAATTGAGTAAACATTTTTGTATGCTTCTGGATCTTTTGCAAAGTCGAATTCGACGTCAAATAACCAAAATTGTGTATCTGGGTAGTCTGGTGCGTAAGTGTAAATGAAGTCCGCCAACGAAGATGATGTTAAAATCACGTCATATCCTGCGTCTGCTGTATCTAAGAAAGTCGGTTCGTAGTTACTTGGGTCATTCCCGATTTCCAAAATGGTCACGTCAATTTTGTCACCAAAATCTTTTTTAGCGCGTTCCATACCTTCTGCGGCGGAATCATTGAATGATAAGTCGCCACGGCTTGAAATTAACAACGCCATTTTTATAGGTTCTTCAGCAAATGTGCGTGTTGCGTTTGCGAATAATGGGAATAACGTTACGGCAACTGCTAATAATGTAATGAGTTTTTTAATTGATTTCATTGTTTTCTCCTCTTTCTATTCTGGTGCAATTTCTAAGGCTAATTCCATCATTTGAGTGTATCCTTCTTGTCTTGCAGAAGGATCGTCTGCTTCGTGGCTAACAAGGCTGTCGCTAACGGTGAATAATGCGAGCGAGCGTTTGCCTAATTTACGAGCAGCGGTATATAGCGCTGTTGATTCCATTTCGGCTGCCAAAATACCGTATTGTTGCAATTTTTCGAATACTTCTGGCGTATCTTCGCGGTAAAATTCGTCCGAACATTTTACCGTACCAAAATGCGCTTTGATTCCTTTAGATTCTGCGTAATTTTTGGCGTCGATAAGTAAGTCAAAATCAGGCGTTGGGCAGAATTTCATTTTGCCGAATTCGCCGTCATTCAAACTTGAATCGGTACATGACGCGGTTGCTACTACGATATCGCGCATGCCGACATTTGGACTAATCGCCCCTGCCGTTCCGATACGAATAATCGTCTGCACTTCATAAAAAGCGAACAATTCATGGTAATAAATCATCGAAGATGGAATTCCCATCCCTGACCCCATAACTGAAATGCGTTTTCCTTTGTAATAGCCTGTGTAGCCATACATGCCGCGCACGCTATTAAATTGTTCAACGTCTGTTAAATACGTTTCGGCAATGAACTTAGCGCGCAAAGGATCCCCCGGCATTAATACTGTATTTGCGATTTGCTCTGGGCTCGTCGCTTCAATGTGTGGTGTTGGTATTGTCACCTGTATTTTCTCCTTTCAATTGTTGTTTTATTACCGATAATGTAGGGGTGGCATTTTCTGCCCCAATCGTTAGACACGCGAGCGCTCCTGTCACATTCGCGCGATATAACGTGTCCGCAACGCTTTCATTTTGGAGTAAGCCATAAATAAAAGCTCCGATAAACGCATCTCCTGCGCCTGTTGAATCCACTGCCTCTACAAAAAGTGGCGGTGCTTCATGCGCAGTCGTGGCGTCAAAATACAAACTACCATTGGCTCCGAGTGTGAGAATACATTTTTGTAAGCCGTACTCGCGTAATCGCTCATAGACGCGTTTGCCTTCTTCCAGCGTGTTTGGATACTCGCCTGTCAAAAGTTCCGCTTCAGATTGATTGATGACTAAATAATCGACATCGTTCAATAATTCTAAAGCTACACGGTCTGCCGGCGCAGGATTCAACACGACACGCATTTGATTTTGCTTGGCCAATCGAATGGCTTCTTTAGTAACTTCCATCGGCAATTCAAATTGTACTAGCAAAATATCGTCGGGTTTCCCTGTTAAATAAGGCAACACTTCTTGCGTTGTTAGCGCACCATTGGCTCCTGGATTCAAAATAATCCTATTTTCACTATTTTCGCATAAAATATACGCTTTTCCTGTGGCAACTTGGTCGTCAATCGTGATGCCTGACGTTTCGATATGCTTTTCTTTCATAATATCAAGCACGCGTTGCGCTTCACCATCGTTACCCATTTTGCCAATGAAATGTGTCGGAACACCTAGCGTAGCAGCGGCTAATGCTTGGTTGGCACCTTTTCCGCCGATGGACTTGCTAAACTGCTGTCCGTATTTCGTTTCTCCTGCAATCGGAAGCGTATCCAAAAAAATGGATTCGTCAATATTAATCGAACCGACTACATATAATTCATTCAATCAACACACCTCCTCGTCTTGATAAAACGTTTTATCAAATGCCAAAATTAGAATACCACAACGCGAAAACGCTGTCAATAATATGTATGCAAAAACTTTACTTTTTGCACTTAAATTTAGGTTGTAACAACTCAGGTTGGTCAACTTTTTCGCCATTAAGAAGCCCGAACAGCATCTCGCACGCCTTTGTTACCAATTCTTGGACATCTTGTTCAATCGACGGAATCGGCGCAGGCAAAAATTCATTGATTTTCAAATTGTCATACCCCACAATCAATGGCAATTTCCGATTTTTATACCGTTCAAAAAATGCCTTTTTCAAGCCGAAAGTCATCATATCATTGAAACAAAAAATCCCTTCTGCTTCCCATAAAGATGGCTGCTCGCTACCAATTTTATAGCCCGATTGTGCAGAATAATCTCCATTAAAAATGAGCATTTCTTCTAAAGGAAGCCCATGCTCGCGAAGTGCTTGCTGAAACCCTTCCAATCGCTGTTGCGAAGTGTACGTGCTCACATCGCCCGTCAAACACGCTAACCGCGTGCAACCTTTCTTAATCAAGTATTCTGTCGCGATTTTGCCACCAGCAATGTTATCAAAACATATTTGCAATTTGTTGCAGCCAGGTAAAAAACGGTCAATAATAATCGTCGGACGGTCAATCCAATTGACATGTTGCACAATTTCTTCCAAATGATTAAATCCATCATTCGAAATACAAAGCAGCAATCCATCCACTTGGCGCTCAATAAATTGATTGATGTGGTATTTTTCGCTTTCAATATTGCCGCCGTTCGCGATAATGGTGTAGTAACCTTTTTCTCGTAGGCGATAATCCAACGCTTTCACTATTTCCGCAAAAAAAGGATTGGAAATATCAGGAATTAAAATGCCAATCGTTCGTGTTGCACGCCCACTCAAACTCGCTGCCAAATGATTAGGTCTGTAATTTAATTCGCGAGCAATTCGCTTAACTTCTTCGATTTTTTCTTTCGAAATACGTGCAGGTTTGTTATTTAAGATGAGCGACACTGCACTGACTGACACGTTCGCCATCGCTGCCAACTCTTTCAAAGTAACGCGTTTTATAAATAACACTCCTTTCTGTTTCAAAATGCCCAAAACATCAGACAGATGCTAATATAATAGGCTTACTTTATTCGCAAAGATATATTTCAAAAAACTAGGAACATTCTATCATCAATGTTCCTAGTTTTATATTTTTATAACATCTCCATAAGTTAAATTATAGCTATCGTTTTAACTCATGTCAAATCAATGTTTTTTAAGATTCTTTTTCGTCTTTTTTATTGGCAACTAAACCTAATCCTGCTAAAACGCTTAACGCCGCTACACTAAATAGCGCTGTAGATGTTCCTTCACCTGTGTTTGGTAAGGTTGCTTGCTTAGCAACAACAGGCTGTGGTTTCACTGCTGGTGTTGGTTCTGGTTTTGGTTGAGGCGTTGGTTGTGGATCTGGAG
>JAUNEB010000013.1 GCA_030525795.1 Aerococcaceae bacterium | reverse complement strand
GCTTTTTTTTTTTTTTGCAAGTTTTTCTTAACATTTATTTTATTTTTTAGGTTTTTTGAAGAAAATTGCACAAAAAAAGACAAACCCCAAATGGAGTTTGTCATTCGTCTTGTTATTTCTTATCTGTTAAGGTTGAGCCACGTTCAACAAACTTATGTGGCAAGATAATTTGGTGTTCGCCTACTTCTTCGTCGTTCATGATTTTTGTCAACAAGCGCATTGCAACCGCGCCGATGTCGTAAAGTGGCAACTGAATACTTGATAATTGTGGTCTAACAATTTGGGTAAGCATTGAGTTGTTGCTTGTAATAATCTCGAATTCTTGAGGAACTTTGACGCCTCTGTCGTACAATGCGTTGGAAATCGCAATGGCAATTTCGTCGTCTGCTACGACAGCTGCTGTTGCTTTTGCAGCAATCAATTGTGCGGCGATTTTGTCGCCTTCAGCGTAGCTAAATTGTTTTTGGATGATTAAATCTTGCTTCACTTTGGCGCCTTTTGCGTGGAATGCGTCTTTGTAGCCTTCCAAGCGGCAATCTTTATTGATGTCGTATTCTGCTGGGCCGGTTACGAGCGCAACTTTTCGGCCGTGTGATAAGAGTAGTTCAGTCACTTCGCGCGTTGCTTGACGGTAGTCGATGTTGACGGTTGAAAGTGATTTGTTGTCCGAAATGATGGTTCCTGCGAAGACAACAGGCGTTCTTGTGCGGTTGACTTCGTGAATGATATGCTCTTGCACATGGTGTCCCATGAAAATAATGCCGTCCACTTGTTTCGCTAACAATGTGTTGAATACTTGAATTTCTTTTTCAGGGTTTTCGTCAGAGTTTGCCAAAATAATATTGTACTTGTACATTGACGCGATGTCATCAATTCCGCGTGCCAAAGAAGAAAAGAATACGTTGGTCACGTTCGGAATAATAACGCCGACCGTTGTTGTTTTCTTACTTGCTAAACCGCGAGCTACTGCATTCGGGCGATAATCCAATCGCTCAATCACTTCTGAAACTTTTTTGCGTGTACTAGGTTTTACATTGGGATTGCCATTCACAACGCGCGAGACGGTCGCCATCGATACGCCTGCTTCACGTGCAACGTCATAAATTGTAATCGTTTGCTTTTCCATTGAATCAGCCTCTCTTTCAAGTTGTTTTATTTTAAATATACCACAGCAAACTTTTAATTGCAAACGTTTTTCTTACATTTTTTGCTATTTTTTACTTACTTTTATTGAAAATAATATTTCTTTGAAAATCATTTGCAAAAAAATATCTCTAGCGATTCACTAGAGATATTTGAGTATTTTAGCCGAAGTAAGCTGGATAGTGTTCTTTGACAATTTGGTAGCAACGTTGGCATAATTGCGGTGCTTCGGCGATGGTGCCAACGTCTTGTTTGACTGCACGGCAACGTTCACAAACTTGTCCTTTTGCACGCGAAATGGTCACAGCATACTCCCCAAAGGATAGCGCCTTGTCGTCGGCTGCTTCTTGGGCTTGGAATTCACATTGTGAGACGATGAATAATTGTTCCAATTCAGCACTCAACGCTTGTAATTGCCCTTTCAATGCCTCGTCAGTGTACAATGTGACCGCCGCTTCGAATGATTTTTTGATTGGGTCCGTTTCTTGATTTTTTGCTTCTTCTAAAGCTTTCAAGACGCCTTGACGCACTTTGAAAAATGGTTCCCATTCTTTAATAACGGCTTCGTCTTCAGCAGTGAAGGCTACTTTTTCGATGTCAGTTAGTTGGATAAAGCTGTCTGTTTGTGGCAATTCTTTCCAAGCTTCTTCCATTGTGTGTACCAAAATTGGCGTCAACAATGGCAACATACCTTTCAAAATTGTGTAAATGACTGTCTGCATTGCTCTTCTTGCATCGCCATTGCTTGCTTCAATATACAAGACATCTTTGGCAAAGTCTAAATAAAAGGCGGACAAATCAACGCTGATGAAGTTTAAGACTTTTTTGTAGACGGTTGAAAAGGCGTATTGTTCATAGCCTTCAATACATTCTGCCATGAATTGGCGATATTTTGCAAGGGCGTAACGGTCAACTGGACGCAATTCTGATTGCGCTACGCTGTCTGTTTCAGGGTTGAAGTCCGAAACGTGTGATAACATGAAGCGAATTGTGTTACGGATTTTGCGGTAAGCTTCTGCCACTTGCTTCAAAATATCGTGTGAAATGCGCACATCAGATTCGTAATCGACAGATGATACCCACAAGCGAATGATGTCGGCACCTAATTCTTGCATAATTTCTTCAGGGGTGATGACGTTACCGATTGACTTACTCATTTTGACGCCTTTTCCGTCCATGACAAAACCTTGTGATAAAACTGCTTTGTACGGTGGTTGATTGAAGGCAGCAACAGATGTCGTAAAGCTAGAGTTAAACCAGCCACGGTATTGGTCTGAACCTTCCAAATATAAGTCGGCTGGGTAAGATAATTCAGGACGCGTTTGCAATACGCCCGCGTATGAAGTTCCTGAATCAAACCAAACATCCATAATGTCCGTTTCTTTAGTGAATTTGCCATTTGGGCTACCTTCGTGTGTGAAGCCTTCTGGTAATAATTCGTTTGCGGATTTTTCAAACCAAATATTTGAGCCGAATTGTTCGAATAATTGCGCGACGTGTTCAATCGTTTCTGGCGTCATAATGGCTTCGCCATTTTCCGCGTAAAAAATTGGTAACGGAACACCCCAAACGCGTTGGCGTGAAATGACCCAGTCGCCGCGGTCGCGAATCATGTTGTAAATGCGCGGTTTTCCTGATGGATGATACCATACAACGTCATTTTCGATGGCGTCTAATAATTCTTGACGGAATTGGTCAATTGACGCAAACCATTGCGGTGTCGCACGGAAAATAACGGGCTTTTTCGTACGCCAGTCGTGCGGGTAACTATGCACAAACTCGCTATAAGCTAATAACGCGCCTTTTTCACGCAACAATTCAACAATGACTTTGTTGCCTTTTAAGTAGAAAATGCCTTCAAAGCCAGGCGCTTCGCTCGTAAAATGTCCTTGGTTGTCAATCGGCGACAAAATGTCCAAGCCGTACGCTAAGCCGATGCGGTAGTCGTCTTCCCCGTGTCCTGTCGCCGTATGTACTAAGCCTGTTCCGGCATCTAACGTCACGTGCTCGCCAACCATGAGCAATGACTCACGCTCATAAAATGGATGTTGCGCAACAAGGCGATCGAATTGATGTCCTTGATATTCTGCTTCAACCGTATAATCTTGCCAATCGACCGCTTTTGCGACGGTTTCTAACAATTCTTTTGCGACGATAAATTGGCGCTCGCCCACCGCAACTTGCACATAAGTTGCGTCGCCACTTACAGAAATTCCTAAGTTGGCTGGCAATGTCCATGGTGTCGTTGTCCAAATAACGAATTCTGCTGTTTCAGGTACG
This sequence comes from Aerococcaceae bacterium, assembly GCA_030525795.1. Classification (GTDB taxonomy): domain Bacteria; phylum Bacillota; class Bacilli; order Lactobacillales; family Aerococcaceae; genus Abiotrophia. The sequence goes on along the minus strand of JAUNEB010000013.1, from coordinate 31,348 downwards.
ATGCCTTTGCCGTCTTTCACTGAAAATGCTACGTAAATCGAAGGCGATGTCACATCTTGGTATTCCACTTCTGCTTCCGCCAAAGAAGATTCACTGGATGGTGACCAATAAATTGGCTTTAATCCTTTATAAATATAGCCTTTTTCAGCCATTTTGCCGAATACACGAATTTGTGCTGCTTCGTATTCTGGCGCCAAGGTTAAGTATGGATTTTCCCAGTCGCCTGTAATGCCTAAACGTTTGAAGTCAGCTTTTTGCCCTTCGACTTGTTCCAAAGCATACGCTTCACACAATTTACGAAATTCAACGACAGATAAACTTTTGCGATCGACACCGTTTTGTTTAATCAAAGCTGTTTCAATCGGCAATCCGTGCGTATCCCAACCTGGAACAAACGGCACGCGGAAGCCTGTCATCGACTTGTAACGCAAAATAAAGTCTTTAGAAATTTTATTCAATGCATGTCCCATGTGCAATTTTCCGTTAGCATACGGCGGGCCGTCATGCAAGATAAATGTTGGTCTGTCGGCATTTTTTTCTTGGATGGCTTGGTATAAATTCGCTAATTCCCATTCCTGTTGTAATGCGACTTCTTTTGTTGGTAAGTTCGCGCGCATCGCAAACTCTGTTGCGCCTAAATTCAATGTTTCTTTTAATTTCATGTTGAGATTCTCCTTTTCTTTTATAAAAAAATAAACGTCCCTCGAAAAAAGGGACGCGATATGCGTGGTACCACCCAAATTAGCGACATGTGTCGCTCACTCTGTCATGATAACGCTCTTTAAGCGGCAGTAACTGCAATTGAAACGGTGATACCTTTGTCAACGAGGAAGTGCCAAACTCACACCGTCTTTGGCTCGCTCATACTATCGTTGGCAAGGCGTGTCCGCCTCTTTTTTATTTTGGTAAATCAATGCGAATGGTTTGTCCTAAAAGGCTTTCCATTGGCTGATTTTCAGCAGAAGATTTCGGCGCTGGACTCCCTCCAAAATCAAAATCATCCATTGCTTCGGATGCTGGGATGTAACGGTCGTCAAGTGGATCGACTGCGATTTCTTCCGTTGTAAAGTCGCTGTTTATCTCGACTTCGGCTAAACCTGGCTCTTGCTTAAATGGCGAAATGGATTCCGTTGATTCAAACACGGGTTCTGCTAGAAAGTCTTCGGTTTCAGCTGATTCCAACACAGATTCTGCTAGAAAGTCTTCGGTTTCAGCTGGTTCCAATACAGGTTCAGTTAGAAAATCATCGGCTTCTACGTCCAAGGCAACTTCTGCTGATTCTTGTGGCAACTCGTAACTTTCCGTTGAAAAAACAGTGGACTCTACTGGCGCTAATTCAGCTTCATACTGTTCTATCGTTGGGATTGCAACATGCTCAGGGAGGTCCGTCATCGAACCTGTTTCCAACTCATCCAACAACTGTTGAACGTGCTCTGCTTGGCGGTGCATATTTGGGCGCTCCATTGTAACCGGAGCTGATTCGTTTGCTCCTAAGCTTTCGACGAATGTTTTTTCAGAAATCAATTCTAACTGTTGCGTCAACATGTGGCGCAATGTGTCATAAAATTGACGACTTGTACGACGTAACGTTTCTTGTTCTTGCATCGTTTGTTGAACTTGCTGGTTCGCCTGTAAGACAATGCGGTCTGCTTCGCGCTCTGTCTCAAATAAAATGAGCTCTGCTTCTTTACGCGCATTTTGCTTGAGTCGCTCAGCTGCTTCGTTGGCAACCATAATCGAACTGTTCAATGTTTCTTGCAACTGCTCAAAATAGCGCAATTTTTCTTGCGTATCGGCTAATCGTTGTGTTAATTCACGATTATCTTTCAATAGACGTTCAAAATCGACGGCGATTAAATCTAAGTAATCACTTACTTCATCGATATCGTATCCTCTCAGACGTTTATTAAACTCTTTATTAAGAATTTCATTTGGTGTTAAACCCACACTTAACACGTCCTTTCCTTCTAATTGTTTACTCATTTATTATATACCATTTGGCTCAAAATTGCCAAGTTTTACCGAGATAATTTGTTAATTTTTAAGCGATAATTGTCTTTTTTAGTCATGCCTTCCATTTCTTGGACGATAAAACGACCATATTTGCGAACGGAAACGAGATCCGACATGCCCAATTCAAAATCAGGTTGCAAGACTTCAACGAAGTTGACTTTCACGTGACCTGCTTGGATGCGTTCCTTGCTGTTTTGGCGGGACATGGCGTACACTTTGGCTAAGACAGCATCCAATCGCAATGCGCTACTGACTACCGTTTCTGTCTGCCAAACTTGGCTAGATACAATTAAATTGTCAACATCCGTTATTTCTAATTGGACACCGTGCGACGCGACTTTTGTGACTTGTTGTTGCAAAAAAGACGCAACTTTTTCGTCGACAACGAATTGCCAACGTGTGCCGTCTGTTACAATATCGCCAATGCGATTACGTTCCAAACCCGTTGACAGCACCGTCCCCAAAATACGCTGATGCGTCAATTCTGCAAATTTCAGCGCAAATTTGACTTCAATAAGCGTCAATTGAAAATCTGCCAACTCCGCTTCCATATAACTTGGATAAAAAAGCGCGCGCTGTCTTTCAGCTTCTGGAAACAATCCGTGAAACGCCACTTGAATATCTTCGTATCTGCCCGTCAACTGCGTAACAATTTGAGCTTCACGCGGCGTCAAAAAAGGTGTCAACATTGGCGCGTAACGCGTTTCGACTTGTGTCAACCAATGCAACACTTGATCAATAAAATGTTTTTCGCTCGGACGGTAATGTTGATAAATTGCTTGTGACATACTCGCTCCTAAACGAAAAATAACAATACGCTAATGAGCCCTTTTCGCGCAAATTCTAGCACGAACGCTGCAATTACAACATTGAAACTTAACCCACCCACTGGTGGAATATAGCGATCAAATAATTGAATATAGGGCTGCACTAGACGCACTACCCATTTTCCAAGTGTTGTTTCATACGCATTCGGAAAAAAAGACATGAGCGCATACACTACGAGCAACAAATTATATGCATAAAATGCTCTATTGACGAGTTGAATGATTCCTAACAATCTCATTCACACATTCCTCCTTATAATCAAAAAGGCAAGAAAACACTTCTCGCCTCTTCATATTGCATTAATTACGGTGTCTTTTACGGAAAAATGGTGGTGTATCCAACTCATCTTCCTCAGTCACTTCAACAGGACGACGGCTTACTTCGCCTGCTGGGCGTTGAAATTGGCGTTGACCCGCTTCGCGCGCACCGAATTCACGTGTGCTTTGCTCGCGTTTAATGTCCCAATTACTGAACAAATCGCGCTCTTCGCGTTGACGCGGTGCTACTTCAATTTCATTTCCCATTGTTGATTGAACAGCGTTCGCGTAGTTGTATTCACGGTTTGAACGGACTGGCGCTGATTTTTGCGTTGTATTTTTCTCGGTATCGATGCCCGTTGCAATAACGGTAACAATGACTTCGTCGCCTAAGCTTTCGTTAATTGACGTACCAAAAATGATATTCACATCGCTTGAAGATGCGTTCGCAACGATTTCGCTTGCGTCTTGCGCTTCAAATAATGTCAAATCAGAGCTTCCTGTAATATTCAACAAGATTTGTTCTGCGCCATCAATGGATACTTCTAACAATGGACTTGAAATAGCTTTTTTCGTTGCTTCTACGGTACGATTTTCGCCACTTGCTACACCGATTCCCATTAAGGCGGTGCCTTGGTCTTTCATGACGGTTTTAACGTCGGCAAAGTCCAAGTTGACGTAACCTGGTGCCGTAATCAAATCAGAAATTCCTTGTACGCCTTGACGCAATACGTTATCGGCTTCTGAGAAAGCTTCCAACATTGGTGTTTTGCGGTCAACGATTTCTAATAAGCGATTATTTGAAATGGTGACTAATGTATCAACATTTTCTTTTAAGTTTTTCAAACCTTCTGCAGCGTAACGGCCACGTTTTGGACCTTCAAAAGTGAACGGACGTGTGACGACGCCTACGGTTAAAGCGCCTAATTCTTTGGCAATACGTGCTACAACAGGGGCTGCACCTGTTCCGGTCCCACCGCCCATACCTGCGGTTACGAATACTAAATCTGCGCCGCCTAAGACTTTGCGGATAACTTCTTCGCTTTCTTCTGCTGCTTTTAAGCCGACATCAGGTAATGAGCCTGCGCCTAATCCTTTCGTTACTTTTGGTCCTAATTGGATTTTTGTTTCGGCAAGTGAGCCTTTTAATGCTTGAGTATCTGTGTTGGCAACGATAAACTCGACGCCTTGAACTTCTTCAATAATCATACGGTTAACGGCATTGCCACCTGCGCCACCTACACCAATGACTTTAATAACCGCGCCTTCTCCGCGCGCCGTTGAATCAAATGCTAATTCCATGATAACATCCTCCTTTTACCTAGTTAAAAAATGAATTGAAAAATGAACGAACTTTTCCTGTAAAGGTACGATCATCGCCTACTTCATCTTCGTAGTACTCAACTTCGTAATGATCGTCGTATTGCGCTTGGCTAGTCGCCGTTGCACGATAATCTTCGTAATCTTCCGTTTTCGTTGTCTTGACGCGCTCTTTGCGTTGAATCGGTGGCTGTTCTGCGGCCACTGCTTTTGGACGCGCTGGACGCGATTCGGTCACAACTGGCGCACGATAAGAACCTTGAGCAATGCGATGAATATCGTCTAATTTTGCGGCGTATTCAATCAACCCAATACTTGTTGCAAAAATTGGTTGACGCATTCCCATTTGGTCAGGAATGTACAAACGTACTTTTGGTCCAAAGTATTGTTTCGCTAATTCTTCAATACCTGATAATTGTGAAGCGCCACCTGTAATCACAATGCCACCTGGCAAATCTAGTGCGTCTACAGATTCTAATGCTTCATGTATCGTATCAAAAATTTGTGTCAAACGCGCTTCGATAATTTCGGATAAATAGCGCTCGTCCACTTGTTCAGGTTCTTTTTTGCCTGCGACTTCAACTGGGAAGTATTCTTCGTCGGACATTTGTTTAGAAATGGCATAGCCGTATTCCTTCTTAATGTATTCTGCGCTTTCCAATCCTGTTTTCAAAATGACGGAAATGTCTTTTGTAACAAAATCGCCGCCTTCTTGATCAACGAATGAATATTTAAGTTGGTTGTCATAAATAATCGACGCACTCGTTTGGCCGCCACCCATATCAATAATCACTGTTCCAAATTCACGTTCATCGTGCGTGAGTACAACGCTTGCTAGTGCTTGTGGTTGTAACACGAGTTCGGAAATACGCAATCCCGCTTTTTCTACGCAGCGGCGAATGTTGTGAATGATCGTTTTAGGGCCTGTTAGTAAGTGCGCGTATAATTCCAAACGCACACCAATCATGCCTCTTGGGTCGCGAATTCCTTCAAAGCCATCCACGATAAATTCTTCTGGGATAACGGAGATGATTTCGCGTTCAGGCGGAACCGAACGTACTTTTGCAGCGGCGATAACATTTTCGACATCGCGTTCTTGAATTTCGCGTGTATCGCTCGAAACGGCAATCATGCCGTGACATGAATCAATCGTCAACTTGTTGCTTGGTACGCCAACGATGACTTCGTTAATTTTGACATTCGCTTTTTGTTCGGCTTGTGCGACTGCTTGCTGAATGGAATGTACGGTTTCATCAATATCTACGATGACACCGCGACTGAGTCCGCGTGATTTTTCGTGGCCAACGCCGAGAATGTTGATTTTGCCATTCACTTGTTCGGCGACAACGACTTTAATGGAACTTGTTCCAATATCTAAACTTACAAAAATTTCTTGGTTTCTCATGCCGACTCGAAACCTCCTTTACTTCATTTTTCAAAATGGTCAATATAAAAATCTCTCACTCTATATAGTATCATAAATGCGGTACGATACAAAGCAAAAAATGCGCTTGTAATGATTTAGTAATCTTCATCGAGAATCATTCACGCGCAAGTGGACGCTGTTAGTAGGCGTACTGTACGGTGTGAAGTACGCACCAATCTCCAAATTGACGACGCCTCTTTGTTGTCCTAATTGTTCCAAAATCGCGGGATAGTACTTTGCTTTTTTGTCGAAAGTGGACATAACTGCACGAATCGTGTTGCCGTCGTACATGTTGAGGTCGATGGTATTCGGCTTCGTAATGTCTTGCGATAAGTGAATGCTCTCAATGCGTTCAAGCATCGAAGCATCTAATTTGCGCAACATCGTCGTCACTTCTAACAATTTATGCTGGCTAAAATGATTCAGCATTGGCAAGGTTTTGTCCACTACAACGCCCTCTGGCGCGGGTTTGCCGTTATCTAATAAATAAATCTTTTGGCCATTTTGTTCGATTTGCGCCACGATATGGTGTTCGTTCACTTGTAATTCTAATCCGTACCACGTTGAGCGGTGAAAAGTGATGTTGTCCACCATTGGATTAGCAGCGATAATATTTTTTTCGATCGTTGGTTTTTGCGCGACAACATCTTTATAAGATTGCCATGAGCGAATATTTGACGCACGTTCGACTTGCGCAACATCCGAATAAACAGCGCCCGTTACGACTAAGTGATTCACTTTATCTAGCGGGCCTACTTGCATACTAGCAATCCAAGCCGCAATAAATAGCAACACTACAACGGATGCCAGTTTAGCAACGCCTCTAGGCAAAAGACGCATATCACGCTTAGGAAGAGGAGCCGATTGGGTTTGATAGTAACGCTCTTCCATACTTTGTTGCGCTTGTTGATAGCGCGTTTTGGAAAATTTTGGCTGGTCATCAAGGCGATAGTTGCCTTGATACACTTGGCGTTCTTTTAGCGAACGTTGCTGTTGCTGATAATAATTTCCCTTCATGGACTCCCCTCCTTCTCATTATAAAATGGTTTCGATTGCCTCGATAATGCGCGTTGAAGCATCCGTAATACCGAGTGCTTTTGCCGCTTGCGCCATATTCGCTAACGTCTCAGGTGATAGTAATAATTGGTCAATATTGTCTACTAATTGAGCTACGGTCAATTCTTTTTCGCGAATCATTAACGCAGCTTGGCGATTAACTAAAGCGAGCGCGTTATGTTCTTGATGATTTGCCGTCACGTACGGACTCGGAATCAAAATACTCGGCAATCCAAGCGCCGTCAGCTCTGTTAAAGTAGTCGCACCACTGCGACAGACGACAAGCTGCACGCTTCGCAACAATGTCGGCATATTGTCAACATACGGCACTACACGCACATTCGCTGGCAATTCCGTCAATTCGCTTGCCAACGTATCAAAATGCGCTTGCCCTGTCGCAATAATGACTTGGTAATCTTTATTCCCAAATTGTTCAATCGCATCCAAAGCCGCACGATTGATTGCGGGCGCGCCACGACTTCCTCCAAAAATAAGTACCGTTGGCTTTTCACTTGAAAATTGGTAGTGTGTTTCTAAAAATTGGTCAACTTGCGGCGTTTCAACGACTTCTTGCCCACGCGGATTGCCTGTTAGACGAATTTTGTCAGTAGCAGGCGCAAAATAAGGCGCCACTTCTTCAAAACACGTCGCAATTAAATTAACGCGATTGCGCAATAAGCGATTGGTAACGCCCGCGACACTATTTTGTTCGTGAATGAGCGTTGGAATTTTCAAAAGCGTTGCCGCCAACAAAACAGGCCCGCATACATAACCGCCTGTTCCAATGACAACATCTGGTTGGAACGCTTTAAGCAAACGCATTGATTTTGGGACACTCGTCGTTGCTAACCATAATGTTTTCAAGTTTTCAGGCGACAAACTTCGCTTAAATCCTTGCACTTCCACACTTTCAAAACGAATCCCCGCTTGAGCTACAATACGTGCCTCTAAGCCTTTTGCGCTTCCAATGTATAAACATTCTAAATTTGGATATTTTTGTTGCATACGTTTGAGCAAAGCGAGCGCTGGATAAATATGTCCACCTGTGCCGCCGCCAGATAATACTACGCGTTTAATTTCTTTCATCGTCATTCTCCTTATAAGGATCCGTCGCTAATAAGTGCCGCACAGTCGCTTCAAAGGTATTGCCGCGTTCTTCAAAATTTGCAAATTGATCCCAGCTTGCGCAACTTGGCGATAATAAGACGACTTCGCCTTTTTTGGCGTTGTGATAAGCTGCCGTAGTTGCTTCTACTAATGTTTCAAACAGTTGAATTTGCGGTACGTTAGCCGCTTGGAATGTGCGTTGCATTTTTTCTTTGCTTTGTCCGTATAAATACGCGGCCGTCACATTCGTCAAATGCGGGATGAGTTCATCAAATCCACCGCCACGATCCAAACCGCCGCCAATGTAATGCGTTGGTTGTTTAAAGCTATCAAGCGCTGTATTTGTCGCGGTTTCATTGGTTGCTTTTGAATCGTTATAAAATAACCGTCCGTTACTTTCGGCAATTTTTTGGATACGGTGTGGCATTCCTGTATACGTGCGCAACACTTGCACAATGGCTGCATTCGGCACTTGGTGTAATTTAGCCACCGCAAGCGCCGCCAGTGCATTTTCTACGTTATGTTTGCCAGGAATTAAAATATCAGCAACTTCTGCTACTTTTTCGCCTTGGAAATATACGCTTTCGTTTTCGACGTAGGCGCCATTTTCGCGTACAAAATCGTCTACATTATCTATTGAAAATGGCACTTTTTGCGCGAGACTTGCCAAACAAGTTGCTTTCAACGGCACGGAATCGTAATTGAATACGACAAATTCTTGAGACGTCAAGTTTTTCAGCAACTTAAATTTAGCAGCAACATAAGCTTCGTGTGAGCCATGATAATCTGCGTGCGCATCAAAAATATTCGTCATTACCGCGATGCTCGGCGTAAACTGCTCGGTGCCTTCTAATTGAAAACTGGACAATTCCATAACAATCACATCTTCTTGAGTTGCATTCGGCACCACATCGAGCGTTGGAATGCCAATATTTCCTGCTAAGAAAGCTTGTCCATTTTGGCGATGTTGCAATAATTGATGCATTAAACTCGTAGTCGTTGTCTTGCCGTTACTGCCTGTAATGCCGATAATTGGTGCTTTAGAAAAACGGTACGCCAACTCGACATCGGTATAAATAGGAATACCACGCTCCATCGCTGCTTGAACAAATGGCACGGTGTATTTAATGCCTGGATTTTTGACGATAAATGCAAAAGGCGTTTCTAATAATTCTAGCGGATGTTCTCCCCAAATAAATTGGACACCTTTTTGTAAAAGCAAATGAACCGACGGGTCTTGTGGAACATCCCCTCGGTCAATGACAGTTACTTGCGCGCCATTTGCAACTAAAAAGTTCGCGACGCTTTTTCCAGTGAGGCCGAAGCCCATCACTAATACTTGTTGATTATTTAAGTTCATTATTGTCACCTATGCCCATAATACAGAATAATAAAGTCCTGCTAACATGCCGACTGTCCAAAAAACGGTTACGACTTTTTGTTCAGACCAGCCACTCATCTCAAAATGGTGATGAATTGGACTCATTTTGAATAGACGTTTTTTAGTTTTTTTGAAGTACGCCACTTGCAAAATAACGCTCGCTGTTTCGATAACGAATACAATCCCGACAATGAGTAAGCTCCATGGATCATTCAAAATCAACGAAATAATGGCTAAACCTGCGCCTAAAGCGAGCGAACCAACGTCTCCCATGAAAATTTTAGCAGGTTTTTTATTATAAATCAAAAAACCTAACAATGCGCCGACGACAACTAAGCAAACAAGTAGAATTGTTGCGTTTCCGTGTTGCAACGCCACGACAAAATATGCCATGTACGCAATACAGTTCAGCCCACCAGCTAAGCCATCTAAACCATCCGTCAAATTAACTGCGTTCGAAAATCCTGTAATCCAAATGAACGCAAACGGCACTAACACGAGCGCGCTAGGCACCGCCAAAAACGGAATCGGATTGTCCAATTTTACGCCTGTAAACAAACCCAGACACACTACCAATCCTGAAAAAATCAATTGTGCCACGAATTTTTGTTTCGGAGTCAAGCCTTCGTTTTGCTTTCTAAAGATACTAATAAAGTCATCCATAAAACCGATGCCACCAAACAACAAAAATGTTAAGATGACCATCCACATTTGCCCGTTCATCAACTTCATCAAAAAGGCACTCACGATTAACGTCACTAAAATTGCTGCGATAAACACAGTACCGCCCATTGTTGGCGTTCCTGTTTTTACGTCGTGCCATTGCGGCCCTTCTTCTCGAATAGTTTGTCCAATTTTTTTGTAATTAAAGTAGCCGATAAAAAACGGCATGAACGTTACCGTTAAGGCAAAGCTCGTCGCAAAAGGGATTAGTAATTCCATCATTCATGCTCCTTATTTCGTTTTTAAGTAGTGACGAATCGTTGCGATTTCATCATAGTACAATTTCTCGTCGCCAATAATTTGGTACAGCTCGCCGCCCTTGCCAGCAAATAGCAATGTATCGCCTGCTTTGGCATGTTGAATGGCGTACGCGACCGCTTCCTCACGGTCTTCAATCAGAATATACGGTTTTTCGTTGTGCGAGCCAATTAACTCTTGGCAAATTTTTTCAAAAGGTTCGTGGCGTGGATTGTCCGCCGTAAAAATAATGTCGTCCGAAAATTCAAAAACGTAATCGCCAATTTCAGGTCGAGCCCCGCTGTCACGATTGCCGCCACTATGCCCTGTAATCGTAACGAGTCGGCCTGGTGCTTGCTGTTTCAATTCCGATAACACACGTTTAATCGCGTCAGGTGTGTGCGCAAAATCAACTACTACGTTGAAATTTTGCCCTTCATCAATGCGTTGCATGCGTCCTTCAACACCAGTCAACTGCTCCGTCGCCTCCAAAATAACGTCCGCAGTAAAACCATAATAACTTGCCAAACATAAAAAGGCCGCCAAATAATTCGACACATTGTACGCGCCAACCATCGGAATGGTCACTTCATACATGCGTTGCTGATAATGTAGACAAAATGTTTGCTTGCCATCGTGCGCACGCAAATCAGTTGCGTAAACGGTCGCTTCTTTTTGAATGCTGTAAGTGAGAATATCCGCTGCGGTAGCTTGCATCATTTTGTTAGCGTAAGGATCGTCAGCGTTAATAATTGCCAAGCGAGGTCTACCTTGATGAAATTGTTGCCCCAATTGCGCAAAAAGTAAACTTTTTGCATAGGCGTATTCATCCATCGTCTTATGAAAATCTAAATGTTCGCGCGTCAAATTTGTAAAAATCGCACAATCAATATCCGTGTACCACAATCTGCCTAAAGCTAACGCATGCGAAGAAGCTTCAATAATGGCATCTTGACACTGCGCTTCGACCATTTCGGCAAATAACCCTTGCAAAACAAGTGCATTCGGCGTCGTGTTGACAGCTGGATAATACGTTTGGTCTACTTTGTAGTGAAGCGTGCCAATGACACCCGTTTTGCGCGACAACGCCATCAATAATTGACTGATGAGCGTACTTGTCGTAGTTTTGCCATTCGTTCCTGTAATCGCAACGACATTCAACTGTTTTGTTGGTTCTTGATAAAATGCATTCGCTAAAATTGCTTGCGCTCGAAAAGTTGATGGCACTTTGACAAACGTGAGTGTCGGTTCATTTTGCCATCCTTCTGGTAAATATTCTACCATCATCACACTTGCGCCTTTTTTGGCAATATCAGCCATTGCATGGTGACCATCAAATTGTGTTCCTTTAATCGCAATAAAACAGCTATTTTGCACAACTTGGCGGCTATCATTGACTAACGCGCTCATAACGCCCTCTAGTTTTTTGCCGTACAATTGTGCATCTGCGAGTAATTCAATTATTTTTGTCGCAAGCATGATTCATTTCCTCCTATTATTGCCCGATCATCACCGTATTCACAAAGCGATTGAACAATTGTCCCAATATTTGAGAGCCGAGCATTCCGTACGTTTGTTGCGGTTGTTTCATGGCTAAATACATCATATATTTTGGCTGTTCTGCTGGAAAAAAGACTGTCGCCGAGTGGTAGTAATCATTTTCGCCAGTTAAGTAGCCCGTGCCGTTAGGATCGGCAATTTGTGCAGTTCCTGTTTTGGCTGCGACACGCATTGTGGGATGCTTAAATGCGCTCGCTGTTCCGTAAGGTTTTTCGACGGTATCAATCATTAAGTTTAACACATAATTGGCTGCGTCAGACGAAATAGGCTGCCCTAGTGATTTTACTTGATATGCACTATTTTGTCCAATGCCATTGATTACTTGAATTTTTAGCATAGTGCCGTTATTACCAATCGCGCTGTAAGCTTGTAATAATTGAATAGGCGTCGCAGAAAATCCTTGTCCGAATCCTGACATGGTGCGCGTAACAGGGCTGTCGAATACGACGCTGCCTAGCGATTCATTCGCCAACCCAAAATCTGTCTGCTGTCCAAAGCCGAATTCTAATAATTTGGTCGCCCATACGTCATCGCCCATGCGATTGACTAAATTAACCATCGCCACGTTACTGGAACGCGCAAATCCTTCTTCAAAGGTGATGGCGCCCCAACCTACTTGGTTATGGTCTTTGACGACTTGGTCATAAACATTGATACTTCCCGACTGGAATAGCTCTGTCGGGCTAAAAAGTTGCTTGTCATATGCGACTGCAGTCGTGAGCATTTTGACTGTGGAACCAGGTTCGTATGCTTCTTCTATTAGCAAATTTTTCCATTCTGCTTCGATGCCCGTTAACGTATTCAAGTCGAATGTCGGTCGCTGCGCCGCCGCAATCATTTTGCCTGTTTCCATCTCAACTAAATAGACTTGCAATGCTGCTGGTTGATAGCGTTGTTGGTACTCATTCATTAGTCCTTCGAGCTGATTTTGTAAGCGAGTGTCCAATGTTAAGTAAATATCTTCTCCCGAAACTAACGCGTCTTGTTGCGGTATTAAGCGCCCGTTTAGCGCATCATTGTAGGCATATTCAATTCCTGTTTGGCCTTCAATAATCGTTGCTGAAAGGCTGCCTTCTTCTTGCGTCGGCATTGTATAACCAATTAAGTGCGATGCATAAATCGGGTTGACATATTGGCGTTGCGATTGGCTCACAAATGTAATGCCTGGTAAATTTTCTGCTTCGATTGCTTTTTTTGTTTGGGCAGTCAACGGCTCAATATCGCCAAATTCTACTTGATACGCATCAGGATTCAATAACCGTTCCAAAATTTCATCGCGCGACAAATCGACATAGCGTGACAAAGTCGCCGCAGTCACGTCAGGGTCTTTGACAAAATTCTTATCCCAATCACTTTGCAAAATGGCCACTAACGTATAAGAAGTAGTATCCATTACAATCGGCGACGCTTTAGCATCATAAATGGTTCCCCGCCTAATTTGCATGATACTACTTCTACCTACTGAAGATTGGCGCCCATAATCGCTCAACCATTCCCCATTAACACGCTTAAATAAGCTCAACTGCGCAAAACGAGCCGCTAAACCTACCGCCGCAATCAAAACCACTATCGTAAAATATTTGAGAAATGGATTATTCGTTTGTCGTTGCATCGTCAACTTCCTTTATATTCGCTGCGTTAATCGTCATTCCTTCTTGCTGCGCAACTTGTTGGATAATCGCGTAATTATTTTGATTCGCAATTTCACCTAACATGATATCTGTTTGTGCTTGCAATTTAGACGTTTGGCTTTCATAAGATTTCGTTGCGTATTGATATTCGGTCGTTTTAATTTGAATATTCATTCTCCAAAATATCATTCCCACACCTAGGAATACCGTCAACACCATCACCATCCATTCATACGATGTCAATGCAACGGTGCGCGCTTTTCTTGTTGTTTTTGTTTTAACTTTTGGAGTAGCAGTTGGAACAGCCACCTGTGAAAAACGATGGCGCGCCTCTACTTGTGGTTGAACGAATTGATTTGCTCGTTGTGCCATCGTTGTTCACCTACTTTCTTAGCTTATTTTTTTGATAATGCGCAACTTGGCGCTACGTGAGCGATTGTTCGCTTCTAATTCTGCTTCACTCGCCAAAATCGGCTTGCGCGTCACAAGTTGAAACGGCGCTTGTGCCTGTTCTGGCAAAATCGGCAATCCGCGCGGCACTTCTGGCGCCGTGCTCACTTCTTTGAATAATTGTTTCGTAAATCGATCTTCTAACGAATGGAACGAAATAACTGAAATACGTCCATCGATGGCTAATACATCTAGCGCCTGTTCTAAACTTTCTTCGACCGCGCCCAATTCATCATTGACCGCAATGCGAATGGCTTGAAACGTCCGCTTAGCAGGATGTCCGCCTGTTCGTCGTGTCGCTGCTGGAATGGCAGATTTGATTAATTCTGCCAATTCGGTTGTCGTCACAATCGGCTTTTCTTGGCGCGCTTTTTCAATCGCACGCACAATACGTTTGGCAAATTTTTCTTCGCCATAACGAAAAATAATATTCACTAATTGTTCGTAAGACCATTCATTCACGACTTCAAACGCTGACAATGCTTGCGTTTGATTCATGCGCATATCCAACTTGGCTTCTTGATGATAACTAAAACCGCGCTCGGCAATATCGAGTTGCGGTGACGACACGCCCAAATCATAATAAACGCCGTCAACTTCAGTCACACCATGCGCTAATAACGCCTCTTTAATATGACGAAAATTTTGGTGAATAAAGGTGACTTTGCCTTTTTCAATGTGTTCTTTCAAGCGGACTTGTGCATTGTGAATCGCAGTGATGTCTTGGTCAAATGCGTACAAATGCCCTGAATCATCGAGTTGCGACAACAAATAAGCCGCATGGCCTGCACCGCCGAGCGTGCAATCTACGTACACGCCATTCGGCTTAATGTCCAGTCCATCAATTGTTTCCTTGAGTAATACCGTTTCATGAATGAATTGCATACTCTACCTTCTTTCTAAAATCCAAAATCAATCATTGTTTCAGCAATATCTTCAAATTGATCATCCACTTCATGTGTATAAGTATCCCAACGCTCGCTGCTCCAAATTTCAATGCGATCATTGACCCCAATCACATAACATTCTTTATCAATGCCTGCTAATTCAATGAGATTTTGTGGCAAATTGATACGACCTTGCTTGTCCAGTTCAACTTCAGTGGCAGCTGAGTAAAAACTTCTGACAAACAAACGTGCATCTTTTCGCGCTAAAGGTAATTCTTTTAATTTATCTTGAATCGTCGCCCAGCTTTCCATTGGAAAACCGAACAAACAGCCGTCTAATCCTTTGGTTACAATGAATTGCGTCCCTAAATCCGAACGGAATTTTGCAGGCATAATCAATCGCCCTTTTGCGTCAATATTATGTTGAAATTCGCCAATTAACACGATTGAATACACCTCCTCAGATTAAACTATCCATATTCTACCACATCCCTCCACTTTATGCCACATTTTTCTAAAAAATCGTGATTTTTTTGTTTTATACGCAAAAAATCCACTCCAAGCAGCTTGCTTGAAGCGGATTTGTTAGAAAATAATAAAACCGTCAGCGATAGCTGACGGCTTTATCAATAATGGTTGACAACACTATTATAAGTTATATTTGCTACGTTTGCGGTGCGTAAGTTGGCAATATCTTTCGTACCATATATCAATGAATTCTGGCGCAAAAGGGCCTTTCTTTTCTTCAATCCAGCGAACGAGTTCTTGAATGTTATACTTCAAAATACGGTCGATTTCTTCTGGATAGTTGTAACGCTTGCTATGAACCGTGTACTCGTCAAGGTCTAACAGCCTTTTTTCACCGTCAGGAAAAACCTTAATGTC
The DNA here is from genome assembly GCA_030525795.1 of Aerococcaceae bacterium. Lineage (GTDB taxonomy): Bacteria > Bacillota > Bacilli > Lactobacillales > Aerococcaceae > Abiotrophia. The sequence continues at coordinate 15,587 of JAUNEB010000013.1, read as the reverse complement.
CAAGTCGTAGTCGATGTACTTCAAGGCTTCGTTGTCAATTAAGTATGGCGACGCCAAGTTGCAGTAATACGTCACGCCGCGCTTGCGTATCATCGCCACAATGTTAAACCAAAAATGTTGATGATAATACAATAGCGCTGCTTCGCGTGTTACCCATCGTCTGCCGTCCGACTCGGTTACTAAAGTGTGGTCATTACAGCCGATAATCGCTTGTTCGCTCGTTTTCAAAACCATCGTGTCGCGCCAAGTGCGGTGCAGTGAACCGTCGTGTTTATAACTTTTAATAGTGATGAACTCGCCTTCTTTTGGTTGTTTCATCACGGAACCCACTTTCAGTGTGATTGCTCAGTTGCTTGTGCAACTTCATACCCTTTCATTATAGCACATTTTTGCAAAAAAAGGTACTCTTTTTCACGTGAATTGTGGGGAAAACTGTGAGGAGTGATAAGAAAGGAGAAACTTTGCTAAGCTGAATAGCCTGCTCGTTATTTTTGTTATGAGTCATGATTAAATGCGGTCATATCAAGAATTTTGAATTGACTTGTATCTTCTATCTGCCTGTGAGACACCAATACTAACGCCTTTGATGCGTGTATTAACTTTTCTAGAATTTTTTGCTCCAAAATAGAATCCAATGCCGAGACAGGTTCATCTGCAATTATTAAATCTGCTTCTTTAACCAATGCTCTTGCAATGCCAATTCTTTGAATTTCTCCTTGTGATAATATTTGTCCATCTGTTGCGATTGGTGTTTGGAGTCCCATAGGCAACTTCTCAACAAGTGTATCTAATCCCACTTCCTCAATAATACCGTTTAATACTTCTTGCGTAGTCTTTCTTCCTAGCAATATATTATCTTCAAGTGTGTCACAAAAAAGTGGAATATTTTGTGGAATATAAGCTAGCAAAGGTTGGTTGCCGTCTTCATCCGAGAACCAGCTAAGTTCCCCTTGATTGTTGTCATAGTATCCTATCAAAAACTTAATGAGCGTTGATTTTCCGCTACCCGACTCTCCCGTAATCAACCATTTCTCACCTTTTTTAATTTCGAAGTTTAAATTCTTAATAATCGTTGCTTCATTTCTCGTGAATGACAAATCTTTTACACTAAGCAAAGTGTGTTCGTCTACTAATGTGTTGTATTGCTTTGGATAAAAGTCTTTTTTGATTAGTTGAGCTTCATATTCATTGTATCGTTGCTGTGAAACGGACTCTTCTACGTAAGCACTATATAAATTTGGAAACTCCATAAATGGCCAATTTAAATAGTCGCTCAGCATGGCAAAACCTAAGTATTGGCCTAAACTGAGTTTTTGAATACCAATGAGATAAAAAGCGAAACTAAACCAGATAGCTGTCATGACAAAGCCAGAACCCATCGCAAAAGATTCCAGTCGAATGATTGCGTGCTGTTTACTATATCGGCTTGCCCTCCAATTACTCAAATGCCCCATCGTATGCTCAAACCCAAAGCCAAGTGTGCTGAATGCTCTAAAAATTTCTACTCCATCTAAAAAATCTAGTAACACCTTCTGTACTCTTTGATTAACATTTAATTCATCCTCTTTTAAATTTGCAACTTCCGTTGAAAATCTCTTTAAAATGAGAAATGTTGTAATAGATATCATGAGAATAACAAATGTTAATAGTGGCACTTGGGTCAGGCCATACACCAAAGCGACAGAAAATCCAACCAATCCCACAAGCATATCTGGCACGGTAATACTTGCCAATCTGGCAACCTGTTTTACGTCATTGGTTAAAGTAATCAACCATGATTCTAAGCCCGTTGCTTCTATAACCTCTCCGTCAAAAAAGTCCATTTTCATCAATAATCTGCTGATTAAATTTTTTTCGTAGTTAAAATAAACTTTCATATTATAAATAATCATAAAGCGACTCAAAAATATTTTGAGTACTATCAATGCAATCAGTAAGACAAATAAATAATAATCAATCTGCATGTGATGGGTGAATTGATTAAGAAATGGTTCAAACAATAACGAAATAAGCACACTCAATCCAACAACCCCGATGCCTCCAAATAATGTTATCCCAGGTTGCATCAGATTATGCTTGTAACATTTATCAAACAAATCTTTAAGCTTCGACATGGTTACCACCTACCTTTATTACATGATCTTCAGATTGAACAAAATCAAATGTATGGGTAATAATCAGAACGGGTTTAGTATGACTCATTTTTCTAATCAATGTCATAACTTTATCTTGGTTTTCTAAATCTAAATCAGAAAATGGTTCGTCCAAAATCAAAATATCAGACGGTAATAACAATGTCCTAGCAATATTCAGTCTACGCATTTGTCCATTAGACCATTCATTTCCTGGTTCATACAGATTATCTAATCCACCACTTTTTGAAGTAATTAATGACCAAATATCGAGTTTTTGACAAATCTCCTCAATTTCTTTGTCAGAAATAGCTTCATTTCCTAAAGATAAATTTTGCCTTAAACTTGCTCGAAATAAGACATTTTTTTGTGGTGCATAGCCAAAACGGTAAAGGCTTGGTTGGAAATTTTGAGTTCCATATAATAACTGTCCGTTGAAGTCGTCAAACATGCCCATCAATATTTTGATAAGTGTAGATTTGCCCGAACCTGAAGGCCCTACGATAAATGTGACGCCTGTCGGATGAATAACAGCTTCAGTCCCCTCAATTATTCGATCCTTTGATAGATTGACTTGCTTTAATTGAATGGATATCGGTTGTGTCACGGGATTAGGGAATTTAATTTCTTCTAACGGAGCATCTACACATTCAAATGAATATATATTCAATCGTTCCAGCGACACATGATATTGTCCATAGTAGCGAAATAAATTAGGGAGCGAACCAGCTGGATATAAAATAGAACCTAAACCGGCGTTTCTTATTCCAATCAACATCGGCAAGGTTAGCCATTTTTTGCTTACAAAAATTAATCCTATAACAAGAACGAGGACGTCCATTAACTTAATCATCCCTTCTGTTACGGTATAAATATTAGCGTAGTTTGTATTATATTTATTAAAAGATTCTTTCCTATTACTAGCGTAACGTACATACTTTTCATAAATCCACTTATTGACACCGAAGACTTTAATAGATGGAATAAAATGATACACTTGTTCGACAAACTGAATAAAACGATCATTTTCAGCAAGATACACACTGAAATCATCTTCTAAAACAAAACTTAATTTTCGATTGACAAAAAAGATTCCCAGAGCTATTCCCATAAATAGTATTCCAAACTGCCAACTTTGAATCGCAACATATAGGACACCAAATATCAACGTAATCCCCATATCTAATAAAGGAATCAAGCCAAATTCAATATAATTGCCAATAATGTCCAAATCATCAGCAAAAATCGCCAACAATCTGCCTTCGTTCATATTCGAAAGTATTTCTCGATAACTTAAACAATTTTTGATGAATACTTCACTTAAAGAATTTGTCAAAGCGTGAAACATCTGCTTTAATGTTATCTTAAAAAAATAATCAACTAAAATATAGGATATTGCGCCACCAATCATACCTAGACTTGCTGCTAACCACTTCTGAGTAACAAACCCATCCAAAACACTTTCTAATCCGATTTGCATCATCCATGAGAAAAATACATTAAACGCACTTAAACACATTTTAAAAATCAGCAGTAAAATCAATTTTCCTTTTGGTAATCGTTGCATTAGCTCTTTTGTTTTCATAGTTTTCACCACTTTAATTCAATTGATTTTTAGTGTAGAACAAATACTCTAATATGATTCGAATTTCATCATTTGTTTGTTGTTCTAACTCTCGATTCGTTCCTACAATGCGATTAAAAAACATATGGATTACTGTATAAAAAATATCTGATACACTCACTCCATTCGTAATATTCTCACTTACTGGCATCAAATAGCTGTATGTTATAACATATTATATCATTGATATACTTTTTTGACAACGTTTACATTCTGTAATTAATAACCTTTTTTGGAAGACTGAATCCGATTGTGATTGATATTTGTTCCTACACCTCACTCCTTATAAGCCTTCACCAAAAAAGCTCCACTAGAACCTATTTCCAGTAGAGCCTTCATTTTCACCCTACCCCGTAAAATCGTGCGTATGCGCCTTGTTTTGCGAGGAGTTCGTGGTGTGTGCCTTGTTCGATGATGTTGCCTTTTTCCATGACGAGGATGAGGTCGGCGGATTGAATGGTGGATAAGCGGTGCGCGATGATGAAGCTAGTTCTGCCTTTCATGAGACGCTCGAACGCGCTTTGAATGAGCTGTTCCGTTCGCGTGTCAATGGAAGAAGTCGCTTCGTCCAAAATTAACAGTTGTGGCGCAATCAAAAACATGCGAGCAATCGTGAGTAGTTGGCGTTCACCTTGAGAAAGGTTGCTGACACTATCCGAAATATGCGTGTCGTAGCCTTGCGGTAATTGCTGAATAAAATGGTCAGCGTGCGCAGCTTTGGCAGCTTGAATCACTTGTTCGCGCGTCGCTGTTGGATTGCCGTACGCGATATTTTCGTGAATGGTGCCGGATTTAAGCCACGTTTCTTGCAAAACCATGCCAATATTTGCGCTTAAATCGGCACGTGATAAAGTTTGAATCGGCTTGTTGTCGATTAAAATTTCGCCGCTATTGACGTCGTAAAAACGCATTAACAATTGGATGAGCGTTGTTTTGCCGGCGCCGGTTTTGCCAACGATGGCGACACGACTCCCTGCTTTGACATGGAGATTGAGTTGTTGAATGAGCATTTTTTCAGGTGTGTAGCCAAAGGAAACGTCACGAAAATCGACATCGCCTTGTAAAATAAGGTTTTGTGAAAGTTGCTGCTCCATTTTGACTGGCAAATCTAATAATTCAAAAATACGTTCAGCGCAAGCTGAAGCGCTTTGTAATTCGGCTAACACATTGGAAATTTCGTTGAACGGTTTCGTATATTGGCTGGCGTAGTTGAGAAACGTCGTCAATTCGCCGACGGTCAGCTGCCCGAACATGACGCGCAAGGCGCCCGCACCAGTTAAGCAAGCGTACAGCACCGCGTTAATAAAGCGAGTTGTCGGGTTCACGGTTGAGGAATAGAACGTCGCTTGTCGCGCCCAATGGGTGTAGTCCGCGTTTTCTTTTTCGAAGGCGTTTTGCATTAAAAATTGTGCGTTGTTGAGTTGTACGAGCGTTTGTTGGCGCAAACTTTCTTCGACTAATTGTGTTTGATTGCCGCGTGCACGCGCTTGTTCCTGGAACAAGCGGTAACTTTTTGTGGCGATAAAACGTGCGACCCATAGCGGCAACGGTGTTACGATTAAGACGAGCAGTAATAATTGCCAATCCATTCGCGCCATTGTTACTAACGTCAAGCCAATGGTTAGAACGCCCATCAAAAATTGTTGCAACAATACGACTAGTCCGTCGCTTAATTGATCCAAATCCGTTGTTAAGCGGCTGACCATTTCGCCGACGGTCCAGCCATCCAGTTGCTTAAATGATAATTGATGCACGCGCTGAATAAGTGACTGCCGCAAGCTGCGCATCATTGACAAGACCATTTGATTGACCAAAAAAGGATTCAGCCATTGAACAATCGCCGTTAAAATAATCGTCACAAGAAGTCCTACGATGACTTGACGCAAGCGCCCCATATCGCTAATATGGTCCACCGCTTCCCCAATCAAAATCGGTAACCGCAAGGATAACATGACTTGCGCCACAATTCCTAACACAGACACCATTAACCATGCACGCTGTTTTGCTAGTAGTTGCCATAATCGTCTAAAAATAGTTGTTTTAGTCATGGGACACCTCTTGTAGTTGGATTTGTGTAGCGTGAATTTCTTGGTAGACCGCACACGTTTCTAATAGTTTCGTATGCGAATCGAATCCTACTTGTTGCCCGTCTTCTAGTACAAGAATGTTGTCAGCATGCGCTAAACTGCGCGTCCGTTGCGACACAATCAATAAGGTCACTTGCGGATAATGCGTGCGAATGGCCTCTAACAATTGCTGTTCCGTCAACATGTCGAGCGCCGAAGTCGCATCATCTAATATGAGCAACTGAATCGGTTTGACAAGCGCACGCGCAATCGTTAAGCGTTGTTTTTGCCCGCCCGAAAAATTGCTCCCGAACGCCAACACTTCTTCTGACAAATCTTGCACAAAATCAGTCGCCTGCGCAATTTCGAGTACTTGCCACAATTGCGCGTCGGTTGCGTTCGGATTGCTTAACAATAAATTGGAGCGAATCGTGCCTTTGAATAGCTCGGCTTTTTGTGGGACAATGCCAATGCAATCGCGCAATAATTGCGTCGTCAACTGCGGTACGCGTGCGTTAATATGAATTTGCCCGCTCGTTGCTTCATATAAGCGCGCCAATAATTGAATGACGGTCGTTTTGCCGGAACCTGTCCCACCAATCATTCCAATTGTCGCCCCATGCGGAATGGAAAATGTGACGTTTGACACAGCCATTTCTTGCTGGCCGTAACTGAATGACACCTGATCGAATGCAAAAAAATCGGTGCCTTTTTGTTCGATGACGGCGGTTAAATCTTCCGATGGAGCGTCCATAATTTCGAATACGCGCTGCGCGCTGACTGCTGCTTTGTTGGCGACGAGTAGCACCATGACGATTTTAAGTAATTCGCTCAAAATTTGCAGCAAATAATTGACTAAAGCAACGATTTCGCCTTGAGTCAAACTGCCGACTTGAATACGTTGCCCACCTTGCCACAAAACAAGGACAAGAATCATATTTACAATGATAAACGTCAACGGATTCGACAACGCCGTCAAATATCCTAAGATTTTTTGGGTGGAAGTATAGTGCTGGTTGGCTTGTTCAAACTGTTGCTGCTCGTGCGTCGCTTGGTTAAATGCACGAATGACGCGCATGCCTTGTAATTGTTCTCGCGTCAATGAAACGAGGCGTTCTAATTGTTGACGGACCCGTTTTTGGTATGGCGTCAAAATGTACGTCAAAACGCCGACTACTAAGAACAACAACGCCGTCATCGCAAAAAAGTAGCATGCCAACGCGGCATCAATCCGCCACGCCATCAAACTTGCACCTACGACAATAAACGGCGAGCGAATCAACAATCGAAACACAAAATTCAACCCTACTTGAACATGATGAGTATCATTCGTCAAACGCGTCGTTAAGCTATCTGCGGTTAGCAAATCACGTGTTTTTTTCGGTAGAGATAATGTATGTTTGAAAGCATCTCTTGATAATGCTTGCGTAATGCCTATCGCTGCGCGCGCTGCAAAATATTGTGCCGTCAACGTGGCAACAACACCAATAAAAGCGACGGCTATCATCCATAATGTATATTGGATAACGACCGATTGTTGCTTTGTTGGGAGTGCTTTGTCGATCAATTCCGCAACGAGTAGCGGCACTGATAACTCGGCGGCCACTTCAATCAATTTGAGTAGCGGCCCTACAATACTCGGAAAATAATACCCTCTAAAGTAAGGCAACAGTCGATTCATTCTATCATCTCCCATATACTTTTTTGTAATTTTTGTTGCAAGGTTGAAATCGGCAACGATGACAACTCAGCAAAATTGACCCATTGACAATGCGGTGGCAGTTCAATCGCGGTATGCAGCTGAATCGGAATGACCGTAACGTGCCACACGCGATGACTGAACACATGCTTAATCGGTTTGCTAACGTTTAATACGTACCCTGTTCGCTCTAGCATCATCGCTTCTAAAGGAATTTCTTGCGCCAACCATTGTTGTAGCGGTTCTATCAGTTCTCCTTTGCTGGCGTCTTCTAGCACCATTTCTTGTTCAATAAGCGGAAAATGCCACAACCCTGTCAATAATTCGTCTTCGGAATGTTTTTTGAATAGCCATGCGCCGTTTTGGTTTTGGATGGCGTAAGCGAGCATTTGATGGTGTGTTTGCTTAATTTTTTTGGATTTGACAGGGTATAAGTGTGCGGTGCCATTTTGGTAAGAGGCGTCGAATGCTTTGAGCGGACTGGCTTCGGGATTGAGATTTGCAGGTGTCATCACCGTCGCTCCGATATCCATCAAGGCTTGATTAAAATCGCCAGGACGTTCTGGATCAATGAGTTCGTATAAAATGTCCTCGAATAGTTTACGCGATTTTGGTTGCGCAATATCGGCATCAATTTCAAATAAGCGCGCCGTCACGCGTAACAAATTGCCGTCAATGGCAGGTTCTACTAACCCGAAGGCGATGCTGCCAATCGCAGCCGCTGTATAAGGTCCGATACCTTTAAGTTGTTTGAGTTCAGTCATCGTTTGCGGCATTTTGCCTTGATGGTGGGCCATAATTTGTTGCGCGGCCACTTGCATATTGCGTACGCGCGAATAGTATCCTAAGCCTTGCCATAAATTCAATAAAGTTTGCTCGTCAGCGTTTGCCAAATGTTCAATCGTCGGCAATGTATCAACAAAACGCAAGTAGTACGGGATAACCGTCGCTACTTGCGTCTGCTGAAGCATAATTTCACTTACCCAAATATGATACGGATCCGTCGTTTTCCGCCATGGCAAATCGCGCTTTGTCGCATCATACCATGCCAGCAATGTTTGACGAAAATCACGTACTTTTTGGGGTGACCAATCAAAATAGTGTTGCTTCATGCGTTCTCTCTTTCTTAGTTGTCTTCTAATAGCTCATTTTCGTGGTCGTCGAGCCAATTTTGGATGACCTGCAAGTCGTAGCCTTTTTGGTACAATCCTTCCTTTACTTTGTATAAAAGTTGTTGTCCTTGATATTTGGCGCGGCGGCGTTTGAAAATTTTGTGTGCTTCGAGCGCGAGTTGCTGCTCTTGCAAGTCTTCATCAGGTTCTTCAAGACAAGTTCGGACAGCTTTTTCTGCCAAAATCGCGTCGTAACCTTTCGTCAGCAAGTAATGTTTTAATTTCATTGTTTGCATTTTTGGTGGAAGTTTGGCTTTAGTTTTGATGAATTTCTCCGCCAAAAATTGCGCATTTTCCCATTGTTGTGCGTCGCTGTATTCGTCTAATCCATACAAAATCATCGCGTCGCTCAAGCCTTTTTTGAGCAGTTCTTGACGAATGACGTTGGGACCTTTACGCGTAATGTTGGCTGCGTCGCGTGTAAAGGCTTCGGCATAAAAGGCGTCGTCCAAATAGCGCTGCTCCAATAATTTGGCGATTGTTTCATCAACAGCTTGTTCCAAGCGTTCTTCATCTGCCGCCAACTCTTCAATTTCTTTCAAAAGCGTCAACAAATGCGTGCGCACTTCGTGGACCGTCCTCAAGCCGTACGACAAATAATGCACTGCTTTACCGTAAACGCGTTGCGTCAACTCGGTTTCTTGAATGTTCGCAATCGTTTCGGCATCAATCGGCTGTTGGCGATACAAATTGTATTGAATGAGCGTATTTTCATGCACACCAAAAGCAAATGCGCCGTCAATGAAAATTGAATAGCGTTCGGGATGCTTTTTTTGACGTTCAATTTTAGTAATTTGCATTATGACGGCTCCGTTTCTAATTGATACTGATAGCCAAACGGATTGTCCCGCAATAATTCTACAATGCGTTGGGATTGTTGTTTAGGTGGTGAGCCCTCCATTTCACGCGTCAACTTATATAACATTTGTTGATATTTGCCACATTCGGCGGCATTTTGGAATGTCAAAAAATACATCCACACCTCGTCATCGGTTACTGTTACGCGAAGGGTACGCTCATCTTCAACAACATACATGAAAGCTTCGTAGTAGTATTCCAACTCCATACGCTACACTTCTTTCCCAAAAATACGCATTTTGATTGCGTTGCCTGTTGGCGTATCCGCTAAGCCTCCTAAGCCAGTTTCACGCAATTCTCTTGGCATTTGTTTGCCGATTTTGCGCATAGCTTCAATGACTTCATCGGCTGGAATTTTATTTTCGATACCGGCAAGCGCCATATCCGCACAAATGAGCGCGTTCGTAGCGCCAATAGTATTGCGTTTGACGCACGGAATTTCGACCAACCCCGCCACCGGGTCGCACACTAAGCCTAACAAGTTGCCTAAAGCCATCGCAAAAGCGTGCGCGGATTGTTCAGGTGTACCGCCCATAATCGCCACAGCTGCTGCTGCTGACATCGCGGACGCACTACCGACTTCGGCTTGGCAACCGCCTGCCGCTCCTGAAATCATCGCATTGTTCGCTGTCACCATCCCAAAAATAGACGCCACAAATAAGAAGTCTAATTTTTGTTCGTGTGTTAGCGGAAATTGTTCTTCAATCGCAAACAATACGCCTGGCAATGTGCCGCTAGCACCCGCTGTTGGCGTGGCACAAACCACTCCCATTGCGGCATTGACTTCGTTCGTAGCAATGGCGGCTTCCACACCGACTAATGTTTGATTGCCGCTTAATGTTTTGCCTTTTTTGCGGTAGCGGTTCATTTTGACAGCGTCGCCGCCAGTTAATCCTGTTGGCGACATGACGCCGTCTCCTGTAATGCCACGTTTGTAGGCATTTTCCATGGCGATCAAGCTGTCTGTCATTCTGCTCAAAATACTTTCGCGTGTTGCATGCGTGACGCGCATTTCTTGTTCAATCATGATTTCTGATAAAGATAGCTTTGTTTCGTTGGCGTACGCCACAATATCGGCAATACTTTCAAATAAAGCCATTTTGATACCTCCTACAATAATACGAGGCGCTCAACGCCTTGCATCGATTCAATTTCATAGTACAATCGCAACGGAAAATGGTGCTGAATTTCGTAATAAGTTAAGTAACGTTTTGCGCCATCTTGATGAATAATTGCATTGACCACAATTCCTTCTTCTGCAAAACGATGCTCGAGTGTCCGACTTAAATTCGGATTATCCGCTACTAATAATAATGCTGGCAAATAGCCTGTCGGGCGAATTTCAAAGCCTTCCATCTCGATTAAGCGCACTTCAATTTTGCCGCCGCCTACCGAAATACCGACAAGACGTGACGTTTTTTCGTCGTTCAATAAAGTAATGTCTGCTGTATTCGGATGGCCGAATGGGCTGTCGCCTTCCATTTCGATAAAACGGATTTGAATGCCTTGTTCTTTGGCGATTTCAATCGAATTCGGCACGCGATTGTCGTCATAGCGAAACCCTAATACGCCCGCAATCGTCGCAAAATCTGTTCCGTGCCCTTTATGCGTTTCCGCAAATGATTCATAATAGCGCACAATGACTTGTGTCGGGCGATCACGAAATACTTTTTGTGCGGCTGCTCCAATGTTAATGGCTCCAGCTGTATGCGATGAAGACGGCCCCACCATAATCGGTCCAATCACATCAAAACAGCTTGAAAAACTCGTATTTTTCTTTTGTTCAGTCATAGAAATTTCCTTTCCTTTTCTCACTTTAATATGTTACCATTAAATGTGTCATTTATAAAATAATTTCTCTAAAAAAGAGGTGTTTTCTTGAAACAATCTTATAAACAAATTGCGGAAGTGGCCGCGCTTGCAGGTCGCATCATGTTAGAATCGCAAGCGGAAAGTTACCGCGTTGAAGATACGGTGCAGCGAATTTTGCAAACGAGCGGCTTAGCAACGACCGAAGTGTTCTCGAATACGACGGGATTATTCATTACTTTAGACGACCAACATATCGAACCGATTACGCTCATTCGTCGCATTAAAGAGCGCGGCACGCATTTGCGAAAAATTTACCGCGTCAATCATATTTCGCGACAATTAACGAGCGGAACTATTTCGCTTGAAGAAGCGCACCAACAACTGATTGCCGTCGACGAGGCAGAATATACGGTGTTGCATCGCGATTTGTCGATTTTTATGTTGGTTATTTCGTTTGCGTTATTGCTGGGCGGTTCTTGGGGCGATATTGTGTTGTCGGGAGTCGCGGCCATTATTGTCATCATCGCTGGCTGGGGAAAAACGTACTTCGGGTTGAATCCGATTATTGCGGGAACTTTTACGACGACATTGCTCGGATTGATTATGCCGCTTATTTTGCATAGTTTGGCAAAAGATTATTCGCTAGATATTCTTATCGTCAGCGCATTGATGCCATTGTTCCCAGGAACGGCGTTTACGAACGGTATTCGCGACTCGCTAAAAGGCGACTATGTTTCAGGCGTTGCCAAACTGATTGAAGCTCTTGTCATCGCAAGTAGTTTGGCGATTGGCATTGCCTTTGGGCTATTTTTATCGAACGGAGTGATGGGCATATGAGTTTTTGGTTACAAATTTTGGGCGCGTACGTCGCAACGGTGAGCGCTGGCTTGACCGTCGAAATTCCGCGCGCGCTACTTTTCAAAGTGGGTTACGTCGGTGCGTTTGGTTACATTATGTATTTATGCGTGTTGCCGTCTTCAAATGTTGTCGTCGCAACGCTTGCCGCTGGCATTGTCATTGCAGGATTCGCGCAATTGTTCGCACGCTATTTCAAAGCGCCAGTGACGATGTTTTATATTCCTGGCTTTTTTCCGTTAGTGCCTGGAATTGGTATTTACCGCACCGCTTTTTATTACATTAACCAACAGCCCGAACAAGCGAGTCATTATTTTTTGCAAACGTTGCTCGTTTCTGGCGCGATTGCGGTGTCGATTTTTTTGATGGACTCGCTATTGGAAATTTTTGCACATTTGCACAAAAAAAGAAAGGAAACATCTCATGGATAACATTATACAGCTAGATATTCCTGTTTATGAGGTCATTCAAGCGCATCCTGAAGTGCGTGACATTCTCATTGAAGCAGGCTTTACGCCGCTTGCTAATCCGATGATGTTAAATACCGTCGGCAAAATCACCTCGCTCAATCAAGGCGCAAAACGCATTCGCCTTCCATTAGAAAAACTCATTCAATTACTCGAATGGAACGGCTACGAAGTGAAAGGAGCTTCTCAACATGACTAAAGCAGAGCGTATCGCTGTCTTACGCGATATTTTGATTCAATTACATAATGGCGCCTCGGTAGAAAGTGTGCAAGACTTATTTAATCAACATTTTTCGGGTGTGAGCGCGATTGAAATTTCGTTAATGGAACAAGAACTGATGAACGGCGATTACGGCATTACGTTTGAAGATGTCATGAAATTATGCAATGTTCACGCCAATTTATTTAAAGGTTCAATCGACGGCGTTGATGTCGCTGAATCAGATCAACCTGGACACCCTGTTCACGTCCTCAAAACCGAAAATATTGCGTTTCAAGCCGCACTTTTACGCATTCAGCGCTTGTTAAATACACTCACCATCGACGCAGAGCCTGGATTATTAAACGGACTAAAACGTCAATATCAACTCCTCTCGCAATTCAAATTCCATTATGATCGCAAAGAAAATTTACTTTTTCCGATTATGGAACGCTACGGACACACCGCACCTCCTAAAGTCATGTGGGGCGTCGACGACGAAATTCGCGCGTTATTCCAAACGGCAGAACAAGTGTTGCACCAATTCCCAAACACAACCATCGAAACGATTCGTCAAACTTTTGATGCCTTTGAAAAAGAATTCAAAGAAATGATTTTCAAAGAAGAAGCAATTTTAATACCGTTATTGTTGTCGATTTTCAATGAAGATGATTGGCTTGCTGTCGCCAACGAAAGCGACACTTTCGGCTACGCCATCATCCAACCCGAAGCAAAATGGCAACCAAAACGCGAAACCTTTACACAAGCAGAAAGCACGACAACAACCGTTGCGTCTTCTGACCAAGCTTTGTCGTTCGGCGGTGGCTTTTTGTCGTTCAAAGAAGCCAATCTTATTTTGAATCATTTGCCTTTTGAAATTACATTCATCAATAAAGACGACATTTTCAAATATTTTAACCAAAGCATTGAACAAGAAGCCAAAATCTTCGGCAGAAGTCCGAGTGCCATTGGCCGCCATGTCGAAAATTGTCACCCGCCAAAAAGTCTTGAAATGGTCACAACGCTCATCAATGATTTCCGTTCTGGGCGCCGCGACCGTGAATCCATGTGGTTTCATATGCGCGGCAAATTTGTCTACGTGACTTATATTGCCGTTCGCGACGAAAACAACGACTATATGGGCGTTTTGGAATACGTCCACGACATTCAACCTATCCTCGACCTCCAAGGCGAAAAACGCGGACTTGCACCGCTTGAATAGAAAGGAAATACACACTATGTTCCCTATCCGTTGGCAATGGCTCAACCAGCCTGACACCTTTACCATCAACGACAACGAAATCACCATCACTACTCAGCCACATACCGACTTGTGGCAAAAAACGTACTATCACTTCATTAACGATAACGCACCGATGTTGCAAACACAAACGAGCGAACCGTATTTTTCTTTTACTGTCCAATGCGATTTTACAAACAGTCACACACGCTTTGACCAATGCGGCATTGTTCTTTACTTGAATTCAGAAAACTGGCTGAAAGCTTCTGTCGAATACGAGAATGAACATTTTCAACAATTAGGAAGTGTCGTCACCAACAATGGTTATTCCGACTGGGCAACGATTCCGATTGACCCGACCATCAAACGTATGTGGTATCGCCTCAGCCGCAGGCAAAATGATTATCGCATCGAATATTCTTACGACGGCACACAGTTTCAACAAATGCGCATTTGCCACTTAACTCAAGGAGATACTACCATTCAACTGGGTGTTTATGCTTGCTCGCCTGAAAACTCCTCATTCACCGCGCGTTTCACACAGTTTGAATTTTCAGAATGTCAATGGCACGCTCACGACGGCCAACAACCAGATTTTTAATCAAAAGGAGCTTCTATGACTTACCAATTCATTTTTTTAGACTTAGACGACACGATTCTTGATTTTACCAAAAGTCAACAACTCGCTTTCGCAAAAATTTGCCATGATTTAGGCGTTCCTTATTCCGAAACCTTGCTGCAAGACTTTATTCATTACAATGCTGCGCTTTGGAAGCAACTTGAATTGGGCAATCTCACCAAAAACGCCCTACTTGAACGCCGTTTTCCTGATTACTTCAAGCCGTTTGGCGTTCATTTAGATGGCACGCAAACCGACCAACAATTTCGCGATTATTTGGCTGAACAAGTGAACTTGGTTGACGGCGCGATCGATTTATTGGAACAGTTGAAACATTCTGGCAAGCGCATTTTTGCCGCATCCAACGGCGTCTACGATACCCAAATGAAACGCCTCACGAACGCAAACTTGCTCCATTACTTTGACGACTGCTTTATTTCCGAAAAATTAGGCACCGCCAAGCCGAATCCCGCCTTTTTCGAAAAAGCGACTGCAACCATCGACGGTTTTGACAAACGTCACGCCTTGATGGTCGGCGACTCACTCACAAGTGACATTAAAGGCGCCAACAACTTTGGCATTGACGTTTGCTGGCTCAACCCCAAAAATCTCCCCGCCCCATCTGAGTTGACGATTCAATATAATATACAACATTTGGCGCAATTACACGAAATTATATAGAGCGAAAAGAAGAAACTTATAGAGAATTTAATATTGGAACAAACAGGAAACAAAAAAACTTGATAATATAAATGAAGAATCCGGTGAAATAAAAAAATATCTTGCTGACATAAATGAAAAATCAGGCAAAATAAAACAATACCTTACCGTCATAAATGAAAAA
>JAUNEB010000012.1 GCA_030525795.1 Aerococcaceae bacterium | reverse complement strand
AAAACTACAGCCTTCCAAGCTGTTGTCGCGAGTTCGATTCTCGTCACCCGCTTTAGAAGAAACGGGCCTGTAGCTCAGCAGGTTAGAGCGCACCCCTGATAAGGGTGAGGTCGATGGTTCGAGTCCATTCAGGCCCATAGCAGGAAGAAAAATAATGGATATGGGGAAGTACTCAAGAGGCTGAAGAGGCGCCCCTGCTAAGGGTGTAGGTCGCTTTATCGCGGCGCGAGGGTTCAAATCCCTCCTTCTCCGTTTTTTTAATGAAGGTCCGTTGGTCAAGCGGTTAAGACACCGCCCTTTCACGGCGGTAACACGGGTTCGAATCCCGTACGGATCATTTTTAGATTATATGATGGAGGATTACCCAAGTCCGGCTGAAGGGAACGGTCTTGAAAACCGTCAGGCGTGTAATAGCGTGCGTGGGTTCGAATCCCACATCCTCCTTGGGAAGTTGCTTTTCTTAATAGAAAAGCAGCATTTTTTTATTTTAGGAGGGATAGGATGAATTCAAAATTACTTGAAGCGTTGGGGTTGGCAAATGTTGTTGCGGGAGTACCGTATAATGTTCGTACCAATCAATCGGTGCATGAATGGTCAAATCAAGTTCAGCAAATAATAGCAAAGTTGCCAATTGTTCCGATGGAATGTTATTCTGCTAATCAAGTGCATGGAAACGAGATTGCTTATTGTGACGGAATGAATGGACTAGATTATCATTTTGGCAAGTATTTTTTGGAAAAGGATGGTTTGATTACGGACCAGCCAAAGATTGCGTTGCTAATTAAATATGCGGATTGTTCGCCGATTGTGCTGTTCGACCCCGTCAAAAAAGTGCAAGCGGTTGTGCATTCGGGTTGGCGTAGTACGGTAAAACGTATTTCTAGTAACGCAATTCAGCAAATGCAACAACAATTCGGGTGCGATGTGTCGAATATTGTAGCATTCATCGGTCCGACAATTGATGTTGCCAGTTATCAAGTAGGACAAGAAGTGTACGATGCCTTTGCGGAATTCAGATTGCGAGATGCTTTCTTTGTAAAAGAAGCAGGAAAATATTATTTGAATTTGTCTGAAGCGAATCGCTGTATTTTGTTAGAAGCTGGTATTTTGCCTGAAAAAATAGAGGTATCCTCCATCTCAACATACGATTGTGCGGCGTTACATTCGGCAAGGCGCGATGGCGCAAATTATCAGCTGAATGCGCTAGTGACAATGATGTTGAGTTAGATGATACCTTCTAGTGTGGAAAAATAAATGCAAATGGCTAGTAAATCCGCTGCGCCTCCTGGACTTAAATGGCGCTCTATAAGCGTCTGGTCGTAAGTTTGCAATGCGTCAATAAAGTGCGCGTCGTCATTGACTTGTGCTAGTTGCTGCGCTTCTTGTTGGACCTTTTTCCAAGCGGAAATGCCGCCACGATGAATCAAGTTGCTGTCTTCGACGTGCGCCATAAAATCAATTAAAACGCGGAGTAATGCCGTTTCTTGTGAAGTAGTAGTTAGTAAACTTCGCAAAAGCGGCATTGCTTTTTTGGTGATGTGCGGGAATCCTTGCGAAACTTCTCCGCGAATGCCACGGATTCCGTAAGTTAAGTACAGTTTTTCGCCGTGGGAAAGAGTTGGCTTTTGGGATAGGTTGGCGAAATCTTGCTCAATCAATGAGGCGGTCATTTCAGCAACGTATTGGCAAATAGTCTGTGTATCGTGGGCAGTAAGCGGAAAATCATGTGGCGCTGTTTGAAAATGATAGCCTGTTGCTGCGAGAATAATAGCAAATGAAAAATGTGCGCCTTTATGTGTGTTAATCCCTTTTGTGGCGGTTAACATTTTTTTTTCGGCTTGTATGCCTAATGTCCGAATTTTTTGGAATAAATCGAGAAGCGAGCCTTGATGTTGCAAGCCAATAGCGGCGTATTGCTCAAAAAAAGGCACTAAACTAATCGCGCTATCGATAAACGTATAAAAATTCATATCTCGATGTGCGCCGTTGGAATAACGGTCGACGAGCCCAGGTTTTGGCGAAAGCGTTACTTCGTACAGTAAGGCACGTTGCGCAAATTGAGCCAACTGCATGGCAAGGACATTATTCAATGTGATGACGCTCCATTTCTTTAATAATAAAATGTAGCGAATGGTCTAGATGTTCGTGAGTAATGAGCGTGATTTGGTCAATATTTTTATTTTTCATGCCGCGCAAAATTAACCAATGTTCTTTGAGTGCTTCGTAGCGGCGTTCCGTCGAATGAATGGAAATATCTCTAAAGTAAAAGAGATAAGTTTTCAATTCTTCTACAATGCTCTGTAGCCGTTTCATTTGGCTTTTTTCATAAATGAAGGCATTAAAAGCGGCAAAATTACTCAGTACGTCAGCAATGCGATTATCGCGGTTCAGTTGCTCGCATTCTTCTAGCATATTGTGCAGCAGTTCAAAATCTTCAGGCGTCATATTTTCCATAGCCTTAATCGTCGCTAAAGTATCTAAAGACTTACGAATTTCAAAAATTTCAAACGCATCACGGATACTAATGCCACGTACAACGTTGCCGATTTTGGGGGTGTATTCAACGAGCTGTTCCTTGGTCAGTTCTGCCAACGCGTAGCGAATTGGCGTTCGGCTAATGTTTAACGCTTCAGAAAATTCTTTCTCGTTAATGCGGGATCCCGCAGGAATTTCGCCCAAAATAATCGTCTTGCGAAACGCTTCGTAGACAGAAATTTTAAGCGGCTTGTTTTGGAAAATATCTAGATTTCGCTTTACAGCTGTAATAATTGGATTCATACGCATTTCCTCCTTTATCATTATTATAGCGAATCTCGATGTATTAATAAACTAAAAACATCGGGAGAATTCTCCCGATGTCAACAGAACTCAACGGTTATTGCGGAATGTAGAATGGAATTTTACCTAAAAGCATAATCGTTACAACAAAGATAATAAAGATAACTGTTGCATATTTAGCTGATTCTTTTTGCCATTCGCCCATATCCAAACCTGTTAAACGTAACAATAAGTAAATGAACGCAACAAGTGGGCTCAATAAGTGGAACGCTTGACCCATGAGGGAAGCGAGCGCCATTGATACGTTGTCGAAGCCGTAATTTGCGCCAGCTTCTGCCAAAACAGGTAAGATTCCGTAGTAGAAACCATCGTTAGAAATGAAGAATGTACCTGGTGCAGAAATCAATGCCACGATTAGACCCCAGAATCCACCAAGTTGTTTTGGAATGATGGTTGCGAAGCTTTGTGACAACGCACCTGCCATACCAGAGCCTTGGAATAACCCCATGAAAATACCAGCTGCAAATACTAAGATAACAACTTGTACAGCGTCACCAGCATTTTCGCTAATGCGTTTAGATTGATCTTTCAAAACAGGATAGTTGACCATTAACGCAATACATGTTCCAACAGCGAACAATAGTAATGATGGCATTGCGATGGATTCTTGGAAGGATCCTAAAACTAACCACCCAACTAAAACAACGGTTAAAATAGCGTTAAAAACAAAGTTTTTTGGACGGCGAAGTGCTAAAGTTTCTGGGTCAGAAACGACAATCAATTCTTGTAATTCAGCTTCAGAAAGTTGTGCGATTCCTAAGCGTTCGCGTTCTTTTTTACCCATGCTACGTGCAACAATGAAAATAACATATAATACAGATAAAATCATACCTGGAGCCAAGTAACCTAAAATTTCAGGGCCGACTTCCAAAACAGACATTGCACGAGCGGTTGGGCCACCCCATGGCAATAAGTTCATGATGGTATTTTGTAAAATAATCAAGACACCTAAGTTCATGATTTTCATGTCAAGTTTTTTGTAAATTGGTAAGAAAGCAGAACAGCAAATCAATGTAGTAGTTGTACCGTCACCGTTCATTGAGACAGCGGCAGCAACAACAGCCGTTGCCATCAACACTTTCATTGGGTCGCCTTTTGCAAAACGAATCATTCGCTCTGTAATTGGGTCAAACAAACCTGCGTCTAACATTAATGAGAAGTACAAAATGGCGAATAATAACATAATTCCGGTTTTGGCAGTACTGTTAATACCGTACATAACCATTGGCCCAATTGCAGTTAAATTGTTAGGAAGGCCGTCTTCGCCAACAAATTTGGCAAATTTAGCATCTGCTAAGAAATCAGCAGAACCTGTCAAAATAACGATAATTGTTAATACGAGGGGAATCATTACCAATGCGGTAAGGGGCGACATTTTCTTTTTCATGATAACGTACATGAAGACGGCAATCATTGCATAAGATAAAAATGCAAGCATTATAAATCAGTTCCTTTCAAAAGATATTGCAAAACCTATTTGTAAGCGGAAACAAATAATGTTATAAAAATATTACGCGTTTTATTTTTATGAGTCTAGCATATACAATTTTTCACAAAAAGGGAAGATGGCAACTTTATAAAGAACACAGAAAAAACACTCGTGTTATAGAACACTAAAAAAACAGTGAAACAGGTTACATTCAATTCGGGGAAAGTATATAATAAATGATAAGTAAGCGGATTACTTATTTTTTAAGAAAGGAGTGGACGTTATGTTCAAACGATTCTGGGAGTTCTTTTCTAAGAAACCCGCAGAATTACATGTGGACGCGAATGATCAAGCGGAAGAATTCGGTCAACAATGGGAATTGATTCCTTCTTATGTAGAAGTAGAAGATGCCGAGCAGCGCGAATTAGTAAGTTTAATTGCTACTTCGATTGCGGCAGGAGATAACGCCGACAGTCATTTTGTTGTGAAGTCCATTAAGCAAAAAAATCCCGAACTTATTCGAATTTCAGTCATTGCAGCAGCTATTGCAACAAGCGACTCTCCCGATACACATTACCGTGTAAAGCATGTTTATCAATATCAAAAACCTTAGGAGGAATTATATATGTTACGTAAATTTAATATCAAAATTGATGGTAAAGAATATTTAGTTGAAATGGAAGAAATTGGAGCGGTTCCTCAACCAGCAGCTCCTGTTCAAGCGCCAGCACCAGCTCCAGTAGCAGAAGCAGCTGCGCCAACTCCAGCACCAGCACCG
Source organism: Aerococcaceae bacterium (assembly GCA_030525795.1). Taxonomy (GTDB): domain Bacteria; phylum Bacillota; class Bacilli; order Lactobacillales; family Aerococcaceae; genus Abiotrophia. The sequence continues at coordinate 30,730 of JAUNEB010000012.1, read as the reverse complement.
GCAGCTAACGCAACACCAGCTGGCGCAGACGCAATGAGTTCTCCAATGCCTGGTACCATTTTGAGAATATTAGTCAATGTTGGTGACACTGTGAATGAGAATCAACCATTAATGATTCTTGAAGCGATGAAAATGGAAAACGAAATTGTAGCAGGTCGTTCAGGTGTCGTAAGCGGCATCCATGTAACTTCAGGACAAGTCGTCAATGCAGGCGATGCGTTATTAACCATTCAGTAATAAGGAAGGATTTGTCAATATGGAAACGTTAATTCAAGGGATTACATCGATAACCCTTCCACAAATTATTATGATGCTCGTCGGTTGCTTACTCATGTATTTAGGTATCAAAAAAGAGTATGAGCCAACATTGTTAGTACCAATGGGCTTAGGAACACTATTAGTGAATTTCCCAGGAACAGGCGTATTGACGCAAGTAGTCAATGGCGTAGAACAAGAAGGCGTATTTGAAACATTGTTCAATATCGGGATCAGCACAGAACTATTCCCATTACTTATCTTTATTGGAATTGGTGCCATGATTGATTTTGGTCCATTATTACAAAATCCATTCATGTTATTATTCGGAGCTGCGGCTCAATTTGGAATTTTCTTCGTAGTTGTAGTTGCGGTATTAGCAGGATTTGATATTCGCGAAGCTGCTTCAATTGGAATTATCGGAGCAGCGGATGGTCCGACTTCGATTTTTGTATCGAACCAGCTGGCGCCGAATTTGTTAGGGCCGATTACGGTTGCGGCTTACTCCTACATGGCGTTAGTACCAATTATTCAGCCAATCGCGATTAAACTCGTGACAACGAAAGCTGAACGCAAAATTAGAATGACATACAAAGCAGAAAATGTTTCTAAACTGACTAAAATTTTGTTCCCAATTATTATTACCGTAGTGGCTGGCTTTATTTCACCCATTTCATTGCCGCTTGTAGGTTTCTTAATGTTTGGGAATTTGTTGAGAGAATGTGGTGTGTTGGATCGTCTTTCTGCAACCGCGCAAAACGAGTTAGTTAACATTGTAAGTATTTTGTTAGGGTTGACCATCTCTGTCAAAATGCAAGCAGAACTCTTCTTGAATGTTCAAACATTGTTAATTATCTTGTTTGGGTTAGTAGCCTTTATTATGGACTCTATCGGCGGCGTAATGTTTGCGAAGTTATTGAACTTATTCCGCAAAGAAAAAATCAACCCAATGATTGGTGCGGCAGGAATTTCGGCATTCCCAATGTCAAGCCGCGTCATCCAAAAAATGGCAACCGAAGAAGATCCGCAAAACTTTATTTTGATGTATGCGGTCGGTGCCAATGTATCAGGACAAATTGCCTCTGTTATTGCGGGCGGCTTGTTGCTAGCATTTTTTAGTTAATAATTTGTAAGAAAGGATGCTTCAAAGATGAATTTAGCAATCAATATGGATCATCTGTGGCAGGCGATTCAATTAATGGTACTAGGAATGGGCGGTATTTTCTTAGTGCTAGGCATTTTATATGCGGCCTCTGTTGCTTTACTAAAAATTTTCCCAGTCAATTCAAAATAAGAGGTGAAACATGATGAAATTACTCAAAACAGCAGTGGCAGGAACGTTGGAATCAAGCGATATTATGATTACCGTTCAGCCAAGCGAAACAGAAGGTATTTCTATTCAGTTAACAAGTAATGTTGAAAAACAATTTGGACGCCACATTCGCGAAACGATTGAGCAAACGTTAAAACAATTAGGCATAACAGCTGCTCAAGTTGAAGCAAATGATAAAGGAGCTCTTGATTGCACGATTAAAGCACGTACAATTACTGCAGTTTATCGTGCGGCAGGGCAAGACACATACAATTGGAAGGAGATCGACTCATGGAACGCTTAAGAAGAACGATGATGTTTGTCCCTGGAGCGAATGCTTCAATGTTGCGCGATGCGCCTTTGTATCAAGCGGATTCCATTATGTTTGACTTGGAAGATTCCGTTTCCTTAAAGGAAAAAGATTCTGCGCGTATGTTAGTATATTCAGCGCTGAAGACTTTTGATTACAGTGGTGTTGAAACCGTTGTGCGTATTAACGGATTGGACACTTGCGGCGAACAAGATATTGAAGCAATGGTATTGGCGGGTGTCAACGTAATCCGTTTGCCAAAAACGGAAACGGCGCAAGACATTATTGACGTAGACGCAGTGATTACGCGCGTTGAACAACAATACGGCATCGAACAAGGACGCACACGCATGATGGCGGCGATTGAATCTGCTGAAGGAGTGCTCAACGCACGCGACATTACAAAAGCTTCTACTCGTTTAATCGGGATTGCTTTAGGGGCAGAAGATTACGTAACCAACATGAAAACACGACGTTATCCAGATGGACAAGAACTCTTTTTTGCGCGTAGCATGGTACTTCATGCAGCGAGAGCAGCGGGCATTGCGGCGATTGACACCGTGTACTCTGATGTGAACAATATGGAAGGCTTCGAAGCAGAAGTACGCCACATCAAACAGCTCGGCTTTGATGGCAAGTCTGTTATCAATCCACGCCAAATTCCAGTGGTCAATGCCGTTTACGCACCAAGCGAAAAAGAAATCCAACACGCCAAAGATGTTATCAATGCAATTAGAGAAGCAGAAGCTAAAGGCAGCGGCGTTATTTCACTCAACGGCAAAATGATTGACAAACCAATCGTTGAACGTGCAGAACGCGTTCTCGCTTTAGCTAAAGCAGCTAAGTTGATTCGTGAGGAGGAACTCTAATATGGTATTAAATAAAATCGGTCGCGATATTCCACAGCCCTATGCAGACCAATATGGCGTTTATGCGGGCGAATTAGCGAACATTAACACTTACAAAGAAGCAACGCGTACCATTCGTCCCGTCAAACCACGCGATGAAAAATTAGTCGGCAGCTTGCGCGAAGCCATCGAAAAAACCGGCCTTAAAGACGGCATGACGATTTCATTCCATCATCATTTTAGAGAAGGCGACTTTGTGATGAACATGGTGCTTGAAGAAATCGCCAAAATGGGCATTAAAAACTTGTCGATTGCCCCAAGCTCGATTGCCAATATTCACGCACCGCTCATCGACCACATCAAAAATGGTGTCGTCACAAATATCACGTCAAGTGGATTGCGCGACAAAGTAGGGGCTGCTATTTCAGCAGGAATCATGGAAAATCCAGTCGTATTACGTTCTCACGGTGGACGTGCGCGTGCGATCGCGTCAGGCGATATTCATATTGACGTTGCCTTTTTGGGTGCGCCAAGTTCAGACGAATACGGCAACGCGAACGGCACGCAAGGAAAAGCAACATGCGGCTCACTTGGTTATGCGATGGTTGATGCAAAATATGCTGACCAAGTCGTCATTATTACCGATACGCTTGTGCCATTCCCGAACACCCCGATTAGCATTCCGCAAACAGACGTTGATTACGTCGTTGTAGTAGACGCAATCGGCGACCCTCAAGGAATTGCCAAAGGCGCAACTCGCTACACCAAAAACCCGAAAGAATTACTCATTGCTGAATACGCCTCAAAAGTGATTACGCACTCACCTTACTACAAAGAAGGATTTTCTTTCCAAACAGGAACAGGCGGCTCTTCATTAGCCGTAACACGTTTTATCCGCGAAAAAATGGAGCAAGACAATATTAAGGCAAGCTTCGTATTAGGTGGCATTACTAACGCGATGATTGAATTGTTAGAAGCAGGCTTAGTCGAAAAAGTCATCGACGTTCAAGACTTCGACCATCCATCTGCATTGTCATTAGGACGCAACGCAAACCACTACGAAATTGACGCGAACATGTACGCTTCACCATTGAGCAAAGGCTCTGCGATTAACCGTTTGGACATTGCGATTTTGTCGGCGTTAGAAATTGACACGCAATACAATGTCAATGTTATGACAGGTTCAGACGGCGTCATTCGTGGCGCTGCTGGCGGACATCCTGATACAAGTTTCGCTTCCAAAATGAGTTTGGTTATTTCACCACTTATTCGCGGACGTATTCCAACATTTGTGGATGCGGTAAATACAGTCGTAACACCTGGCACAAGTGTTGATGTCGTTGTCACCGAAATCGGAATTGCAATCAACCCGAACCGCCCAGATTTAGTGGAGCATTTTAAAGGATTAGACGTACCACAATTTACCATTCAAGAATTGCGTGATAAAGCGTACAGCATTGTAGGAACGCCAGATGCAATCCAATACGGCGAAAAAGTTGTCGCACTCATTGAATATCGTGACGGCACACTAATTGATGTGGTACATAATGTGGAGTAATCTATTCACAGGAGAGCCCGTGACGCTCGCAGCGATGTTGTATCGGCGGGAACAACGTTCTCAACTTCAATACCACTGGCTTTCTAACAATCCTCAATTAAGCTTACTCTCTATGACAATGAATATTCCTGGCGCTGTCAAAACGTCTCCGCGATTGAAACAATTTTTTGATGAGGCGATTGAAGCTATCAAAAAAATGCTCGGAGAAGAGCACTTTGTTCAACAAGAGCAATTGGCGTTAGCTACAGGCGATGAATATTATGCGTTGCTGAATGTTTCGCCTAGCGACTTAAAAACGTGGCTCGTTAATTTTGAGCAACAATGGCATGCAGGACGACTACTAGATTTAGATGTGCTCTATTTTTCGGAAGGCGTCGTTCAACAAACAAGTCGTACGCAATTAGGCTTGCCGCTGCGCCAATGTTACGTGTGCGAGCAATCGGCAAAAGTATGCGCAAGGCAAAAAGCACACAGTCAAGAAGAGTTGCAACAAGCTATCTCAAGATTATTACACAAAAAGGAGTGATAAGATGACCAAATTAATTCGCATCACCGAAACCGTTCTTCGTGACGGACAACAAAGTCAAATCGCGACGCGAATGTCCACAGAAGATATGTTGCCGATTATTCAAACCCTCGATGAAGCAGGCTTTTACGCGCTCGAAATGTGGGGTGGCGCAACGTTTGATTCATGTTTGCGTTTTTTGAATGAAGATCCATGGGAACGATTGCGACAAATTAAGGCTCAAGTCAAAAAAACCAAATTACAAATGCTATTACGCGGCCAAAACTTACTCGGCTATCGCAACTACGCAGATGATGTTGTGCGCGCTTTTGTCACAAAATCCGTTGAAAACGGCATTGATATTATTCGTATATTCGATGCGTTGAACGATTTGCGCAATATTCAAACCGCGTCCGAAGCGACCAAATTAGCTGGCGGTCATAGCCAAATTGCCATTTCTTATACAACGAGCCCCGTGCATACCGTCGATTACTTCGTCGACCTTGCCAAAAAAATGGCACAACTCGGCGCAGATTCGCTTTGTATTAAAGATATGGCTGGCGTTTTAACACCGCAAAAAAGCTTTGAATTAGTCAGTCGCATTAAAGACAGCGTAGATTTGCCGTTAGAAGTGCACACGCATGCGACAAGCGGCATCGCTGAAATGACTTACTTAAAAGCAGTAGAAGCAGGAGCGGACATTATCGACACCGCGATTTCGTCTTTTGCAGGAGGAACAAGCCAGCCCGCTACAGAAAGTATGGCCTGTGCCTTATCTGAAATGGGCTACGACACGCAACTCGATTTGAAAAAATTGGAAACAATTGCCCAACATTTTAACCCGATTCGCGATCGCTTCCGTGAAAACGGCACACTGAATCCGAAAGTGAAAGATACCGAACCTAAAACCTTGATTTATCAAGTGCCTGGCGGAATGTTATCTAACTTGCTCAGCCAATTGACTGAGCAAGGCTTACAAGATAAATACGAAGCCGTTTTGGCAGAAGTTCCAAAAGTTCGCGCTGATTTAGGCTACCCACCGCTCGTTACACCATTATCGCAAATGGTCGGTACGCAAGCCGTAATGAACATTATTTCGGGTGAACGCTACAAACTCGTTCCAAACGAAATTAAAGATTATGTCAAAGGCTTGTACGGTATGCCGCCAGCAACCATTGATCCAATGATTCAATCCCATATTATTGGTGAAGAAAAAGTTGTTTCGGTCCGCCCAGCGGATTTATTGGATGATCAGTTGCCGCAATTAAGAGAAGAAATTGCTCGCTACGCCAAAACAGAAGAAGACGTCTTGTCGTACGCGCTGTTTCCGCAACAAGCAAAAGATTTCTTAGGTAGACGCGAAGACAAATTTTATGACGTTCCATTGCAACAAGTCAATGTTGAATTTGAGTAAAATGACACAAAATCTAAGTTGTTACCGATAACACATTGAAACGCTTTCTTAAATTTGTTACAGTATTTGTATAAACAAATTTAAGGAGCGTTTTTTTATGGCACAACAAACCAATACCGCATTGAGACAACAAGTAATTTATAGCATTTTTGTTCGTAATTTTACGCCGGAAGGCACATTCAAAGCAATCATTCCACAACTCGACGCTATCCAAGCATTAGGCACGGATACGATTTGGTTATTGCCCATTCATCCACTCGGCGAAGTCAACCGAAAAGGTGTGGACGGCTCTCCGTACGCGATTAAAGACTACCGCGGCATCAATCCAGAATACGGCACGCTAGAAGATTTCAAAGCATTGTGCGACGCTATCCACCAAAAAGGCATGAAAATCATGATTGATGTGGTGTATAACCATACTTCTCCTGATTCTGTTTTAGTCAATGAGCATCCAGAATGGTTTTTCCGCAAGCCTGATGGCAAAATGGGAAACCAAGTCGGCGAGTGGACGGACATCGTAGACTTAGATTACAAAAATCGTGAACTGTGGGATTACCAAATTGAAACACTCAAGCAATGGGCGGCATTAGTAGATGGTTTCCGTTGCGATGTAGCACCGTTTGTTCCTGTTGATTTTTGGAAAGAGGCGCGTGAAGCGGTGGCGCAAGTCAATCCAGATATGATTTGGTTATCTGAAAGTGTTCATTTGGCGTTCATTCGCGAAATGCGTGCGTTGGGCGTGTTGGCGCATTCCGATAGCGAAATTTATCAAGCGTTTGATATGACGTACGATTACGATGTGCGCGATGCGTTTGATGCTTACATTGAAGGCGCGAAACCACTCAGCTATTACATTGACCGCTTGAATTTGCAAGACGTGATTTATCCAGCGAACTATGTGAAGTTGCGCAACTTGGAAAACCACGATAACGTACGCATCAAAAAATTAGTCGACAATGAAGAACGCTTATTGCAATGGACCGCTTTTTCATTCCTACAAAAAGGCGCCACACTTATTTATAACGGACAAGAAGTGCAAGCATCCCACACACCATCGTTGTTCGATAAAGACACGATTGATTGGCAAAGTGAGCGCTCATTAGCCGATGACATCCAACGTTTTGCGCATGTCAAAAAAACTTACGTACCGCAAGAAGATGCCTATACATTAACGGCGTTCGATGAGCTCGATGCGGTCGTCATTCGTTATAACAATTCAACGGAAAGTTTCATCGGAATTTGCTCATTCAAGCAAGCTGAAGGATTCGTGGATGTGCCTGTTCAAGATGGCGAGTACACGAACTTGTTGACGGACGAACCTGTTCATGTAACAAACGGACAAGTCGCACTCGGCAAAACGGCGATTGCTTTTTCAGCGCCGAATCGTTAAGGATACAAAAAAGCGAGCCTTTTTCAACAGGGCTTGCTTTTTTAGTGTTTTGTACTTTGGCGAGAATTTGGTACAATATGGTGTAAGAAAGAAGGAGGTGCTTGGATGTCGTCTTGGTTAGATGCGGTGACGCAAATTAAAGGGATTGGGCCTGCGCGCGCGGCGCTGTTGCAACAATTAAATATTTATACCGTCAAAGATTTGTTGTTTCATTTTCCGTTTCGCTTTGAAGATGTGCAAGTACGTGATTTGGCGACCATTCTCGACCAAGAAAAAGTGACGCTGAAAGGGAAAGTCGTCACGCCACCCGTCGTGAATTATTATGCGCGCGGCAAAAATCGTCTCCTATTCAAAATGGCGGTGGACGATCATCATGTCATACAAGTTTCTTTTTTTAATCAACCGTATTTGAAACAAGCGATTCAACTCGGACAAGAAAAAGCGGTCTATGGCAAGTGGCAAAGTAATCAACAAGCATTGTTAGGTATGAAACTGTTGTCGGTGGCGCAATCGGAACAAGATTATGCGCCGGTTTATCGCGCTACGAAAGGATTAAAGCAGCAAGCGATTGTGCAAAGTATTCAAGCCGCATTCGAGGGCTATCGCGAGTTGATTCCTGAAGTGTTGCCGCAAGAAATTAATGATAAATTTCGTTTAATTTCGTTAGTTGACGCGCTTTATGCGATGCATTTTTCGACAGATGAAGCGCAGCGACATCAAGCAAAACGCAAAATTATTTTTCAAGAATTTTTCTTGTATCAATGGCGCTTGCAAACGGCAGCCAATCAGCAACGGCAAGAATTAGGCATCCGCGCTTATTACGACGTAGAAAACTTGAAGGAAATAATCGCACAGTTGCCGTACGAATTAACTTCTGCCCAAAAACGTGCTGTCAACGAAATTTGTTATGATTTAATGGCAGAATATCCAATGCGACGCTTGCTGCAAGGCGATGTGGGAAGCGGCAAGACGCTCGTAGCCTTTTTGGCGATGATTGCAGCGGTGCAAGCGGGTTATCAAACCGCGTTAATGGTGCCGACTGAAATTTTGGCAAAACAACACGTTGCCAGCTTTAATCGATTGTTCGAGCCGATGGGGTTGCGTGCTGAATTATTAGTGAGCGCATTGTCCACGCAAGACAAACGCCAGTTGTCGGAAGGTTTGCAAACAGGGCGCATTCGCATCGTGATTGGCACGCACGCCCTCATCCAAGAGGCGATTCAATTCAAGCAACTCGGTTTCGTCGTCATTGACGAACAACATCGTTTTGGTGTTGGACAACGCCAAGCCCTCCTCGAAAAAAACGGCGAATCAACCGTAAACTTATTACAAATGACCGCAACGCCGATTCCGCGTTCGTTGGCGATGGCGCTTTATGGCGAACTGTCTGTATCAACCATCGACGAACGCCCAAAAGGACGCCAACCAATCCAAACCGCATTTGTAGCGGACACGGATATCGAACGTGTCTATCAAGCAATGGCAGAACAACTAAGTAAAGGACACCAAGTGTATTACGTGTTGCCACTCATTGACAGTTCGGAACATTTTGAACAAATTGAAAATGTCCTCGAAATTGCACAGACTTTAACCGAGCATTTTGAAGGGTATCGTGTGGGAACATTGCATGGACAAATGGACAAAGCAAGCCAACAACAAGTTATGGACGCATTCACGCAAAATGAGGTGCAAATTCTAGTGGCGACAACAATGGTTGAAGTTGGGGTGGATGTCCCGAATGCAACGGTGATTGTCATTCAGTCTGCCGAGCGTTTTGGATTGGCGCAATTACACCAATTACGCGGACGTGTCGGGCGAAGTGATTTGCCAAGTTATTGTTATTTAATTGCCAACCCGACGACTGAACAAGGAAAATCGCGCCTGCAAATTATGACAGAACAAGAAGATGGTTTTGTTATTAGTCAAGAAGATTTGAAAATTCGGGGCATGGGCGATTTGCTCGGACGCAATCAAAGTGGTCTGCCACAGTTTCATTATGCCAACATTATTGAAGACCAACACATTTTGCGTGTGGCAATGCAAGAAGTAACCTATTACTTGCAACATCCTGAACGCATGACGCCAGAAGAATGGGACGTTTTGCAACAATGGACAACGACACAATCAATTGAAATATAAGGAGAGAAAAAAGATGATTAAACTCGCAGTAGATGCAATGGGCGGCGATTTTGCCCCAGAAGCAACCGTTCGCGGAGTCAACCAAGCGATTCAACAATTTCCAGACATTGAAGTCATATTATTCGGAGACGAAACAAAAATCCAAGCTTACCTTGAGCCGAATGAGCGCGTATCAATTATCCATACCGACGAAAAAATCGATAGCGATGACGAGCCGGTGAAAGCCATTCGTCGCAAAAAAAATGCGTCAATGGTTTTGGCGGCGCAAGCAGTCAAAGAAGGACAAGCAGATGCATTGTTGTCTGCAGGGAATACGGGAGCTTTATTAGCGAGCGGCTTACTCATTGTTGGACGCATGAAAAATATTGACCGTCCAGGATTGATGCCAATTATTCCAACCGTTTCTAAAGAAACACCACAATTGATTTTAATGGACGCGGGTGCGAATGCGGATTGTAAGCCACTGAACTTACATCAGTTTGCAATTTTGGCGAATTATTACGCAAAACGTGTCTTGAACATCGAACAACCGCGTGTGGCACTCGTCAACAACGGAACCGAAGAAACAAAAGGCAGCGAATTGTCTAAAGCGGCATTTGAATTATTAAAAGCCGACGCAACACTCAACTTTACAGGGAATGTTGAAGCAAAAACATTATTAAATGGCGACATTGACATCGCCGTTACAGACGGTTTTACCGGCAATGCCATTCTCAAAACATTAGAAGGCACGACTAAAAATTTATTCAAAGTGATTAAAGATAAATTGCTCAATTCGGGTATGAAGGCCAAATTAGGCGCGCTACTCATCAAGGAAGCTTTATCAGGATTGAAAGACGATTTTGACGATACAAAAGCGGGCGGTGCCGTATTATTAGGTGTCAAAGCGCCCGTTATTAAAGCGCACGGCTCAGCCAACGAAGAAGCGATTTTGAATGCGATTCGTCAAGCGCGTACGGTTGTCCAATCAGGCGTCATCGTAGAAATCCGCGATTTTTTTGAAAACTAACTGTATTTTTAGATGAAAATGAGAATTTTTTTTAGAAAAAGATGGACAATTACTAGAAATCCATGTAAAATATTTAGGTATGTACTATCTTTTGTCTAAATTATGAACGGAGGTGCAAAGATGTCAACCGAACACACTGTATTTGAGCAAGTGAAAGAAATGATTGTCGATCGTTTTGGAGTGCCGAGTGATAAAGTCACACCGCAAATGACGTTCAGTGATTTAGGAGCCGATTCGTTAGATGTCGTGGAATTCGTTATGGAGCTTGAAGATCGTTTTATGATTCAATTCGATGACGAAAAAATTGAGCAACTTGAAAATGTTGGCGATGCCGTTCAATATATTGAAGCATTAATTTAACACTGAATGACAAATGAATGTTCGAATCGTAAAAAGAGTGCTGCGCAACGTCGCACTCTTTTTGGCTGATATTACATTAAGGAGGCAATTATGGAAAAAAAGACAATACTTGACGTGAAAGATTTGCGCGTTGGATTCCGTATTAAAGACGATTACTTTGATGCCGTAGATGGCGTGTCTTTTACCTTGGCAAAAAATGAAAAACTTGCCATTGTAGGGGAATCAGGTTGCGGTAAAAGTACACTCGCAACCGCAATCGTAGGGTTGCACAACCGCAACAACACACGTATTTCAGGCAATATTACTTATAAAAACGAAAACTTGGTAGAATACACTGACGAACAATACAATGGCGTTCGCGGAAACGATATTGGGATGATTTTCCAAGATCCGTTGGCTGCGTTGAACCCATTGATGACGATTGAACAACAAATTGATGAGTCATTATTTTACCATACGAAGTTGGATAAAAACCAACGCCATGAACGTGTGTTAGAATTATTAGCGCAAGTAGGAATTGCCAATCCAGAGCGTACGGCGCGTCAATATCCGCATGAATTATCAGGTGGTATGCGTCAGCGTGTTATTATCGCGATTGCTTTGGCTTGCAAACCGTCAATCATTATTGCTGACGAGCCAACGACTGCGTTAGACGTAACGATTCAAGCACAAATTTTGGACTTATTGAATGAAATTCAAGAAGAAACAGAATCAGGTATTATTTTGATTACGCACGATTTGGGCGTTGTGGCAGAAACCGCAGACCGCGTAGCCGTAATGTATGGCGGCCAATTCGTTGAAGTCGCGCCTGTAGAAGAATTATTTAGCAATCCAAAACATCCTTATACACGTTCGTTATTACGTTCGATTCCACAAACGGTTGAATTGGATAGCCCAACAGGTGACTTGCACGTTATTCAAGGATCTGTGCCTTCTTTGATGAAAATGCCACGTCAAGGATGCCGTTTTGCAGCGCGTATTCCATGGATTGCGGATCATTGTCACGAAGAACATCCAGAATTACACGAAGTTGCTCCAGGTCATTGGGTGCGTTGTTCGTGTCATGAGCATTTCCATTTTGAAGGGGAGGGACATTAATGTCAGAATTTTTAAGAGTTGAAAATTTAAAAGTCCATTACCCAATTCGTAGTGGCATTCTCAATCGCGTTACCGACCATGTGTATGCGGTAGATGGCGTAAGTTTGGCGTTTGAACAAGGCAAAACTTACGGCTTAGTTGGCGAATCAGGCTCTGGAAAATCAACGATTGGTAAAGCGATTGTCGGGTTAGAGCCGATTACCGATGGCAAAATCTACTATAATGGTGAAGATTTTACAAAAGAATCACGCAATCGTCGCTCAGACTTCAGACGTAACGTCCAAATGATTTTCCAAGATTCATTGTCAAGTTTCAATCCGCGTCGTCGTATCGGCGATATTTTGGGCGAGCCATTGCGCAACTTTACGACAATGACTGAAGACGAGCAACGTCGCAAAAAAATCGAATTGCTTGAAATTGTCGGCATGACTGAAGAAGCGTTGATTAAATATCCGCACGAATTTTCAGGTGGACAACGTCAACGGATTGGGGTCGCGCGTGCCGTTGCTTTAAATCCAAAATTGATTGTAGCCGACGAGCCAGTTTCAGCATTGGACTTATCGGTTCAAGCGCAAGTATTGAACTTCATGAAACGTATTCAAGAAGAATACGGCGTCAGCTACTTGTTCATTTCGCACGATTTGGGCGTCGTTCAACATATGTGTGACGAGTTGGCGATTATGTATCGCGGCCGTTTCGTTGAGTACGGCACACGTAAAGATATTTACGCGGACCCACAACACATTTATACGCAACGTTTGCTTTCGGCGATTCCAGAAACAAATCCGTCTAAGCGTCACGAAAACCGTTTGCGTCGCTTACGTGTCGAAAAAGAATACGAACAAAATCAATCAAAATATTACAACGAGAACGGACGCGTCTATGACTTGTCACGTCTATCCGATACGCATTTTGCAGCATTGAAAGGGGGACAATAATTATGTGGAAAATGATTTTTAGACGTTCCCTATTGATGATTCCTCAGTTGCTCATCTTGAGTATTTTGGTATTTTTACTTGCTGAAATGATGCCAGGTGATGCTTTGACAGGGATGATTGATCCGACTATTTCGCCAGCGCAAGTACAAGCAATGCGTGAAAAATTAGGCTTAGATCGTCCAGTGTTTGAAAAATACACAGACTGGATTACTAAAATTTTGTTCCACGGTGATTTTGGACGCAGTTTCAAATATAAATTGCCTGTTCTTGAGTTGATTGGTGGACGTATTTGGAACACGTTATGGATGTCACTTTATACGACTTTCTTAACTTACACAATCGGGATTACTTTAGGGGTTGTAGCTGGTCGTAACGAAAACACCTTCAAAGACCGTTTGATTGGCATTTACAGCTTTTTATCAATGGCATTGCCAAGTTTCGTATTAGGTTTGTTGATGATTTGGTTGTTTGGTTACACATTGGACTGGTTCCCAACACGTGGAACGGTTGCGTCTGGTTTGGAACCTGGCACAATCGAATATTTGCTGTCTAAGTTGCACCATATCGTCTTGCCAGGTATGATGTTAGCGTTGATTGGGCCTGCGGGAACCATTCAATTTTTGCGTGCGTCAATCATCGACGCTAAGACCGAAGATTACGTCCGTACCGCTCGTGCAAAAGGTGTCCCTGAAAAAGTAGTGTACCGCAAACATATTTTACGCAACTCTATTTTGCCAATTGCTTCAACTTTTGGTTACACGATTACAGGATTGTTCTCAGGGGCGATTATTACAGAAACGGTCTTTACGTATCAAGGAATGGGCTATTTGTTCTTTGAGGCGGTTCAAGGACGTGACTTTACCGTTATGACGACATTGATTTTATTCAGCGGATTCCTCACATTATTAGGAGGATTGTTATCCGATATTATTATGATTTTTGTCGATCCACGTATTCGACTACAATAGAAAGGGGCGTACAGAATGTCTAAACAAGAAACAAAAACAGAAGAAATTGTGTCACGTCCGCAAAGTGGGTTGGAAATTGTTACACGCGAATTCCAAAAAGACCCGATTGCTATTGTGTCGTTAGTTTTATTAGTAGGAATTATGCTGACCGTATTCATTGCACCATTTTTCATTGATGGGGATGTTGGTAGTAAAGTTGACTTGTTCAATCGTTTTACACCGCCAGGAGAAGGCGGCTACATTCTTGGAGCTGATGAGGGCGGACGCGATGTTTTAGCGCAGCTTATTATCGGAGCGCGTAATTCGTTAGTCATTGGCTGGAGCGTGACGATTTTATCCGAAATTATTTCCGTTGTTTATGGTTTGATTTCAGGTTATTACGGTGGAAGAGTAGACGATTTGATGATGCGCGTCGTTGACTTCATGTTATTGTTGCCGCATTTGCTCATCATTATCGTATTAGTAACCCTCCTCAAAAAAGTAACGATGTGGCATTTGATTGGCATTTTCGTGTTGTTCGGTTGGGCGAGAGGTGTTCGCTTCTATCGTACGTCTATTTTGAGTGAAGCATCGAAAGAATACGTCAAAGCTTCTAAAACAATGGGTTCTTATGACTTCAATATTATGTTCACACAAGTATTGCCAAATATTAGTTCTCTCATTGTCACATCAGGAATTTTGGGATTAGCAGGCAGTATCGGTATGGAAACAGGATTGAGTTTCTTAGGATTCGGCTTACCAGTTGGAACGCCTTCATTAGGAACCTTGCTATCTTCTGCGCGTTCAGCAGACATCATCCAAAACAGATGGTGGTTGTGGGTGCCAGCGTTAGTGCTGACAATGGTGATGATGTTATCCATTAGTTACATCGGCCAAGCAGTCAAACGTGCATTCAACTCAAAACAACGTTTAGGTTAATTAACAAAACGACTTGGGAAACCGAGTCGTTTTTTGCGTTTAAGTTAAAGAAATCTCATTAAAAAATCATTTTTTTAAAAAAGGACTTGCGTTTTTTCACAAAAACGGGTATAGTAAATTCATAAACTTTTTATGGAGGGATTTTATGAAAAAATCACTAAAAAAATCATTATTGACATTTGCAGCGACATTGCTTGCTGGAACTGCAACCTTTGCACCAGTGGCAACATTTGCACAATCTGAAGCAAAATTACCTGCTAGCGTTTCTAATGAAGGCGAAGCAGTAGAAGGCGCAACATTCAAGTATGCAATGGGTGGCGCAAACTTTAAAGGACAATTAAACAACTTGTCAGCGAGCGATACTTATGATATGACAATCACAAATTTCTTCAACCCAGGTTTGTACGGTCATGATGAAAATTTCCGTATTGACGATTCAGGTTTTGCGAAATTAGCATTCGACAAAGATAAAAAAACCGTCACCATTACAATCCCGAAGGATGCTAAATGGGATGATGGCCAACCGATTACAATTGATGATGTTATCTTCCCTTACTATGTAGTGGGTCATAAAGATTATCCAGGTGTACGTTACGATGAAGCATTCACAAACGTTGTTGGTATGGCTGAATATCATGAAGGTAAAGCAGAAGAAATTACTGGTTTGAAACGTATTGATGATTACACATTAGAAATTACTTACTTAGAGTTTACACCATCATTATACATTGCTGGTGGTGGCGTAAGTACTTACATTGAACCTAAGCACGCATTTGAAGGCGTTGAAGTAAAAGACTTGGAATCAGCTGAAGTTGTAACGAAAAAACCAGTTGGTTTCGGACCGTTCAAAGTTAAGTCAATCACTCCTGGTGAATCAGTATCCTTCGAACCAAACGAATACTACTACAAAGGAAAAGTTGGTTTCAATTTGGATGTAGAAATGGTATCAGAGGCAACCATCATTGAAGAAATGAAAGCAGGTCGTTATGACTATGCGGCATTACCAACAGATAAGTACGATACATATAAAGATTCAGAGAACTTTAGCGTCATCGGTATTGTACAAAACACTCTTAACTATGTAGGTTTTAATTATGGAGTAAAAGCTGAAGATGGTACACGCACACCTTACGCAGAATCCCCAGTAAATAACAAAGCATTACGCCAAGCAATGGCGTATGCGGTAGATAACAATGCAGTTGCAGAGAAATTCTACTTAGGTTTACGTGAAGGCGCAAACTCAATTATTCCTTCATTCTTCGGTGATGTACACGACGCTTCATTAGAAGGATACACTTACCAACCAGAAAAAGCTAAAGAAGTTTTAGAAGCAGCAGGATTCAAAGATACAAATGGTGATGGATTTGTTGAAGATCCAAATGGCAAAGAATTCAAGTTGAATGTTGCAGCAATGGATGGTGGCGAAATTGCTGAACCATTCGCGCAGTATTACATCAGCTCTTGGCAAGCGGTAGGCATTAATGCGGGCTTGTACAACGATCGTTTGCTAGAATTCAATGCATTCTATGATACAGTAAAATCAAACCCAGAAGACTTGCATGTTTATTTAGCAGCGGTTGGTTTCGGTGGAGATCCAAACCCATCTAACTTATTAAGAACAGGTGGCGGTTTCAACTACAGCAACTATTCTGATGCGAAAAACGATGAATTAATCGCAGCTTTAACAGCAGATGCAGCGTTAGATGCTGAAGTTCGTAAGCAAGCATTCTTTGAATGGCAAGCATATGCAAACGAAGAGTTACCAATTATCCCAATGTTATACCGTTACAACACTGTAGCTGTAAACAAACGTGTTTCTGCGTTTGATTTAACAACAGGTAGCGACTTAGATTGGGTTGACATCAAGTTGACTGCGGCTGAGCCTATCAAATAATGAATTGAATACTCAAGCAAGGTGAAGAATGATTCTTCGCCTTGTTTTTTTAGATGATTTTTTGGGGCAGGAAGTGTATAATGAACGAGTACGGAGGTGAGATATGAAACGATTTGTACTCGTATGTGCGTTGTGGCTAGGCTTAGGCAAGCTAGCGCCTGTAGTTGCTCAAGAAACGGCTCCAGTAGTTGACAAACCCGCATTATGGACGCAACTATCAGAATTGGCACAATTGGAACAATATGAAGCGTCGTACGTGTTAACGAATATTCGCAATGGGCGTCCTATGGCAAAATTACGCATTATTGGTGACCAAGTAACAAACAGACAACATATAATCGCCGATTTTTATTTTCGGGATGTAGAGCCAAACCATTATCAATTAGAAATGATTGCGTATCAAGATTTGGGTCTAGTTTACGTGAAGCAGTTTGCGTTTTTGCAGTCGATGGCTTTTTTTGAGCAGGAGCAGTTGCCTGAACAGATGGCGGACGCGATGTCGGCGTATCAAGATTATTATGTGGCAACGCAATCCAAGGTGGAGATTGATCCGCAAGATTGGGCGGCGCTCATTCATCTGATTCCAGATGCGGTAAAGTTTGATAGCGTGAATGAATCGGCGATTTATCAACTCAATGATTTATCTCTTGCCCACATGGAAAAATTGGCAATTCCTGAATATTTTTTTGAAGGAATGGACTTTTTGGCGTTGGATTATCAGTTAGATTTAGAAGTCGTTCCGCAAAGTGAAACGGATTGGCAAGTCGCCGCAAAAGGCGAAGTCATTTTTGATAAAATATCCAACAACTTAAAAATGAACGCCGAGGTAGAAGCGTTACTCAATCCGGCAGACTTAGACCGAGCGCATTTGCCGAATTGGTTGTCGCGCGCCAAACCTTTTTCGAGGGAAATGGGATTGGACGGAACAGCATTAACAAGCAAGCTCAAAAAAGTGTTCATGTCGCACAATGAAGCGCTCGATAAATATCATATTCAGCTTGATGGTGTTGTCGAAAGTATGAACTTGAATGTGTTGGGTGAGGGCGCTGCGTCGATTAAGTCGTACGATTTTCGTTTAGATTATGAGATTCAGCCGACCACGCAAACCATTCCAGATATGTTGGAGTTGCAACGTTTATCGCAAGCGGAATTTGCCTATATTATTGAAAATTATTTAGAACAGTCAACGATACAAGAGGAGGAAATGGACAATGACAGTCAATGAAACAATGTTATTCAAATTAAGTAATGTAAAAGGAATCGGGGGCAATGAGTCGCAAGTGCGCGAGTTGTTCAAAGCAGAAACCGAGTCGTATGCAGAAGCTTTTTTGCAAGATGGATTGGGTGGAATTTTTGCGCAACATACAGGAGATGCGCAAGGTCCGCGTGTGATGATGGCGGCGCATTTGGATGAAGTGGGCTTCATGGTGAGCCAAATTACGGATAAAGGCTTCTTGAAATTCGTGCCGATTGGCGGCTGGTGGAGTCAAGTTGTGTTGGCGCAACAAGTGGATGTCACCACACGCACAGGGCAAGTATTCCGCGGCGTCACAGGATCAAAACCGCCGCATGTGTTGACGCCTGAAGCACGCAAGCAACCTGTGGAGTTGGGCGATGTGTTTGTAGATATCGGCGCAACGTCTAAAGAACAAGTGTTGGAATGGGGCATCCGTCCTGGTGACATGATTACGCCTTATATTGAAGCGCAACGTTTGAACGGCACACCATTTTTGTTAGGAAAAGCATGGGATAACCGCATCGGTGTAGCGGTTGCCATCGAAGTATTAAAATATGCTTCCCAAAATGGACACGATACTGTATTATTTGCGGGCGCAAACGTCCAAGAAGAAGTCGGCTTACGCGGTGCGAAAGTGGCGACACATTTCTTGAAACCAGATATTACGATTGCGTTAGATACAGGCACCGCAGGTGATACGCCAGGAATGACGCCGAAAGAAGCCGACAGCGAACTTGGAAAAGGGCCGCAAGTGTTGATTTATGATGCGTCAATGATTCCGCATAAAGGCATGCGTGATTTTGTAGTGGAAGTAGCGGAAGAAGAAGGTATTCCGTTCCAATATACCGTCATTACGGGAGGCGGAACCGATGCGGGGGCGCAACATCAAAGTTTGGATGGCATCCCGTCGGTTGCGATTACGATTCCTGTTCGCTATTTGCATTCGCATACGTCTGTAATTCACGAAGATGATTTCAAGAACACGGTCAAATTAGTGACGGCGATTTTGAAACGCTTGAATAGTGACAGTGTTGCCAAAATTTACGAAAATGCGTAAGGTGGCGCCATGCAACTCAAATGTTTAGGGTGTGCGGGCGGGTATCCGTCTGGCGATAACGGCACGACATCCTTTGTCGTCAGTTCTCACGATGTGCGATTTCACTTGTTGCTAGACGCGGGAAGCGGCGCGGCATTGGCAATGGAGCGCTACATGGACGTAAGTCAGTTGAATGCGATTTTGGTGACGCATGACCATCCAGACCATGTGGCAGACTTGGGGATTTTCCAACATTTATTCATGTTGCGTCAACCGCAAGCCGTGCATGCGCCTGTTCCGATTTATGTGCATCCCCATTCCAAAATGTTATCTCTTTTATCAAGCGACGAGTTCAGTGAACTGAAAACTTATACGCCCAATGAGGCATTAGATTTGGGGGCGTTTCGTGTGACGTTTTGTCGAACAGTACATCCTGTGGAATGTTACGCCGTTCGCATTGAAGAAGTCGAAACAGGCGAAGTCCTCGTGTTTACGGCGGATAGCGGTTGGCACGAGCCACTCATTGACTTTGCCAAAAATGCCGACTTATTATTAGCGGATTGCGCTTTTTTGAATGAAGTCGGAACGAATGATAAACATTTTACCGCGGAAGAAGTTGGGCGTTTAGCCAATGAAGCGAACGTCAAACAAGTGGTAGCGACACATTTGCCGCCGCAAGCAGATAGCGCATTGATGATGGCGCAATTGAAAGCCGCGATCAATGCGGATATTCCAGCGTATTTGTGCCAAGCGGGTCAATTATATTCAGTGAAAGGATAGAAAACGATGTACTTTGTAAATAATGGCAATTGCTATGACGCGAGCCGTAATATTGCATTAGAAACGTATTTAGTCGAAAATAAATTAGTAGACGAGCCGATTTTGTTGTTTTACATTAACGATCCTGCGATTATTATCGGCCGCAACCAAAACACGATTGAAGAAATCAATCAACCGTATGTCGAAGCCAACAATATTCGCGTTGTGCGCCGTATGTCAGGTGGCGGTGCGGTGTACCACGATCGAGGTAATTTCTCATTTTGTTTCATTAAAGATGATGACGGTTCGTTCCGCGACTTTGCAAGTTTTACCAAGCCTGTTATTGACGCCTTGCACAAAATGGGCGCAACAGGCGCGGAATTACAAGGCCGTAACGACTTGTTGATTGATGGCAAAAAGTTTTCAGGCAACGCCATGTACGCCAAAAATGGACGTATGACCGCGCACGGAACTATTTTATTTGATGCGGATTTAGATGAAGTCACGAATGCATTGAAACCGCGCCAAGAAAAAATTGAATCCAAAGGCATTAAGTCCGTTCGCAGCCGCGTCACTAATATTAAGCCGTTCGTGTCACCTGAATATCAAGGGCTGACAACGGAACAGTTTCGCGACTTGATTTTGCTTGAGATTTTTGGTGTGGAAAGCCGTGACCAAGTTAAAGAACTTGTGTTGACTGACGAAGACTGGGCAAAAGTCGACGCCATCAACGCCGAACGCTTTAACAATTGGGAATGGAATTACGGCGAATCACCTGCTTTTGAAATCACAAAAAGTCAAAAATTCCCGTTCGGGTTTGTGGATTTCCGTTTTAATGTCGAAAAAGGCGTCATTTCTGCAGTGAAAATTTACGGCGACTTTTTTGGATTAGGAGACATTGCCGATGTTGAACAACAATTTGTAGGCGTCAAGTATGAGCGCCAAGCATTGCAAGACGCGTTGTCAACCATTGACATTCAAAAATATTTTGGCCGTGTGACGCTAGAAGAACTAACCGAAATGTTAATCGGATAATCATTGAAGCATTTGGACAGATGAGCCTGTCTGAATGCTTTTTTGTCAATGATGTGAGACCTAAAAGGTTATTTTGAAGATCGTTGTTTGTTAGTCTTTACTAGGAGCTAGCCCATAGTAAAGCTTTTCTGATAGCGAGGTTGCATAGGAAGATGATTGGAGCGCTATTCCGGTAGGTTTAAAAGCGTGGTAGTGACAAGCGTGTGTAGAAAATAACTGAGGTTTTGTAGTGAGTGGTGGCAGGCTTTTCCTATCAGGTATCTTTTTTTGTAGGGGGTCTCACGTCAATTGTAACGCTGTACTTAACAAGCGGTTGATTTTGTGTTATACTTTTTTTATCACAATGAGGAGGTGGCTAGTTATGTCACTATCAAAAGTTATCGATATATATATATATATATATTAATCAAAGTTCCCGACAATCAACTCTTGCGCCTGTTTGCTCAAAGCAGGCTTTTTGTGCTTGTAGGGAGGTGAGCTAGATGTTGCAGGACAATCGAAAATTGAACCAATCTGTCTCTCCCAATACAGCCTTTTTAGAGGAATTACGTTCCAAGTTGCCAGAATTTTTCACGGTAGATAAGTATGATGAAGCCGGTGAGTTGCTTGAAGCAGGAGGTTTTGATCTCCAAAAGTTTACCAGCATGTTGCAGGAGCGGAACATTCAGGAACTTACTAGTGGCTACAAGCTGGATTTTATCGGCAAGGATTATGCTAAAAAACAAGCAGGGGAACGACCGACAACGGTGATTCTGCCAGACAAAGAGCATAATGCGAAACCTGAAAACCGAGACAGCCACAACCTCTTTTTGACTGGGGATAATCTGGAGGTGCTCCGCCATTTACAGGCGAGCTATCAAAACGCGGTGGATGTGATCTATATTGACCCGCCCTACAATACAGGTAGTGACGGTTTTGTCTATCCTGACAAGTTCGAGTACAGTGATGAGAGCTTGCAGGCCATGTTTGGTCTTAGTGAAGAGGAACTCAAACGTCTCAAGTCCATTCAAGGTCGTGCCAACCATTCGGCTTGGCTGACCTTTATGTACCCTCGGCTTTGGCTGGCCAAGCGGCTTCTCAAAGATTTTGGCGTGATGTTTGTCTCCATTGATGACAATGAACAAGCCAACCTCAAACTCCTCATGGACGAGATTTTTGGAG
Source organism: Aerococcaceae bacterium (assembly GCA_030525795.1). GTDB lineage: Bacteria > Bacillota > Bacilli > Lactobacillales > Aerococcaceae > Abiotrophia. The sequence continues at coordinate 8,586 of JAUNEB010000012.1, read as the reverse complement.
AGGGGCAGTTTGTAATTGATTTTACTTGGCAAACTAAGAAAGCAGCCCAAGGTATGACTACTCAAACAATGGTTGTAAACAACTACGAAAATATTCTTGTTTATGCTAAGAATATAAATTTATTCTCTTTTGAAGGAATGGAAAGAGATGTGGATAATGGATTTTCGAATCCAGATAACGATCCAAGAGGACCTTGGAAAAGACAGTACCTCCAAAGATTGGGACAAGGGCTACCTACAAGAAAGTTAGTTGACCCTGAAACAGGAAATATTTTTGAATTTGAAACCCCGTATGGACAAGAAAAATTAGATAATTGGATATCTGAAGGTAGAATTATTTTTCCTGAAACGACGAACCGTTATCCTATTAGGAAAGAATTTTTTCATGAGTATGCTACTAAGCAACAATTGGTTTCAACATTAGGTTATTATCCAACAAAAGCGACTACTGAAAAATTATACGGACTTTTTGATGGCGTAAAAATTTTTACAAATCCAAAACCAGACAATATGATATTTGATTTGTTAAGATATACAATATCCTCTAACAAATCTGCTATAATCCTCGACTTTTTCGCTGGTTCGGCAACGACAGCGGATGCGGTCATGCAGCTCAACGCAGAAGATGGCGGCAAGCGTTGTTACATCATGGTGCAGTTGCCTGAACCGACCTTTACGACCAATTCTGACGGAACTGAAGTGGCAAGAAAAGGTTCTGAAGCGGCGTATCAGGCAGGTTTCCGTTCCATCGACGAGATTTCCCGTAAGCGGATTGAACTTGCCAGCCAAAAGATTCAATCTGAAAAAGACTTGACGGATTTTGACGGTGGTTTCAAGCACTATCGGGTGGTCAGCCCGACCCAGCAAACCTTGGATGACCTCGATGCTATTGATTTGTCGAACAGCCAGCAGTTGAGCCTCTTGGAAGAGGTGGATTTTTCAGACATGGTGACACCTTTTTCTGCGACTGGTTTAGGCTATGCTGGTTCTGCTCGTGGTGAGGAGACCATTCTGACCACCTGGCTCTTGGCAGATGGTTATGGTTTTGATGCCCAGACGGAGCAGCTGAATCTTGCTGGTTACCAGGCAACTTATCTTGACAGGAGCAGACTCTACCTGATTTCCTCTGGATGGACCTCTGAGCAGACCAAAGCGTTAGTCAATTGCTTGGGGACCCATGAGCTGACGCTCCAAACCCTTGTTATCTATGCTTACTCCTTCGAGTTGGAAAGTTTGCGTGAGTTGGAGTTGGCTCTCAACCAGCTAGATAGCAAGCCAGAGTTGCTGAAACGTTACTAGGAGGTTGCCATGAAACTCTTACTAGAAGAACTGGACCACCAGAAAGTTGCCTTGGAGGCTTTGATAGCTAGTTTTCGAGGGCTAGATGAGACCAGTACAGACCCTGACAGGGACTATGTTTTTGCCAATCCCTTGATTAAGCATCGTGGTCTGGATACTGCCAACATTGACATCAAGATGGAAACAGGAACAGGGAAAACCTACGTCTATACCAGAGCTATTTACGAACTCCACAAACGTTTTGGCTTGTTCAAGTTTATCCTGGTTGTTCCCAGCCCTGCCATCAAAATTGGAACCAAAAATTTTATCGAGAACCTGTCGACACAACAACATTTTTCTCAGTTTTATGAGAATACCAGAATTGATCTCAATGTGCTCAATGCAGGGGATTTTAAGGCCAAGTCAGGTCGGAAAAACTTTCCAGCCCACCTGACCAATTTTATTGAAGGGAGCAGGCAGACTAGCAATACCATTCAGGTGTTGCTGGTCAATGCTGGTATGTTGACGTCCAGCAACATGACCAAGGATGACTTCGATCAGACACTCTTGATGAGTGAGACCAGTCCTGTGTTTGCTTTGAAGAAAATCAGACCGATTGTCATTATTGACGAGCCCCATCGTTTTCCAAGGGAGGGTAACAACTATAAGGCTATTGAAGCGCTTTGTCCTCAGATGATTATTCGATTTGGAGCAACCTTTCCAGAAGTAACGGAGGGCAAAGGAAAACTGAAAGTAACCAAGAAAGATTATTATCGTCAGGTTCCCCAGCATAACTTAACCGCTGTTCAGAGTTTTCAACAAGGTTTAGTGAAAGGAATTGACATCTATTACCCCAATCTATCTGAGCAAGAGGCACGAAATCTCTGGCAGGTGGAAAGCGTCACGGCCAAAAGGCTGGTCTTGAAGAAGAAAGGTAGTAAGGAACAGGTCGAGTTGGCAGTCGGTGATAACCTGGCAGATGTTGATAGGGATTTTGAAGGGGATGTGACCTATGTAGGTGGCAAGGAACTCAGTAGTGGTTTGCTTCTGGAAAAGGGTATGTGGTTGACGCCCGCAGTTTTTCGCAACAGCTACCAAGAGTTGGTGATAAAAGATGCCATTGACAAGCACTTTGAAAAAGAGTGGCAGAATTTTTCACGTCCCAATAAGGCGCCACGTATCAAGACCCTTTCCCTCTTCTTTATTGATAGTATTCCTTCCTATCGTGAGGATGAGGGTTGGCTGAAGCTAACCTTTGAGCGTTTGCTGAGGGAAAAATTGCAGAGCTTATTAAGTGAACTTCAAGAGAAACCAGGGTATCGTGAGCAGGAATATGTTGATTTTCTTTTGGCTACCCAGAAAAGTTTACAGGCTGGTACTGGTCAAGATGTTCATGCGGGTTATTTTGGAGAAGATATTGGCAGTGGAGATGAGGCAATCCAGCGTCAGGTTGATGACATCTTGCGAAACAAGGAACGCTTATTAGCCTTCAAGGATGATCAAGGGAATTGGCTACCCAGACGTTTCCTCTTTTCCAAGTGGACCTTGCGAGAGGGCTGGGACAATCCCAATGTCTTTGTCATTGCCAAGCTACGGACGTCAGGGAGTGAAATTAGCAAAATTCAGGAAGTCGGGCGGGGGTTACGTTTACCTTTCGACGAAACAGGCCATCGTGTGACCCAAGACGAATGGGAGAGCCGCCTTGCCTTTCTGATTGGTTATGATGAAAAAGACTTCGCTCAGCAATTGGTTGGCGAAGTGAATAAAGACAATCCAATCGAGTTGAATCAAGACCGATTAACGGAGGAAATGATTGGCTGGCTAGTGGCCTACCGTCAGAAAACGGATGCCCGTTTTGATGATGAAAGTTTGTTGAACGAATTGGACCAGTGCGGTATCATTAATCGTAAAAATGAGTTCAAACAGGAGGTGACGATTGCTGGCAAAACCCAATCAGGATATCAGTGGCTATTGGACTTGTATCCTGAATTGACCTTGCCAGCGGGAGTGATTACGGATAATCAACAGATAGAGGCAGGTAAAAAACGGGTACACCTGCGACTCGACAAATGGGCAGAACTAAAAGGGCTGTGGAGAGAGTTCTCCAAACGTCGTCTCTTGATTTTTGAGCCTAAACCTGCTGTAACAGAGCTTGCTTGTCAGATTATTGGTGATAAAAGGCATTATCAGATTGACCAGTATCGGGAGACGAAGTCTTCACTCTTGACCTCAGAGGCGGGAGTGACATTATCAGCTCCTCAGACAGCCTTTTTGGAGAAGGTGGTGGCAGGGATACCCTATGGCCGCTTTTTAAGAGAATTGTCCAACCGAACAGGCTTACGTGTTCAACAGATTCATCCACCTTTGGTTGCTGTCTTGAAAGAATTGCAAGATGGCAACTACCTCAGTGAATCGAGTTTGAAACATCTAAGTCGAGCCTTCAAGACAGGTTTTGAGGAACTGTATAGCCAGGCCTACCATTATCAAAATCTGGATTTTTATGGTAGAACCTCTATTTTTGATGGTGAACGAGACGAATTTATCACGAGCCTGTCAGCTGCTTTAGTGGGTAGGCAGTCACTGCACCATACGACGGATTCTGAAAAGTATCTCTATGATAATCCACCGCTTTATTATGACAGTAAAGAACCTGAGCGTGATTTACTTTTGCATCGCTACGAACCCCAAGTCAAAATTTTTGGGAAATTACCTCGCTCAGCCATTCAAGTGCCACGCTATACTGGTGGCACCACAACGCCTGATTTTATCTTTGTCGTGGAGAGTAAAGCGGGCAGGAAACTGCATCTGCTAGTGGAAGGAAAAGCTCAAGACATGCGTCAAGGAGACAAAGAAGTTATTCAAATTCAAGAGAAATTTTTCTCTGAACTTTCAGCTTTGGACATTCAATATCTTGTTGCAACGGAAGCTAACGATGTTTATCGAGAGCTTCAGAAGATCCAAGAATTAGAATGAAATACCTGTCTCTAAAACTTTTTTTTGCAACAATGCACCTTTGTCATTGATGTGAGACCCCAGAGGTGAGTTTGAAGAGATTCATTTGCTAGATTTTGCTAAGCGATTTTCAGTCTAAGGTTTCCATAGGCAGGCTATGGTAGCACTATTTCGGTAGGTTTTAACAGCGTGGTAGCTGTTAAAAGTATATGTGGTAAATAGTGAAGATTTTGTGATATATTAGTTATGAAAAGATTCCTGATATGATAAGTGGTGGGACCCTTATCATATCAGGAATCTTCTTTTTTTGTACTCTGGGTCTCACATCAATTGTAACGCCGCATTGTCTGAATGCTTTTTGCGTGGAACTCATTTACTCAAGGCGTTGGAACTGTTATAATTAAATTTTGTAGAACATCAATAAAGGAGCGCGAGGAGATGACAGAACAGTACAGTGTCGTTTTGAAAAATGTCACAAAATCTTACGGAGAACAGCAAGTGTTGAAGTCCGTGGACATGGAATTAGAAAAAGGAAAATTTTATACATTATTAGGGCCGTCAGGTTGCGGCAAAACAACGATTTTGCGCATTATTGCAGGCTTTAGTTCAGCGAGTGGCGGCGATGTCTATTTGGACGGCGAGCGTGTCAATGAGGTGCCAGCCAACAAACGCAAAGTCAACACCGTTTTCCAAGATTACGCGCTATTTCCGCATATGAATGTGTATGACAATATCGCGTTCGGCTTGTCCGTCAAAAATGTCGACAAAGCAACCATCCAAGAAAAAGTCACCTCTGCCCTCAAAATGGTACAATTAAGCGGCTACGAAAACCGCGCCATTTCGGAAATGTCAGGTGGACAACGCCAACGTGTAGCGATTGCGCGCGCGCTTGTCAATGAGCCAGAAGTGTTGCTGCTGGACGAGCCGTTGTCTGCATTGGATTTGAAATTGCGTACGGATATGCAGTACGAATTGCGTGAATTGCAGCAACGTTTAGGGATTACGTTCGTCTTTGTGACGCACGACCAAGAAGAAGCATTGGCGATGTCAGACTGGATTTTTGTCATGAACAACGGCGAGATTGTCCAATCGGGAACGCCTGTGGATATTTATGATGAACCGATTAACCGTTACGTTGCAGATTTTATTGGTGAAAGTAACATTATCAATGCCAAAATGATTGAAGACTATCGCGTCGAATTCGTCGGCAAAACGTTTGACTGTGAAGACGCCGGAATTCCAAGCGGTGAAGCGGTAGAAGTGGTGATTCGTCCTGAAGATATTGACATTACAACGCCAGAGCAAGGTAAATTAGTAGCGACAGTTGATACCATGTTGTTCCGCGGCGTTTTCAACGAAGTAATTGCGTACGATGAAGATGGCAATGAATGGATGATTCATACGACAGACAAGGTGACGCCTGGCGCCAAAGTCGGCTTGAAATTTGAAGCAGAAGATATTCACGTCATGCGATTCAACGAATCGGAAGCTGATTTTGATGCGCGTTTAGAGCAATACGAAGACTAGGAGGCGAACGATTGGAACGTCAAAAAAATTATGTATATGCCATTCCGTACGTGTTATGGCTCGTGTTGTTTGTGATTGCGCCGCTTATTTTGTTGGTGTCGCAATCGTTTTTGGGGTTAGATAATCAGTTTACGGTATCGAACTATCAAACCTTTTTTACGTCGCGCAATTATTTGACGATGATGGGCAGCTCGCTGTTGTATGCGGTGCTAGTGACGTTGGTGACGTTTGTATTGAGTTATCCGATGGCGTATTTGTTGAGCCGCACTAAGCACAAAAATTTGTGGTTGTTGCTCATTATTTTGCCGACATGGATTAACTTGTTGTTAAAAGCGTACGCGTTTATTGGCTTGCTGAGCCAAACGGGTACCGTGAATCAATTTTTGTCATTTTTCGGGATTGCGCCGAAGCAGTTATTGTTTACGGATGTAGCATTTTTGGTAGTGGCAGGGTACATTGAGTTACCGTTTATGTTGATGCCGATTTTTAACTCAATCAATGAAATTCCGAATTCTTTATTGGAAGCGAGTCAAGATTTGGGCGCGTCTCCTTGGACGACGTTGCGTCGCGTTGTGTTTCCAATGTCATTGCGCGGTGTGCGTAGCGGAATTCAAGCGGTATTTATTCCGTCGTTATCGCTGTTCATGTTGACGCGTTTGATTGGCGGAAACCGTGTGATTACGCTTGGTACGGCTGTGGAGCAACATTTTTTAGTGACACAGAACTGGGGAATGGGCTCAACGATTGGGGTCGTATTGACGTTGATGATGATTGTGGTTATGTTTTTGACGCGGGACCGTAAAACAAAGGGGGTACAAAAAGATGACTAAACAACGGATTAAATGGTCAAATTTATATTTGGTGTTTATGTTTGCGGTGTTGTACTTGCCGATTATTTATTTAATGATTTATTCGTTTAATGCAGGCGGTGATATGAACCAGTTCACAGGCTTTACGTTGGAGCATTATACGGCTGTGTTTGAAGATACGCGCTTGATGATTTTTGTGCTAAACACGTTTATTTTGGCGCTTTTGTCTGCGCTGATTGCGACAATTATCGGGACGTTTGGCGCGATTATGATTTATTATACGCGCAGTCGTTCGGTGCGTGAATCGTTTTTGAATTTGAATAATTTGTTGATGGTCATGCCAGACGTCATGATTGGTGCGAGCTTTTTGATTTTGTTCACGTGGTTGCAGCTCAAATTGAGTTTCGCGAGTGTGTTGATTGCGCACGTAGCGTTCAATATCCCGATTGTTGTCTTGATGGTTTTGCCGCGCTTGTACGAAATGAACGATACAATGGTGACGGCCGCGCAAGATTTAGGGGCAACACATCGTCAAATTATGGGACGCGTCATTTTGCCGAGTATTTCTAGCGGAATGTTTGCTGGGTTTTTCATGGCGTTTACGTATTCGCTTGATGATTTTGCCGTGACCTTTTTCGTAAAAGGAAATGGCTTCAGCACATTAGCGGTCGAAGTTTACTCGCGTGCTAGACAAGGCATCAGCTTGCAAATTAACGCGATTAGTTCGCTCATGTTTCTCGTGTCGTTAGCGCTCGTAGTAGGGTACTATTTTATCCAAACCGCTGACCAACGCAAAAAGGTGGTGAAATAAATGCGCAAATTGATTCAAGCAGTAGTAGCCATTTTAGGGGTGAGCGCATTGCTTTTTGGGCTGCGTTACCAACTCGAAAATGCGCGGGGACTGACAGGGGATAACGTCATCAATTTTTACAACTGGGGCGACTACATTGACCCAGAATTATTAAGCGAATTTGAAGCCGAAACAGGCTATCGTATTATTTATGAAACATTCGACTCGAATGAAGCAATGGTTTCCAAAATTCGTCAAGGCGGGACAGCCTACGATTTGGCGATTCCGAGCGAGTATATGATTCAAACAATGATCCAAGAAGATATGCTCATCCCGCTTGATTACAGCAAACTCGACGGCGTCGAAAATATTGACCCGCGTTTTATGGATTTGAGTTTTGACCCGAATAATCAATATTCGATTCCTTATTTTTGGGGCACGCTCGGCATCATTTACAATACAAATGTAATCAGCGAAGCCGAATTGCAGAAGTGGGATGACTTGTGGAATCCTAAGTTGCGCAATAACATTTTGATTTACGACGGCGCGCGCGAAGTCATGGGCATCGGCTTGCAGTCGCTCGGCTATTCGCTCAACGAGACGGATGACGAAGCTTTAATTGCTGCTGCCGAAAAAATGAAAACCTTAATGCCAAACGTTCGTGCAATGGTTGCTGACGAAATCAAAATGTACATGGCACAAGGCGAGGCGGCTGTGGCGATTACCTTTTCGGGCGAAGCAGCAACCGCTATGGCAGACAACGAAGACTTGGCCTACACCATTCCACGAGAAGGCTCAAACATTTGGTTTGATAACATCGTCATCCCAAAAACAGCGCGCAATGTCGACGGAGCGTACGCACTAATTAACTTTTTGCTACGTCCAGATATCGCCGCGCGTAATGCAGAGTATATCGGCTATGCCACCCCCAACCAAAAGGCATTTGAATTGCTAGACCCAGAAATCACTTCTGATGAAGCCTTCTACCCAAGCGACGAACTCATTAGCCACTTGGAAGAATACCAAGGCCTCGGCAAAACAAAGCTCATCCAATTCAATGACTTATTCCTAGAAATTAAAATCGAACCAAAAGTAAATTAAGTTTAATGAAAGAACAGACATGCTAAAGTGTGTCTGTTTTTGTGTGGTAAGCAAATTTTCTCTCCAAAAAAAGTAAAAAAACTTTCAAAAAAGAGTTGACAAAGGAAAAGAGGCATGGTAGTATAAGGTA
>JAUNEB010000036.1 GCA_030525795.1 Aerococcaceae bacterium | reverse complement strand
ACATTATAATTTTTGCCATCGGTAGCAGTTATTCGGAAATTCCGAACAACTGAATTTTCTTGTAATTCTCCTTCTTCAAAGATATGCTTAATATGCTCACTTACATTAGATTTACTGGATTGATATAACTCCGCCAACTGCTGTTGCGTGAGCCAAATATTCTCCTCTTCTAGGCGAACTTTGATTTGATTGTTGTCGGTCTGGTAAATTAAAATTTGATTTTCCATACTTTGATGTTTAATGACCTTTCTTTTGCATTTTTTGACCGTACCGTATTCCTATCGCTTTGCGATTAAAGCACACTCACTGGCATTTTGACAACGACACGGCGTGCGGGTTTGTCAGTCATTAAGTTGCAGCCGTGGTGTACGTCGTTCGGGAAAAAGATGAAAAAGTCGAGCGGTTTCGCGTGGATGCGAACCTCTTGATTCATTGCGCTGAACAAGCAAATATCGTCTGTTTCCAAACGGTTATCCACCACAGGATTCGTCTGGAAATTCGGCGCAAAACCGTACACTTCATGTCCGTCCACCGACACTTGAATATCTAAGTAATCTTGATGAATTTCGCACACCGTTTCGTCAATATTGGCGTGCGGAATTTCCATATACAAAATACGCGTGCCGTTGTCGTCGTATTCCACCGCACCAAAAGGCATCGTATCAAAATCTTGTTGTTGCAAATAAGTCAATACTTCATAAATGTTGCGTGGATATTCGTAGCTTGCTCCTAGTGCTTTCAAATTGCCGTAAATCATCTGAATTCCTCCTAAGAATTTGTATAATTAAGCGATTGATTGCCTAATGATAGGCGCGTGCCTTTTTGGTAACCGTCGTGATAAGCCGCAACGGATTTGTTGGAGCGCGGTTGACGGAACGCAATTTTGCCATTGACTTGCTCATTGAATGCGCGCTTGACTTCATTCGGAACTTGAATGACGAGCGCGTATTGCGCATCTTCTTGTTGCATTTGTTGGCGTTGCGCCGCGAATTTTTCGTCGAGTCCGTCCAAAAAACCTTGATAATACGAGCGTCTTAAGTCCGAAACAGACTGTCCTTCGCTCATCTCATGCAACAAGTGTTGGCTGGCGTAATATTTCATTGCGTCTGCCGCCAAGTGGAACATTTCGTGCGCCAAAGCGACATCTTCTGGGTAGCCCATGAGCACAATTTTGCGTTGGACGCTTGTTTGATGCGGCAAACGATTGCTTTGCAAATAAAACATCACACGAAAATTTTCGGCAATGATACGGACCAATAATTTTTCCCACCAATAAATGCGCTTGTAATAAGAAAGCGACTTGATAATAATTTCAGGTTGGCTTGATTGGCTCAATTCATTGTGCGAAATTTTGTACTTGAGCATGAGTTTTTGTGCCATCAATAAGGCGGTCTGGCTTTCTTCATCGCGGTTGCCGTCTTCAGCTAATTCAAGTAAGTTGCGAATTTTTTCTAAAATTTTGTCGTGTTCGGTCATCCAATCGCCTCCAATGTGCGAAGCATAGCTTGGAAATGTGGTGGCAATTCGCATTCGAAGGACATTTTTTTGCCCGTTGTCGGATGATAAAAATGCAAGGATTGCGCGTGCAAGTATTGGCCGTCTTGCAATTTGGGTAAGGTGCCTTTGAGTTGGGCCATGCCCTTGCGGTAAACGGGGTCGCCGACAATCGGATGGCCGATATGTTCCAAATGAACGCGAATTTGATGTGTGCGGCCGGTTTTGAGTTCGAGTTGCAATAAGGTTGCGTCTTGGTATTTTTGTAGCACTTCGAATAAGGTCAGTGCATATTTGCCGTCTTTGTGCGCGGACCATTTGAGGCGGTTGTTAGCATCACGTTGCAGCGGAATTTCAATCGTGCCTGACGGCGCACTAACTTGCCCGTTCACCAACGCAATGTACGTTCTTCCCATTGTGTGATCGCTCAATTGTTCGCCCAATGCTTGGTGCGCGTGGTTATTTTTGGCGACGACTAATAAGCCTGAGGTATCTTTATCAATGCGATGCACAATCCCTGGCCGAAAAGCTTGCGTTCCTTCAGAAAGTTGTTCGCCCAAGTAATACAGTAGCGCGTTGACTAAAGTGCCGGTCGCATGCCCTTTGGATGGGTGGACAACCATGCCCGCTGGCTTGTTAATAACCAAAACCGCCTCGTCTTCGTAAACAATGTCCAAAGGAATATTTTCTTTTTCGATGTGGAGCAGTTCTTCTGGCTCCTCTTCTTGAATCGTGATAGTTTCTTGTCCTGTCAGTTGAAAATTTGCTTTTTGGAGTTGGTCATCAACCAATACAAGTGATTGTTTAATCCATTTTTGGATAGTTGAACGGCTCTCCCCTGTCAATTCCACGAGCAACTTGTCTAATCTGCCTTGTTGACCGTTTAACGCATAGTGTTTCATGCTTTTTCCTCCTTTGCAAACATCAATAGTCCAAACAATGCCACTGCCCCTAAACTCAGGGCAATATCCGCCACATTAAAAATCGGGAATTCTATAAACGTTAGTCGAAACATATCGACGACATATCCCCAACGCAAACGGTCAATCAAATTCCCGACAGCACCACCTAATAGCAACCCGTACACGATTTTTTGGCTAAAAGGAAGCTGCTTTTCTTTCACTAAAACATACATTAAATAAGCCACCACCGCAAAAGTTAGCACGATAAAGAGTGTCCGTTGCCCTGCCAAAATGCCCCAGCTCGCACCTTCATTGCGAATGTAATAAAAATCAAAAATGCCTGCAATTCCCGCTTGCGACTCATGCAATGCGAGCGTCGAAATCGTCCATAATTTGACCCATTGGTCTACCAAAATGACCCCAATTGCTACGATAAATGCGAATAACATACCATTCTCCTTGTCTTATATTGCTCATATTTGGTATAATGTAAGCAGTTATAATACATTTATTATATACTAAACGAATTGCGGAATGCAAAGAATTATGAATTAGTAAAGGAGCTTTTATGAAAAAAAGACGATCATGGCTAGCGCTATGGATATGCATCCTTTTTGTTGTAGCGTGTGGTCAACATGCAGTCAATCGTGCCGAAAATGCTATTGGCTTAATGCAAGAAGACTTGTCAAAAATTGTCAATGAACTTCGTGAAATTCAAACTTTAGAAAAAGGGCTGCAATCTGCCTTTGAAACCGTTCTTAGCGCGAATGATACGGCACTTTTTGCGAGTGAGGACAATGCGGTGGCAAACAACTTGAACGAACGCACCGCTCATATCAAAACTTTGGAAGAAACGCAAAAAAGTTTGGTGGAGCTATCCGAGGAATTAGCGAACATTCAGCAACAAGATTTGCCAACGGAACAATTCAAGCAAGTTCATCAAGAAGTGCAAGCATTGAATACGACATTGACGACTTACATTGGAGATTATCGTAACAATTTGGCGATGGAAGCCGCTTCTTTTAAGGCGATGGCTAATCCAGAATCTGACTACACGGTGCTGTTCAGCATTATCAAAAATTTGAGCAACACCGACACAACGAACAATATCAACTTAGATAAAGTATTGCCGTCTTTTGAGCCTATTTCGATTAAGTTGATTAACTTAAAAGTTCAACTCGTCAATATGAAGGAACGCTAATTTTTTTCGATTGACTAAATTTTTTATTGAGGTGACTAATGAACACTTTTAACCAAATGATGAAGCGCGTGATGCTAGGCAGTCTTGTCTGTTTATTGAGCGCGTGCCAATTATTGCCACAAAATAATCAACCTGTTAGTGATTATACTTTGCCGACAGTTGAGCCAAAATATTCTACTGAAGAAATTGCCGATTTTAACCACAAAGTTGGTTTAGGCAATACGAATCAATACGAGGGGATTACGATTCGTGAAACTCCGATTCTCAAAGTGCCGGCAAACTTGCCAAAATCGCTTTTCTACGATAGCGGCATTAACATTGCTTATCCGCAAGAAGGTGTCAAAGGACTTTATTTGACAGCCGAAATTGTTGCAGATACGGCGCATTTTCAAACGATTTTGAATTATGTTGATGAAACCGCGCTGAACGCGTTAGTCATCGACTTCAAGAGCGATTCGGGTGCGGTAACAACACAAATTAACACGAACAATCCGCTCGTCAACGAAAATATCCGCCCTGTTGTGGACATGCCAGCCGTTTTGAAAACGTTAGAACAACATCAAATTTATCCGATTGCACGTATTGTAACGTTCAAAGATTACTTACTTGCAGAGAATCATCCTGAACTTTCCTTCAAAAATATGGACACAGGTGAATTGTGGAGCAGTGACCACGGCGACTTGTTTATCAATCCATTTTTGAAAGAAACGTGGGACTATAATATCGACATTGCCATTGAAGCTGCCAAAATGGGCTTCAAAGAAATTCAGTTTGACTATGTGCGTTTTGCTGAAGGTTTCGAGACGTTCGGTGATACTTTGCAATATGACAAAGGGTTGTATAGTAATTATTCGGTTGAACCGATTTTGGATGCGAACGGTGTAGAAGTCACAGGTGCTGAACGCGTTGCTGCGATTACTGACTTTTTGAAATACGCAAGAGAACGCTTGGCTCCTTACGGTGTCAAAGTTAGCGCCGACGTTTTCGGTTATACAGCCATTGCAGGAACGAACAGTGATGCGGTTGGTATCGGCCAAAACTTCATCAAAATCGCCGAGCAAGTTGATGTCATTTCGTCAATGATTTATCCTTCTCACTGGGGGCCTGGATTTTTCGGAATTGAAGATCCAAATGCGTCACCATTTGATACAGTTGATGAGTATATGGCGTCTGAAGCTTTAATTTTGAAGCAAGTAAACAATCCTGTCGTGACACGACCTTGGTTGCAAGACTTTTCGGACGGTTATCCTTATTACGCCGCCGAAGTACAAGACCAAATCAATGCGTTGCATAAGCACGGCATTCATGAATTTTTACTATGGAATATTTCTGGCGAATACACCACAGGTGTTGATTACATGCCTGAAATGGCACATTAAATTCAATCATCCATAACAAATAGCCCTCACGAAATTTCGTGAGGGCTGTTCAACTTAATTAAGAGGATTAAGCTATAGGAGGCTTTCGTAGAGATCTCCTATGCTCATTCGTCTATATTCTTAGGAGAGGGAATTATTTTTCCTCTTCTTTTTTCTTGAGTCCCATTGCTAACATCATTGCAGACAAGCTTGCGATGGCTGCTAATGGAAGTAGGT
>JAUNEB010000011.1 GCA_030525795.1 Aerococcaceae bacterium | reverse complement strand
CGCAACTGGACCACAAGGACCAGCGGGTGAACCAGGCAAACCAGGTCAGCCAGGACGTGACAGTCAAGGTACAAACACCAATACAAACACTAATGGTGGCAACAACGGTGGAACAAATACCAACACCAACAACAATGGTGGTGGCAATAGCACAAACACCAACACAAATAACAACGGTGGCGGCAATCAAAGCAACAGCACTAATGGCTCAAACTTCATCCCAGTAAGAGATTTGAATGTTGTTGGCACACAACCAAAACCAATCACACGCCAATCAGGTGCAATGTTACCAAACACTGGCGAAAGCCAAATGAACTTGCTTCCATTAGCAGCAATCGCAAGCTTGTCTGCAATGATGTTAGCAATGGGATTAAAGAAAAAAGAAGAAGAAAAATAATCTTCCTCTAATTCACACACAAAAATATACATTCTCACTTTTAACAACTTATGCGAGTTAAATCTTCTACATAAGTTGAATAGCTTCCACGAAATATAGTGGAGGCTATTTTTTAATAAAACACGAACGTTACTTGCGTTCGACCTATAAAAATCAACAAAAACATTGATAAACCTTTTTGAACAAGGTACAATGAACGTATCAAGCGACAGGAAATCCACTCGCGTGAAAAAAATTAAAATTAGAGGTGTACAATGTCACAAGAAGAAGTTGTCAATGTAGAAACATCAGAAATGGTTTACGGAATTGATGATAAACCACCTTTTGGCGTAACGTTAATTTTAGCGTTGCAACATATTTTAGCGGCGTTTGCGGGAATTATTGCAGTTCCGCTCGTTATTGGAAGTGTGTTGAAGTTTAGTCCAGAAGAAACGTCATTTATGATTGGTGCGACGATTTTTGCATCAGGAATTACGACAATCATTCAATCTAAAGGTATCGGCCCAATCGGCTCACGCGTTGCGGGGATGATGGGAACGGACTTTACGTTTGTGAATCCGTCGATTAGTGTCGGTGCAAAATTCGGGGTAGCAGGGATTGTTGCGGCGACGATTACAGGTTCTTTTGTGGAAATTATTCTAAGCCGTTTTATTAAGCCGTTAATGAAATTTTTCCCACCGTTGATTACAGGGATTGTCGTGTCGTTAATCGGGGTCACGTTGTTGCCAGTAAGTATTGACTGGGCTGCGGGTGGTTACGGCGTTGCGGACTACGGTTCTATCAAAAATATTAGTGTTGCATTTGTCATTATGTTATTCACATTGTTGTTGACGCATTTTGGAAAAGGGATGTTGAGTACAGCATCTGTATTCATCGGTATGGTGTTCGGTTATATTGTATGTATTCCGTTAGGGATGGTCGATTTGTCCGTTGTCGCAAAAGCAGACTGGATTGCAATTCCAAACGTCTTGCGTTACGGGTTTCATTTTGACTTGGCGTCTACGTTGTCATTCGTGCCTGCGTATATTGTTTCAACCATTGGGACAGTCGGAATTATGATGGCGATTGGCGAAGCGTCACGCGTCAAAGTATCGAGCGAACGTGCAGCGGCTGGGGTATTAGCAGACGGCGTCGGCTCAATGATTTCGGGTATTTTTGGAGCGGGTCCAAACACAGCCTTCTCACAAAACGTTGGCTTAATTGCTTTAACAAAAGTTGCAAGTACGCACGTGATGATTGTGGCGGGAATTATCTTGACCATATTAGGGGTGTTTCCTAAATTATCTGCGTTAATTTCTGTGATGCCGCAACCTGTTTTGGGTGGCGTTGGAGTCATCATGTTCGGGTTAGTAGCAGCTCAAGGTTTGAAAGCTTTATCTGCGATTCATTTGGGCGACCGCGAATTGTTAATTATTTCAGTGGCGTTTGCGTTAGGGATTGGCGTAACCGTTCGTCCAGATGTGTTAGCGCATTTGCCAGAAGCAGTCAAAATGATTTTATCTTCAGGTATTTCAACAGGAACATTGGCAGCGTTAATCTTAAACATTGCACTTCCTGCCAAAAAATAAGGAGTTTATTATGGGATATTTGAAAGCAAGAATTTTACAAGACGGGAAAGTGTTTCCGAATAACGTTTTGAAAGTCGATTCGTTCATGAATCATCAAATTGACCCAAATGTCATGCAAGAAATTGGTAAAGAGTTTTACGAAACGTTCAAAGATGCGGGCATCACGAAAGTATTGACGATTGAAGCGTCTGGCATTGCGCCTGCGATTGTAACGGCAGGCTTGCTCGGAGTTCCGATGCTTTTTGCCAAAAAAACACAGCCGTCGACATTGGCGAATCAAGAGCGCTACGAAGTCGATGTGCATAGTTACACCAAAAATGTGACGAGTCGCGTTATTATTTCGAAACAATATTTGTCAAAAGATGATGTGGTGTTAGTAATTGATGACTTTTTGGCGAATGGCGAAGCGGCATTGGGCTTAATTGAATTAGTGCGTCAAGCTGGCGCAACACCAGCAGGCATCGGCATTTGTATCGAAAAATCATTCCAAGCAGGCCGCGCTAAATTGGAAGCAACGGGTATTCCGATTCATTCCATTTGTCGCATTGCGTCATTGGAAAATGAGCAAATTGTCTTTCTAGAAAAATAATAAGAATGATTCTAAGTTCTTATTGAAGTTTGATAGGGAGTTTGTTATAATTTTCACAGAACAATTTTTACGAAGGTTTGTACGTTTATGTGCAAACCTTTTTGGCATTTGTCTTGAAGGGGTAGAGGAGATATGTTACAATGAAGGCATATCACAAGGGGTGCCTTTATGGCTGAGACGGCTTGCCGAACTCTTCGTACCTGATTAGGTTAGTACCTACGTAGGGATGTGGCTTTTTTTGAAATATTCAAAAAAACTTGCTTACTCTGTGTGTGATAGAATAAGGAGGTTATTTTTTATGTATGAAAAAACATTCATTGATTAGTGTCGTTAGTGGCATTTTGTTGTGGGAATTAGCGGGTCATCTCAAGTGGTTGCCGCCTTTTGTGTTGCCGGTGCCGAGCCAAATCATCGTTGCATTAGGCAAAGATTGGCAAAATTTACTGTTTCATAGCCAAGTAACGCTCGTACAAGCGCTAGCGGGCTTATTGATTGGTGTTGGCATTGCATTTGTGCTAGCAATTTGGATGGATTGTTGGCGGTTGGTTCATGCGGCGCTCTACCCGCTATTGATCATTTCACAGACGATTCCGACGGTGGCGATTGCGCCGATTTTGGTGTTGGCATTAGGATATGAAATGACCCCAAAAATCGTCTTAGTAGCGTTGACGACGCTGTTTCCAGTCGTGATGAGTATTTTGAGTGGGTTTGCGCAATGCGATCAAGAAGCGATTGACTTGTTACGGCTCATGGGCGCATCGAAACGCCAAATTTTGTGGCATGTCAAACTTCCGTTTAGTTTGCCGTATTTTTTTGCGGGGCTAAAAGTGAGTGTTTCGTATGCGTTTGTAGGATCTGTCGTTGCCGAATGGTTAGGCGGCTTTCAAGGATTGGGCGTCTACATGATTCAAACGAAGCGTGCGTTTGCTTACGACAAAATGTTTGCTGTAATTTTAGTAATTTCGGTAATTAGTTTATTAGGAATGAGCGGCGTATCGTTAATCGAGCGTCTAGCATTGCCTTGGCAGTTAAAGAGAAAGGAAGATAAACAATGAAAAAATGGATGACTTTATTATTGACGTTAGTTGTAGCATTTTTGCCGGTGCAAACAAGTGTGGCAGCACCGCTAGAAAAAGTGGAGTTTATTTTGGATTGGGTGCCGAATACGAATCACACCGGCTTATATGTGGCGCAAGCGAAGGGTTATTTTGCAGAAGTCGGGATTGAATTAGATGTCAAACGTCCACCAGAAGGTAGCACGACCGAATTGATTGGGTTAGGCAAAGCGCCGTTCGGTATTAGTTTCCAAGATTCATTAGCGAACCGTTTTGCAGGGGGATTGCCTGTAACAGCGGTGGCGGCGATTATCGAACATAATACGTCTGGCGTCATTTCGGCAAAAGAAGCGGGCATCACAGAGCCGGCGTTGATGGCAGACCGCAGCTACGGTACATGGAATGACCCGATTGAATTGGCGATGTTGCAAGCGATTGTTTCTGAATTTGACAAAGTAAAATTAGTACCCAATCAAGCAGATAATTCCGTCGTCGGGTTAGTCACCAAACAATTTGATAGCGCGTGGGTGTACTACGCTTGGGACGGCATTATGGCGGAACATCAGCAAGTAGCCACCCATTATTTCAATTTGCGTGATTACTCTGACGCGCTGGATTTTTATTCGCCAGTGATTATTGCCAACAATGATTATTTAGCGAAAAATGCTGAACAAGCGAAGAAAATCCTTTCTGCAATCAAAAAAGGTTATCAATACGCGATGGAACATCCTGAAGAAGCGGCCGATATTTTGATCGAAGCGGCGCCTGAATTGAAAGATCAACGCGACTTTGTGGTTGCCTCACAAAAATGGCTCAGTGAACACTACGCAAGCGACGCGTCCAAATGGGGACACATTGAAGAAAGTCGCTGGAATGCGTTTTATCAATGGCTGTTCGAACAAAAACTCATTGAAAAAGACTTGACGAAGGAAGTTCTTTTTTCAAATGATTACTTGGAGTAACGCATGTTAAAAGTAAAAGATGTCTCGTATCGCTACAACGACTACCCCGTGCTGGATACGCTCAACTTATCCGTCGAAAAAGGCCAAACGGTAGCAATATTGGGTGCCAGCGGCGTCGGAAAAAGTACGCTATTCAACTTAATCGCCTCAAAATTGGCGTTGCAAACAGGACACATTACGATTGACGACTC
Source organism: Aerococcaceae bacterium (assembly GCA_030525795.1). GTDB lineage: Bacteria > Bacillota > Bacilli > Lactobacillales > Aerococcaceae > Abiotrophia. The sequence continues at coordinate 34,135 of JAUNEB010000011.1, read as the reverse complement.
GCCGCATATTGCAGGCAAAATCAGCTACATGCTTCAAAAAGACATGCTTTTTCAACACAAAACGGTACTCGGCAACGTTGCATTGCCTCTATTGATTAAAGGCGATTCCAAAGCAGTTGCCAACCAAAAAGCGTTGGCGTTGTTGGAAGAAGTGGGGTTGTCAGAATGGGCACATCACTATCCAAGCGCATTGAGTGGTGGGATGCGTCAGCGTGTTGCTTTTTTGCGGACGGCTTGTTTTGAACGCGAGTGGGTGCTGTTGGATGAAGCGTTCGGGGCGCTCGATGCGATTACGCGCCGCCAAATGTATCAATGGTTCAATCGTTATCGCCAAGCGCAACAATGGTCGACGTTATTGATTACGCATGATGTGGACGAAGCGCTATTATTAGCCGACAAAATTTATGTCATCGCAGGCAAGCCAGGCCGCATGATTTTAGAATTGCCGATTGAATTAGACAAAACAGATTTCGGAGCGTTGATTTTTCAGCCGGAATTTTTGGCGTATAAGCAACAGTTGTTGACGGTGTTAGGAGGAGAATAATGTTATTTACGCAAGATGCGCTGCATTATGCGCAAGCAATTAAACAAGGGCGCGTGACGGTTTTGGAGTTGGTTGAACGGGCGCTGCATAATATTGAGCAATTGAATCCGACTTTGAACGCAGTATCGGTAGTGCAAGCTCAGTCTGCGCGCGAATTGGCTGCACAATACGATGCCCATTTTCAGACACTTTCCGCCGCGCAAAAAGAACAATTGCCAACTTTTTGGGGTGTGCCGATTTTGTTGAAAGATTTGGGACAACATCAAGCTGGCGAACGTTCGACAGAAGGTTCGGCGCTATTTCAAGATTTTCGTAGTGCGCACACGGATTGTTTTGTTCAAGCGATTGAAGCAGCGGGTTTTGTTGTGGTAGGGCGCACGAATACGCCTGAATTTGGGTTCAAAAATATTAGCGATAGCCATGCAAATGGCGCAGTTAATTTGCCGCTAGATGTAACGCGCAATGCGGGTGGCTCAAGCGGCGGAGCAGCAGCGGCTCTTTCAGCGGGCATTGTTCCGATTGTAACGGCGAGCGATGGCGGCGGCTCTATTCGTATTCCTGCAAGTTTCAACGGCTTAATCGGTTTGAAACCTTCGCGCGGGCGAATTCCTGTTGGCAAAGGCAGCTATCGTGGTTGGCAAGGGTCTTCGGTCAATTTTGCCCTAACAAAAAGTGTGCGTGACACATGGGAATTGCTCAAATGTTTGCAGACAGAACAATATGAAGCGCCTTTTATGGTACCAAAAATCCCCCAGACAACGTTGTGTCCGTTAGATAGACCGTTGCGCATTGCCTATTCGACGCAACCGCCGATTGATGTGCCAGTCAGCGAGCGTGCCATTCAAGCCGTTCAACAAACCGTAGAACGTTTGCGACAACTAGGGCATATCGTAGTCGAAGCGGCGCCTAATATAGACGGCAAAACGGCTTGGGACGATTATTTTGTCGTGAATGGTGTGGAAACTGCGGCGATGTTTTATGGAATTGAGCAGCAACTACAACGCCCACTGACCGTTAATGATGTTGAATGGACGACGTGGGCCATTTATCAGTTGGGTTTGTCTGTTTCGGCGGTGGATTATTCGCGGTTGTTAGCGCGCTACGACAAGCTTTCAGCGCAGTTACATGATTTTTATGATACTTTTGATGTGTGGTTAGTGCCGTCGGCTTCTGACGTGGCGCCGTTGCATCAATCGTTAGATATGGACAAAGCAATTCGACCGAGTGCGTCAGCGATTGAACAGCTTACTTTTTCGGAAAAATTGGCGCTCATTTGGAAAATGTTTGATAAAGGAATGACGTTGACGCCGTTTAATTTCTTGCAAAATATCGCGGGACAACCGTCCATTAGTTTGCCAACATACACAGCGCCAAACGGCTTGCCAATCGGTGCGCAATTTTCAGCAGCTAAAGGGCAAGAATATGTACTGTTGCAATTAGCGCAACAACTCGGTTATTAAATGAATTACGATAAACGACTTTTGAAAAAAGAGTCGTTTATTTTTCTCAATTTTTTCAAAAAAATATGGTAATATAAAGGTATCTGATGAGTGAAGGAAGGAATGATTAAAATGACAGAACCTTTATTGGAATCAACGGTAACGGAACCGACTGAACCGAAGCGTTCTACTTTTGGAAAAAGTGTTTTGGGCGGCGCTTTAGGTTGCGCGGTGGTATTAGGATTGTGGGGGTTAGCGGGACAAAGTAATGTATCGCAACCAGCGCCTGACAGTTCAACTTCTACAGAAATGACCGCACAAGACACTGCGGCATTGACGGATTTTGAGTCCGCCGTAATGAAAGTGGCCGAACAATCCAAAAATGCAGTCGTAACCGTCGTCAACAAGCAATCTACGTACGATCCGTTTAATGTTTTTAGCCAGCAGAGCGAATTTCCAGCAGATGAATCGGGTCTGCTAATTGTAGGCGAAGGTAGCGGCGTCGTTTACAAAATTGACGAACAAAAAGCGTATATTGTGACCAATTTCCACGTTATCGAAAATGCCGAAGCGGTCGAAATCATTTTGGCGGACGGAACAATGGTAGAGGGCACCTTAGTTGGACAAGATAGTGTGACCGATTTGGCGCTCGTTACCATTGACGCGCAGCACGCTACGGCGACGATTCCATTTGCGGATTCTTCCGCTGTCAAAATCGGGAGCTTAGCCATCGCGATTGGGTCGCCACTCGGTATTCAATATTCTAACACAGTCACGCAAGGGATTATTTCGGGATTGGACCGCAAAATTGACATGGACACCGATTACGACGGCATTGCAGATTGGTCAGCAACCTTAATACAAACAGATGCAGCCATTAACCCTGGTAACTCAGGCGGCGCACTCCTCGACAAAAATGGTCATTTAGTCGGCATCAACACCATTAAAAATGGCGAATACGGCATAGAAGGGATGGGATTTGCCATTCCAAGTAACGACGTCCAAGACATTGTGACGCAATTAGAAACACACGGAGAAGTTCTCCGACCAAAATTAGGTATCGTATCGCGAGATGTGGCAGAATTATCTTACCGTTCGCGCACGGATATTTTGAAATTGCCAGAAGACATTGTTTCGGGCGTAGCAGTTGCTGAATTAGAGCCGAATGGAGCGGCAAGCAAAGCAGGGATCGAGCCGTATGATGTCATTATCAAAATTGATGACACTATCGTCGATAATACGCAATCGCTTATTCGCGCGTTATATAATTATAACGTAGGCGACACCGTCCAAGTAACATTATTGCGCAAAGGAACGGAGCAAGTTATTTCCGTTAAATTAGACGAACTTATCGAAACCGTTGACGAATAAAAAAAAGCAAAACGGTCAAGGAACTTCCTTGACCGTTTGTTTCTATTTCAATTAGTTATTCAATGCTTGGTTCGCAGTAATAATCGCTACTTTATAAACATCTTCTTCCACACAGCCGCGTGATAAGTCAGAAATGGGCTTGTTCAATCCTTGCAAAATCGGACCGACTGCTTGATAGTGACCTAAACGTTGTGCAATTTTGTAGCCGATGTTACCTGATTGCAAATCTGGGAACACATAGACGGTTGCGTGACCGGCAACTTTTGATTCAGGCGCTTTTTGGTCAGCAACAATTTCAGAATAAGCCGCGTCGAATTGCAATTCGCCGTCGATTTCAAATTCAGGGGCCATTTCTTGAGCAATACGCGTTGCTTCAACGACTTTGTCCACTTGCTCCGCTTTAGCAGAACCTTTTGTTGAAAAGCTCAACATTGCCACACGAGGTTCAATATCAAAAATTTTCGCTGTATGAGCAGATTCAACCGCGATTTCAGCCAATTCTTGCGCGTTTGGATCAATGTTGATGGCGCAATCGGCAAATACTAATTTTTGACCGTCGCTTTCAGATGGCACCATGATGAATGCACCGCTTGTGCGTGTAATGCCAGGTTTTGTTTTAATAATTTGGAGCGCTGGACGCACGGTATCGCCTGTTGAGTGAATCGCGCCACTCACTAATCCGTCTGCTAAGCCCATGTGCACCAACATCGTGCCAAAATAAGACACATCTTTCAAAATCGTTTGTGCTTCTTCAGCCGTTGCCTTGCCTTTACGACGCTCTACAAAAGACGCAACCATATCATCGAACGCCTCGTAATTTTCAGGATCAATAATTGTAAAATTATCAATATTCCAAGCAGAACTTGCTGCCAACGCGCGCACTTCTTCCACGTTTCCTAACAAAATTGGCTCAACAAGATTGTCTACTTTCAAACGTACCGCCGCGCCCAATACACGCTTGTCGTTTGCTTCAGGGAAAACAATTTTAATCCCTTTTCCTTCAATGTTCCCTGCTAAACGCTTAAACATTACCATGTTATCATAACCCCTTTAATATAAAAATTTTCAACAGTTCTAGTTTACACTTTTTTTGTAAAAATGGGAATGTTTTTTAATTGTTTTCCCGTAAGAAATTGACAGTTTTTGCCTATCTCGGTATAATGAAATCCTTGTGTTAAAAGTGAGGAGGAAAATTCAATGAAACGTTCTTGGAATTTTATGGAAGATATTTTGCCAATTATTGGCATTGCCACGATGATTGCGTCTTATATGCCACAATTATATTTAACTTACACCACGCGCAATGTGGCCGGCCAATCGCTCGAGTTTTGGGTGCTATTGACCGTGTCGTTAAGCACGATGGTTGTGCAACAATACCAAGCGGTCAAAAAAGGCGTGTCCAAATTTGGACTCGTATTCGCTTGCGTGAACGTCTTTTTGGCGCTGTCAATGTTAGTTGCCGTTATTCTATTCCGCTAAAAAAATCGTCTCCGTAAAAAGAGACGACTTTTTTTGTTAAAGTTCAAATAAAGATTGCAGCTCGATTTCGGCTTGTTGAACGGCTTGCTGCAATAATTCAGACGATGTTTCGCCCGTCGTCATGTAGTCGAGCCAATCTTGCGCCTCCGCTAAAACAGCATCCAAATCCAAGTAAAATACCATCGTATGCAACGTCAGTTGCTGAATGAGAATGTCGTAGAGATGCGGATCATTGCGCTCGCAATGTTGACGAATCGCGCGTACAGCCGCAATAAAAGGCGCGCATTCTGTATAAGGTTTCAAGGTGTTGAGGGGGACTGTGCGCAAGTCGTTTTGCCAGTGAACAGTGACCGATTGCGCCAGCGACAGGTTCAACAAATAATGGAGCACATCGCTTTTAATGTAATGAGTGATTTGAGGATGTGCTAGCACCGCTTCATAAAAAAGGGCGCCTTTTTCGTAAGGAAGCGTGTATAAATGTTTAAGGTGTTCAAGCAATGTGAACGGGCTGGTGTTGTTGAGTTGCGTGACAAATTGCTCGACGTGTTGCGTTTGAACAGACTGGTCTAATTTTTGTTCGAAGGATTGTAGGGTGTTGAGTTTTTGGATGGCGTGCTCAATCGATAAGGCAGACCATTGGCGTGTAAGCGCGACGTCTTTTAGACGGTAGAGCATGATGAGCGCTTGCGTTGTGTCGTACAAAACAGGCGCACTAAAAGCATACGCCATGAGCAAAGGCTCCGTCTCAATGCGGCTTTCTTCAGCTGGATAATACGTGTCCCACAACGCTTGCAAAGTCGATTTTTTTTTGAAAAGGACGTACACATTCACTAATTCAAAAAACGCCTCGTCGTAACCTTGCTCCAAACTTTTGTGTAACAATTGCTCGCCTTGCTCGAATTGTTGGTTGGATAACGCGTTCATAGCTTTTCGGAAAAAATGTTCGGAATTATTAGGAAAAGGAACAATCTCACTCATCATAGCACCTCCAAAATATGTTATACTGATTGTAACATAATTGATAGAAGGTGGGTAGTTTTAATGTATAAAGTTTATGTCGATGCCGCGTACAATCCGAAGCAACAGTCGGCTGCGATTGCTTGTAACGCCATTAAAGACGGCAAGCAGCATACGCAAACGCACTATTTGCCGCACGTTCAAGATAATCATGAAGCGGAATTTCAAGCGATGTTGTTGGCGCTGCAATTATTGGAAACTTTGGACGCGACGCAAGAATTAGTCACGCTTTATAGCGACAGCAAAATTGTCGTCCAATCCATCGAAAAACGTTACGCCAAAGATGAAGTTTATGCAAAATGGCTAACCGAAATTTTAGAAAAAATGGATCGACATCAGTTGTTGTTCATTAACTGGATTGCCGACAAGGATAATAAAGCGGCCGACCATTTGGCACGTCAAGCCTTATACGAGGGGGATTTACATGCGAATTGAGCATCTTTTTTGTGATATGGATGGGACGTTGTTGCGAAGCGATGGCACACTTTCTGAGCGGAATCAGCGAACTATTTTGGCGTGTGCGATTCCGTTTACGTTAGTGTCGGCACGCTCGCCAATGGAAATGACGGCTACGATGCGCCAATTGAATTTGACAGGGCCGCAAGTGGCTTACAATGGCGGACTGATTTTTCAGCTGGACGGGACAATCTTAAAGGAATCCGCGATGGATACGCAAACGGCGTACAAGGTGCTAGATATTTTGGCGCGGGAATTTTCGGAGATGAGTGTGCATTATTACGATCGAGATACGTGGTACACCGATCGGCTGGATGACGGCACGCGCTTAGAAATGCAAGCGACGGGCTTGACGCCTGTTTGGAGTGATTATGTAACTTTTTGTCAAAATAAAACGCATCGCGTATTCAAAATTATGCTCATTGGCTTTGATTCTGAACGTCTTTCGCAAGCCAAAAAACGCCTTGATGCGCTAAATTTGGGCATTCATGTGCACCAATCGACGAGTACTTATATGGAAATTACCGCAGCAGACGCCACGAAAGCCAAAGGCATCGAGTGGATCCTCACTCAAAATGGCATGTCCGTAAGTAACGCAGCAGCATTCGGCGACGGCTACAACGATGTGCCCATGCTGTCTTACGTCCACCATTCCGTCGCAATGGGGAACGCACCGCAAGACATTCAAGCGTTGTGCCGCTACATAACGGCAACGAACAATGAAGACGGTGTCGCACAATGGATGGAAAACTATTTACTAAATTGCGAGGAGGAAAAATAATGAAATACTGGCAAAAAATCATGAGCACCGTATTCGGAATCCTTTGCTTATCGCAACCGGTGGCCGCTCAGGAAGCGCACGATGTTTTTGAAAAGGACTACGCGCCACAATACGAAGTGTTCGTCGATAGCGCTGTTGCCAACCGCTTAATTTACGAAATTGAGCAACAATTAGGATGGGATATTACGGCAGAAGACCTTACGCTGTCTGGCGGGAAAATCGCAATTGACGCACAAAAATTTGACCCCGAAATCAAATCACTGCAGATTGACACCGAAGAAGACCATGTCAAAATTGACTTCGCTTTTAGCAAAAGACGCCGTGATAAGATTGACTATGGGCACTATATATCGCATTTGATGAAAGCATTAAATCATCAAGTCACGGAAGAGCAAATTAGCGATTTCATTGTGCAAGTTGAAACGGCAAAAGGTGCATTTGTAGAATATTCAGAAATTGAAAATATGCACATTTCAGACGAAGGCTTCCCGTCCAATCAAGTAGAAGCAAACGTATTGATGACGCGATTTTTGAGTGAGGAAGAGGCTAGTTATGGGGCCGAATTGCTCGCGTCTGAACTCGACGAACATCAAGCGCGAGTCCAATTATCGCGCAAAGGCGTCTTTTTTGTAGAAAAACCCGACATGAGCGACTTTGATGTGAACGACTACCCCGAAAGAACCAAAAAATTCCGCAGTTGGAATCCAGGAGAACGCGTTAAAGTCGAAGGAATGGTGACAGAAGACTGGGGATCGTGGATTAGAAATGGGCGTGAGGAATACGTGTTCATCATCACGGCAAATAGTGGTGAGCAATATTTTTTGTTTTATACGGAAGTGGCGAATAGCCATCCTGCTCTGTATGACGAAGTGGTCGCTTATTGTATAATCTCTAGTACCCGTCTTGATATGCCACAGCTATTCGTGGAAGTTGGCGAATATACCAATTAAAAAAAATAGAGGTTGGATAACCAGCCTCTATTTTTTGCCCCAATATTGATAATAGTCAACTTTGATGGCGCCGTTATATAGTTTGCGTTTTTTGGTGGCTTTTTCGCCGTAGTGTGTTTCGAACGTTTCGTCGCTCGTCAAAATATATTTGCTCCAAGTAGGCATGTTGCGGTACACTTCGCCCATTTGCTTGTAGAGTTGATGGACTTTTTCTTCGGTCAAAAGACGATCGCCGTAAGGCGGATTCGCAATTAAAATGCCGTATTCTTTGTCGGGACGATAGTCGCTCAACTGCATTTGTTTGAATTGGATACTGTCGGCTACGCCTGCTTCTAGAGCATTTTGTTTGGCGATTTCAATCATGCGGTGGTCAATATCCGTTCCGAGTAAATCGAGTTCGATGTCGTAGTTAGCGAGCGCTTCTGCTTCGTCGCGGACGGTTTGCCAAACTTCTGGATGAAGCATTGTCCATTTTTCGGCGGCAAAAGAACGGTTAAATCCAGGTGCGATGTTGTGTCCGATGAGTGCGGCTTCGATGAGGATGGTGCCTGAACCGCAACATGGGTCGTAAAGTGGACGGTCAGGGTGCCAAGTCGTCAACATCACGAGCGCAGCCGCCATGTTTTCTTTGAGTGGCGCGCCACCTTTTTCGGCACGGTAGCCACGTTTGAATAAACTGGTGCCGCTCGTATCCAACGTCAAGGTGACGGTGTCTTTGAGAATCGATACTTCAATCGGGTAAAGGGCGCCCGTTTCAGCGAGGTTTGTGCGGCGATGATAATAATTCATCAAGCGGTTAGCAATGGCTTTTTTGACGATACGCTGGCAGTTCGGCACGCTATGCAATTGCGATTTGACAGATTTTCCGCTGACGGGAAATTCAGCATCCAGTGGCAAAATATCTTCCCACGGCAACGCGTAAGTTTGGTCATACAATTGTTCGAATGCTTTCGCGGTAAAAGAGCCGTAGTTAATTTTGATGCGGTCGGCAGTTCGTAGCCATAAGTTAGTAAAGGCGATATCACGCGCATTTCCAGTGAAGTTGACGCGACCATTTTCGGTTTGGACGGTGTAGCCGTGTTGCTTGAGTTCGTTGGCGACGAGCGACTCGATACCGGCAGCAGCCGTCGCAATTAAGTTATAAGTTTTCATCATAATTCCTTTCTGTGTATAAAAATAGGCTCGTAATGAGCCTAAACCTATTAAAGTAAATTTCGATAAGCCATGTTTTGTCAAATGACGCGATATAGGCACTCGCGCCATTGGGTAATCATCTATCTGCAATTACTGCCTCTTTCGTTCGTTCATTTCCTACTAGAAAAAGTGCCCCTACCAAAGTTTGGGTTGCTCGCTCGAGGGGTTTACCGCGTTCCACCAATACCGTTTCCAATATTGCTTCGTCACTGTGGCACTTTCAAGAATACTTTGACATAGCAAAGCCGTAGTCATTTTTCCTGCCGTCAACGATTCACGTTGCCTTAGCTTATTGTTTCGCTAAGCACGAACACTACACGCATCTCAGCGCGTGCGAGCATGGACTTTCCTCAACTATTTCTAGCCGCGATTACCTAAAATTTACTTGGTGATTATGCTTGTGTAACGTCTGAATAGTTAATGGTGTTGTCTAAATTGTTAATTTTAGCACCAAAAACGTGTTTTTCTAAATTCGATAAACGTTTCAAAATGTCAAAGTTCGTTACGCCACTACCTGGCGTTGTTGGGACGGTCTTTTTAGCGAGGGAAAGTTGCTTCGTTAATTCGTCAACTTTGCTAATAAGCCGTTCGTTTTCGGTTTTCAAGTACGCCACATCTTTTTGGTAAGCATCGTAGTCACGAATAATCATGTCTAAATATTCATCCACCTCAGCCGTGTTATAACCGCGCAAACCGCGAGTGAATTCTTTTTGTAAAATATCTTTAGCTGTCAAATTTTTTTCAGCCATGAAAATCACCTCTCGTATATAGTGTTAAAATGATTGATTCAATGTTCTTTCGTCTATAGTGTACTATGTTTCGCTAGGAATAGCAAATATCACTTACCCATTATGCCATTTTTCGTAGGGATTTACTAGCGAAAATTTGTTCAGCTGTTGAAATTTTCGCCGTTGTCCGTCATAATAGAAAGGTGAAAGAGGTGTTTTATGGAAAATTGGATTAAAGTGGTCGTGACGCTAGACGTTCTCGATCCGACAACGATTGATTTACTGAGCCATACGCTATTTGATGCGGGCGCCATCGGTGTGGAAGTTGATTACGCACAAGGTTACTTGGAAAATCATCCGAACCTTTTTGGAGAGTTGGCGGAACCTTTACCAAAAGAGCGGCTAGAACATCCTACTGAAATTATTGCTTATTTTGAAGAGGAACAAGATGTCGAAGCGCTTGAAGCACGCCTGCGTTTGTTGGTGGCTGATGAGCCATTTAGCGTGACGCAAACGATAATTCCGAACGAAAATTGGCAAGAAAATTGGATGCAACATTACCATCCGCAGCGCATTAGCCGTTACTTGACGATTGTTCCTGTTTGGGAAGATTATCAAGCGCAAACGGACGAACATTGCATTTATTTGGATCCAGGTTTGGCGTTCGGCACGGGCAATCATCCGACGACGCAACTTGGTGTTCAAGCATTGGAGATGTATTTGCGTGGCGGCGAAAAAGTTTTGGATGTCGGAACAGGTTCGGGTGTGTTAGCTTTTGTGGCGGCGATGTACGGCGCTAGTCAAGTGTGGGGCTACGATTTGGATCCGCAAGCGGTCGAAAGTGCCAAGCAAAATCACGTTTACCAATTAGAACGCGGCTGGGCAGACAAATTTGAAGCGTGTCCGATTGAGTTTTCGGTCAACGATTTGCTAAAAGGCGTGACGCATCAAGTCGATGTCATCGTCGCAAATATTTTGCCGCATATTTTGGTGAATATGTTTGATGACGCGCGCAAATTATTAAACGACGACGGCTACATGATTTTAGGCGGTATTTTGGCAGAAAAAGCGGCGGAATTAGAAGCGGACTTAATAGTGCATGAATGGCGCATTATCCAAAAAAATCAACTCAATGGCTGGGTCGGCTACGTCGTCCAAAAACAGGAGAAAGCTTAGATGCAACGATATTTTGTTTCGGAATATGCGCCAACAATCGAACTTTCTAAGGAAGATAGCCATCATTTATTGAACGTCATGCGCGCCAAAATCGGCACACAAGTCATCGTGGTGGCAGGCAACCAGCCTTATTTGGCAACTTTAGTAGATACACAAACTGCAATTTTAGCGTTGACGGAGCCTTTTGCACAAGAAAGTGAATTGCCCGTTCAAGTGACGATTGCGTGCGGCCTATCCAAAAACGACAAGATTGAAACCATTGTCCAAAAAGCGACCGAATGTGGCATGAACGCTTTTATTCCTGTCGTGATGCAACGCGATGTCGTCAAATGGGACGCCAAAAAAGCGACACAACGCACTGAACGCCTCGCCAAAATCGCCAAAGAAGCTGCGGAACAAAGCCATCGTGTCGCCGTGCCGCACATCCACGATTTGCACGCATTCAAACAGTTGCTAAGCGCAGCTCAAGATTACGACGTGAAGCTAGTTGCCTATGAAGAAACAGCCAAACAAGGCCGCCATTCGACTTTCAAAGAGAGCATTTTGCAATTGAAACATGGACAACGCGTGTTAATGGTGTTTGGGTCAGAAGGCGGCTTAACCGCTACGGAAGTCGAACAACTCGAACAACACGGGTTTCAATGTTGCAGTTTAGGACCACGCATTTTACGAGCGGAAACTGCACCAATTTACGCGCTAAGCGCACTCAGTTATGCATTAGAATTATAAAAAAAAGGAGTATTTTTAAGATGAAATTAAACAAATACATTGACCACACAGCGTTAAAAGCAGACACAACTTTATCCCAAATCGAAGTGCTTTGCCAAGAAGCACGCGAATACGACTTCATGTCCGTTTGCGTCAACCCAACCTGGGTGGCAACAGCAAGCGAATTGTTAGCAGGCACGGACGTTAAAGTCTGTACCGTTATCGGGTTTCCTTTGGGCGCGAATACTTCAGCTGTCAAAGCATTTGAGACGGCTCAAGCAATTGACGAAGGGGCGCAAGAAATCGACATGGTTATCAACGTTGGCGCTGCGAAAGACGGCAACTGGGAGCTAGTGGAATCTGACATCAAAGCCGTTGTTGACTCAGCCGCAGGCACATTAGTAAAAGTCATTATCGAAACATGCTTACTCACCGACGACGAAAAAGTCAAAGCCTGTCAAGCAGCTGTGGGGGCAGGTGCAGATTTTGTCAAAACATCCACAGGATTCTCAACAGGCGGCGCAACCGTCGAAGATATTCGCTTAATGCGCCAAACCGTGGGTGCAGAAGTAGGCGTCAAAGCAAGTGGCGGCGTATCTACACGCGAAGGAGCATTGGCAATGATTGAAGCTGGCGCGACCCGTATCGGCGCTTCAAAAGGCATCGCCATCGTCACAGGCACCGCAAGCACATCAGGCGGCTACTAAAAAAATAAAAAAGCTCTCCGAACTTTTCTCGTATGAGAAGAACGGAGGGCTTTTTTTCATCGGACAATCAAAAAATATAACTCAATCCATACATGAACGCGAACACTAAATAAATCGCGCTTAAGTAATTTTGTTTATTTTGGATATGTTTTTCTTGCGTGGTAGTGACTAATAACGGCAATAACAAAAATCCGCAAACACCTAAAAATACGGCCTGCATCAATCCAAATGAACGTGATGGCAACGACGTTGCAACGCCTGAAATAATTGCGCCAGCAGCAACGATCAAAGACAGCAACGGCACACGCACGAGCCATTTGACAGGCGGTGTCGCCAGCAACGCTTCTTTCAAAAGACGACTTTCATTTTGGATAAAGACTTGCATCACCACAAGCGGAACGAGCGCAATCATGAATGTCGTCTGAATGCTTTTTGCTTGTGTAAAAAAAGCTAAACTATTCAAGACAATCGCTTGGAAAAAAATACTCAACAACGCAGAATACGGCGTCTGCGTCAAATCATACGGAAAATATTGAATATGCACAAAAATAACATACATAAACAAAATCATACTTAACGCCCAATGATGCACCATCAAAAAAATCAGCGTACTCATCAACAAAACAATCTCACTTGCGTACAAAATAAATTCGGGCGCTTCATGAGGACGATTGAGCTGATGCTTAACAAAGAAATAATGATCAATCATATGCGTACTAATCGTAATCGCGTACAATAGCGCAATGCTTACCAAATGCAAAGAACCATTTGCAATTCCGGCAATAATCCCAAACAAAACATAAGCAAAAGGCGACACAAAAATTTTTAACAAAGGATGTTTCAAAAAATAACTCAGTTGTTGCATAAAAATAAACCTTTCTTTATGAAAAAACTTTCTCTATTCTCTATAGTAATGTATAATGGAAAGAGTTACAACATAAATATCCCGATAGGGTCCACTTGTAATATAGTTGGATATGCCTTGTAACCAATATGTAATAAATGGGGGAATAAACATGGAAGAAAGAAAGTTATTTACATCAGAATCGGTTACGGAAGGGCATCCTGATAAAATTGCTGACCAAATTAGTGACGCGGTGTTAGATGCGATTTTAGCGCAAGATCCGATGGCGCGTGTTGCGTGTGAAACAGCCGTCAATACAGGGTTAGTGCTCGTTTTTGGTGAAGTGACGACCGAAGCATACGTAGATATTCAACAAATTGTCCGCCAAAAAATTGCGGAAATCGGCTATGATCGTGGCAAGTATGGATTTGATGCAAGCAACGTAGCGGTGCTTGTGTCTTTAGACGAGCAATCTCCAGACATCGCTTTAGGTGTTGATGATGCGCTCGAAACACGCGATGACGCAACTGCACCAAAAGAATTAGGCGCTGGCGACCAAGGGTTAATGTTTGGCTTTGCTTGTGATGAAACACCCGAATTGATGCCGCTCCCAATCGCGTTAAGTCATCAACTCGCACAGCGTTTAACCGAAATGCGCAAAACAGGCAAGTTACCTTATTTGCGACCAGACGGCAAAACGCAAGTAACCGTAGAATACGACGAAGCGCAACAAGTGCGTCGTGTAGATACGATTGTTGTCAGCACACAGCATAGCGAAGACGTCACATTAGAACAATTACGTGCAGACGTAATCGAACACGTCATTTGTCCTGTTATCAAAGCTGAATGGCTTGACGATGCAACGCGTATTTTTGTCAATCCGACAGGGCGCTTTATTATCGGCGGACCAAAAGGGGACTCTGGCTTAACCGGCCGCAAAATTATTGTGGACACTTACGGCGGCTACGCACGTCATGGTGGCGGTGCATTTTCAGGAAAAGATGCCACGAAAGTTGACCGTTCCGCGAGCTATGCAGCGCGTTACATCGCCAAAAATATTGTCGCAGCCGGCCTAGCGAAACGTTGCGAAGTGCAGTTGGCTTACGCAATTGGGGTTGCAGAACCTGTTTCCATTCGTGTGGACACATTCGGGACAGGAACGGTATCTGAAACAGCATTAGTGTCTGCCGTTCGCCAAGTATTCAAATTAACGCCGAGTGGCATTATCGACATGTTGCAGTTGCGTCGCCCAATTTTTAGCAAAACATCAGCGTACGGACATTTTGGCCGCGAAGACGACGCTTTTACATGGGAAAAAACGGATAAAGTTGAATTGTTGAAAAAAGCACTTCAATAAGTCTTGAAGGCATTGTAGCTCGTCTGCAATGTCTTTGTTTGTAATAAGAAAGGACACCTTATGAAAACATACATGATTTACGATAACGCAGCAGAACGGCTATTCAATGGCGGTCGGCTATTGAAAGTGAGCGATTTTGTGCAAGTAGGGCAAATTGAACGTGAACAAGAAGGGGAAGTCATTGCAATTTGCGATGAAGCGCACGACTTTGTTGCAAAAGCGCTTATCGGCAGACAACATAAAGGCATCGCGTGGGTGTTTACACTTGTCAAATACGACCCGTGGTCACTCGAATTTGTTGAAGAAATAATGCAAGAAGCCATTGAGGCAAGATGCGATTACTTTGAACAAACGCATACCAACGCATTTCGCGTGTTTAACGGCGAAGGCGACGGAATTGGCGGCGTCACTATTGATTGGTACGCAAGTTTCATCCAAATCAACTGGTATTCGCGCGGTGTTCATCAATATCGCGACTGGTTCATTGCGGCCCTGACCAAAAATCTCCCGCAACTTCAAGGCATTTACGAAACAAAACGTTTTGAGCTTTCAGAAGGGGAACTTCCAATCGAACACACACAAGGCGAATTAGCGCCAACTCCTTTAATCATCCGCGAAAACAATGTGCATTACGCCATTCATTTGGGCGAAGAGTGGATGACGGGACTGTTTCTAGACCAGCACGATGTGCGCCAATTCGTACAAGCACAAAGCCAAGGGCTTTCCATGCTGAATTTGTTTAGTTATACAGGTGGATTTTCGGTGGCGGCAGCGGTTGGTGGCGCATCTAAAACAGTGAGCGTTGACGTTGCCAATCGCAGCTTACCCAAAACGCAAGAAAATTTTGCGATTAATCATTTAGATAGCGACGCGCACGAAATTCGCGTTATGGACGTATTTGACTACGTGGACTACGCGAATCGTCATGCGTTGCAATTCGGATTGATTGTGTGCGATCCACCCAGTTTTGCGCGTACCAAAGCTTCCCAATTCCGCGCCGAAAAAGATTACACTCGCCTAGCCAAAAGCGTATTTAACTTAACCGCAGTAGGTGGCATGTGCATCTTGAGCACGAATCACAGCGGCTACTCGCGCCAAAAATTCATACAAGATTTGACAGAAGTCGCGCGTCAACACACAGGAACCTTCCATTTGATTCAAACATTTGGCTTACCAGAAGATTTTCGCACAAGTTCAGACGAAGAAAGTCACTATTTGAAAGTCGTCGTTTTTTATCGGGAAAATTAAATAGATTGCAGCCGTACAAACCGTAAAGAAACGCTTGACTTTTCCAAAAAAGAAAGGTATTATGTAAGACGGTATTGTTTGCCCCACTATGAGCCCCGGAAACTCAATAGTATTGTCAAACAACTAGATTTATAAATGGAGGAAATTATCGTGCGTCAAACATACATGGCTAAGAAAAACGAAGTTGAACGTAACTGGGTGCTAATCGATGCGACAGATGTGCCATTAGGTCGTCTTTCAGCAGTAGCAGCTTCTGTATTACGTGGCAAAAACAAACCGACATTCACACCTCACGTAGATACAGGTGATTTTGTCGTCATTATCAATGCGGATAAAGTCGCTTTAACTGGAAAGAAAGCAACAGATAAAGTTTACTACCGTCACTCAGGTCACCCAGGTGGAATCAAATCCATCACTGCAGGCGAATTACGTACTAAAAACTCACAACGTTTGGTAGAGCAATCAATCAAAGGAATGTTACCAAACAGCCGTTTAGGTCGTAAACAATTTACTAAATTACATGTTTACTCAGGTGCTGAGCACAATCACGCTGCTCAACAACCAAAAGAGTTAGACATCCAATCATTAATTTAAGGAGGGAAACACATTGGCTAAAGCTCAATACTTAGGAACAGGTCGTCGTAAAAACTCAGTTGCTCGTGTACGCTTAGTGCCAGGAACAGGAGCGTTCACTATCAATGGTAAAACATTGGAAGAATACATTCCATTCCCTCACTTACACGAAGTAATCAAACAACCATTTGCAGTTACTGAAACATTAGGAGCATATGATGTATTAGTATCAACACATGGTGGTGGCTTCAATGGTCAATCAGGTGCTATCCGTCACGGTATCGCACGTGCATTGTTAACAGTTGAACCTGATTTCCGCCCAGCATTAAAAGCAGCTGGCTTGTTAACACGTGACCCACGTATGGTTGAACGTAAAAAACCAGGTCTTAAAAAAGCTCGTAAAGCGAGTCAATTTAGTAAACGTTAATCTGCTGGTCAGATTATCGTCTATCTCAAACACTCCTCGGATTTGGGGAGTGTTTTTGTGTCTAAATTGGCGGCACAATTGACGCAGCTGTTGCGGCTTTAGGCGCTTACAGATGCGGCTGCAGAGCTCGTCAGAGCCTGCCTCAAAACGTTAATCGTTGTTATATCAACGTTTCAAGCACCTTATGGTTCATACCATGGGGTGTTTTTTTGACGATTTTTAGCAAAATTCCCACCATTATTTTTTTAGGGTTTGATAGACGGCAGCCTTTATTTCCACCTTTTTCAAAAATATGCTATACTAGTCGTATGTTTAGAAAAAGGAGGACGCGTTTTGAAAAAAATCATCCGATTTGTATGCGCGCTGAGCTTAGTGATGCTAATGGCAAATCCTGTGTTGGCGATTTCGGTTCCCGATATTCAACACTTGCCACAAAAAGAACAGTTATTGAATAAATTACCAAAAAATGTACATTCCAATGATGAATTATTAGTGTTAGTCAATCGTGAAAATCGTATTCAAGAAGAATGGCCAATGGCGTTTTTTTACGATGAATCGGGCCAATATTATAGCGAAATAATCGCGCAGCCGTATCAAGAATTGTTGGCAGCCGCTGCGCAAGATGGCTTCTATTATCAAGTGGTATCGGGCTATCGTTCGATGGAAGAACAAGGATTTAACCGCGAAAATCGCTATCAAACGTATCTTAGCGAAGGCTATTCTGCCGAGGAAGCGCTGCGTTTAACGGACTTGTTTTATGCGCCAGCTAATGCGTCGGAACATACGACAGGGCTTGCGCTAGATATTTTGGGGACCGATTGGTTGTATGGAGGTTTGGGCGACTTAGATGTGGCCTATGCGACCTTCCCGTCCGCACAATGGCTTGCTGAAAATGCGCATCGTTTTGGCTTTATTTTGCGCTATACAGAAGGCAAAACAGACATTACAGGCTATCATTACGAGCCGTGGCATTTTCGTTATGTCGGAAAAGAAAGCGCGGCATTCATGTACGAACACCAACTGACGTTAGAAGAATATATCGCCTTGTTGTTGCAACGCGAGGCAACCCAATAAAGGTGGAAAAAAGATGACTGAACAAATTCAACGCATTGAAACGATGGAACAACACTTAAATCGCGCACAAGCCGCAATCCTACAACTCGAAAAAGCGCTCGAACAATTCGTAGCCGTTCAACAAGACGTACAAGCTTTATCGTATTATTACGGCAGCGATGATTGGTATCAAGACCGTGAATCCGACGAAAAAAGCGCATTGCCAACGACACTGCGACGCGGCGTTTTGTCAGAAGACTTGATTTACAATTTATTGACGGAGTATCGCACGCTCAATTTTCAACTAATTGAAACTGCGACTGCGATTTTGAAAGAAAGCTAATACTGGGCGCAAGCTCAGTTTTTTGTGTTATAATAGGCTAAAAGGAGTGGAATTATGAAACAAACAATCGATTATATTCAAGCATTAACCGCAATTCCGTCACCGACGGGCTACACGCATTTGGTGATGGACTATATCACGCAAGAACTGACTCAATTCGGGTACGCTGTCACGCGCACAGCAAAAGGCGGCGTTATCGTGACCGTCGAAGGCCAAAATAAGACCGAGCAGCGTATGATTACCGCACACGTAGACACGTTAGGAGCCATGGTCAAAAGCATTCAGCCTGATGGACGTTTGAAACTCGTTTTGATTGGTGGCTTTGCTTATGCGTCAATCGAAGGCGAAAATTGTATCATTCATGTTGCCAAAAATAATCGTCAAATTTCAGGCACAATTTTGATGCACCAAGCGAGCGTCCACGTCTATTCGGACGCAAGAACAGCCGAACGCAATCAAGCAAACATGGAAGTGCGTCTCGACGAAAAAGTAACGACTGCTGAAGAAACGCGCGCATTAGGAATCGAAGTTGGCGACTTTATTTCGTTTGACACCCGCACTATCGTAACAGACAGCGGCTTTATTAAAAGTCGCCACTTAGACGACAAAGTGAGTGCGGCAATTTTGTTGAATCAATTACGCCAATACGCCCAAAATGGGACCGCATTATCGCATACGACGCACTTTTATTTCAGTCCGTTTGAAGAAGTAGGACACGGTGCCAATTCAAGCATTCCTCAAGAAGTTGTGGAATTTTTGGCAGTGGACATGGGCGCGATGGGAGACGGGCAACAAACGGATGAATATAGCGTGTCTATTTGCGCAAAAGATAGTTCAGGACCTTACCATTACGGCTTGCGTCAGCATTTAGTTGCGCTCGCCAACGAAAACAACATCCCTTACCAAATCGACATTTATCCATATTACGGCTCAGACGCCTCAGCCGCATTGAGCGCTGGTGCAGAAGTGCGCCACGGCCTGATCGGCGCAGGAATCGAATCAAGCCATTCTTACGAACGCACGCACATGGAATCGGTTGAAGCCACCGAACGTCTTGTGGAAGCTTATTTATTAAGCCCCATGCCAAAAGGAGTTTCTGCATGAACGTAGTCTTTGATTTAGACGGAACGCTCTGCTTTGACGGACAAACCATTGCTCCAATCATTCGCGAAGCGCTGCACGCACTCATTCAAAATGGACACACCGTTCTTTTTGCGTCGGCGCGGTCGTATCGCGATTGTCTGCCGGTTATTGGTGAAGATTTTGCGAATCAATATGTCATCGGACTCAATGGTGGCGTCGTCTATCATCAAGCGCGCGTCATTTATCAAACGAACATTGCAGGACACGGCTATCAACAGCTCACCGCTTATTGCCAACAAAAAGGCATTCCTTTTTTCGTAGATAACGTGTTTGATTACGCGAGTTTCCAAGAAGAAAAAATGCCATTTTATCCGCACGTCGATCCACTAAAACTCGCCAAAAAAGTCGCTGTTCGTGACCTTGAAAACCCGATTAAATTAGTTATTTATTTAGGAGAACATACCGAACATTTGCAGGCACTCTCTACTTTTGTTCAAGAAGATGCTACCCTTTCGATGATGTATCACGAAGGGGAACACTGTTTTTACGTCAATGCAAAAGATGTTCATAAAGCGAGCGCCTTGCAACACGTATTACAACAACCGTATATTTGTTTCGGCAACGACAAAAATGATTTGGAAATGTTTCGCAATGCCCAATATGCCATACAAATTGGCGACTATGAGCCACTAACGCCATACGCCAACCAACAATTAAAGGCCACTCAAACGCTCGAAAGCGATATTGCAATGACCATTCGCCAACTAGCTCAATCGTAAAGAAAGGAGTCATTTATGACAACACTCAAAGACGTCGCGTTCAAAGCCAACGTATCCAAAATGACCGTTTCACGCGTCATCAATCATCCTGAATTGGTCACTGACGAGTTGAAAGAATTGGTCTACAAAGCCATGGCCGAATTGGATTACAAACCGAACGTCGCAGCCAAAGCACTTGCCAAAAATAAAACGCTCGTCGTCAAGTTACTCATTTTGGAAGAGTTGGATGTGGCCGAACCGCATTATATGCACTTGATGACAGGCATTGCGCGTGCGTTGGACAAATACCAGTACGCCTTGCAACTCGTCACCGAGAATACGATTGATTCAGGTGGCAGCGACGGCTACATTATTGCAGGAACACGCCAATCGGATTACGAATGGATTCAATCGCTCAAGCAGCCCGTCGTCATTTTTGGTGAAAATACGCACGGTGTTCCTTTCGTAGATTCAAACAATTATCAAGCAACCGCACAAGCAACGCAATATGCCATCCAGCGCGGCTACGAGCACATTGTTTTCGTAGGAATTGATATTGACGAACCTTTTGAGCAATCCCGAGAAAAAGGCTACTTAGAAACAATGCTCGCACATAATAAAGACGTGCACATTTATCATGTGCGTAACAGCTCCTCGTTTACCGCACAATTTTTGGAACAATTGACGTTGCACGACAATACATGCTTTATTTGCGCGTCTGACCGCATCGGCGTCGGAATCGAACGCGCTTTATTAACGCTCGGCAAAAAAATACCGCACGATTACGGCATTATCGGTTTTGACGGCGTGTTTCTTGACCGAATGGCGAGTTTGCCCCTAACGACAATGAAACAAGACATTGTCGGCATGGGAGAACAATGCGCTGAACAACTCATGCACCTCATCAATCACAAGCCGCTAACGCAGACGAAAAGCTATTTTGACGCGGAATTAGTCGTGAGAGAAAGTACGAAATAATAATTTGGTACCGGTAACACACTAAACCACTTGAAACGTTTACAAAAATTTGCTATGATAAATCCATAATCAAAATACATGGAGGAATTCACATGAAAAAAGCACTCAAAAAATTTGCCTTAGTGAGCTTAGCAGCTACAACATTTGCAAGTTTGGCAGGCCAAACCATTGTAAATGCGGCATCAAACGATCCTAAGGAATTTACTCTTTACTCAAACAAGAGTGAAACCCAACAAGCGTTGACAGAATACGCAGCACAATGGGGCGAAGCAAACGGCGTTAAAGTTAACATCAAAGTATGTTCTGGTTCATGTACATTGGGCGACCAATTAAAAGCAGACTTCACAGCTGGCGATGGTCCAGACGTATTCGTTATCGAAGGCCAACAAGGTTATGACCTATGGAAAGATATGTTACAACCAATTTCAGGCGCATGGGTAGACCAAACAGAATTCGAATTCAAGCAAGGTGAAGAAGTTTTCGGTTTCCCAGTAGCTGTTGAAGGTTATGGCTTAGCTTACAACAAAGAAATTTTGGAAAAAGCAGGCATCGACCCAACAACTTTAACATCATTTGATGCTTTGAAAACAGCAATGGAAACATTAGAAGCTAAAAAAGATGAATTAGGCTTGAAAACAGTTGTCGCAACCGCAACAAAAGAAGGCGAAACTTGGATTATGGGTATCCACAACTTCAACGGATACTTAGGCGTAGGCTTACCAAATGGCGACCGCACTGTTACTGAAAAATTCTTAAAAGGTGAAGTAGACGCAGAACGTATCGCAGCGTATGCAGACTGGGTAGAATTATTATTCAACCACACTGAAAAGAACATGTTAACGGTCGGAACTCAAGAAGACATGGACATCGCGTTCGCAAGTGGCCAAGCAGCATTCTTACACCAAGGTTCTTGGAAAGACCCTAACCTAAAAGAATTGCAAGCTAATTTTGAAATGGGCTTTGTGCCTCACCAAGCATTAGGAACAACAGGCAACTCAGAAGGCTTGTTCGTAGGCGCACCATCTTACTACGTTGTTAACAAGGACACTGCCGCAACAGAAACCATTACTAAATTCTTTGATGACATGGTTGCAACAAAAGAAGGTCAAGCATACATGGTTGAAAAAGCAAACATGATTTCTGCTTTCACTACAACAGAAGCAAAACCAACTGCACCATTAGCAGCATTCATCTCACAATGGGTAGCAGACGGCAAACCAGTTTACTCATTCGACAACCCATACTTCATGCCAGATGGTTACGGAATGAACAACTTGGGACCAATTTACGGACAATTCGCACAAGGTAGCATCGATAAAGCACAATTTATCGACTTGTTAACAAAAGAAATCGCGAAAGTTCCAAGCTTATTACAACAATAATTTATGGAGTAAGTGTCAAAAGGTGCTAGTCAAATCAGCACCTTTTGGTGCTTTATTACAGAAAGGAAATGAGTTATGGCAACTAAAAAATTTGATAGACGTAAACGTGAACGTCGCCATTTTGTGTGGCTTGTTGCACCTGCATTGATTGTATTTTCGCTCGTCATTGTTGTGCCGTTTTTCTTGGGCGTTTATTATTCGTTCACTGATTGGGGTGGCATTATTAAGCCACAAGCAAACTTCATTGGTTTCAAAAACTATATCGATAGCTTAATGGATACACGTTTCCAATATTCGATTTTAGTAACGTTTATTTTTGCGCTGATTAACGTCGTGATAGTCAATATTGTGTCGTTCGGCCTGGCGCTGTTAGTTTCAAGCCAAATCAAATTACGCGATATGTATCGAGCAGGCTTTTTTGTACCGAACTTAATCGGTGGGTTAGTCTTAGGTTATATTTGGCAATTCGTCTTTAACAGTGTTTTTCCGCAATTAGGAAAAGTAATCGGTAGCGAATTTTTACAAACGAATCTTTTCTTAGGGCAACCTAACTTGGCGATTTCGGCTTTAGTCATGACGAACACTTGGCAATACGCAGGGTATATTATGATGATTTACTTTGCTGGCTTACAAAATGTGCCCGAATCTCTATTAGAAGCGGCATCATTGGACGGCGCTAACTGGTGGGACAAAATGCGTGCGATTATCATTCCAATGATTATGCCAGCCTTCACAGTGTCATTATTCTTAACCATCAACAATTCATTCAAAATTTTCGACGTGAACTTCTCCTTAACAGGCGGCGGCCCGTCTATGTTATGGGCAGATCAAGCCATTAAGAGTACAGAATTTTTAACAATGAATATTTATAATACGGCATCCGTCGAAAACCAATTGGCACGCGGACAAGCACGTGCGGTTATTTTGTTCGTGATATTAGTATTCATTAGTATTACGCAAACAACCATTACGAAAAAACGGGAGGTTGAACTATAATGACAAACAAACGAATTAGTAAATGGGTGTTAGAAATTTTTGCAGCATTAGTGTTCGTATTGTTCATTAGCCCGCTCATTTTGCTCGTCATTAACTCAGCGAAGTCTTCACAACAAATTTTGTTGAATCCATTTTCTTTACCAGAAAATTGGGGCAATCTTTGGGAAAATATCGTATCAATTTGGAATAATCCAGCCATCAATTACGGCGAAAGCTTTTTGGCGTCAATTATCATTACGGTCGTGTCGCTATTGGTCATTACCATTGTGTCTTCGCTTGCGGCTTGGGGCTTAGTACGTTACCGTTCAAAATGGTCAACTGTTATTTTCTTAGTGTTCGTAGCATCAATGGTCATTCCGTTCCAAGTGGTCATGTATCCGCTAATTTCTTGGTTTAGAACATTGAGCGATGCGATTACGATGCCGCTTTTTGGGTTCAGTTTGTTGCGCTCTTATCCAGGTATTATTTTGGCGTACACAGGCTTTGGCATGGGATTATCCATTTTCATGTTCCACGGCTTTATTAAAGGTGTGCCTTTAGAAATTGAAGAAGCGGCTGAAATTGACGGCTGTAACAAGTTGCAAACGTTCTTCTATGTGGTATTACCTATTTTGAAACCAATTTACATTACGATTATTATTTTGAACGGCATTTGGATTTGGAATGACTTCTTGTTACCATTATTGCTATTGGGTAAAGGAAATGACATTCAAACACTTCCAATCGCAGTTTCTAACTTTGCGGGAGCTTTCACGAAGCAATGGGATATGATTTTGACATCAGCATTGCTCGTCATGATTCCAATTATTATCGTATTCTTATTAGCCCAAAAACAAATCCTCAAAGGAATGGTTGATGGGGCAATTAAATAATATAGCCAAAAAACAGTAGCCATCCGCTACTGTTTTTTTTTGGCAAAATAAAAATCCAGCCATCAAATGACTGGAATCAAATGGTCCATGCCGGGCTCGAACCAGCGACCCCTAGCTTGTCGAGCTAGTGCTCTCCCAACTGAGCTAATGAACCTTACCTCTATATTATACTTATCTTGCACAAAAAAGCAAGAGGAAAATATAAGAGATCCCCATCTCAAGTTTGAGATGGGGAAATAAAATTAAAGATTTGCTTTGTTGACAATTGGTGGTGTAACAGGGCCTCCAGATTTTTGGATGCTACCTACAAATACAGCACTTATTGATAAAACTATTGCAAATTTAATAGATCGTTTTAACAAAAAAATCCACCTTTCTTATTTTATGAATAAATTATACAATAACGATTATAAAATTTCAAGAAAAAAATCAAAAAACTTGCCAATGAGCATAAAAAAATATATAATCTAACCATTGAATACATAAAAATATTTGAGGAGGAATAAAAATGGGGCATTATGCTGATAATATTAAACGTATTCGTCGCCAAAAGGAGATTAGACAAGCTGAATTGGCCGAAGGAATTTGTAGTCAAGGAATGATTTCAAAAATCGAAAAGAAACAACTGCGTCCTGACATTGATTTATTAATTTTAATTGCGAAGCGATTGGGTGTATCTGTATCTGAATTAATTGGGGAAGCACCTGAAAATTACCAAGAAAAACTGACGGATTATATCAATAATATGCTTGAATTTAGACAGTATGATATGCTTGAAACATACTTGAATACAACTGACTCACAAAATGTGTATGTATTAGAAAGTTTTCATCGCGAGTGGTTAGAAGGCGTCATTTTAGCAGAAAATTATGGCAAAATAGAGGAAGCAATTAATAAAATGACTAATCTAGTGACTAAATTAGAAAAGCAAACGGAAGCGGATATGGATTTAAAAGTTAATCTCTATAATGGAATTGCAGGTAATTATACTCGCATTAACAATTACAAGAAGGCTGCGGAATATGTAGATAAAGGTATTGAGCTTGTTAAACGTATTCCCGTTAAATTTCACGTAAGACAAAAACTTCATTATACTGCTTCATTGGTGAAGTTTTATCTTGCCGACTATGTTGATTCTGTTTTTAATGCACAACTCGCATTACAATTAGCCGTTGAAAAATCCAGCTTATATTTAGTTGATGATTTGCTATTTTTAATCGCAGATGCGTATGAAGCCGACAAAAAATATGACGAAGCTAAAAAATATTTAGCTAAAGCCTCTCTCGTGGCGGATTTAAAGAATAATGTGCAATTGAAAGTGTATATTGAACGCTTGCAATCTAAATTAGATAAAGCATAAATAAAAAGATACTCTACAAAGATGTAGAGTATCTTTTTTTGGAACTATGTAAGTGTGTGATTAGTTGTTTTTTGCTAATAAGTCGCGAATTTCTGCTAATAATTCTTCTTGAGTTGGGCCTGCTGGTGCAGCTGGCTCTTCAACTTTTTTAGGCATTGCTTTTTCAGCAGCTTTTACAACGAAGAATAATGTTGTACCAATGATGAGGAAGTTGATAACTGCGTTGATGAAGTTACCGATCATAATTGAACCTAATTTGATTGCAGAGAAATCTGGTTGGCCAAAAATCATACCGATAATTGGTGTAACGATGTCTGCTACGAAAGATGCAACGATTGCACCGAATGCGCCACCGATAACAACGGCAACGGCTAAGTCTAAAATATTACCACGTAATAAAAATGCTTTTAAATCTTTTAACATAAGATAATTTCCTCTTTTTCTCGTTTTATTTTAGTTCCAAGATGGATTATATAGTATCCTTCAATGAATATGTATTGAAAAATGAATAAAATCGTTTTCACATATCTTTTTTGATATAGCGCTCAATTGGGAAATCTTCTTGTGAAATATCCCAACGGCCTGTTTGGATGAGTTGGCTCCATTGATACCCCAAAAATGGGCCGCTTGTAAGTCCTGATGAGCCAAGTCCGCTCACTGCCCAAACGTGATCCAAATGTGGAACGGGGCCTACAATGACAGATGCGTCTGAAGTGTAGGCGCGAATTCCGACTTTTGTGCGGTGGTGTACGTCGTGTGATACGTTTGAAATCCATTGATTGGCTTGAGTCGCTAATTCATCAAGCTGTGTGTCATCAATTGACAAGTCGTAGCCTTTGTCGTCTTCATGTGAAGCGCCGATAACAATTTCACCGTTATTAAAAGGAATAATGTCGACTTTTCCAGGCGGCATGACGACAGGGTAATGTTTGTCTTGCCATTCGGGGTTGAAGATACTATATAATTGTCCTTTTTGTGGGCGAATATCGACGTGATAGCCAAGTGGCGTTAGCAAATGGGGTAACCATGCACCGACCGCTAACAAGATGCGGTCGTATTGTTGGTGAGGATGATTAGGGGATTCGATGCCGAGCTGGCGTTCGTGTAACGTAAGTTGGGCATTTTCGTGGAGGATGGTACCGCCAAATTTGAGAACGGCTTGGTGGAGCGTTTCGATAAGGGCTTCACCGTCTAATTTGCCACCGCCTTGGACGTAGGTCGCGCCGTGAGGAGTGTCGAGTAAGGGGAAATAAGTAGGAAGGTCGCTAGAAGTAACGCTATGCAGTTCGCCGATAGAGGGCGATAATTCGCGTTTGATCGCACCTTGCACGAGATCGCGGTCAAGGCTTTCTTGATTTTTGCGGATGATGAGGGCGCCGTCTTCTTGAAAAATAGCCTCCGTATGAAAGCCATCTTCTGCAAGATCAGCCATCATTTTGCGATAAAATTCAGCGCCATTAGACACGAGAAAATACCAAGGTTTATTGCGGCGCAGTGTGAACCACGGGCAAATAATGCCAGCTGCCGCCTTTGTCGCTTGTCCCGTTCCTTCATCAAAAAGCGTCACCGAAAATCCCGCGCGACTTAAATAATAAGCGGCTGTTGATCCGACGATGCCGCCGCCGATAATAGCAATCTTAGGAGAGGTCATAAAATCCCAACTTTCTTGAAAAAATGTTTGCCACTATTATAAGTGATTAAGTGCACAAAATCTACTCTGAATCGTCAATTTTTAAGCGGTTAATGAGTTGGATGTAGATAAATACGCCAAAGAAAATTCCTGATAATAAGCATGTGAGGATGAAGCGAGGGGTTTGGATGGTTTCGAGCATCGGAGTTTTGTCGAGAATCAGTTTCCAAATAATTTGCTGGATTCCCATGAGAAGTCCGAAGACAACGCCAGCTTTAATAGTTTGTTTGCCGAGCATTTTTTTGCGCGTTTCAAAATCTTGCGGTGCGATGTCAATGTCGGACAACTGTTTTTCCTTAATTTTTTTGGCGATGTAAATGTTTGACAAAAATTGCAATAGAAAATTAGAGCCGATTAGGACGTATAAAACCATTTCGGCGGGAAAATAAGCGCTGGCAATTAAGGCGATAAGGGAGCTGAGGAGCATGTACCACCACAAAATAAAATGAATGCGGCTGCCGATAGCGTGCAATTCGCGTTCTTTGTATTCGTCAAGCGGCCCGTCAATGCCGTAAAATCGTTGAGTCAGTGTTTGCCATAAAGTGTTTTTAGTTGTCATGATGTGTTTCCTCCCAAAAGAGTGTGTTTAAGTCAGTGTTGAGTGTTTTGGCTAATCGAATGCACAAATCGAGTGTCGGGTTGTACTTGTCGTTTTCGATTAAATTGATGGTTTGTCGAGCGACTTCAATCCGCTTGGCGAGTTCGAGTTGCGAAAGTCCGAGCGCCGTTCTAAATTGTTTTACTTTATTCAAAATAAACTCCTTTCTTGTAGTTGAATGGGACGTCCGTTAAGCGTTGGTGTCATATATAAATGACTCCGCATAAGTATCATAGCGCAATTCTAGTCGTGTGTCAATTATATATGACAAAAAACTTTTGTGTACACTCAAAAAAAGCCGCTGCAAAGGCAACGGCGGTAAGGCAATTAAGATTGTTTTGGTTGGTGATGATAGTTTTCTTGTTTCATATCACGGAAAATTACGTGAATACGTTCTTTAGGCGCGCCACTATGTTTTGCGACGGTTTCGATAATTTCGTCTGCCATAGCTTTTTTGGCTTCGGGGGAGCGGCCTTCTAATAATTCAATGTGAATAAATGGCATTAGTAATCTCCTTTCTGTGCGGTAAATTGTTCAATACGGTTCATCGCTTCAATGAGAATGTCAATGCTTGCGGCGTAACTCATGCGGAAGTAACCTTTTCCTGCTTCGCCAAAAGAGCTCCCTGGGACGATACCGACTTTTGCTTTTTCGGCAAGTGCGACACCGAATGCGACGTCATCGCCGTCAAACCATTCAGGAACTTTAACGAATAAGTAAAAGGCACCTTTTGGACTGAGCGTGTCGTAGCCTAATTCAGCAAAGCGCTGTTTTAATAAAGTGAGGCGCTCTTGGTAAGCTGTGCGCATTGCTTCAATGGCGGCATCTCCGTGATCGTAGGCAGCGATACTTGCGTATTGCGATACAGAGGTCGGCGTGTTGACCATCGCTTGATGTGATTTGAAAATTTGGTCGATATATAATTTTCGAGCGGCGATAAAGCATGAACGCCATCCTGTCATGGAGTGCGATTTGGACGCGCCGTTAATCAAAATGGTACGCTCAGGCAACAAGCTTGCCATCGAAACGTGTTGTTGTCCGTAAGTCAATTCGCTATAAATTTCGTCGGATACTACGAGAAGTTGGTAACGCTCAATGATTGGAACGAGCGCTTCAAGTTCTTCGCGTGTATAAGTGACGCCTGTTGGATTGCAAGGATGATTGAGTAATAGTACTTTTGTTTCGGGGTTTTCTTGCAACGCTTTTTCTAAGGATGTCGGTGTCAAAATGCCGTCATCATGACTGACGTCTACCGCGACCATTTTGCCACCAGAAAGGGTGATGTGGGTGTCGTAGATAACATAATTTGGCGATGGGACAATGACTTTATCGCCTTCATTCAAAATCGCCATGAAACTTGCAAAAAGGGCTTCAGTTGCGCCAACCGTTACAATCACTTCGGTTTCGGCGTCATAGTGAAGGGCATATCTACGTTCCAAAAAGCGCGCAATCGCTTGGCGCAATTCAAGTAAACCGCGAGAATGCGTGTAACCATTCAAGTCAGCTTCAATAGCTTGAATTGCCGCTTTTTTAATAAAATCAGGCGTCGCAAAATCGGGCTCTCCAATGGTCAACTTAATGATACCGTCAATGTTGCTAATACGATCGTTGAATCGGCGAATTGGGCTCGATTCCAGCGCTTGTACACGTTTGTTTAATGTCATAAAGTCACGTCCTTTCAAAAAAATAGTGTAACACATTTTAAGCGGGGTTGCATTAAAAACTATGCCATGCGGCGTAGCGGCCAGCAATCGTCCCCGTTACGAAAGCGGCGGTAATATTGTAGCCACCTGTGTAGCCGTTAATATCCAACAATTCCCCGCAGAAAAATAATCCTTTCATCAATTTGGATTCCATCGTTTTAGGATGAACTTCTTTTGTAGAAACACCGCCACCTGTAACGAATCCTTTTTCGATGGGTTGGGAGCCGTAAGCGGTCAGCTCGAAGGATTTCAGCTGTGCCAAAAGTTGCGCTTGCTCGGCATGGGTAAGTTGTTTGAATGGTGCCGTAGATGAAAGATGATTAAGCGTGCAAATCGTCTCTGCCAAGCGTTCGGGCACCCATTGTTTAAGCAAAGTGATAATCATTTTGTCGCGATGGGTTTCGGCTGCGGCTGTCAGTTGTTCAATCGTCAAGTCAGGTTGCAAATCAATCGTCAAGCGACACGGTGTTTTTTGCGAGGTGTGAAGCCATTGATTCACATGACCTGAACAGCGCAAAATTGCCGGGCCCGAATACCCAAAATGCGTAAAAATCATGTCCATACGATGTTGCGTAATCGGCTTATAATGGTCGTCCCAGACGGTCACATTGACATCGCGTAAAGAAACGCCTTGCAATGCTTTTGACGTAATGAATGTGTCATTAGATAAAAGGGGAGATTCCGTTGGATAAAGGCGTTCGATTGTGTGGCCGGCAGCTTTTGCCCACGCGTAGCCATCGCCAGTGGCGCCTGTTTTAGGATAAGCGCGCCCGCCAACGGCGAGCACAACGGACTTCGCGTGATAATGTTTGCCATCTTCAGTTTTGACGCCGATAACGGAGGCACTCTCACGGTCGAACAATAAACTTGCCACTGACGTCTGGGTCAAAATAGTCACGTCCAACTCAGCCAATTCATTCGCCAACGTCTCCAAAATCGTCCGCGCGCTATCCGTTACCGGAAACATCCGGCCGTGGTCTTCTTCTTTCAAAGCAACGCCACGACTCTCAAAAAAGTCAACAATATCTTCTTGATTAAATTGCTCCAGCGCACTATACAAAAATTTGCCATTGCCAGGAATGTGGTGAATGAGTGCTTCTTTAGAAGTTCGATTCGTCACATTACAGCGTCCGCCGCCTGATAAAAGCAGTTTGCGTCCGAGTTTGGCGTTTTTTTCGATGAGTAGCACACTGGCACCTTGTTGAGCGGCGTTGATAGCGGCCATCAATCCGCTCGACCCGCCGCCGACCACAATTACTTGAAATTCCATAGGTTATCCCCTTTGCTCAAATCTTCACCACTATTGTACCATATTTTCCAAAAATCAGTAGGCAAACACAACATTTTTTGTTATGCTTAGTAGGAAACATTCGTAAAAAAGGAGTCTGTCTATGGAACAGAAACGATTTAAGAAAGCCATTAGCTTGGAAACCTATCTATTTTTGGCGGGGTTAATTGGGATTTTCTCGCTGTTGGCAAGCAAAATGGGCGTGGCATTGATGTTTAAAACGATGATGGCAACGGCGCACGATTTGTTATTAAATACGGTATTTTTTTTGATGGCGATGTCGGTGTTGACGGGAGCCATTAGCGCATTGTTGTCAGAATTCGGCGTCATCGCGCTCATCAACAAATTAGCAGCGCCTTTGATGCAACCGTTGTGGGGCATGCCAGGCGCGAGCATTACCGGCGTGATTGCGACTTACTTGTCGGATAATCCTGCAATCATCCCCTTAGCAAAAGACGCACAATTCACACGCTATTTCAAAAAATATCAAGTACCTGCTTTATGTAATTTAGGAACGGCATTTGGGATGGGATTACTGGTGACGGTGTTCATGATGGGACAAGGCGGCAGTGACTTTTTCAAAGCGGCATTGATCGGAAATTTGGCGGCGATTATCGGCAGTATTGTGAGCGTACGTTTAATGTTAGTGCAAACGAAGCGCTATTATGGCGACGCAGCATTCGAGCCGTTCAACGCTACGAATAGCGATACGCAAACGCCGTCAGATATGCGCGAAATACGCGACGGCAATGCGGCACAACGTATTTTGGATGCGATTCTTGAGGGTGGCAAAGTCGGCGTCGATATGGGCTTGGCGATTATTCCAGGCGTGATTACGGTATGCACGCTCGTTATGATGTTCACGTTCAAAATGCCCGCAGGCGGCTATACAGGTGGCGCTTACGAAGGGATTGCCTTATTGCCATGGATTGGCGAAAAATTAAGCTTTATTATTGAGCCGCTGTTTGGATTTCAGTCACCAGAAGCGATTGCCTTTCCTGTAACTGCCTTAGGAGCAGTTGGAGGCGCTATGTCGCTCGTTCCCGAATTCGTCAAAAACGGACTCGTCACCGCCAATGATATTGCCGTTTTTACCGCGATGGGCATGTGTTGGAGTGGCTATTTGAGCACGCATATCGGCATGATGGACGCACTTGGCGTGCGTAAACTCGCATCAAAAGCCATTTTGTCACATACAGTTGGCGGATTCATTGCAGGAACGGTCGCCCATTTGTTGATGAGTCTTTAATTGATTACCGAATGTAACATAACAATCGGCTTGTAACACCAAAACAACTGACAAATGACTCAAACTATGTTAAAATGAATAAAGCTTATTTTTTGGCTAAAGAAAGGAATGAAGCAATCATGAAATGCTCAAGTTGTGGTAAAACCGTTAGAAGTACCCACCAATGTGCGCATTGTGGAGAAGTGTTTACTAGCAAAACATTTGAACAAGAACCTGTTGTCCCTAAAACAAAATCTAAACGTAAAAAAGGTATTTTTTCAGCAATTTTAAGTATTTTGAAAATTGTACTGGCATTATTAGTCGTGTTTGTGATGTTTTTATACGGACCGCGCTACGTCACAAAAGTGATGAACTATTTTGGAATGAATCAGCAACAAACGCAACCAGAAAGCGAATCTGTTGAGGAATCTTCGCAAGAACTCGTCGCAGAAAATACGCTGAAACTAACGTCGCACAAAGTTGATACTGCCGCGTATCCAATCGTACAAGTGCAAATGGAATTTGAACAACCATTAGACGACGTCACAAAAGAAACGTTTGAATTCGCAACTAAAGTAAACGGCGAACAAAAAGCACTCTCACATTATAGCCTCGTCAAAGACGGCAACACATTAACCTTGCGTTTTAACGATGCAAACTTAGCAAACGCACCAAAAGCACAAACTTTAGAAATTTTTGCATCGGAATTCGGATTTACTAACACAATCAATTACGAACTTCCAGACCAAACAGCACAAGCAGAAACATTGACGACAATTAACGAAATTCTTGCCGAAATTCCGAATGCCAAAGTAGCTTTCGGAGAAGCAGATGGCAAAATTGTCTATACCAACACAGCTTCAACAGAAGCGTCTAGCACTATTAGCTGGTTTGTGTTACATCGTGTTTTTGAAGCCGTACAAGCAAACGAATTGACCTTGGATAAAGCAATCCAAATCGAAGCATCGCTTACGGTCGCTAACGAAAACAGCGTCCTCAAAGAGCAAGAAACCGCAACGGTACAAGAATTAGTGAACGCCGTTATCCAAGCGCAAGACGTTACCGCGATGAACCACTTGATTCAAGCAGTCGGCGGTCCAAACGCGTTCAACCAATGGCTCAAACAAAAAGATTACTTCGCAACAGAATTAGTCGGACAATTGGACGTAACGGAACAGGGCAGCATTACTGGCGCGAACACGAACGTTCAAGACATCGCCAAAGTGCTCGTCGCGCTCGACCGAAACACACTCGTCAGCCAAACCGCAGATGCACAATTGAAAGAAGCGTTGTTACAATCTAGCCTCACCGAGAAATTCCCTGCAACCGCAGCGGTAGCACGACGCTATGAATTAGCAACCTTAGATACAGACACTAAACATCAACATTACGCAGCCATTTATGAAACAGAAGGCAAACACTACATCGTGGTAGTGTTAGTCGACCAAGTCAATGACGCACCAACCGTCGTCAGCCAAGTGGCAACTACTATCCAATCCCTTCTCGAAAAAGTCGCAAAATTGGAAGTAGCACAAGAAGAAGTAATCGAAGAAGCGCAAGTAGAAATCTATGAAGAACCCGTTCAAGTTTACGAAGAAGTCTACGAAGAACAACCCGTAGCAGAAACGTACACCGAAGAACCTGTTGCGCCAAGCGAACCTTAATCATTAAGAAACCAGCAGCTTTTATAAGTTGCTGGTTTTTGTCTGTTTTGCCTCGCAAGTCTATCTAGCGGGGCTTTTTTTGTTGTTTTCTTTACAAAACCTAAAAAATAAAATAAATGTTAAGAAAAACTTGCAAAAAA
>JAUNEB010000010.1 GCA_030525795.1 Aerococcaceae bacterium | reverse complement strand
ACCAGGAGTAACTGGAGCAACAGGCCCACAGGGCCCAGCAGGGCAACCAGGTCAGCCAGGACGTGATAGTCAAGGTACAAACACTAATGGTGGCAACAACGGTGGTACAAATACCAACACCAACAACAATGGTGGAAATAGCGGTGGCACAAACACTAATACAAACACCAACACAAATAACAACGGTGGCGGCAACCAAAGCAACAATACTAATGCTTCAAACTTTATTCCAGTAAAAGATTTGAACGTTGTTGGCACACAACCAAAACCAATTACTCGTCAATCTGGTGCGATGTTACCAAACACTGGCGAAAGCCACATGAACCTACTTCCATTAGCAGCAATCGCAAGCTTGTCTGCAATGATGTTAGCAGCAGGACTCAAGAAAAAAGAAGAAGAAAAATAATCTTCCTCTAACCAGTACAAAAAACAATTTGCACACTTAAAAGCATATTGAAAGAAGAATTCTAAGGACTTTCGTTCTATAAATATTAAGCAACTAGAGTTTGCAGCAAGATAAACTTGAATACGCATACCAGGACGTTATTCAAGTGAAAAAAACAAGAACTACGCACCCATGGCATTAACGTGGGTGCTATCTTGCTATTTCCAACTTTATATGTTACAATGACTATTGTTAATGCAAAGACACCTTTTTGGCAGGGGATTGTAAGAGAGAAGCGGGTTGGTGCAACGCTTTATGAACGGCTAATTTGACCACTTTGTACAAAAATTTGATGGGAAATAATAGTATCGTCAAACGTGATGACGCGTTAAGTCAATCAAGGAGAGCAGTTGCTCTTGAATTTGGGTGGAACCACGTATTCAACGTCCCATTGTGCCGATTGGTGCAATGGGACGATTATTTTTTTAGGAGGAAAAAAACAATGTCCACAATCTTATTAACGTTCCCAGACGGGAATCAACGCGAATATCCT
The DNA here is from genome assembly GCA_030525795.1 of Aerococcaceae bacterium. Classification (GTDB taxonomy): domain Bacteria; phylum Bacillota; class Bacilli; order Lactobacillales; family Aerococcaceae; genus Abiotrophia. The sequence goes on along the minus strand of JAUNEB010000010.1, from coordinate 38,509 downwards.
GCAGGTGTGACGCCTGTGCAAGTTGCAGAGTCGATTAGTAAGTCGCTCGCGAAAGCGACATTAGCCGGTAAATTTAATGACGAACTTGTCGACCACGATCGCGCATTAAATGCCAATGGCGCCATCGAACTCATTACCGAAAAAAGTCCTGAAGCCTTGCAAATTATGCGCCACTCAACGGCACACTTAATGGCGCACGCTTTGACCCGCTTATTCCCAGAAGTACATTTTGGGGTGGGGCCAGCGATTGATAGCGGCTTCTATTACGATACCGACCGTGGTGATGTGCAAGTGACGGAACAAGACTTACCAGCCATCGAAAAAGAAATGAAAAAAATCATCGCGCAAAACTATCCGATTGTGCGCCGTGAAGTAAGCCGTCAAGAAGCCTTAGAAATTTTTGCAAAAGATCCGTATAAAGTTGAATTGATTACAGCTTTGCCAGAAGACGAAACGATTACGGTGTATCAACAAGAAGAGTTCATCGATTTGTGTCGTGGTGTTCACGTGCCTTCTACCGGCAAAATTAAAGTCTTTAAGTTATTGTCATTGGCGGGCGCTTACTGGCGTGGCAATTCTGACAACAAAATGATGCAACGTATTTACGGAACGGCCTTTTTCAACCAAGCAGATTTGGACGAATTTTTACGTTTACGTGAAGAGGCTAAAGAGCGTGACCACCGCAAACTCGGTAAAGAGTTAGGCTTGTTTATGGTCAGCCAAGAAGTGGGTTCTGGCTTACCATTTTGGTTACCAAAAGGTGCGACAATTCGCCGCGTCATTGAGCGCTATATTATGGACAAGGAAATCGCTTTAGGCTACGACCATGTTTACACGCCGATTATGGCAAAAGTCGATTTATACAAAACATCAGGGCACTGGGCGCATTACCATGAAGATATGTTCCCACCAATGGATATGGGCGACGGCGAAATGCTTGTCTTGCGTCCGATGAACTGCCCACACCACATGATGATTTATAAAGATACTATCCATTCTTACCGCGAATTGCCAATTCGGATTGCTGAATTAGGCATGATGCACCGTTACGAAAAATCAGGTGCCTTATCTGGTTTGCAACGCGTTCGCGAAATGACGTTGAACGATGCCCATATTTTTGTGCGACCAGACCAAATCAAAGAAGAATTCACGCGTGTCCTCAACTTAATTGAAGATGTCTATAAAGATTTCGGCATCACGGACTACCGTTTCCGCTTATCTTACCGCGACCCGCAAAATAAAGAGAAATATTTTGACGATGACGATATGTGGGAAAAAGCCCAAGCCATGCTAAAAGAAGCCATGGACGAATCAGGTCACGACTACTTTGAAGCAGAAGGCGAAGCGGCCTTTTACGGACCAAAATTGGACGTGCAATTCAAAACCGCGATTGGAATCGAAGAAACGATGTCAACGATTCAGTTAGATTTCTTGTTGCCGCAACGTTTTGACTTGACGTACGTTGGCGAAGACGGCCAAGATACACACCGCCCAGTCGTTATCCACCGCGGCGTTGTGTCGACAATGGAACGCTTTGTTGCCTACTTAATCGAAGAGTACAAAGGCGCATTCCCAACTTGGTTGGCGCCAGTCCAAGCCGTGCTAATTCCTGTCAACTTGGACGCACATAGCGATCGCGTACAAGCGATTTACGAAGATTTGAAGGCAAAAGGTTTCCGCGTGGAAATGGACTTACGTAATGAAAAACTCGGTTACAAAATTCGTGCCGCTCAAACATCAAAAGTCCCTTACCAAATCGTTATCGGTGACCAAGAAGTCGAAAACGAAACCGTTAACGTCCGTCAGTACGGCTCAAGCAACTCACAAACCTTAGACTACGACACATTCGTCAACCAATTACAACAAGAAGTCGCGAATAAAAGTCGTGCGTAAGAAGGTTCCTTGAATCCTATCTGACAATAAAATAATCCAATACCATCAATCCCCAGCAACTGATTAAGTAGCTGGGGATTTTATATAGCACTAAGAAAAGAAGGGAGGCTTATTTTACCTGTAATGGAATGTATGTAATTTGGTTAAGGTTATTCATGTGTCTGGCAGATAGAACGTGGATAGATTTATGTCATCCGCACGCTTGACAATTAGAACCCGAATAAGGTTACGTCATCCGCGCGTCTGATGGACAGAACTTAAATAAATTCATATCATCCGAGGCTAGGATAGCGTGTTCTCAAATCGGATGGTATTATCCGAGCGTCGGATAGTCTTTTTGGAATAATAATTCACCGTTAGACACTCTGACGGAGAGAATTCAAATAGATTTGCCTCATCCGCGCGTCTGACGGACAGAACTTAAATAAATTCATATCATCCGAGGCTCGGATAACGTGTTCTCAAATCGGATGGTATTATCCGTGCAAGGGATAATCTCTTCGGAATATTGAATGGCCGTCACAAGTTGTGACGAGCTTCTTGAAACCTGATTCACACTGTCACAGATTGTGACGCGCTCCCTGAAACCTGATTCACACTGTCACACCTTGTGACGCGCCACTCTACAGTCAAATCATACACAACCGACTTTGCAACGTTCCATCGATCCATATCGACAAAGAATCCCCACGCCATCGTTGCTTGGCGTGGGGATCGTGTATATAACCATTATTCAGAAGGAAACTCCACTGAATAGACATCGGAATTTTCGGGGCGGTATAAAGGAAAGTTGGTGCGATAAATACTGCCGTGAGGATCTTGTTCTAAGTACATGACAAAGTTTTTTGGATAAAGCGACAATAATTTTGAGTGAACATTATCTTGGTCAATAATAATGGTTTGGATTTCTTGATCGCTTTCAAACCAGTCCGTCTTTAAGTGAAAATAAGCGCCCGTTGCAACTTTGGTTTCATAAGCCAAAATGGATAAAATACTTTGCATGAAAAACATCCTTTCTTTACTCTTTTTGTTCATTTTATCATAACGCGCGGGCAAAGGAAATATTTTGGCAAACGTATTGACAATAATGGTTGAAAACTTTATGATAAAAGGGCAAATTAAATTTAGTAAAAAGGATTCATTCCCGAATTGAAATGCGTAACTTTTCATGTTGTCATCAAATAACGAAATGGTATTTAATCACAATGTAGGGTTATAGCTAAACGAAGTGTAGTCAAGGAAGAACCTGTACCATTGGCATGACCAAGTTTACCCTCGAATTACAATATTGCAACCTGTGTTCAGGTTCAACTAGTGTAAGGCTCGGATTAGTCACAAGGACTAATTGGTTGGTCATTCAATGTGGTATGGGTTCTTTTTGCATAATCAGAGGAATGTATGGGAATTTTAAGGAGGCGGCTTTATGGCACCGAACAAACTCAAGTTATATGGCTTCAATAACTTAACGAAGAATTTAAGTTTTAATATTTATGATGTGTGCTATGCCGAAACCGCACGCGAACAAAAAGAATACATTGAGTATATTGACGAGCAGTACAATTCAACACGTCTGACGAATATTTTGCTTAACGTAACCGACATGATTGGGGCGACGGTGCTGAATATTTCCAAGCAAGATTATGATCCACAAGGCGCGTCAGTTAATTTGTTAATTGCGGAAGAACGAGTTGCGCCGAATCAAATTGATCCATCGTGTAATGAAGGCAAACCTTTTTTTGAAGGAGTAGCGGAAATTGTGCATGGCCATTTGGACAAAAGTCATGTAACGGTGCATACGTTCCCAGAGTTTCACCCAGATAATTCCATTTCGACGTTTCGTGTAGACATAGATGTATCGACTTGCGGGGAAATTTCACCGCTAAAAACGCTCAATTATCTGATTGATAGTTTCGATTCGGATATTATTACAATGGATTACCGTGTGCGTGGTTTTACGCGTGATGTGCACGGCATTAAACATTTTAACGATCAAGATTTTTATTCCATTCAAAACTTCATTGATAATCAAACGTTAAAGCGGTACGAAGCCGTTGACGTCAACGTGTATGGTTCAAACTTATACCACACCAAAATGGTAATCAAAGACATTGATTTACAAAACTATTTGTTCAAAAAAAATGTCGCCGAATTATCAGACATTAAACAAGCTGAAATTCGCGAGGCGCTCCGCAAAGAAATGACGGAAATCTTTAGCGGCATGAATATTTTTTAGTAGGGGGAATGATAAGTGACCTTAAACCAACAAAAAATGCCTTTGTTAGAGGCGCTAGAAGGCTACGTCAAGCGTAGAACGGTGCGATTTGATGTACCGGGACATAAAGGCGGGCGAGGCAATGCTGTTTTTCGGGAGTTTATTGGCGATCGTGCGATGTTACTTGATGTGAATTCGTCTAAGCCGTTAGACAATTTGTGTCATCCCGTGTCTGTGATTCAAGAAGCGCTAGATTTGGCTGCGGAAGCATTCGGTGCGGCGCATTGTGAATTTATGGTGAGTGGCACAACTGGCGCGGTGCAAGCGATGATTTTGTCGACGTGTAAGCGTGGTGACAAAATTATTATGCCACGCAATGTGCATCGTAGCGCGATTAACGCGTTAGTCGTTTGCGGTGCTGAGCCGGTTTACATCAATCCTGGCGTCAATGAAAAGCTAGGCATTGCCTTAGGCATGAGCGTTCAAGATATTGAGCGCGCGATTTTGGCGAATCCTGATGCGAAAGCCATTTTGGTCAACAATCCAACGTATTACGGCATTTGTTCCAATTTGCCTGCCATTGTGAAGTTAGCGCATCAACATGACATGAAAGTATTGGTCGATGAAGCGCACGGTTGTCATTTTTATTTCGGTGAAAATATGCCGATTTCAGCAATGGCGGCGGGAGCGGATATGGCGGCAGTCAGCGTGCATAAAACGGGCGGCTCTTTAACGCAAAGTTCCGTCTTGTTAATGGGCGAAAATGTCGACCGCAATTACGTGCGCCAAGTCATCAATTTAACGCAAACAACGAGCGCGTCTTACTTATTATTGACGTCGTTAGATGCTGCGCGCCAAAATTTAGCGTTGAATGGCAAGCAAATTTTTAAGGAAGCGAGCGATTTGGCGCAATATGCGAGAGAACAAATTAACCAGCTGGGGCAATATTATGCGTACGGGCCCGATTTGATTGACGGCGACAATGTGTATGACTTTGATGTGACGAAATTGTCTGTTTACACGCGCGATATTGGGTTAGCAGGCATCGAAGTATATGATCGCTTGCGTGATGATTACAATATGCAAATCGAATTAGGCGATATCGGGAATATTTTGGCAATTTTTTCGGCGGGGGATCGCAAGCCTGATGTGGAGCGATTGATTTCTGCTTTGACCGAAATTAAGCGCGAGCAACAAGGCTTTACAGGTGAATTATTCAAACTCGAATACATTGAACCGCAAGTTAAGATGACGCCTCAAGAAGCTTTTTATGCCGAATGTGAAAAAGTCCGTCTGGAAGAGGCAATCGGCCGTATTAGTGGCGAGTTTGTCATGGCGTATCCACCAGGAATTCCGATTCTCGCGCCAGGTGAGGCGATTACGCAAGAAATTATCGACTATACTCTTTACGCCAAAGAAAAAGGCTGTCAAGTAATGGGGACAGAAGATATGACGGTCGAAACCATTTACGTTGTCAAAAAGGAGGCTAATTAACATGGATTTGTGGTTTTCAGAATTTCATACGCCTCATGTGAAGTTATCGATTCAAGTGAAAGAACATTTGTATCATGCCAAGAGCGAATTTCAACAAATTGACGTGTTTGACACGCCAGAATTTGGGCGTATGTTGACATTAGATGGCTTTATGATGCTCACCGAAAAAGACGAGTTCATTTATCACGAGATGATTGTCCATCCAGCTTTTGCGACGAATCCGTCGATTAAACGCGTACTTGTCATCGGGGCAGGCGACGGCGGGACGATTCGCGAGTTAGTCAAATATTCGACTGTCGAGCACATTGATTTAGTCGAAATTGACGGCATGGTATTAGAAGTGAGCCAACAATTTTTGCCACAAACAGCGTGTGCATTGAATGATGAGCGCGTGCATATTCACATCGAAGACGGCTTGCCGTTTGTTAGACGTAAGCACAATCAATACGATTTAATTATTGTCGATTCAACCGATCCGTTCGGCCCAGGAGAAAATTTATTTACGCGCGAATTTTACGGGAACTGCTATCATGCACTGACCGAAAATGGTATTCTCATCAATCAGCATGAAAGTGCTTTTTATGCGCAAGACCGTGAAGCAATGGAAAGCGCTCATGCGCGCATTGCGAAAGTCTTTCCGATTTCTAAAATATACCAATTTCACTTGCCGACATATCCGTCGGGTTATTGGTTGTTTGGGTATGCGTCTAAAGGAATCGATCCAGTAGCGGACATTCAAGCGGACGTTTGGCAGCAGTTTGCGGTATCAACGAAGTATTATAATTTGGAATTGCATCAAGGGGCGTTTGCCTTACCGACTTATATAAAGGAGCGATTGTATGAAATTACAACCTAATGTTCACACATTTATTGGCTGCGATGCCACATTTGAAGAAAGTGAGATTGTCATTTTTGGGGCGCCGTTTGATAGCACTACGTCGTATCGTCCAGGAACGCGTTTTGCGTCAAGTGCTATGCGTCAAGAAAGTTTCGGCATCGAAACGTACAGTCCGTATCAAGATAAAGATTTGACAGATATTCGTGTCTTTGACGCAGGTGATTTGGAGTTGCCGTTTGGCGATCCTGAAGCAACGCGCGCGCAACTAAAAGATTTCGTATCCAATTTGTTGGAAGAAGGCAAGTTTCCCTTAATGATTGGTGGCGAACACGGTTTAACGTATGGCTCCGTTCAAGCTTTTTACGAAAAATATCCTGATTTGCACATCATTCAGTTTGATGCGCATACGGACTTGCGCGAAGATTATTTGGGTGTGAAATTATCGCACGCGTCTGTCATTCGCCGTTGTTGGGACTTGTTAGGCGACGGCAAAATTTATCAATTCGGTATTCGAAGTGGGGAACGCGATGAATTTTATTGGGCGAAAGAGCACACGCACTTGCAAAAGTTCAATTTTGACGGGTTGGAAGCGGTAGTTGAACAACTCAAAGGGAAGCCAATCTTTTTCACATTGGATTTAGACGTGTTGGATCCGTCCGAGTTTCCAGGAACAGGCACTCCTGAAGCGGGTGGCGTAACTTTCACGGAATTGCACCGCGCGATTACGCTCATTAGCCAGTTGAACATTGTCGGCGCCGACATGAACGAGCTGTCGCCAACGTACGACCAATCAGGGCAGTCGACCGCCTTGGCATGCAAGTTGTTGAGAGAAATGTTACTCATGTTTAATCAATAGGAGGAATCAAGATGTTTATTGTTTGGGGTTCAAAAGGTTACAAAGATTTTTTGGGGCAAATGAATACAACGCGTACGTGCGGGCGTTGCAATAACGAAGTGCGTTATGAATTGATTAAAGTGGGACGCAAGTTTACGATTTTCTTCATTCCGACATTTTCGTACAGCAATCACTATTATGTCTGCTGTCCGATTTGCCAAGCTGGCATCGAAATCGAAAAATCTGACGTTGAAACATATTTTAACGCCTAAAATCCAACATTCTTTGTAAATAAGGAGAGTTAAAATGGAATTTACATTAGTACGCGATACAGGAATTGTCGGCTCCATCTCAAAATTGGACGTCTACATCAACAATGAGAAAGTTGGCAAAATCGCAAACAACGCCAAAGTCATCTTTGAATTGCCACACGACGGCGCAGAAGTCAAAGTTGGGATGAGCTGGGTGAAATCGCGCCCTGTAAAAGTATCCAACGGCCAAAAAGTCGTCATCAAAGGCTCAATATTGGGTAGTTATTTTGTCCTGTTTGGGATGAAGAGTTTTATTTTACACGTTGAACAATAAAGGAGGAATCATTATGTCAAGAACATTAATTATCGGAGCAGGTGGCGTTTCAAACGTCGTTTGCCACAAATGTGCACAAAATTCAGCGGTATTCCCAGAGTTTATGATTGCTAGCCGCACGAAATCAAAGTGTGACGCCATTAAAGAACGTATCGAAAACAGCGCTTATGCAGGACGTTCTGTCATTACAACTGCACAAGTAGACGCGGACAATGTCGAAGAATTGGTTGCTTTAATTAACGATTACAAGCCAGCTATTGTCATTAACGTGGCGTTGCCGTACCAAGATTTGACCATTATGGAAGCGTGCTTGGCAACGGGCGTTCATTACGTTGATACCGCCAACTACGAACCAGAAGATACCGCCAAATTCGAGTACAGCTGGCAATGGGCGTACCGCGAGCGTTTTGAAAAAGCAGGTTTAACCGCATTACTAGGTTCTGGTTTTGACCCAGGTGTGACGGGCGTTTTTTCAGCGTATGCACAAAAGCATTACTTCGACGAAATTCATGAAATTGATATTTTGGATTGCAACGGCGGCGATCACGGCTATCCGTTCGCAACGAATTTTAACCCAGAAATTAACATTCGCGAAGTTACGGCTAACGGTCGCTACTGGGAAAATGGCGAGTGGATTGAAACACAGCCAATGGAAATTAAACGCGAATACAATTTTGAAGCAGTAGGGCCAAAAGACATGTACTTGCTTTACCATGAAGAATTGGAATCTCTCGCAAAAAATATTAAAGGCTTGAAGCGTATTCGTTTCTTCATGACGTTCGGCCAAAGCTACTTAACGCATTTGAAAGTATTAGAAAATGTAGGTATGACAAGCATTGAGCCGATTATGTACGAAGGCAAAGAAATTATTCCGTTGCAATTTTTGAAGGCGGTATTGCCTGACCCAGCGTCATTAGGACCACGTACGGTTGGTAAAACGAATATCGGTAACATTTTCAAAGGCGTAAAAGACGGCGAAGAAAAAACGTACTATGTCTATAATATTTGTGACCATCAAGAATGTTACAAAGAAACAGGCTCCCAAGCGATTTCTTACACCACAGGCGTACCTGCAATGATTGGTGCTGCCATGATTTTGACTGGCAAATGGAACAAAGCAGGCGTCTACAACATCGAAGAATTCGATCCAGATCCATTCATGGAAGCTTTGAACGAATTCGGCTTGCCATGGAAAGAAGATTTCAATCCTGTTTTGGTTGATTAATACAAGGATAATACTCGCACCACATGTTTGACATGTGGTGTTTGATTGAAAGGAGTTTAATATGACGCAAATTGATTTTAATGCGTTGCCGACGCCATGTTTTGTAGTGGATGAGGCGTTGTTAAAGCGTAATTTGGAAGTGTTAAAATATGTCAAAGACCAAACAGGATGCAAAATTTTATTGGCACAAAAAGGATTTTCGATGTTTCATTTTTATCCGTTAATGGCGGAATATTTGGATGGGACGACGGCGAGTTCAGTCAATGAAGCGCGCTTAGGTTACGAAGAATTTGGCAAAGAAACGCACGTGTTCGCGCCAGCTTTCAAGACGAGCGAGATGGAATATTTGGTGACGATTGTAGACGATATTGTGTTCAACACGCCCGCTCAAGTGCGCAAATTTTTGCCATTAGTCAAAAAAAGCGGACGCTCAATTGGCGTGGGTTTGCGTGTCAATCCGCAGTTTTCGACGCAAGATCCTGAACATGCGATTTACGACCCGTCAGCGCCTTGTTCACGCTTGGGAACTACGCAAGCAAACTTTGATGAAAGCATTGTGGAGGAATTGGACGGATTGCATTTTCATACGTTATGCCAACAAAATTCGGATGATTTGGAAGCGACGTTGGACGTTTTTGAAGCGAAATTCGGCAAATATTTGCACCAAATGAAATGGGTGAATTTTGGCGGAGGACATCACATTACGCGCGAAGATTATGATTTGGAACGTTTAATTCGTTGTGTGAATCGCGTTCAGTCAACGTATAATGTCCAAGTTTATTTGGAGCCAGGCGAAGCAGTAGCGTTGAATACGGGCTTTTTGGTTTCAGAAGTGCTCGATTTGAATGAAAACGAGATGAATTTGGCGATTTTGGATACGTCGGCGTCATGTCACATGCCTGACGTGTTAGAAATGCCGTATCGTCCGTTTGTTATTGGCTCTGGCGAACCAAACGAGAAACCACACACGTATCGCTTAGGTGGACCAACGTGTTTGGCTGGTGATGTTATCGGAGACTATTCATTTGACGAGCCGCTTAAAGTCGGCGATCGCTTGGTGTTTACGGATATGGCGATTTATTCGATGGTCAAAACCAATACGTTTAACGGCATTAATTTGCCAGCGATTGCGGTGCACGACGAACGCGAAGGCACACGCGTCATTCATGAATACGGCTACAACGATTTCAAAGAACGTCTTTCTTAAAAAGTTAACAGGCTATGGACGCATAGCCTTTTTTGAATAGAACGAACTTTTTTCAAAATATACAAAAGAATTTACTGAAAAATATAGACTATTGCTAGGTTATTTGCTAAAATGGATAACAGTAAGCTCAAGGAATGGGCGATTGCAATAGGAGGAACTGGCAGATGACAGACAATCAAGAATTATTAACTTCAATGGCGGACGCGTTAGATAGCGTTCTCGATATTAAAGTAGGGGACGTAGTAAAAGGCGACGTGTTAGCTTTTGACGATAACCAAGTACGCGTATCAATTAAAGAAAGCGGCGGTTTGGAAGGCGTTGTACCACGCAACGAATTATCCGCAACAGCTTTTGGCGAATTTACAGAAATCGTCAACATCGGCGACGAAATCGAATTAGTCGTCTTAAAACCAATCAAAGACAAAGAAAACGGCAACTACTTGCTCTCTAAAAAACGTGTAGACTCACGTAAAGTTTGGGCAGAATTGCAAGAAAAAGCAGCAAACGGCGAAACATTAACCGCATTAGTTAAAGATGCAGTTAAAGGTGGTTTAGTTGTTGAAGCAGGCGTTCGTGGTTTTGTACCAGCATCTATGGTGGCAGAGCGTTTCGTAGAAGATTTGGCTGCTTACAAAGGTCAAACATTAGAATTTGCGATTGTTGAAGTAAACCCAACAGAAAATCGTTTAATTTTATCACGTAAAGAATTAGCAAAACGTGAGCAAGACGCAAAACGTGCAGAAGCATTAGCAACCATTACTGAAGGCAGCGTTGTTGAAGGTAAAGTTGTACGTTTGACAAACTTTGGTGCATTCATTGACTTAGGTGGCGTAGATGGATTGGTTCACGTGAGCCGTATTTCACACCAACGTATTTCAAAACCAGCAGATGCATTGACCGTTGGCGATACAGTCAATGTTAAAGTATTGGAAGTTGATGCAGAAACAGGTCGCATTTCATTGTCAATTAAAGACACTTTGGAAGGACCATGGGACAACATCGCTGAAAAAGCTCCAGAAGGCGCAGTATTGACAGCAGTTGTTAAACGTTTAGCAGACTTCGGTGCGTTCGTAGAAGTTTTCCCAGGCGTAGAAGGTTTAGTACACGTTTCACAAATTTCTCACGAGCATATCGCAACACCAAAAGATAAATTATCTGAAGGACAAGAAGTAGAAGTGAAAGTATTGAGCGTGAACGAGCAAGAACAACGCTTGTCACTTTCAATTAAGGCTTTGATCGAAAGACCAGTTCAAGAGCAAGAAGAAACTGAAAAGCCTAAAAAAGAATCAGCACCACGTGCACGTAAGCCACGTCCAGCTAAAGTAGAAGCAACTCCAGTTCTAGAAACTGAAACAGGCTTCACATTAGGTGATGTATTAGGCGACGCATTTGGCGATTTGAACGCTTAAAATAATTATCAAGAAGAAGGCTGACTTGATTCACCAAGTCAGTTTTTTCTTATGAAAGCGAGGAAAGACAATGAGTATTCCAACAATTGCCTTAGTAGGGCGTCCGAATGTGGGAAAATCGACGATTTTTAACCGTTTGGTTGGCGAGCGTGTATCGATTGTCGAGGATTATCCTGGTGTGACGCGTGACCGCATTTATGCAACGGGAAAATGGCTCGGACGCGAATACCGTATCATTGACACAGGCGGAATTGATATGATTGACGAACCGCTGATGGATCAAGTGCGTTACCAAGCCGATATTGCGATGGATGAAGCCGATGTGATTGTATTTATGACAAGCATGCAAGAAGGCTTAACAGACGCGGACGAAGCCATTGCGCATCGTTTGCATCGTACTAAAAAGCCAGTCATTTTGGCGGTGAATAAGACGGATAATCCTGAACAGCGCCAAATGATTTATGACTTTTATGCGTTGGGGCATGGCGATCCGTTTCCAATTTCGGGTGCGCACGGCACTGGACTCGGGGATTTATTGGACGAAATTATGCGCCTATTACCAGAAGATAACAAAGAAGATGACGAAGAAGATGTCATTAAGTTTTGTTTTATCGGGCGTCCAAACGTCGGAAAATCTAGCTTAGTCAATGCGATTTTGCAAGAAGAACGTGTGATTGTATCCGATATGGAAGGCACGACGCGTGAAGCGGTGGATACACAATTTACGACAGAATCAGGTCGCAAATTCACGATGATTGATACGGCGGGGATTCGTAAACGCGGTAAAGTCTACGAAAATACCGAAAAATACAGCGTTTTGCGCGCGATGTCAGCAATTGAGCGCAGCGATGTCGTCTGCATGGTATTAGACGCTGAAACAGGCATTCGCGAACAAGACAAAAAAGTCGCTGGCTACGCATACGAAGCAGGCAAAGGCTTAATCATTATCGTTAATAAATGGGACGCTGTCGACAAATCCGACAAAAAATTTGAACAATTCACCAAAGAAATTCGCGCACATTTTGAATATTTATCGTTTGCGCCGATTTTGTTTGTAAGTGCGCACACGCGTCAACGTTTGCACAAATTGCCTGAATTGCTCGAATTGGTTTACGAAAATAGCCAGCGTCGCATTCAGTCTTCAGTCTTGAATGATGTTTTAATGGATGCAGTAGCAATCAATCCAACGCCGACAGACAAAGGCAAGCGTCTAAAAATTTATTACATGACCCAAGTTGCGGTTGGCCCGCCAACCTTTGTTGTTTTTGTCAATGATGTCGAGTTGATGCATTTTAGCTATGAGCGCTTTTTGCAAAATCAACTACGCAATGCGTTTTATTTTGAAGGGACACCTATCAAATTAATTACGCGCGCAAGACAATAAAAGGTTGTCATTACGACGATAATGTGGTATTCTATCACTAATGCGATATAAAATCGCATGCTATATGAAGGAGGAAATCATACATGGCAAATAAAGCTGAATTAGTCGAAAAAGTAGCGTCTAAAACAAACTTAACTAAAAAAGATGTTACAGCGGCAATCGAAGCCTTATTCGAATCAATTACAGAGGAGTTAGCAGCTGGTGAGAAAGTTCAATTAATCGGCTTCGGTACATTCGAAGTACGCGAGCGTTCAGCACGTACAGGACGTAACCCTCAAACAGGCGAAACAATCAAAATTGCAGCTTCTAAAGTACCAGGCTTCAAAGCAGGTAAAGCATTAAAAGACGCAATCAAATAATGATTCAAGAAGACGGACAGCAGTTCGTCTTTTTTTGTTTCGCAACTGATGACAAAATATGATATGATAATAGTTGTGTAAAGGAGGCGAAGTGAATGGACGCATTAAATGCATTTGAAGCGTATTTATTGGATGAACGACGCTATTCAGCGCATACAGCACGCGCGTATCGCAAAGATTTGGAAGAATTGCAGCAATTTATCAAAACGTCTGGCGGCGGCGAATTATTGCAACTGACTTATCAAGATATTCGCTTTTTTTTGGTATCGTTGAATGAACGTCAATTATCAAAGCGCACCATTACGCGCAAATTATCGACGTTACGCTCGTTTTTCAAGTTTGCGATACGCGAAGGCTGGCTGACGTCTAGCCCGATGGAACTCATTCAATATAGCGCCAAACAACAACGCTTGCCCGATTTTTTTTATGAAAAAGAAATTCAGACGCTAATTGAAGCAGCGCAAGATACGCCGTTTATTCTCGCAATTATTGAACTGCTTTATGCAACGGGAATGCGAATTAGCGAATGCTGCCAACTCAAACTAAGCGACATTGATTTCATGGTGCAGCTAGTGCGCGTTTTTGGGAAAGGGAACAAGGAACGCATTGTGCCGATTGGCGATGTGGCGGTTCAAGTACTGCAAACTTATATTCGCGAAGTGCGCGCTCCAATTCTTCAAGAATATCCTGATGCGGAATTGGCGTATGTATTTTTGACGCCAAAAGGAAAACGGACAACACCGGCGTATATTCGTAAACAACTGAACGCCTTTATCGAGCAAAAAGCGCTAAATTTAGCCATTCATCCGCATAAATTGCGCCATACTTTTGCGACGCACTTGCTGAATCACGGCGCCGATATGCGCAGCGTGCAAGAATTATTGGGACATGCAAGTTTGAGTTCGACGCAAATTTATACACATGTCACGAAAGACCAATTACGACAACATTATTTGGCGGCGCACCCTCGCGCAAAACGAACTACTAACAAAGGAGACTAAACTATGACAACTATTTGTGCAGTAAAAAAAGATAACCAACTCGCAATGGCAGGCGACGGACAAGTCACCATGGGCGAAAAAGTCATCATGAAAGGCGGCGCGCGTAAACTACGACGCATTTATAACGGCGAAGTCGTTGTCGGCTTTGCAGGTGGCGTGGCAGATGCCATTTCCTTATCCGAAATGTTTGAAGAAAAGCTCAAAGCGCATCAAGGACAATTGACGCGCGCAGCTGTAGAAGTTGCGAAACAATGGCGTACCGACCGCACCTTGCAAAAACTCGAAGCACTCCTAATCGTCATGAATAAAGAAACTTTGTTATTAGTGAGTGGCACAGGCGAAGTCATTGAACCCGATGACGGTGTTTTGACGATTGGTTCTGGCGGCAATTACGCTTTGGCAGCGGCACGCGCTTTATTACGCAACGGTAATGATTTGTCCGCGCGCGACATTGCGTATCAATCGCTCCAAATTGCGAGTGAAATTGACGTCTTTACGAATGACAATATTTTGGTGGAAGAATTCGAGAAGTAGACGATAAAAGGAGAACGACATGAAAGAATTAACCCCGCGTCACATTGTGGCAGAACTGGATAAATACATTATCGGACAAGAAGAAGCTAAGCGCGCAGTAGCGGTCGCTTTACGCAACCGTGTACGCCGCCTAAAATTAGACGACACCATGAAACAAGAAGTCAAACCCAAAAACTTGTTAATGATTGGCCCAACAGGTGTCGGTAAAACCGAAATCGCACGCCGTTTAGCCGAAATCGCACAAGCGCCTTTCGTAAAAGTCGAAGCAACCAAATATACAGAAGTCGGCTACGTTGGCCGCGACGTCGAATCCATGGTGCGTGATTTAGTCGAACAAAGCATTCGCCTCGTCAAAAAACAAAAACACGCCGAAGTTCAAGAAAAAGCCCAAATTAAAGCAATTGAACGCATTGCTAAAGCTTTACGACCTGGCCAAAAAGTCAAAAAAGTCGACCCTGCCACCTCGAACGGCATGGGATTTGACTTTGCAAGCATGTTCAAGCAATTCGTACCACAAGCTGAACTTGAACAGGAAGAAGAAATCGTCACAGACGAAATTGCATCAAGCCGCCGCCAAATCCGCCAACAAATTCGTGATGGTTTGCTTGATAAGCACGAAGTAACGATCCAACTCGAAGAAAAGAAACTGCAACTCAACAGCCTTAACCCCGCAATGGAACAAATGATGGACATGCAAGAAAGCTTGAATGCCTTGCGTCCGAAGAAAAAAATCGAACGCACCGTCACCGTCAAAGAAGCCATCGCCTTACTGACCGAAGAAGAAGCAGACAGACTTGTCAACCAAGACGATATTAACCAAATCGCTTTGAAACTCGCCGAAGAAAATGGCATTATTTTCATTGATGAAATTGACAAAATTGCTACACGTAATCAACAAGCAGGCGAAGTGAGCCGCCAAGGCGTTCAGCGTGACATCTTGCCAATCGTTGAAGGTAGCCAAATTCAAACAAAATACGGCATCATTGCGACGGATCACATTCTCTTTATTGCGAGCGGCGCATTCCACGTTGCCAAACCATCCGACTTGATTCCAGAATTGCAAGGCCGTTTCCCGATTCGCGTGAATTTGAACGACTTGACGAAAGCTGACTTTATCCAAATACTCACCGAGCCAAAAAATGCCCTCACCAAACAATACGAAGCCTTACTAGCGACCGAAGATGTTGAAATTACTTTCACTGACGAAGCGGTTGAACGCATGGCGGAATATGCCGTCAAATTAAATGAAACAACGGACAATATTGGTGCGCGTCGCCTACATACCATTCTCGAAACGTTGCTCGAAGAACTATTATTTGAAGCCGCTAATTCGCCAATGGCGATTACGATTACTGCCCAATACGTCGACCAAAAACTCGCGTCCATCGTCGAAGATCGCGATTTGAGTCATTACATTTTATAAAGGAGAAGTGCAATATGATTACCTTACAAAGCGATGCCCTCACGGTTACTATTCGAGAACTTGGCGCTGAACTCGCGTCCATTCAAGACCGCAAGACAGGCTATGAATTTTTGTGGCAAGCGGACGCAAACTATTGGCCAAGACAAGCACCGGTGTTGTTTCCGATTGTTGGCGGGCTAAAAGGCAGCCAATATCGTTACAAAGACCAAGCCTATACATTACCTAGACACGGATTTGCTCGCGACAAAGTATTCAGCGTCCATTCGCAAACCGCAGAACAAGTGACCTTTGAGTTGACACATGATGAAGAAACGCTCAACGACTATCCGTTTGAATTTACGTTGCATATTACGTACCGTTTGCAAGGGAATCAACTGACCGTATCGTATGATGTATGGAATCCTTCGACGGAGCAACCACTCTATTACAGCATTGGCGGGCATCCTGCATTCAATGTGTCGCACAATGAACACGCAGAATTTGAGGGCGTCACGTATCATTTTACCCCCGAAAAAGCTTATACACGCTTACCAATGTCTCAAGACTGGAATATTGATACCGCGCAAGCAAGTCGCGTAGTCGTACCACAAACGACATTAACGCACGATACGTTCCATCATGATGCGCTCATCTACGAAATAGACGAGCAAACAGAAGTGGTATTGACGGACGCACCGAGCGGCACAACCATTCGCTTACAAGCGCAAGAAATGCCTTACCTCGGTATTTGGTCGCCATATCCAGCTAAAGCGCCGTTCGTCTGTATCGAGCCGTGGGCAGGCATTGCGGACACCGAAGACGCAACGGGCGAACTGACAAACAAACTAGGCATCCAACACTTAGCAGCAAATCAACACAACACTCATCACTATACGATGACCTTCGAGAAAGCATAAACACAACATCCCCGCCAATCCGTATTGGCGAGGATTCTTCGTGTCGGAGGACACATCACATATTATAAATACCTTATGTTACAGATTTGTAACGAATTTGTCAAAAAAAAAAAAACAAGTTAAAGGTTGTTGTGTTACAATAAAAGCAGTTTGTACCGTCGATGTTAAAAACAAACGAAAGGAGCGCAATCAACTAGCCAACACGACGCACAAACAAAACACAACGAAAGAGGCATTATCATGAACAAAATACACAAAATCTTATTGGTTGCCACTTTGGCAGTCGCTTTGAGCATGCCAACCTTAGTCTCGCAAGCCAAAGGGAACAATACCACATTAGCGACTGAACAACAAGCAGCCCTTGACAAAGTAACCGCAAAGTGGACACAACGTACCGCTGAACAAGTCAAAGCCGAAATCCAGCGCCAAAAAGACTTGAAACTCGACGCATACGTCATTCAATGGGGCGACACTTTAAGCACCCTCGCTTGCCTAACAGGACAAAATGTGGACGACTTAGCTAAGTTGAACGGCATTACCAACAAAGACGTCATCTTAACTGGCAAAACCTTAAAAGGCATCTTAGACAAAGAGCTAGTGACAGCTACGACATCAACAAACACAAGTAAAGGCACCGTTACAAGCGGCAAAGGGGATGTAGCGGCACCTGTATCGAATACAGCCGTTGCGACAACATCTCCAACAACAGTTGAGAATGTTGGAACAGCGACAACAACATCAGATAATGGTACGGTTACAGCAATAACTGAAACGACAACACCAGCAGAAGAAAATGGTGCAGGTACTTCAACAGACGACACAACTCAACCTACAGACAACGGTGGAGCGACTACAGAAGATACGACAACACCTCCTGCTGATAATGGCGGTACAGATACAACTGACGGTGGTACTGACACAGGTGGCTCTACAGACGACACAACTGCTCCAAGTATTTATCGCTTAGGCGACATTGGTAACAGCGGTATGGAATTTGCTACCTTTGAGGAAGCTGACGCTTGGGCTTTAGCTGTTTATGATGAAGCGGTTAGCATGACGGCGGACGATACTAATTTTATGGTTGTTAATAATTTTGGTGGTTACTATGTAGCTCCAATCATGTGGTCTGACAATGTAACATTCACTTACACAGTAGTATTCTACTAAGATTACTCAAAAGTAAACGAAGCATCAACAGACATTTCTAGCCTGAATAGAGTAGGGCTAGGAATGTTTGTGAATCAAATAAATTTAAGAAAGAAGGATGGAATCTATGATTGAGAAGGGTATGCTATTAATATTTGTAGCGATAGTAGTGGGAATACTGTGCGTGTTATTCAAGAATAAGAGGATAACATTAGATTGGCTTTCGAATAATGTGATTGGAATAGCCACAGTATTCACCACTATATGTATTGCTCTTGTGGGTTATCAGTGGCAAAGGAGTACAGAGGAATATAATCGACTAATTCAAGAAGATAATAGGGCTCAAGCGAAAGCTAATCAAGTTCAAGCTGAAGCTGAAAAACGTAGAGAAGATTACTTCTCAGATCCGTTTGTTGTAAACGTTGTTCCAACGGATAAGGTAGAGGAAATCGAAGTAAACGGTGAAGAAGAGTATACGGTTAAATCTAAGCGACTACAGATTCAACAAATTCATGGCGCCGTAAAATCGGTAGATTATATCCTGATGACTAGTGATACAGAAATAACAACAAACACAACAGATTTTTCTTATCAATTAAGTAGTGATAGTGAATCAAAAGAGATAGCATTAGAGATAGTAGGAACATTATCCGAAAGAATACGTTCTGAAAAAGGAAAGAGTGCATTCGCCAATCATTATCTATTAGTAGAAAGCTTTACAGGAAGTAAACAGTTGTTCTTAGTGGCTTACACCATTGATTTAACTAATAAAGAAGTAACGGATATCGAAGTGTTTGATAAGACTGACTTGCTTGTGCATAAAAACAGCTCCAAAATGCTCATTAATAATACCCTCTATGATGTAGAAGACACATTAACCGCCACAGGAGAAGGTAGTACAGAAGAAGAGAGATTAACGGAATTCAGAAATGATTTATTAGCAAAAGGGATCAAACATGAACTCACCAACTATGAACATTTATTGAACACATTTGGGTTACTAGAAGAATAACCATCCCAAAAAATGTAATTATATTATTTTGTTTTATCGCACGACAGACTACTTAGCTGTCGTCTTGTTTCGTATTGAGAGCAAAACGCTTGTTATGCGATAATCGTATCAGAATTAAAGAGCGACATCGCAATGTGCGATGACATGCCGACAACATCAAGCACGTTTTCGCAAGTTGCGATAATCCCAATAGAATATAAAGTGCCCGTCGCAAGTTGCGACGGGGTGTTCGTCTCGACATTCACGCCATCGCACAACGCGATAAGATGAATCGAATTGCCTGCAACTGATCGCAACGTGCGACGAATCTTTACCGCAAATATTACCGCTGTCGCAACGTGCGACACCCACCAGGAAAGGAAACTCACATGACCAAACTCACAAACTTACATATTCCGCACCTGCGCCACGCCGAACTCGTCCAATTTCTCACACGTTTTTTGGATGATTTAACCAAAGCGGAGTTGCCTTACAACAACGAGGAGCACATCAAACCTCTCCTCGTCAAAATTCGCACCGACCTCGTGCCACTGCAAAAGTCACTCGAACAAGTGCGCGCGAGCGAGAAGTCAACCGCGATTTCGCAAGCAGATGCCCTGCGTGATGCTGACTTGCAAGCCCTCTACGACAGCGTGAAACCCTATCGCGTCACCAAGCGCGACAACGAGAAGTCTGCTTACACCGCACTCAAACTATTATTTGCCCAATACAAAGAAGCCAAGTCGAGCAACTACGAAGCCGAAACAGCGTTAGTCGTCAACTTGTTGGAGAAACTCGGGCAAGCACCTTATAACGAGCATGTCCGCACTTTGTCTATCAAGAAGTTTGTGGATAATTTGAGCGAAAGCAACACCGCGTTTGAGCAACTTTTTGCCTCACGCTCGCAAGACGCGCTCACGAAAACGACTTACGACGTCAAAGGTTTGCGCAAAGCCGTCTTGACACCATACAAGCAACTCGCAACGTATGTTGAACTCATGGCACAACTCAAAGGCACGAAATTATACATTGATTTTCTTGACGTCTTGAACAACAGTCGCAAGTATTATGCGGACATGTTGGCGAAACGTAAAGCACATTAAAAGGACAGCGCCCGCTGTCCTTTTAATCATCTACATTATTTACCAAGCCGTGTGTATTGTTCCGCTATTTCGATAAATATTATTCCGATAGCGTTGCTATTGTTCCGCTAAAGTGGTATGCTCTATTTGAGAAGGGAGGGACAATCGATGTTTATAACCGTACAACAAGCCTCAGAAAAATGGGGCATTTCGGATAGAAGAATTCGTACGCTTTGCTCTGAAGGCAAAATTCCGGGGGCGTATCAAGAAGGACGCAGCTGGAAAATTCCCATGGATGCAAAAAAACCTACGGATGGGCGTTACAAATCAAAGGCAAGCCTTTTAGCACAAATTGACCGCAAAAAAATAGAATTGGACGGTAGAAGACCTTTGACTGCGGGAGAAGTAGCAAGACTTAATGAGGAGTTTGTCATAGAATATACATACAATTCGAATGCGATTGAAGGGAATACCCTTACCTTACGAGAAACGGATCTGGTGCTTCGGGGGCTTACGATTGACCAAAAACCATTAAAGGACCATATGGAAGCGGTCGGCCACAAAGAAGCATTTGATTTTGTGAGTGAACTCGTGAAAGACAATGTTCCGATGAGCGAGTCTGTCATTAAACAAATTCATTATCTCGTCCTTGCCGACAAAAAAGAAGACCGTGGTGTCTATCGCAGAGTACCTGTTCGTATTATGGGCGCACAACATGAACCTGTGCAACCCTATCTGATTGAACCGAAAATGGAACAGTTGTTACACGATTTTGCCACAAGCACAGAACATATCGCCACGAAACTAGCACGTTTTCATATTGAGTTTGAAAGTATCCATCCTTTCATTGACGGAAATGGTAGAACCGGAAGACTGCTTGTAAATCTTGAGTTGATGAAAGCAGGGTTTCCGCCCATCGACATTAAGTTCACAGATAGAATTGTCTACTACAACGCATTTGAAGAATATCAAATAAAGCACAATCTTTCAGCAATGGAAAATCTCTTTGCAAACTATATTAACGAAAGATTGGACATGTACTTAAATATGCTACATGATTAACCACTTTGAACAAAAACAACAAAGGACAGCGCCAGCTGTCCTTTAATCATTACCTATAATACACACACATTCAGGCGCCACCGTGTCTGAATGCGCAAACGTCAGACGTCCTGTTTGAGCGTCGCGCGTGAATACGGATAGATGATCGCTATCTTGATGTGGCACGAGTACGTACTGTTCCGTTTCGTCTAGCGTAAAATCACGCGGAATCTCGCCATGCGTGTCAATACATTGAATGAGTGTCAACAAGCCGCTTTCAGGAGTGATTTCAAAGGCAGTCAGCACATTATGAAAACGCGTTGACGTATATAAGAAGCGTCCGTCTTGTGTCATACGGATCGCCGCACCAGCAGACGTCTGTGCAAAGGCTTCAGGAACGTTGAGCATGGTTTGTACAATGCGCTCGCCGTAGCCGTTCGCATCAAGTGCAATCACCGATGTTGTATTATTCAATTCGCCAATTACATAAGCAAGAGGGAGTTGCGGATGCAACACGAAGTGGCGTGGGCCTGTTCCGCTCGGTAAGCGCAACTCGTGGACAAGGTCTAACGTACCATTTTGGGCGAGGGCATAGTGATAAATCGTGTCCGTTCCTAAGTCGCAAACGTAGAGCAAGGTTTGTGCCGCGTTCAAGCCGACATAATGCACATGCGGACTAGCTTGGTTCGGATGCGTGCTAGAGCCGGTATGTTGCACGCGCTGAATAGGCGTGAGCTGCTGTTGCGTATCGAAGTGATACACGTCAATTGCGCCTTCGTGATAGTTTGCCACATAAAGCGTTCGACTCGCGTCGCTATAACAAAGATGACAGCCCGGAATCTCCGTGTTCAAGCAGTCTGCTACGCGTTGCCACACGCCATTTTGCCGTTTGAACGCAACAACACCGCTTTGCGGCTCATCTTTATGAATCGCAAAAAGATACTGCTTATCATGCGACAGGGTTAAATACGTCGGATTTCCGAGTTCAGCCAGTAATTGCGGGGCGTGGCAGGCACCCGTTTTGGCATCGAACACCATCGACATTAACCCTTTATTCTCACGTTTCGTGTAACCACCTAATAAAAAAGTTTGAGTCATAACCATTTTCCTTTCCAATTTCTGCTTTGATTATAGCATACTTTATGGACGATTCGCGTGAAAAAAGTTTCTTTTTGTGGTAGAATAGCAACAGAGCGACGCAGTAGGAGGTTTGCATCATGACAACAAAACAATCGCATGAAACATCAACGTCTAAAACTTCATGGTTTTGGCATTTATTTTTGAACAACAAAATTGTTAGTACCTTGTTGATTACGTTATTAGTCTTATTGAACTTATGGGTATTCACACGGATTTCGTATGTATTTTCGCCGTTAGGTAGTTTTTTTGATATTATTGCGTTTCCGATTATTATGTCAGGCGTGTTGTACTATTTATTCGTGCCGATTGTCGACAAACTTACCAAAAAAGGCGTCAACCGCCATTTAGCGATTATTATTATTTTCATTGTGATTTTGCTGTTGATGATGTGGGGCATTTCGACCTTGTATCCGATTTTGCAACGTCAAACAATGGGATTCGTCAATAGTTTGCCGCATTATTTTGACGCGCTAAACAAAATGGTCGAAACGTTGCCAATTTGGAACAACAATCAGCCGTTACTGGATAATTTGCAGCCGTTCATTGATGGCTTAGATTTGAAAGGTTTGCCAGATCGTTTGAATGCGATTGTTACGTCAACGTTCGGCGGATTGGGAAGTGTTGTCGGGACGATTACGCAAATCGTTACGGGATTGTTGACTGCGCCAGTCATGTTGTATTATTTGTTGTTAGATGGGCATCGTTTGGGCGATTATATGCTGAACTACGTTCCTGTCAAATATCGGACGATTATTCGTCGCATGATGTATCAAGGAAACTATCAAGTGTCGCAATACATTCGTGGACAAATTATTGTAGCGGTCATGGTCGCCATTATGTTCTCGATTGGATATTCCATTATCGGCTTAGATTACGGCATTACACTTGGCGTTGTGTCTGGCTTCTTGAATATTATTCCGTTTTTGGGATCGTTTATTGCGGTCATTCCAGCCCTTATTATCGCGCTCATTACTTCGCCAGCCATGGTCTTAAAAGTCATCATCGTCATGATGGTCGAACAAACGATCGAAGGACGTTTCATTTCGCCACAAATTTTAGGTAACAACTTGAAGATTCATCCAGTCACAATTTTGGTTGTATTATTGACGTCTGGTAAATTGTTCGGTGTTGTCGGCGTTATTTTGGGTGTGCCAGGCTACGCGATTTTGAAAGTAATTATGAGCGAGATTTATGACGTTTTCCGCGAGAAGTCAACGCTATACGAAGATGAATCGCCGAGAGTACTTATCCGTGAGAAAAAATTGGAGAGTTCAACAGAATGAAAAAATATATCGCCTTATTGAGCCTCTTTTGTTTGGCGGGGTGTCAGCAATACGAGCAATTCGTTGAGCAACAAGCCTCACAACAATTAGGCTCAATGCCAGAAAGCCAACCCGAAAGCATCGAAGTAGATGTGACGGTCGTTCCAGAGTGGGCGCAGTTGGCAGCCGATTTTGAGCAAGACGAACGCATTGAAATTGGCAAAACATTATTCGAAACCGAAACGGCTTTTTTGCAAGAACAACAAAGTTTTAGCGTTGTCGTAGAAGCGTTGAAAGTTTACGAAGTGACGCGCTACGATGAAGAAGTGGCGAACACGTTTCAATTCGACGAAGCCCAAAAAGGCGCTGTTATCGCGTTGCGTGTGGCCGTGACGAATACGAGCGACGCACCTTTTTACTTGTCAGCAGATGAGTTCCGCTTGTCGTTTACGAATGCAGTCGTCAAAAGTACGCCGAGTTTAGCCGTTTATCCGTCACAAAGCGGCAATTTGCTCGATATTTTATCCGAAAAAGAAGGCGCCGTTTTAGCAGGTGAAACCGTTGAAGGCTATTTAGTGTATGGCGTCGGTCAGCAAGCGCTGGAACACATTGAAGAAGAGGGAAGTTTTTATGTGAGTGTTGTGCCGCCGCGTGCCAACGCAAGCGACTTGATTGGCGCAGACGTGAGCACATTAGGACAACGTCAAGATTTATTTTTGCCGTATAATCAAGCCGCCGCGCGCCAACTCCAACAAAACGCTTCGCACATCCAAGACCGTTTAGTCACGGAATGGTGGGGTCAAAAAAATATGCTCATTACCGAGCAGCTGACAGAATCGCAAACCGTCGAAGGCGTCACCATCCAACTCAATCGCATTGAAATTGCGGATTTTGTACCGCGAAAAGCTTATGAAGAAGCATTCCAAACGTTTGCGCACGGCCAAATCATTGTATCCGTCGAATATGACGTGACGAATCACAGTTCAGATACGGTGTTACCAATCGACGCGATCGTGTCGCTTGATATTGCAGGCGACGCCATCTATTCCGATTACGTCATGATTAACCAAACTTACGGACAAGAACTCGCGCCAGGCCATTCTTACAAGGTGATTCAATCTTTTGCCCTCGACAAAAAGCGTTACGAAACCTATTGGGTCAACCAGCCGATTCAACTCACGATTGCCTTACCAACACAAAGCGAACCATCCACACAACCATTAACCGAGCAATCCGCAGAATCGCAAGAAGAAGGACAAGAAGAACAACAAGAAGCACTAGCCGAACCGACCGAAGACACCACTTTCACCGAAAAAATATTCCAATTCATCTGGACTCCCGAAACCGTGGAACAATCGAGTGAAAGCACAACAGAATAACAAAAAGAATCCACCTTAACGGGTGGATTTTTTGGTTGGGGGAATGTAACGATAATCAGAATCAAGTTGTTCGTCTAACGCATCGAACTGTTGTGCCAGTTGCGCGTCAATGATTGCCAACGTTTCTTTATTATAAGTCCGTTTTGGATCGAATTCAATCGGCTTTCCGAACGCGAGTTTTTGTGGTTTGCGCGTGATAAATTGCCAAAATCCAATCGACGGCTGAATTGCCACAGGGACAATCGCTTGTTGGCTTAACTTTTGGATAAAAGCAGTGCCGCCTTTAATTTCGGTAGAATAGCGCGTCCCTGATGGGAAAATACCTAAGTTGCGTCCAGCTTTCATCTCGTTGACCGCATGTTTAATCGCGCTTGCAGACGGCTTGTCGCGATTCACCGGAAATACGTACGCTTTACTTAACAAATAAGCGAGCGGCTTGAATTTGAATAAGGAATCTTTTGCCATGAAAGACACATAACGCGGCTCAATCGCCAACGCCACCAAAAAAGGATCCAAATTCGAGCGGTGCGTTCCCGCAATAATAACGGGGCGATCCGTCGGTACATTTTCTAAACCTTCGATGTGCATTTTGCCGTTGAAGATTCTAAACAAAACACGTACAATTTTTAATGCAATATGATAAAATGTCATCAGTGACCTTCCTTTCCATAAAGGGATGGTTCTATTGTACCAAGATACGCCCATTATCTCAATAAGGAAGGTGTTTTTATGAAAAAAATCTTGCAATGTATGAGTTGTTTGTGGTTGTTTCAAGCGCGTTTTGCGAGTGCGGTGGAGTTGATTGCCACTTATCCAAGCGACGCAACGGCTTTCACGCAAGGGTTGGAATACCATACCGAAAAAGGTTTACTGCTGTCAACAGGTTTGTATGGCGAATCGAGTATTGGGTATTTGAATTTGGAAACAGGCGAGCGTGAGCAAGTGCAATCGTTGGAGGCGCGGTATTTTGGTGAAGGAATTACAGTGATGCCCGATGGGATTTGGCAACTTTCTTGGAAAGAGCAGACGGCTTTTTTGCGTGATGTGGAGACGTTAGAGGTGCTTCAAACCGCGCATTATGTGGGCGAAGGTTGGGGCATTGCTTACGATGATTCGCGTTCGGTTTTGTGGTTGTCCAACGGCAGTTCTAAGCTTCAGCAATATCATCCGCAAACTTTCGCCAAGCTCGAATCGCTATCCGTTACCGAAAACGGCAAACCTGTAGAAAAACTGAACGAATTAGAATACGCGAACGGCTTTTTGTATGCGAATATTTGGCAAACGAATCGCATCGTCAAAATCGACCTCGAAACAGGTGCAGTCGTTGCCAGCTTTGATTTGAGCGAGTGGGTCGAACCGTTGCAATTAACGAATCCGAACGACGTGTTGAACGGAATCGCGCATATTGAAGGCGAGCGTTTTTACATTACAGGCAAGCGTTATCCCGTCATCTGGGAAATGGATTTGAGCAAATAAGTCGTCACGCGCGCCAAATCGTGCTATACTGAAAAAAACATTACAGAAAGAAGGAAAAAAGATGGCAAAACATTTAACAGATGCGGAATTTGCTTCCGCAGTAGCAGATGGTTTATCCGTTGTTGATTTTTGGGCGCCGTGGTGTGGTCCTTGTCGCATGCAATCGCCAATCATTGATTTACTCAGCGAAGAATTAGAAGGCGAAGTCGCATTTTACAAAATGAACGTAGACGAAGAACAACAACACGCAGCGCAGTTCGGCATTATGTCAATTCCAACGTTATTAGTAACGAAAGATGGACAAGTTGTTGAGAAATTAGTCGGTTTCCACGACAAAAAACGTTTAGAAGAAGTTTTAAGCAAACACCGCTAAACACAAGTAGGCACTCCTTTTTCAGAAGGGGTGTTTTTTGACACAGAAGAATTTGACAGCGTTTTCTAACAGGTGTAAACTATAAAAAAAAGAGTAGGGAGGCATGATGATGAAACGTTATGGTTGGTTGTATGTGCTCGGCTTAGTGGGGCTGTTCGTATTCGGGATGCCCGTTGTTGCAGAAACACTTTATCACGGCAAATTTGTTACACAAGATACTAGTGTTCCGATTGAATCCTTCGAATTTGACGGCGAGCGCTTGTTTGTGCATTTGCGTGACGAAGAGGATTTGGACGCAGAGATGCAAGAACGCGTGAGTGCGGTCATTGATAATTTGATTATGTTGCATCAAACCGGTTGGACCAAACGTATTGATTTGACAGGCTCATCTCATACACGCGAATTGAATCAGAAATTAGGTTTAGACTACGAACAAATCATTCAATCTTTGGAAAAAGAAGTGACGAACGACATGACGTACGGCGAATTTTTGGAGGCAATTGAACGCAAGTTACCGAATATTCGTTACAGTCGCATGGATTTAGATACGTTGTACTCAAGCCCAATAAAAAGCCTGAAGATTGATGAAGACGCTGCACCCGTATTTGAGATTACCGGTGCCCAATATCAACAAAAAGACAACGGCTCGCTCGTCATCAAATACTTAGGGGAAGTATTGTTCATCCTCGAACCAACCGAGGATTCAACCGCATTCATCTTACAAAACAGCGCCACTTATCATCAAGAATAACACCAAAAAACAAGGTTAGCATTTTTCTAACCTTGTTTTTTTAGTTGCTCGTAATAATGTTGCAATGCTTGCTCGTATTTGCCCGTCGGCTCCGCATGAAAATATTGCGTGCCTAACAATGTATTCGGTAAATATTGTTGTTTTACCCAATGATTCGCAAAATCATGCGGATATTGATAGCCAATGCCGCGACCTAATTTGTCTGAGCCGTTGTAATGTGTGTCGCGCAAGTGATTAGGAACAGGGCCCGTTTTGCCTGCGTGAATATCCGCGAGTGCTTGGTTGATGGCGCGGTAAGTCGTGTTCGATTTGGGACTGAGTGCCAAGTCCGTCACTGCAAAAGCAAGCGGAATCCGCGCTTCAGGGAGCCCTAATTTTTCGGCGGCAGTGACAGCGGCGACCGTTCGTTCCGTAGCAGCAGGATTGCCTAAGCCGACATCTTCATAGGCGATGACGAGCAGTCGTCTGCAAGCGATAAGCAATTCGCCTGCCTCCAATAAAACAGCTAAGTAATGCAAGGCGGCATCCACATCGCTACCGCGAATCGATTTTTGGAAAGCAGAAATGACGTCGTAATGTGCGTCACCATTTTTGTCGTGAGTAAGGCGTTTGCGTTGCAAACATTCTTCGGCAATCGCGGTCGTAATGACAATGGCGCCTTCATCGTTCGGCGGCGTAGATAACACAGCCAATTCTAGCGCATTCAACGCGCTACGAATATCGCCATTCGTTACCGTCGCAAAATGTCGTAGCGTTTCTGCGTCTATTTGAATGTTGAAATTTCCTAGCCCGTTCACTGAGTCGGCAATCGCACGTTTTAAGCCGAGTTCAATTGCTTCAGGCGACAACGGCTTCACTTCAAAAATTTGAGCGCGGCTACGAATCGCGGGATTGATGGCGATATACGGATTTTCGGTCGTGGCGCCGATGAGAATGATGCGCCCATTTTCCAAATGCGGTAGCAAAAAATCTTGTTTCGTTGTATTCAGACGATGAATTTCGTCCAATAACAAGATAACTGTTCCCGACATTTTGGCTTCTTCAACGACGATTTCGAGGTCTTTTTTGCTGTCGGTGGCGGCGTTCAACGTGCGGAATGCGTGCTGGGTACTTCCCGCAATCGCGCTGGCGATGCTTGTTTTTCCAGTTCCAGGTGGCCCGTACAAAATCATCGACGTCAAGCGTTGTGCCGACACCATGCGATGAATGATTTTACCAGGCGCCACAAGATGCTCTTGCCCGAGGACGTCTTCGATTTTTTGCGGACGCATCCGATAAGCTAAAGGTTGCTGCATCATTCGTTCTCCTTCATCAAAATATATTCCATTTCATTATAAAGAATAACTCGCCACCGCGCAAATAAAAACCGTTTGCTCCATTGCATGAGCGATTTTGTAGCGAAGGGGGCACTCATATCCATTCTAATGCTACAAAAAGTGAACTGAATCATCTAAAACCGCTTGACAAAGTTTTTCATCTTTAGTAGACTGATAAAAATTGTCAAATAGCTTTAAGCGTGTCCTGTGAGGCATGAAGCGATTCAAAAGATGGGGAAGGGATTCTTTTCCATGTTGTTTTGATGTGTCTTTCAGGGCGAGTAATCATTGATTGCTCGCTTTTTGTTTGGGCTATTCTCAATTTTTAATAAAGCTAGTCTGTGAGCTAGCATTAAAAAGGAGAAAAACGATGTTAAATTTAAAACTCGATAAAAATAACCAGCGTGCGCTGGCTTCTGCCATTGTGGCTTCAGGGACAGATGATTTGAATGTTATGTTCTTATCATTTTCGATGGCAAGTATCATTGCTGAGCTGGGTATTTCAGGAGCTCAGGCAGGATGGATTGCCACCATTACCAATTTAGGTATGCTTTTGGGAGGTCTAGTCTTTGGTGTCTTGGCCGACCGTTACAATAC
The DNA here is from genome assembly GCA_030525795.1 of Aerococcaceae bacterium. Taxonomy (GTDB): domain Bacteria; phylum Bacillota; class Bacilli; order Lactobacillales; family Aerococcaceae; genus Abiotrophia. The sequence continues at coordinate 8,660 of JAUNEB010000010.1, read as the reverse complement.
CTTTAAAGTTTTCAAATGGACCATTGTTATCTTTGCGGTAGCAACAGGACTCATCTATTTTACAAATAGTTTGCCTTACCTTTACCTCATGCGTTTCATTGCTGGGATTGGTGTTGGTGGTGAGTATGGAGTCGCCATTGCCATTATGGCGGGGATTGTTCCTAAGGAGAAGATGGGGCGCGTATCCTCCCTTAATGGGATTGCCGGTCAAATTGGCTCCATCAGCTCAGCTCTTTTAGCCGGTTGGTTGGCACCAAGTCTAGGCTGGAGAGGCCTCTTCCTCTTTGGCTTGTTGCCTTTGCTCTTAGTTCTATGGATGCAGCTTTTTATCAAAGATGATGCCATTATGGATCATGGAAGAGAGCATGATACTGATACTACCAAAGTGGCTAATATCGGTCAGCTCTTTAAAACACCAGCCTTGATTGCTCAGACTGTGGCTCTTATGGTGATGACAACGGTCCAAATTGCTGGTTATTTCGGTATGATGAACTGGTTGCCGACCATTATTCAAACCAGTCTTAACATCAGTGTGAAAAATTCGTCTCTTTGGATGGTAGCAACTATTCTAGGTATGTGTTTGGGGATGTTGGTCTTTGGTCAGATTTTGGATAAGTTTGGTCCAAGGCTGGTTTATAGCGTATTCCTTTTGGCATCGGCGGTTTGTGTCTACCTCTTCCAGTTTGCCAACTCGCAATTAACCATGATTGTAGGCGGTATGATTGTTGGTTTCTTCGTCAATGGTATGTTCGCTGGCTATGGGGCGATGATTACCCGCCTTTACCCACACCATATTCGCTCGACAGCCAATAACTTGATTCTCAATGTTGGTCGAGCTGTCGGTGGTTTCTCATCGGTTATCATCGGTATGATTTTGGACGCTTCAAGTACAGCAACGGTTATGATTTTCCTAGCCAGCCTTTACTTGATTAGTTTTGTAGCAATGTTGTCGATTAAAAATCTTAAGGCGGCCAACTACCAACAGTTCCGCTAAACGCCTCAAGCAGCTAACGATCTGATGGTCTTTTAAGCCGTCAGGTTGTTTTTTTTATTAGAAAAGGACTAGCAACAGGATAGTAATCGTTTATCACGTTGTTTGCGCACCAAAATATTGTCAGTTTAGCTAAGTTTCTATTGGGTTTCTAGTAGGTTCACATCTTCATGCGAATAAAAATAGTGGCACAATGATACGGAAATAAGTTATAATATACGTTAGAATGTTGAAAGGAGGCTTGAAATGGCTTATTTGGATTATGCGGCGACGACGCCTGTTCGTTCGGAAGTAGTAACGCTCATTACCGAGGCGTTGCAATCTGAATTCGGCAATCCGTCTAGCCTTTATCAACAAGGTAAAAAAGCAAAACGTCTTTTGGATCAAGCGCGCCAACAAGTTGCAGAAGTGTTGCATGTTTCAGCTAGCAGTGTCTATTTTACAAGCGGGGCAACGGAAGCTAACAACTGGGCGATTCGGTCGCAAGCGTATCAAGCGCGCGCCACTACAAATCGCAATCACATTGTGTGTACGGCGATTGAACATCCTTCGGTAATGGAAGTGTGCCATGCGCTCGAAAAAGAAGGCTTTGACGTTAGCTATGTGTTGCCGAATCCGAGCGGAGCAATGACTGTCGAGCAATTTGTTGCACACACAACTGAGCAAACGAGCGGCTGGATTGCGATGGCGGTCAACAATGAAGTCGGAAGCGTATTGCCGATTGAAGCGTTGGGCGAAGCGGCCAGGGCACGTGGTTTATGGTTTCATGTGGACGCCGTGCAAGCCATTGGCAAACTGCCTTTTGAGCCGAATTGCACGTCGTTAAGTAGTTCAGGGCATAAATTGTACGCGCCTAAAGGTATCGGTGTTCTCGTTTATCAACCGTGGGTCGACTTGCCACTGCAAGCTTTTTTGCAAGGTGGTGGACAAGAAAAAGGCAAACGTTCTGGCACGGAAAATGTCCCGTACATTCTCGGTTATGCACACGCGTTGAAGCTTGCGCAAGAAGAACAACAAGCGTTGCAGCAACATTTTGCGGAACTGTCGGAGTATTTGTACGCACAGCTGGCGCAACATCACATTGCTTACGAACGTAACGGGCACACGCAAGTTCCGTACATTCATAGCTTATGGCTCAAAAATCATTTGGCATCGCAAATATTGATTCAAATGGATTTAGCCAACATTGCGATTTCGGCTGGCAGTGCCTGTTCAGCAGGAAGCGTGCAGCCAAGCAAAATTCTTCAAGCATATTATCCTGAAGAGCCCACGCGCTGGCAAGAAAGTGTCCGCATTTCATTTGGCAAGCAAACAACTACTGCGGATATTGATGCTTTTATTACACAAATCAAACAATTAAACGAAAGGAAGTCAACATTATGGCATTCACAAAACAAGCAGAATTAAAAGGATTTAACCGTCGATTTGAAATGAACCCGTTGTGCAAACCTTACACATTGCGCGACAACGGTTTTACCGAAACAACAGGCGGCAACCATCAATACAAACGCCCGTTGGATACACACCAACGCGAAGGCTTAACGCTCAAAGTAACCGTCAGCAAAGACTTGAAAACCCTCAAAATTTCAACCGTCACGAACAAAGGTTTAACAGCCGTTGACGTGACTAAATTAGCGGATAACGCAATGATTTTAGAAAAAATTAACTTTATTTTTGACGGTTTTGTAGAACGTAATGTGTTATCGGAAGTGACTTCTCATGACACAAACAAATAAACGCGTTGTAGTCGGGATGAGCGGTGGCGTAGATTCTTCTGTCGCCGCTTATTTGTTGAAAGAACAAGGATACGACGTCATCGGCTTATTCATGAAAAACTGGGACGACACCGATGAAAATGGCTTTTGCACAGCCACTCAAGACTACGAAGACGTTGCCAAAGTTGCCGAACAAATCGGCATCCCGTACTACTCAGTCAACTTTGAAAAAGAATATTGGGACCGTGTATTTGAGTATTTTTTGGAAGAATATCGTCAAGGAAGAACACCGAATCCCGATGTTATGTGTAACAAAGAAGTCAAATTCAAAGCGTTCTTGGACTACGCGATGCAGCTCGGCGCAGATTATGTTGCCATGGGGCATTACGCGCAAGTTCAGCGCGACGAAAATGGTACCGTTCATTTATTGCGCGGTACCGACACCAATAAAGACCAAACGTATTTTTTAAGTCAATTATCACAAACTCAATTACAAAAAAGCTTGTTCCCGCTTGGACATCTTACCAAACAAGAAGTGCGCGCCATTGCCGAAGAAGTCGGCTTAGCCACCGCCAAGAAAAAAGATTCAACGGGTGTTTGCTTTATTGGCGAACGTAATTTCAACGAATTTTTGTCGAATTATTTGCCGAATAAACCGGGCAAAATGATGACGCTCGACGGACAAGAAAAAGGCGAGCACATGGGGCTCATGTATTATACCATCGGGCAACGGCAAGGCTTAGGCATTGGTGGCGGCGGCGAGACGAACGATCCGTGGTTCGTTATCGGCAAAGACATTACGACGCAAACGTTGTATGTCGGTCAAGGATTTCATCATCCGAATTTGTATTCGGAGTACCTAACGGCTTCGCAAGTACATTTTACATCGGATGAACCAAAACCAACGACTTTCAAGTGTACCGCAAAATTCCGCTATCGCCAGCAAGATATTGGCGTGACCGTGGAGTTGGACGACACGCAAACAAAAGCGACAGTTATTTTTGATGAGCCAGTGCGTGCGATTACGCCTGGACAAGCAGTTGTTTTTTATCAAGGAGAAGAGTGTTTAGGTGGCGGATTGATTGACGCAGCCTATTATCACGGCGAAAAACGGCAATACGTATAGAAAGGAGTGGTCGTATGACGACGATTCAATGGTTTCCCGGCCATATGGCCAAAGCACGACGTGAAGCGAGCGAAAAATTAAACTTGGTCGATATTGTCTTGGAATTAGTCGACGCGCGTATTCCTGAATCAAGTCGCAATCCGATGATTCAAGAAATTGTCGGCGCCAAACCACGCATTATCGTGTTGAATAAAGCTGATTTGGCCAATCCGCAAGCTACTCAGCAATGGCTCAATTATTACCACGAGCAAGGATTGCCAGCTGTTGCTTTAGATGCCCAACATTCTAAAGGACTCAAAGGCCTCGAAAAAGAATGTCAACGCATCATGGCGCCTTATTTTGAAAAACAGCGCGCTAAAGGTGTCAAACCGCGTGCGATTCGCTTAATGATTTTGGGAATTCCAAACGTCGGCAAATCGACCTTGATTAACCGTTTTGTCGGCAAAAACCAAGCCATCACGGGCAACAAGCCCGGTGTCACTAAAGCGCAACGCTGGCTCAAAATGGGCAACAGCTTCGAATTATTGGATACGCCTGGCATTTTGTGGCCGAAGTTTGACGATCCTGACGTCGGCAAAAAATTAGCGCTCACAGGCGCCATCAAAGATCAATTATTGCACATGGATGAATTGGCTTTGTACTTAATTCAATATTGTCGCCAATTTCATGCAGAAACATTTTGCAAAAGGTATCGGTTGACAAAAGAGGAGTTAGAGAGCCAGTCGAATGTGGATGTGTTGCTGCAAGTGACGAAGCACCTCGGCTTAAAAGACGACTACGACCAAGCCAGCATGCGGTTAATCAATGATTATCGCCAACAAAATTTGGGCGCAATGACGCTCGACTTAGTCAGTGAGCGTGCCGTATGACATTAAAATTAGCCGACATTAAAGCCAAATTAGCCCACATCGACAATGAAGCGGACATTTTTTTGCAAGCACTATTGAACGACCCGCGCAAAAATGTCCAACAACTAGCAACGCGCCATGTGAAGCAGCTGCAACAACGCGTTCGCGAACGACAATCTCACGCGCAACGCCTTGAAATCGAAAACGGACTGTACGCCTCTGGACAGGCGACTTTGATTGCAGGTGTTGATGAAGTTGGGCGTGGTCCTTTGGCAGGACCTGTTGTGACAGCTGCCGTCATTTTGCCGAGAGAATGTGACGCGTTGATAGGCGTCAATGATTCCAAGCAATTGTCACACGCCAAACGATGTGAATTCGACGCGCTCATCCGCAAAATTGCAATCGCAATTCATATTGATGTTTGCGATGTCGCAACGATTGATACGTTAAATATTTATCAAGCGACGCGCCAATCGATGTTGCGTGCGGTTCAAGGTTTGAGCGTTCAACCAGATCACTTGTTAATTGACGCGATGACGCTGGATACAGCTATTCCGCAGCAGTCGCTCATTAAAGGCGATCAGCGCTCATTGTCCATTGCAGCAGCCAGTATTGTTGCCAAAGTGTATCGCGATGCGCTTATGACAGATTACGCCAAAAAGTACCCCGAATTTGGCTTCGACAAGCATATGGGATACGGCACAAAGCAACATTTGACGGCATTAGAAACTTACGGATACACACCCATTCATCGTAAAAGTTTTGCGCCGATTGCGAATATGACGCATCTTTATTCTCATTCTTAAATGAAATCGCCTCTTTTTCGTGTATTTGAACGAAAGGAGGTTTTTTTGATGAAAAAACTAACATTAAAAGAGCAGCTCATTGCACTCTCACTAAAAGGCTACACCTATCGCAGTTGCTGGTATTACGTGCAATATGTGTTACATGAATTGCCGACAACGCAACTCGATTTACAGACGTGCCACCAAGTCATGTTGCACTTAGCGCACCAAAATATCATTCCTTTAGAAGCAATGAACGTGTTTTTGGAATTGAGTGCGGAAGATTTTGAGCGAATTGAAACTTTAGCACAAATGGCGATTGCGATTGATGAAGCAACGTATCCAGCTTTGTGGCATGAAATTCCTAAGCCACCGCTCGTCGTATATTATCGTGGCGATTTATCTTTATTACAAAAATCGCTCGTTTCTTTAGTCGGAACGCGTCAAGTCACTTTATATGGGCGCACGATTACCGAGCAAATGACTCAAGCCATTGTCAATCAAGGTTGGGTTGCTGTATCGGGTTTAGCTACTGGCATTGACCAAATCGTCCACGAAACGGCGTGCGCGCATCAATCCAATAGCACGATTGCTATTATCCCAACAGGATTCAATCACGCCTATCCACCGCAAAATCATGCCTTGCAACAACAATTAAGTCAACAACATTTGGTGCTGTCGGAATATTTGCCAGAAGTGAACGCGCGCAAGCATCATTTTATTATGCGGAATCGTTTGGTGGCAGGCATTTCTTCGGCTACGTTAGTCATGGAAGCCGCGCGCCAAAGTGGCAGCTTAATTACGGCGAATTTTGCACTGCAATATAATCGCGAATTGTACGCCGTTCCCGGTCGCATAACTGATAAAACATCTCAAGGATGCAACGAAATCATTGCGAGTGGAGCGATGCCGATTTTGTCGGTGGAAGAAACACTACAGGGACTAAAAAGATTGTTTTCAATACATCAAATTTTGGGAAATTAAAACTTTTATTTGACAATGTGGGAACTTTCTACTATTATATAGTACGATTTTGAATGGAGGAAGTTGCGCATGAGTTATAAATATTTAGTCATTGTCGAGTCACCGACGAAAGCAAAGACGATTGACCGTTATTTAGGAAAAAATTACAAAGTTGTCGCAAGTAAAGGACATTTGCGCGATTTGCCAAAAAGTAAAATGGGTGTCGATATCGAAAACAATTTTGAGCCGCATTACATCAGTATTCGCGGACGCGGCGACACCATCAAAGAATTACGCAAATACGCCAAAAAAGCCGAAAAAGTCTATCTCGCAGCCGATCCGGACCGCGAAGGAGAAGCGATTGCTTGGCACTTGAGCCACTTGCTAGAATTAGGACAAACCGACAAAAACCGTGTCGTTTTCAACGAAATTACGAAAGATTCTGTCAAAGAAGCTTTCAAGCAACCACGTGAAATCGACCAAGATTTAGTGGACGCGCAACAAGCGCGCCGCGTCTTAGACCGCATTGTTGGCTACTCCATTTCGCCATTACTTTGGAAAAAAATTAAAAAAGGCCTCAGTGCAGGCCGTGTTCAATCGACCGCATTGAAGCTCATTATTGACCGCGAACAAGAAATTCGCCAATTCAAACCTGAAGAATATTGGACCATTCCAGCAACTTTTAAGCAAGGCAAAACCGCCTTTGAAGCGCAATTTTATGGCGTTTCTGGCAAAAAAACAGACTTGAACAGCCAAGCCGACGTCCAAAAAGTCATGGAACGACTAGACGTAAAACGTCCGTTCAAAGTGGCAGACATCGAGCAAAAAGAACGCCGTCGCAAACCTGCGCCACCTTTTACGACGAGTACATTACAACAAGAAGCGGCAAACCGTTTGAATTTTAGAACAAGCAAGACGATGATGGTTGCGCAACAATTGTACGAAGGCATTAGTATCGGCCGCAATACGGTTGGTTTGATTACTTATATGCGTACCGATTCCACTCGTCTAGCCCCAAGCGCAAAAGCAGCCGCGGCGGACTATATCAAAACAAATTTTGGACCAAATTATTTAGGCGCGCAACAGCAAACTTCTAACAGCAAAGGCGCTCAAGATGCTCATGAAGCGATTCGTCCATCGAATGCAGCGCTGACGCCAGAAAGCATTAAAGACGCCTTAACGAAAGACCAATTCCGCTTGTATGCGTTGATTTGGGCGCGATTTATGGCGAGCCAAATGTCCGACGCCGTTTACGACACCGTACGTTGTGACCTTGAACAAAATGCCGTCACATTCCGAGCAAACGGGTCACGCATTAAGTTTGACGGCTTTTTGAAAGTATATCCATCCTCGAACGGTAAAGATAATTACTTGCCAGAATTAACGCTAGGTAGCGAAGTCAAAGCAAGCGACATGAAGCCGCAACAACATTTTACCCAGCCGCCTGCGCGCTACAACGAAGCAAGCCTCGTCAAAATTTTGGAAGAAAAAGGCATCGGTAGACCGTCTACCTATTCGCCAACGATTGAAACATTGCGCAAACGCTACTACGTGAAGCTCGTTTCAAAGCGCTTTGAGCCAACTGAATTAGGAGAAATTGTCAATACTACGCTGAACGAATTTTTCCCAGGTATTGTGAATACAGAATTTACTGCCGAAATGGAGCACCGACTCGATGAAATTGAAGAAGGCAAGCACAAATGGGTAACCGTCATGCAACAATTTTATCAAGATTTTGAACAAGATTTGAAAAAAGCCGAAATCGACATGGAAAAAATCGAAATTAAAGACGAAGCAGCCGGCTTTGACTGCTCAGAATGTGCGAGCCCAATGGTCGTCAAAATCGGTAAATTCGGCAAATTTTACGCGTGCAGTAATTTTCCTGACTGCCGCCACACCGAGGCCATTGTCAAAAAAATTGATGTAACATGCCCACAATGCCAAAAAGGCGGCATTGTCGAACGTCAATCTAAGAAAAATCGCCTATTTTACGGTTGCGAACGCTATCCAGACTGCGAATTTGTCTCTTGGGACAAGCCCATTGCGCGCGCCTGTCCAAAATGCGAACACTACCTCGTCGAAAAAACAAGCCGCAAAGGAAAGCAAGTTGCATGTAGCCATTGCGATTATAAAGAAGATGAACAATAAACTTAAACAACGCGAAAGCGTTGTTTTTCTTTTTTATTTATTAAAAAAACCATAAAAATAAAATAAATATTAAGAAAAGCTTGC
>JAUNEB010000009.1 GCA_030525795.1 Aerococcaceae bacterium | reverse complement strand
GTTGCGCCCGTTGCTCCTGTTGCCCCGGTTGCGCCGGTGGCACCAGTATCGCCTTTAGGTAGAGTAGATGCTTTATAGTAGTAGCGTACTTCTAGGTTCTCATTGCCTCTAAATCTGCCTGATACTGGGGCACCTTCTGTTCTAACAAATGTATGATAAGGAATTTCTGTCAATTCTGTCACATATTTGTCTCCACCGTTTCCTTTCAGAACTTCTGGATATTGGATATCTAAGTTTGTATCTACGTCGATTAAACGAACTTTGACTGTACCAGGACTTTCATTTACTTCAACTGTATCACCTTTACCAAAAACAGTTAAATTAGATGTTTCACTTTCTGTAACTCCGTTGATGGTTATAGTCCGATTGTAAGGAACAGTGCTGTTACTATCTAGTCTTGTAGGATAATTTTTAGCAGTTAAGCCTATAGTCTTTATAGCATAGATCGTGGAAACATTAGGTACGTCAGTCAATTCAATGGTGAATGATTTGTCGTTAATATCAGTCACTTTATAACCAAGTTCCACATCTGGATAAAACAGGACGTTATGGCTATTTTCCCCTATTTTACCACTGTTTATATTTTTAGAAGTCACAGGCTGGCCAACTTCTGCAGTAGATGGGACAAAAGAAAGATTGTCATCATTAAGGGTCACAGTAATAACATCGCCTGCTTTGAATTTATTCGGGTCTCCAATATCATTACCGATTAAATAATAAAAACCTCCATATTCTAACTGTCCATTAGAGCCGTATTGTAAATAGGTTGGTGAAGATATATAAGTTGAAGATACACCTGGAGAACCCGGTATACGAATAGTTGTATCTAGAAGGGTGGCTCCATTAGCTGATATATGAATAGGATTGTCATAAGCTACAGACTTTACTAATGTTTGACCGCCAGAGTTTACCGCTGATAACTTAAAAGATATGTCGTTAAATTGTGCAGCATTTTCATTAAAGGTAACGATAATTTCTGACTGTTGATTTAACAAATTTAAATCTTCAGTGATTGGCCCTCGTTGTCTCACATATTGACTCTCAACATGTGTTTTATAGGTTACATCTGCAATATGAGTCCCTTGGTACATCAGTGGCCCTAGTGGTAAACCCGTAGGATATAAATTGTTTATTAGGTAAGAAATTGTTTCACCTGCATTAGCTTTACCTGTTATTTGACTCGAAATAGACCAATCAGCCGTGAAATTATCAATAGCGGGCGTTCCAGGTTGAAAAGTTGCTGTTGATACTACTTTTGCAACTGTTGTGTGGACTGTTGGTGCTGTTACTGCTCCTGGAGTGTTAGCTGTCAACGCGATTAATTTGGGATCTACTCTATACGTACCTGGTAAAACCGGAGTTTCCATAACCCCAGTATTGCTACTCCTCTCTCCGCCTCCATTTGTAGCCGCAGCTCTAGAATTCATCTGCGGGGCAGTATTTTCTTCACCCGGTGCTGCGAGTGACATCATGATTTCTGGTTGTGCCGCCGCTTCGGTTTCGGCAACCACTGCTGATTCCGTTGCTTCTACAGTTTCAGTGACTTCTTCCGCAACTGGTGCGATTTCTGTTGCTTCTTCAATCGTTGCTTCTGGGGCGACTTCTTCAATTGTTTCTTCAATCGTTGCTTCTGGGGCAACTTCCGAGACTTCTTCTTCGACCGCGACTGCTGGGACTAATTCAACTGTTTCGACGGGTTGTTCTGCGACTTCTAGGCTGCCGACTGGGGCAACTTCTGCAACTGCGACGGATTCTTCGGCCACAGCTACTTCGGTGGTTTCTTCTTGGGCTGATGCGGTTGCTGTTCCGCTGACGGCTGCTGCTAACATCGCTGCGCCGACTAATGCGGATTGGGCACCGTAAGCTTTGTATTTACGGATTGAGTAAATCTCTTTTCTTTCTTGTTTCATTCTCTCTTCATTCCTTTTTTTAAGTTTTGTTAATATTTGTTAGGTTATTGCGTGGGATTGGCATGGTTAAGCCGGAAAATCGCATGTGGTCAAGCAATGCGACGGTTGTTACAACGGATTGAGTGGATTTGAGTTTGTTAGAATTCCCTCCTTTTATTAAGCTTCCCTCATAAGCTAACGACTTATATTTGTAATTATAAAGCTTTTTTTTTTTTTGCAAGTCTTTCTTAATATTTTTTTATTTTTTTAAGTTTTTCGGCGGAAAAACAAAAAAAACAACGCAAATTCATCGAATTTTGCGTTGTTTATTTATTTTAAAAATTACGGAATTTGTTATATTTTTTTTGTAGGCGTTCGGATTGTGGTTGTTGTTGCAATGTACGGAAACTTTCTTTGATGTAAGTGATTAAGTTTTGCAACAAGTCGTCCGTTTCAGGAATAATGTCGTCAATGACGCCTAATTCAAGCAATTCGGGTGCCGTTAGACGCATCATGTCGGCGGCTTTAGGCGCAAGTTTGGCATCTTTCCATAAAATAGACGCAAAACCTTCTGGCGACAAAATGGAGTAGATGCTATTTTCAAGCATGACCACTTTGTCGGCGAGTGCTAAGGCGATTGCACCGCCACTGCCTCCTTCCCCCAAAATGATAGCCACTGTCGGCACCGTGAGTTCGCTCATCAATAATAAACTGCTGGCAATGGCTTCGCCGATGCCATTTTGTTCGGATTCGGGCGCGCAATACGCGCCAGCGGTGTTGATGAGTGTCAAAATTGGGCGCTGGAATTTTTCGGCTTGGCGCATTAAGCGTTGCGCTTTGCGGTAACCTGCTGGCCCGCTCGACCCAAAATTGCGTTTAATATTTTCTTTGACCGTTTTGCCTTTTTGGATGCCGATGATGGTAAGGGGTTGGTCATCCATCAAGCCGACGCCACCGATAATTGCGGCATCATCCGCCATCAGACGATCGCCGTGACATTCAATAAAATTTGGACACAGCGCTTGAATAATTTCCCAAGAAGATAAACGATGAATATCGCGTGCTTTTTGGACAATTTGATAGGCTTGCATCGTTACACCTCCTAATGAATGCGAATCAGTTGCTCGAGCAACGCTTTTTGGCGCGAACGTTCGACGATTTGGTCAACGAATCCTTGTTCAAGGACTGTTTCGGCTGTTTGAAAATGGTCTGGCAACTTCGCTTTAATCGTTTGCTCGATCACGCGTTTGCCCGCAAAGCCAATGGTCGCTTGCGGCTCTGCCAAAATAATATCGGCTTGCATTGCGAAACTTGCGGTCACCCCACCTGTTGTTGGATGCGTCAATATCGCACCATAAAACAATCCCGCTTGGCTGTGGCGCGCAACAGCTTGGCTGACTTTTGCCATTTGCATTAAGGATAGAATGCCTTCTTGCATGCGCGCGCCGCCCGACGCAATAAATAATAGAACAGGTAATCTTTTTTCGATTGCGATTTCAAAAAGACGGACGATTTTTTCGCCGACAATTGTGCCCATACTCGCCATAATAAAACGGCTGTCCATAACGCCGATGGCAATTGGGAGCTGCGCCAATGTCGCGGTTCCTGTCACAATGGCTTCGGACAGCATTGTGTCTGCTTCGAGTTGTTGCAATTTAGTTTCATAATTTGGAAACTGCAAAGGGTTGGTGCTTTTTAGCGTGGCGTCGAGTTCCACAAAGCTATTTGTGTCGCATAGCCATTCAATGCGTTCATACGCCGGAAATTGAAAATGGTGTCCGCAATGATGGCAACAACGCTCGACAGGCAGTTGTTTTTCAATCATCAATTTGTGACAGCTTGGGCAACGTTTCATAAAATTATCGGGCAGTTCCGATACTTTTTGGGTGTAGTCCGATGCTACAGGATTTAAGCGGATTTCTTGATTTTTGCGAAATAATCTCACGCTTCATCACTCCTTTGGTAGCGCGATAGCCATTCTGGCATCATACTTTCTTCGAGCCATTTGGTGTGGTAGCCGTCTTTTTGGACGAGGTCGTGGTGCGCTAAGGCTTCCAACAATTCAATATTGGTCGTCAATCCTTCCACAACCACTTCGACTAAGGCGCGTTTTAGCAACGTGAATGCTGCTTGTCGCGTCGGTTGGTGGACGATAATTTTGGCAACCATCGAATCGTAAAAAGGCGGTAACGTATATTGCGGATAAATGGCGCTTTCGATACGTAAGCCCATCCCACCCGACGGCAAAATCAAACGCTCAATGCGACCACTTGACGGACGAAATTGGTTGAAAGGATCTTCTGCATTCAAGCGGCACTCAATCGCCACGCCGTTGAATTGAATGTCCGATTGTTGATAGGCTAGCGGTTTCCCCATGGCAATATTGATTTGTTCTTTAACAATATCCACGCCTGTAATCATTTCGCTAATGGGATGTTCGACTTGCAAGCGCGTATTCATTTCCATGAAATAAAATTGGTTATCCGCGTCCACCAAAAATTCAATTGTACCAGCATTCGTATAGCCAATGGCTTGCGCGGCTTTCACAGCTGTTTGGCATAAGGCTTCGCGCACTGCTTGCGGCAAAGTTGCAGCGGGTGCGATTTCGATAACTTTTTGGTTGTTGCGTTGTAAAGAGCAATCGCGCTCGCCAAGATGAATGACGTTGCCGTATTCGTCTACCAGCAACTGAACTTCAATATGTTTAGCTGGATAAATAATGCGCTCAATGTATAAATCTTGATTGCCGTAAACTGTTTGCGTTTCAAGTTGTGCTTGCGTGAATAGCGTTTCAAAATCGTCACGTTTTTCGACGCGGCGCATACCTTTTCCGCCACCGCCGTCCGCAGCTTTAATCATTAACGGAAAACCGATGGTGTCGGCGATTTGCCAAGCGTGTTCGAGTGTATGCACTAATCCAGGGCTGCCTGGCGTTACGGGGACGCCAGCTTGAATCATGGTGTCGCGCGCATTTTGTTTGTTGCCCATCGCTTCGATGACGTGACTTTTTGGGCCGATGAATTGGATGCCGACTTCTTCGCATAGTTCAACAAAATCGCTTCGCTCGGACAAAAAGCCATAGCCTGGATGAATGGCATCCGCACCTGTTACGAGTGCGGCGCTCAATATAGATGGGATATTTTGGTACGAGTCCAAGCTTTTGGCAGGTCCAATACAAATGGCTTCGTCCGCTAATTGTGTATGCAGTGCCTCACGGTCGGCTTCGCTGTAAACAGCAACAGACGCTATGTCCATTTCACGCAAGGCACGAATAATTCGTACCGCGATTTCGCCGCGGTTCGCCACTAATACTTTTTTGAACATGTTATTTTACTCCAATGATGAATGTCATTTCTGCTTCGGCTACTTTTTTGTCGCCGACGAATGCTTGTCCGTAGCCGATGCCAGCATTTTTCTTGAGTTTGACGATGTCGACTTGTAGGCGTAATACGTCGCCTGGTACGACTTTTTGGCGGAATTTGACTTTGTTGAGGCCGCCTAAGTAGGCTGTTTTGCCTTCAAAATCAGGCAACTGCAACAATGGAATGGAACCTGCTTGCGCTAAGGCTTCGCAAATTAAAACGCCTGGCATAACGGGCTCACCTGGAAAATGTCCTTGGAAAAATTGTTCGTTAATGGTGACGTTTTTGCGGCAGACGATTTTTTCGCCAGGGATGAGTTCATCTACGCCGTCAATGAAGCAAATTGGGTAGCGGTTCGGGATAATATCCATTACTTGTTGTGCGGTTAATAGTGTCATGTGCGTGACCTCCTATGATTGTATTCTGAACAGTGGTTGGTTGAATTCGACTACTTGTTCGTTGCTAACTAAAATTTCGGTAATAACGCCTGATTGTGGCGCGTGAATTTCGTTCATCAATTTCATCGCTTCGATTAAGCAAAGTACGTCACCTTTTTGGACGGTGTCGCCAATGTTGACGTAAGCATCTGCTTCGGGATTGGGCTGCAAGTACGCTACTCCTACTAAAGGTGCGTTGACGACGTTGCCTGTTGCTTGAGGCGCGGGTGTTTCGCTAACGGTTTCTGGAGTCGCAGGCGTGCTCGTTGGAGCTGTAGCTGTTGCCTCGATAGGTTGAACGACTTGCGGTGCTGCGGGCACTTCTTTCGCCAAAATGACGGTCTCATCTGCTGTTTTGTATTCTAAATACGCAACGCTGGATTGGTCAAGTTTGTCAATAAGTTTTTCTAAATCTTGATATTGCACGTTTTACGCTCCTTCCCAGCGTTTGAAACATAAGACGGCATTGTGTCCGCCGAATCCTAATGAATTGGACAAGGCGTACGTAATGGTTTGCTCACGCCCTTCGCGCGGTACGTAATCCAAATCACACACGTCTTCCGGTGTTTCTAATCCTAATGTCGCAGGAATAAAATGGTCCTGCAATGCTTTCACACAGGCAACGGCTTCAACGCCACCTGCACCGCCTAATAAATGCCCAAAATGGCCTTTTGAACTTGAAATCGCCACGTTATAAGCATGGTCGCCCAACGCGTATTTGATAGCGGTTGTTTCGCCTTTATCATTCGTTGGCGTGCTAGTACCGTGTGCGTTAATGTAGTCGATTTTGTCTGGGGTGATGCCGGCCATTGCAATCGCTTGTTTCATCGCTTCGCCAGCGCCACTTCCGTCTGGAGAAGGTGCCGTCATATGATATGCGTCCGAATTCGAGCCGTATCCCACTACTTCCGCAAAAATCGTCGCTCCACGTTGTAACGCACTGCCTAAACTTTCTAAAAATAAAATCCCTGCGCCTTCGCCCATAACGAATCCGTCACGATCTTTGTCAAAAGGACGCGACGCTGTTTTAGGGTCGGTATTTGTTGACAAGGCCGTCAGTGCTGCAAAGCCACCAATCCCAATTTCGTTCAAAGTGGCTTCACTTCCGCCCGCAATACACGCGTCTAACATGCCAAGTTTAATTTTGAGAAACGCTTCGCCAATCGAGTTGGTCGCACTCGCGCACGCCGTTACGATGTCCAAGCTAATGCCTTTGGCGCCCAATTTCATTGAAATATTGCCTGCGGCCATATTGCCAATCGTGAGCGGCACAAACAATGGCGGGATTCGTTTGGCGCCTTTTTCAATCATTTTGCGGATGCCTTTTTCGATTTCGACTAATCCGCCAATTCCTGAACTGACTAATGTTCCGACGCGATGTGGATTTTCTGCGATTGGATAGCCGCTCATTTCGACTGCTTCAACAGCAGCCGCAACTGCATATTGCGAAAATAAATCCATACGCTGATATTCTTTGCGATCCATGGATAAACTCGGATCAAAATTTTTCACTTCGCCTGCTACGGTGATGCCTGTTCCACTCGCGTCAAAACGCGTAATCGGTGCAATGCCAGATTGATTGTTGCGCATACTTGCCCAAAAATCAGCAACATTATTCCCAATCGGTGAAACGGTTCCTAAACCTGTTACAACAACTCGTGTCATCGTATTCCTCCTTATTACATGTTCAATCCGCCGTTGATTTCCAATACTTGACCGGTAATGTAGTCATTTTGTATGAGAAAATCGACGCAGTGTGCAATTTCGTCTACTTGTCCAAATCGTTTTAACGGAATTTGAGCGAGCATGGTTTCTTTGACGCGTTCGCTTAATTGCTCGGTCATATCCGTTTCGATAAAACCAGGTGCAATGGCGTTAACGGTAATGTGACGGCTGCCTAATTCTTTAGCGAGCGACTTGGTAAACCCGATGACGCCCGCTTTACTCGCTGCATAGTTTGCTTGCCCTGCATTGCCTGTGACGCCGACGATACTTGTCATGTTAATAATTTTTCCTGAACGTTGCTTGAGCATAATCGGCGTAATATGACGGCACGTATTAAAACAGCCGTTCAAGTTTGTTTGAATTACCGCATTAAAATCCGCTTCGCTCATGCGCATCATCAAGCTGTCGCGCGTAATGCCCGCGTTGTTGACAAGGACATCAATTTTGCCGAATTGGGCCATCACTTGTTCGACGACTGCTTGCGCTTGGTCAAACTGGCTAATATCGCCAATCGCGACAAAAGGTGGCAACGCTGCGCCTTCAAACGTGTCTAAAACGTCTTGTGAAATCGCCGAACGACTATTTAAGACGACTTGGTGTCCTTTTTTGGCTAAATATTGCGCAATGGCTAAACCGATTCCGCGCGAACTGCCTGTAACGAAACATACTAAACTCATGTTATTCTCCTTTTATCCATGTGTGCAAAGCTGCAACGTCTTCTACTTTATCGACGACAAAACATTGTGGCGCTTGGCTTTCACGTTTCAATAATTGCGCCAATGTTTGTCCCGGTCCAATCTGAATCAAATGTGTCACGCCTTCTTTTACAAAAAAATCAATCGTCTGCTGCCATTGAACAGGGGCAACTAAATGTTGCACTAGCGTTTCTTTCAAAGTGTCTGCGGTGTGCATGTCTAAAGTCGTGTTGCTTATAACGGGAATTTGGCCCTTTTGCACGTCAACTTCGGCTAACACCTCGCCAAACGGCTCGCAAACAGGTGCCATCAATGGGCTATGAAACGGCCCTTCCACTTTGAGTGGTAATATTTTTTTGATACCTTGAGCTTTGGCAAGTTGTGTGAACTGTTCAATGCCTGCGCCTGTTCCTGCGACAATGATTTGTTGGCTAGAATTGATGTTCGCCAAAAACACACTTTCTGACAAGTGCGCGTCATCAATCAATGCTTGCAACGCTGATTGCGAGCTTCCCATGACCGCCACCATTTGGGCAGGGGCTTTTTGGGCGAGCGTTTCACAATGCACCGACATGAGTTCGCCTCTTTTTTGCAAAAGAGAAATGGCTGAATCAAGCGAAATATATCCACCGGCCACTAACGCGCTATATTCTCCTAAACTTAATCCAGCCATATAATCAATGGCTGGAAGTTCTGCTTGAATACTGTAATAAATGGCTAAACTAGTTGCCGCAATGGCTACTTGTGCATAGCGCGTTTGGCTCAATTGTTGAATGTCGCTTGTTATCCATTGACGAATCGGAAAAGTTGTTTGCTGCTCGAACGCGTCGAATACAGATTTGGCTGTTTCGTATTGCGCAACAAAGTCCATGCCCATTCCTTCATAATGAGCGCCTTGCCCATTGAAGATAACTGCTAACTTCATAATTTGTGCTCCTATTCTGCCAACCATTGTTGGCTACGTTGAATGACGGCTTTACATTCAGTCATGTAATCTTGAATGATGTCAGCACACGATTGTTCTTGTTGAATCAAACCTGCAATTTGTCCTGCCATGAGCGAGCCTGTTTTGATGTCGCCTTCTACGACCGCGCGGCGCAGGGCGCCTTTTCCGATTTTTTCTAGGCGTTCAAAATCGGGTGCTTCTTTGCTTGTTTCTTCTTTTTCGGCTTGGAGATATTCAGTCGTTAAGGCGTTGCGCAAAACGCGTACAGGATGTCCCGTAATTTGTCCTGTAACGACTGTGTCAATATCTTTCGCTTTCAAAATCGCTTGTTTGAAATGTTCATGCGCATTTGATTCATGCGCTACTACGAAACGTGTCCCGACTTGAATTCCTTGGGCGCCGAGCATAAAGGCAGCTGCCATCGCACGTCCGTCACCGATTCCACCTGCTGCAATAACGGGTATTGAAACAGCGTCAACCACTTGCGGCAAAAGCGCCATTGTCGTCAACTTGCCAATGTGTCCGCCTGCTTCCATGCCTTCTACGACAACGGCTGAAGCCCCGATTTTTTCCATGCGTTTAGCTAACGCTACGGATGCAACGACGGGAATTAAGGCGATGCCTGCTTCTTGGAAACGTTCCATATATTTGGCTGGATTACCTGCGCCAGTTGTAATGATTTTTACGCCGGAGTTGATGAGGTAATCGACGACCGCTTCAACGTGCGGATTGAGCAACATGACGTTGACGGCAAAAGGTTTGTTCGTTTTGGCAAACATGGCTTCCACTTTTGCACGTACGATGTCTACATTATCGTGTCCGGTGCCGATAATCCCTAGCCCGCCTGCGTTAGATACTGCGCTCGCCAAGTCTGCATCTGCTACCCATGCCATTGCCCCTTGAAAAATCGGGTATTCAATGTTGAGCAGTTCCGTAATAGCTGTTTTCATAATAAAATGTTCCTTTAATTATAAAGATTCAATGTAGTTCACTAAGTCTTGAACTGTTTTGATGTTTTGGTCTGTGTCGATGGTGATGTCTAATTCATCTTCGATTTCGCTAATGATTTGGAAAACGTCTAAGCTGTCAGCTTTCAAGTCGTTTTCAAAGTCAGTTGTTGTTGTAATTGTATTTGCGTCGATGCCTAATTGTTCTGCAATAATTGTTTGTACTTTTTTGAATACCATAATATTTTCCTCCAATAGTGGTTAAATTTTTGCATGAATGTGTCCCCAAGCTAATCCGCCACCAAATCCGCTCAAAATAACAGATTGTGTGCCGTCGAGTTTAAGTGTGCCGTTTTGGACCGATTGATGTATCAAAATCGGGATGCTCGCTGCTGAGGTATTGGCGACTTTTTGAATGTTGGATAACACTTTTTCGGGCGCAATATTCAGCTGTTTGGCAAACAAATCGAGTAAGCGTTGGTTGGCTTGATGACAAATCAAATATTCATAATCTTCTAAATGATGTGTGTGAATAAATTGTTCCAACGAAGCAATGACTGTCCGATTCACAAAGTTGAACACGTCGCGTCCTTGCATGTGCAAATGAATCGCGTGTGCGTCATTTTCGCGTGTTGCAATGGCATCTTGATGTTCAAGTGAAACGTGCAACGTACTTTGGTAATCTGGCAAAGCGGTGCCATCGTGTTCAATGAGAACAGCGCCAGCGCCATCTCCAAACAATACGGCTGTTGAACGATCTGTCAAATCCAAAATGTCGGTCATTTTTTCTGCGCCGATAACGAGCGTGTAGCCTGTCGGTTGCATTTTGGAAAGGTGGTTGGCGACGTCTAATGCCATCACAAAGCCGCTACAAGCTCCATTCAAGTCGAATGCCCAGGCGTTTGGTGCGCCAATCGCCGCTTGCACTTGGCAAGCAATGGATGGCGTCGCTAATTTTGCGGACATGGTTGCGACAATGATGTGCTGAATTTGCGGTACGATTTCAGGAGCTACATGTTGTAGCAAATCTTTCGTCGCTTCAATGGCGAGTGTTGCAACGGTTTGCTCGGCGGATGCCATGTGCCGTTGTTCAATGCCGGTGCGTTGCACAATCCACTCATTCGTAGACTCTAAGGCGAATTGTTGAACGAATTGATCATTTGTCATAACTTTTTCGGGCAAAAAAGCACCCGTTGCAATGATTCGACTCATCTTAGTTCACATCTCCTTTTAGCGTGTCCAAAAATTGATGTAAATTGCGCAAACCTTTAATGAGCGCTTCTGCTTCTTCCGTTGCCAAATCGGTCAAGGTTTTGTGCACCATGTTCATATGAAACTTGTGGTGCAGACGGTACAATAGTTTTCCTCGCTTAGTGAGTTGCAATCTGACGACACGGCGGTCTTCAGGCAAATTGACGCGTTCAACGTAGCCTTTTTTGACGAGGTTGTTAATCGCGACGGTCAAGGTTCCCATTGTAATGCTTAACTTTTTGGCGACTTCTGAGGAGCTGAGCGTTCCTGAAAGGCCGATTGCTTCGATGGTATGCATCTCTTTGATGGACAAATCCGAAAACTGGCTCTGTTTGAGCGAGCCTTCTTCAATCACTAAAATTTCGTTAAAAATCATCACGATATAATGATTGATTTCTTCAATAATTGAATGGTCCATTGTTCACACCTCGATCATTTATTTTGATTATCAAACTATTTGATGTTCAAATTTTATCGAACTCTTGATGATTTGTCAAGCATTTATAAAAAAATAGATGAAATCCTCTTAAAAAAGGACTTCATCTATGAATATTAGCGACGATGTTTACTGACCGAAATCATGTTAACCGCGCGGTCTAAGGCGATTTTTGCACGCTTGAATGCTTGTTCATCGTGGCACGCCATCGCAGATTGCATATCGCTTTCGGCTTGTTGCTTCTCGGTTAAGACGCGCGCTTCGTCAATGTCACGCGCACGAATCGCAAAATTCGTCATAATTTCACACACGTTATCGCGCATTTCTAAAATACCGCCGTTAATGGCAATATAGTCTTGCGGATCGCCCGCTTCGCATCGTGTGACACGCACGGCGCTTACTTGTAACGCTACCAAAATCGGCGCATGATTCGGCAATAATGTAACGCCACCTTCAACGGACTGAACATTGCAACCGTACGCGCGATGTTCGTAAATCGTGCCTTGCGGTGAGTAAATGCGCACTTTCATTGTATTACGTTCTGACATAAGTCACCTACTTAATCCAAGTCGACTGGGAGTGTGACACCCATTTTGCGGGCTTTATCAATAGCTTGGCCAATATTGCCTACGTTGCGGAACGCTTCTTCAGGAAGCATATCGTACTTGCCGTCGATAATGCCTTCAAAGCCGTGCAATGTTTCTTCGATTGTCACAAAAGACCCAGGAATGCCCGTGAAAGCTTCTGCGACGTGGAAATTTTGTGATAAGAAAAATTGAATACGACGCGCGCGTTTGACGAGCACTTTTTCGTCGTCCGCCAATTCTTCAATTCCCAAAATCGCAATAATATCTTGTAATTCACGATAACGTTGCAAAATTTTCTGTACTTTTGTCGCGATGTTGTAATGTCGAACGCCAACAATTTCTTCGGACAAGGCACTAGAAGATGACGCGAGTGGGTCAACCGCTGGATAAATGCCTTGTTCAGTGAGGCGGCGTTCCAAGTTCGTAGTTGCGTCCAAATGCGCAAATGTCGTTGCAGGCGCTGGGTCCGTATAGTCGTCCGCTGGCACATACACCGCTTGAATGGACGTAATCGAGCCGTCTTTTGTCGACGTAATCCGCTCTTGCATCGCACCCATTTCGCTAGCTAAAGTTGGTTGGTACCCGACTGCTGACGGCATTCTACCAAGCAACGCAGACACTTCCGATCCTGCTTGCGTAAAACGGAAAATATTATCAATAAATAGCAAAACATCTTGCTTTAATTCATCACGGAAATATTCCGCCATCGTCAAACCCGTCAAAACAACGCGCATACGCGCTCCAGGCGGCTCGTTCATTTGACCGAAAACCATCGCTGTTTTTTGGTTGACACCGGATTCTTCCATTTCATGAACTAAGTCGTTCCCTTCGCGCGTACGTTCGCCGACACCTGTAAAAACAGAAATTCCGCCGAGTTGCTCCGCAATATTATGAATCAATTCTTGAATTAAAACGGTTTTGCCGACGCCAGCACCGCCGAATAGACCGATTTTGCCACCTTTGATGTATGGCGCTAATAAATCGATGACTTTAATACCTGTTTCCAAAATTTGGTAGTTGTTATTCAATGCCTCGTAAGCAGGCGCGGAGCGATGAATCCCTTGTGTTTGATACTCGCCTTTTAGGGGCCCTTTTTCGTCGATAGGGTGCCCTAAGACATTGAATACACGTCCTAATGTCGCTTTACCGACAGGGACTTCGATGAGAGATTCGGTGTCAATGACTGCTAAACCGCGCTGCAAACCGTCAGTTGATTGCATAGCAATTGTGCGTACGCAGCCGTCACCTAATTCTAATGCGACTTCAAGCGTGATGGTTTGTGTTAAATCTACTTCGGACAAATCGGTCCATTCGTCGATAGGTTGTTTGGTAACAATGAGTGCGTGATGAATATCAGGGACACCATTTTCGATAGGGAATTTGACGTCAACGACGGGGCCGATGACTTGTTGGATATGGCCAATTCTCATGTTGTACGACGCTCCTTTGTTTCGTTCAATGCATTCGCACCGTTAATAATTTCTAAAATTTCATTGGTTACGCGAATTTGGCGCTGACGGTTGTATTGTTGCTTCATCGCGTTAATTAAATCTTTGGCGTTATCGGTTGCAGAGCGCATCGCATTCATACGACTTGCATGTTCAGATGTCTTGGCATCAATAATCGCACCAAAAATTTGACTTTCCGCATATTGTGGCAGCAACACATCCAAAATCGCTGAGTGAGAAGGCTCTACAATGTAATCGTAAAGCGCCAACTCTTCCGTGTCGTCGTCCATCAAATCCCAATCCGATAACGGCAACACTTGGTCTGCACGAAATTGCGTTGTCATGGCGCTGACATGATGATTGTAGCAAACGTACAGCGCGTCAAATACTTGTTGCTTGAATAAGTCGACGGCTTTTTTGACGATGGTTTGTACTTCTTCAAATGTTGGCCGGTCCGAAATGTTATGCAATTCGTAGACGACTTCGTAATCATTTTCGCGGCACCATTTGGCAATCGGTTCGCCCACCGCCAAAATAGCCACTTCTGCTTTATTCGGATGATCTTGCTCTAACATGGTTTGCGTCGCTTTCATGACGGTCGTATTATAGCCGCCCGCCAATCCTTTATCCGACGAAATAATTAAGTAACCCGTTCGCTGAATCGGGCGTACGACTAACATATCGTGAAAATCAATGTAGTGGACGCCATCGTCTTGAATCGGCACGCCGTCATCTAATAACGCAAGTTGCGTTTTGGCGACGTGCGACACCATACGCTTTACTTTTTGGGCATAGTCAAAATACGTCTTGGCGTCTTGAGCCATTTTGTTGTATTTTGAAGCGGAAACCATTTGCATGGCGTTGGTGATTTGCGCCGTTTTCTTCGTGGATTCGATACGCTTTTTGAGTTCATTAAGTGACATCTTCGTTGTGCCACCTTTCTAATTCAATGTAAGTCGGTTCGGAATTGCCTGAAATTGCCCCGCAAATTCTTTCAAAATAGCGGTGAGCAATTCTTCGTCAGGAAGTTGGTGATGTTGCTTAATGTCATGCAACACGACGCTGTATTGCGTCGCCAAAAATTCATATAATTGTGCTTCGTAATCTGCGATACTTTCAATCGGAATGCCATCCAAAAATCCGTGCGTCAAGGCGTACAATAAAATAATTTGTTTTTCAACATCGATAGGACGGTGTAATTTTTGTTTGAGGACGGCGACAATGCGTTTGCCGCGATTGAGTTTTTGCTGAGTAGCCGTATCCAAATCTGACCCGAATTGGGTGAAGGCTTCCAGTTCACGGTAACTTGCCAAATCGATACGCAAAGTTCCAGCCACTTGTTTCATGGCTTTGAGTTGGGCTGCTCCTCCTACACGCGAAACAGACAAGCCCGCATTGATTGCAGGACGAATACCTGAGAAAAACAAGTCACTTTCCAAAAAGATTTGTCCATCCGTAATCGAAATGACATTCGTTGGAATGTAAGCTGAAATATCGCCTGCTTGCGTTTCGACAATTGGTAACGACGTTAGCGAGCCACCACCTAATTCGTCACTCAATTTGGCAGAGCGTTCCAACAAGCGTGAATGCAAATAAAAGACATCCCCAGGATAAGCTTCACGTCCAGGAGGTCGTTTTAGCAATAAACTGAGCTCGCGATACGCTGCTGCTTGTTTAGACAAATCGTCATACACAATTAAGACGTGTTGCCCGTTATACATAAACTCCTCGCCCATTGCCGTTGCCGCGTACGGTGCCAAATACAACAATGGCGCGGGTTGCGACGCACTGGCGGTCACGATAATCGTGTATTTGAGCGCGTCGTGTTGCTCTAATGTGTTGACTAAATTTTTGACGGTGGATTCTTTTTGGCCGATAGCGACGTAAATACAAATCACGTCCTTGTCTTTTTGGTTCAAAATAGCGTCCACAGCTAAGGAAGTTTTGCCCGTTTTGCGATCGCCGATAATCAATTCGCGTTGTCCGCGCCCAATCGGAACTAAGGCATCAATTGCTTTAATCCCTGTTTGCATTGGCTCACGCACACTTTGGCGTTGCATAATGCCTGGCGCATCAGCTTCAACAGGACGTGTGCGCATCGTATCAATCGTGCCTAATCCGTCAACAGGACGTCCTAGCGGATCAACAACGCGCCCTAGCAACGCATTGCCGACAGGCACTTCCATAATTTTGCCCAAACGACGCACCAAATCGCCTTCGTGAATATTCACATATTCGCCAAAAACAATAATTCCGACATCATGCGCTTCTAAATTTTGTACCATGCCAATAGAGCCATTGGCAAATTCAACCATTTCGCCTGACATGACATTATCCAAACCGACTGCGCGCGCAATGCCGTCACCAATAAACGTGACTGTGCCGATTTCTTCAATGTGTTCATGCGATTGAAATTGGCGAATTTGTTGACGCAGACGGTCTTCTAAACGTTCAGTCATCATGCGTTATCCTCTCCTTGTCGCCAACTTTTTTCCAAAAAACTACGCATTTCACGCAATTTTTTTTGCCCACTTGCTTCATAATAAAAAGTTTCACTTTGCAAACGAACGCCTGTAATTAAACTCGCATCAACAACGGTCGTAATGCGACGCAATGGTTTTTGCGTTTTTTGGATAAAAATACGCGCCATGCGTTCTTTTTCGGCGTCTGTTAACGGAACGGCGCTCGTAATCATCAATGTTTCATACCGTACGGGTTGCGCATTTTCTACGGAACCTGGCGCTGATTTAGTCTGAATCGCTGCCATTAGTTGATTCAATAACGCTTGTTCTTCATCATTCTCATCCGACGGCGCCGCTTGCTTTTCAAACGAAATTGCTTCACGTTGCAGTTTACGCAACAAATCATCTTCATAAGTTTTGTGCCGTTGCGGTTGTTTAGTAAATTGTTGTGCCATTATAACGCATCCATTTCTTGAATAAAGTCTTCTACTAATCGCTGATGGTCTTGCGACGTAATTTCACGTTTCAAAATTTTCTCGGCAATTTCAATCGAAACAGCCGTCACTTCGCATTTAATGTCATTCAACATGCGCTTGCGTTCCAAGTCAATTTCTTTTTGTGCCGCTTGACGCATTTGCTCAATTTCTTCTTTCGTCGCTTTTAGCATCGTGTCTTGAATACTTAACGCTTGCTTTTTCGCTTGCAAAATGAGCTGAGTCGCCTCTTGACGTGCGTCTTTCAATGCTAATTGCGCTTCACGTTGCGTAGCCGTGCTTTCTTGCGTCGCCAACTCCGCTTTACTTAATGCATCTTGAATACTCGTCTCGCGCTCAATTAACACTTTCATTAACGGTCCCCATGCAAAACGGCGCACAATCACTACCAAAATAATAAACGAAACTAACGTGACAAGCGTATTGCCCAAAGCGGGATTGGCAGATTCGGTCGATAGTAATAAAGTCATATCATTCGACTCCTATCTGAATACTAAAATAAACGCGATAACCGCCGCCATAATCGGAACTGCTTCAATCAACGCCACACCCAAAAACATTGTCGTTTTGAGTTTGCTGTCCAATTCTGGTTGGCGTGCAATGGATTCAATCGTTTTTGAAATAACCATCCCGTTTCCGATAGACGCTCCCAATGCTGCCACCGCGATGGCAATCCCTGCTGCTAATGAGTTTAAGTTCATAATGATTCTCCTTTAATTTTTTTAATGTCCAGTTTCTACTTTGTGCGACATATACACCATCGTCAACGTTACAAAAATATACGCTTGCAACATCCCGATAAACACTGAAAATCCTTGCCATACCATTTGTAACGGTAATCCCACTACCCAAGTGAGCGGCCCTTTTGAAACAGCTAAACTTGCAATTAAGCCGAGTAGCACTTCCCCCGCAAAAATATTTCCGTACAATCGCAGCGCCAATGACAACGTATTTGTAAATTCTTCAATCAATTTCATCGGAAACATAATCGCCGATGGCTTCAAATACCCGTTGACAATGTAACCTTTCATGCCTTGCTTTTCGATGCCAATGTAATGCGACAACATAATCACCAACATCGCCAACGACAAACAAACAATCGGGTCTGCGGTAGGACTTTTCCAATAAGAATAATGTCCTACGTGCAACAGCAATGGCAAACCGAGCGTGTTTGACACCGCCACAAACAGTAGCAACGTCAAGCCAAGCAACTGAAACATTTGTGTATTATGGTCGGTAATTGAACCGCCGACAATTTTTCGGACAAAATCAATGAGCCATTCCATAAACAACTGCGGTTTAGTTGGATTGTCCACTGAAAGTTGCCTTGTACAGCCGATACAAATTGCCGTAATCACTAACACAGTGACGAGCAACGCCAATAACGTGTTCACGCTAAACGCTAAGCCAAACGCTTCAATAATGCGCGATTCTTCCACATGACTTCCTTCTTTCTTTACCAAAATTTTGCGTGCAATCGCCAAAAAGAACCACTCGGACAACACATTTCCTTACGGCTCTATTTTCAAAAAACTGCACTTTTGACACATCTAATTCTAGCACTTTCAGAAAAATAACACAAATTTATAAAACGATTTCATGAAGATTTTAACATAAAAAGATGCGCCTTTAGCAGACGCATCCTCAATCTTTATGGTACAGCCACAAAGCCGTATCCTTCGTATAGTTGATAAATCGAATCGAGCGAATAGGTTTTATCCCATTGATTGCCTACTAACACAAGCGATGCGACATTCGTGCGTTTTTCGGCATCCAATATAATGTCCGAATACCCGATGACACCTGTGAATTCTTTTTCGAGCTGATTGTCGCTTGAATCGTAAACTTTCACGGTAAAAATCCCCATCAACACTCCATGATTGCTCCCACGATGAAAATTTCCATTGGTATTTTCGCTCGGAAACTGGCGGTACATATAGCGATTGAGCGCTACTTCGTACTTATACATCCAATCATCATTATATTCGCGCATTGCTTGTTCATTAATCATACGCTTAATATCTTCCAAATTCGCAATATCCGTTGCATTAGCAGGCACTTCTTGCAAACTGTGCGCTGTGCCTAACACTTGGAATCCTTCTTCCAATACGTATTTGTTCGCAAGTAACGATTCTTGACTATAGTCATTCAGTACAAATTCGACATCTTGACCATTGACCAATTCGCCATTATTTTCGGCTTCAAACTGCAACGTTTGCAAAAAGCTATCGTTGAACACATTGGTTACTTCTGCCGTTCCTTTGCCACTTACACCCAAATAACGCACCACAAGATGTTTAGCCACTTCGTCAGCAGTGAGTACGGTTGGTTCTTCTAAGCCCGCTACGGTTACCGTTTTGGTACCGCCTTTCACATATTTTTGCAAATGTTCAGGCACGCTGACGGTAATCGTTACGTCGTCGCCATTAGCTAATTGACCTTGTGGTGCAACCGACACGCTCACTTGTTCCAAAACAGCTGCTTGAAGTGCCGGATCTTTAATCGTAGAACTTAAATGAAACGAATCCAACTCAACGGAATGCGCAGCGCCGTATCCATTTAATCCAGAAAATTGTGGCTGTTTAACCGATTGTGTCAAATCAACCGCCGAACTGCATGCCGCAAGAAAACAAATACTTAACCACACGACACCTAGAGATTGCCATATTTTTTTCATACGATTGCCTCCGAATTACACGAACAACATCGCTGTAAACACGCCCATGGACACGACACCTACGAACGCCATCATCAAATACATCACGATGACCACATAGAAAAATGAGCGGCGATACGTTTTATCAGGATGTTCTGCCAATACAACGGTCGGTAACACGGCTAACGCAATACCTTGAATCACTAACCATACCAATACCAATAGCGCTGGGAAAATACCCATTAAATTCAATGAGCCTACAATGATATTTCCTGCTGTAACAAATGCTAAATACAATGAGTAACGCTTCAATACATTCTTGAAACTTGTTTTTCTGTGAAGCAACATATTTTCAACAGCCAAAATGACAGTAACGACCAATACTAAAGCGAACGCTGCACCGAATACGGATTTTACTGCTTGTGGCAAAGTTGTCCATGTCGTATCAGGGCGTGAAATGCTATATCCTTGCCCGTAACTGCTATAGCCATTAAACGAACGCTCAAATTCACTTAGCATGTTCGTCCCAAAATTCATGAGGTCTACCCCTGTATCCATGCCGCCTTTGAGCAAGCTCCAGAAGAGAATAACGCCAGAAAATAAATAGAGTCCGAGATTCCACCACATATAATGCGCTGGAGCGCCTTCTACTTCTTGCCCCGGTTTTTTGAGGAGTTTTTTGAAATAGTCACTGTATGCTTTAGCTGCTTGTTTGAAGTCGGCTACTTCTTCGCTTTGAGCGACTTGTGATACTTTGTTGGCTACGTTCGTCGTTACTTTGCTAACGCTCGCCGCTACTTGCTCAATGGTTGGCGTTGTATCTGCAGGGATTTGTGACTGTTCAGGCGCTACAGAGGGCTCAACGTTTTCTGAAGTTTCAGGTACCGTTTCGGTTTCGACTACTCCTTCGTGTGTTTCAGCTACGAATTGTTCTGCTTCAGCTTCTGTTTTCTCGACAGTTGCAACGACAGGTTCTTGTTTAGCACCACATTTAGTGCAAAATTTTGCGTCATCGCTAATTTCAGTTTGACATTGTACACATAATTTCATCGTTTTTTACTCCTTATCTATTGATAAAATCTTCATAAACTAATTGGCCGAGTTGTTGTGTGACCGCAAATTTGCTACTGTAATCCCCATCTTGAGAGAGAGAGGCTAAGACAAAGGCGCCTTTTGGTGTTTCGATAATGGCTACGTCGCTCCAAATGCCGTAAGTATCGAATTGCCCGGACTTGCTATATCCCACTGCTGGAATATGGTAGCGTAATTTTTCGGTGTCTTTTTGGCGGGACAAAATGGCTAACATTTGCGCATCCGCGCTCGGTGTAACCAATGTTTTGGTATATAGGCGTTTCATGAAGTCACCTACTTCGCGTGCAGATGTATAATTTTCGCGTCCTTGCTCAATTGCAGCAGTGTCGAGCATTTTGCGTTGCAAAATGGTGTTGGTATAACCTAATTCTTTAATAAAAGCATTCACGCGGTCAAATCCCACATAATCTACGATAATGTTCATTGCCATATTATCGCTATCCACAATCATATATTCCGCCAACTGTTGCAAAGTATATGGCGTTCCTTCAGGAGCATTTTGTACAACACCTGTACCACCTACGTAATCAGAAATCGCCAAGCGATGTTCGCGACTCAAATCGAGGTGCCCTGCTTCAGCTTCTTTGTATAATGCGCCTAAGACAAACAATTTGATGACACTTGCCGAACGAATTTGCGTATCTTCAATAATAATCGGCTCGCTGGCGACAACTTGTCCTGCTTCATTGGTCAACTCTTGGAAATAAAGCGAGTGACGACCGCCTACCGTTCCCATACTTTGATTAAAAAGTCCTTGAATACGCTGCGCATCATAAGTTGCCGCAACGACCGTTTCTGCTGGTGTGCTCGTTGCTGGCGTTGCTGATTCAGTCACGACATTTGTTGCTGGCGCAGCAGTCGTTTCAGATGCAGCATTTGTCGCTGGCGCAGCAGTCGTTTCAGATGCAGAAGACGTGTTTGCTATGACAGAAGCCGTGCTAGAAGTAACCCCTTCTGCTGCTTTAATAATGACGGTGCTGTGCTGCGCTTGATTTGACACAGCCACGCTGCTCGTTGCAGCGCTTTCTGAAGCTGCTTCACTTTGCGCTGAAACGCTTGCCACCGAAGGTAAATTTTCTGAAATGCGTGCCGTTTTCATCGAAACAGATGTTGACGCACTTTCGCTATCAACACGCGTACTTTCTTGAACGGATGAACTCAATGACAAAAACGGTAATCCACCATTCACCACATAATAACCGCCTACACTTAATAAAAGTACCCCGCTGGCTAAGCCAACCAACAAAGCTGTTTTTGATTTTTTAGTGACCGTTGCCGTTCTTGTTTGAACTGGAACAGGCTGCTGCAAGTCACTCACATTTTCGCCACATTCTTGACAAAAAGCCGTGCCTTCTTCAAACTTATGGCCACAATTTGGACAAAATCCCATAGACATCCCTCTCTTTCTTAACTATACGATACATTATATCGAACTTATATACATGAGTAAATAACTATATGCATGAATACGCTTCTTTTACTAAGTAAAAAGATCCCACCACAAACACGCGTTCAAATTGATGTAGCGCCCATTGAATTGCCTCTTGTGGCGCCTTGATGCACGTCATCTTGTCAGCGGAAACTTCCAATTGATGCAATACCTCGACTAATTGCTCCGCATCCATTTTGCGCGCGTCAAAATCAGGCTCTGTCACGACAAAATGACTCGCTATCTCCTGCAAATGTGCCAAACACGCGCCGACATCTTTATCTTTCAAAAAACCTACCACGATCGCACAAGACTGCCCTGCAAATTGCTCGCGCACATAATCAACAAACGCCGCCACACTGTCTTCATTGTGCGCCACGTCCACCCATAGCTGCCCCGAGAGTTGCTCCATTCTTCCTAGCACTTTCAACTTACCAAGCGCACGCGACAACACATCCGCATTCGGTAACAACTTTTCTTTTTGGCAAAATAGCGCGTACCACTGCAAAACTGTCGATAAATTTTCGAGCTGGTGATGGCCTTTCAAATTAAATGCAAACGGCACACCATTCCAATTCGGTGACGACACGAGCGGCGCCAAATGGCACGTAGCTTGTTGTTGCGCACATTCTGCATGAATAACGGCTTTTACCTCGTCATGTTGATTAGGAGCCACGATAACTTGACTATTTGAGCGAATAATTTTAGCTTTTGTTGTGGCGATTTTTTTGATTGTATCGCCGAGCCACTCCGTATGGTCTAAGCTTATTTTGGTGAACAATACATATTCGGTTTGCATCACAATATTCGTCGCGTCATATTCGCCACCCAAACCACATTCTAGCACCACATAATCGCATTTTTGTTCGGCAAAATAATGAATCGCTACTAGCACCCACTGCTCAAATTCTGAAAATGTGGACTGTGCTAATTTTTTTTGCCAGCGCAAAAAATCCTCTTCTTTAATTGAAAGACCATTCACTTGAATTTGTTCATACGGGCTGTGCAAATACGGACTCGTAAAGACGCCTACACGGTAGCCCAACGCCTGCAAAATCGCCGCCACCATCGCACTTGTAGAGCCTTTGCCATTGGTTCCCGCAACATGAATCGTTTGAAATTGTTGTTCAGGATGTCCGCTCATTGCGAGCTGTTGCCGTATTTTTTTAATTTGCTCAAAATTGCCATAATTCATGCAATCATCTCCTTTCATACAGACTACCTTATTTTTTGAAAACTTTCAACTTGACTTAATCAGATTACAGATGTAAACTAATTATTGTAGATTACACTTGTAAACAAAGGAGGTATTCACATGTCACTCATCAGCTCGGCGGAATGGCACGTTATGCGCGTTGTTTGGGCAAATCATACGACAACAAGCCGCACCATCATTGATACGTTGCTGCCTATCACTTCATGGAAAGAAGGTACGATTAAGTCGCTCATTAACCGTCTCATCCAAAAATCGCTCATTCATTGCGACAAAACCCAATCACCTTATCAACTGTCGCCCCTTTTGACACAAGAAGAAGCGACCTTACAGCAATTAAATGCTTGTTTGGAAACAACTTGCTGCACAAAACGCGGACACTATTTGGCCGCTTTGTTGGAACAACAACCTTTATCTCAGTCAGATTGCCAAACACTACTGGCAATCATCACACAACAATTAGCCACTGCACCTGAACACGTCACCTGTTCTTGCCCAAAAGGACAATGCAACTGCCACTCAGAAAGGAATCATACTCATGGACACTAAACAATTATTTCACGTTGACGGAATGAATTGCGCCGCTTGTGCTGCCAAAATCGAACGCCATGTTCAAACACTTTCTCCTGTCAAACAAGCAACCGTCAACTTAGCAACGGACACTTTGCAAGTCATTTATCACAAACAATCAGACTCGGCACCCATTATTCAAGCCATTGAACAACTTGGTTACCACACACAAACCATTGTGTCCGCTACTGAACAATACGCGCAAACGCAAGCGCTCAAAGAACGCAAACAACATACCCAGCGCCAACAACTGATTCAAATGGCGGCGTTGACCATTCCACTTTTTATTATTTCAATGGGCGAAATGGTCGGCATCCCTATCCCAAAATGGCTCTCACATCCATTACTACAACTTTGCTTAACTTTGCCAGTGATGTGGTTAGCGCGCGCCAGTTATATTAGCGGATTCAAACAGCTTTTGAATGGGGCGCCGAATATGCACACCCTCGTTGCGATTGGAACAGGCGCCGCATTTTTGCAAAGTGTGTGGGCCATGCTATTCAATCCGCAACACGCGCATCATGCGATTTATTTTGAATCGGTAGCGGTTATTTTAACACTAATGGCTTTCGGAAAATATTTAGAAGAACTCGCAAAAGGCAAAACTTCGCAAGCCGTACGCGCTTTAATGGATTTGGCACCTCCCGTCGCTTTACGCCAATTAGCAGACGGCTCATTGGAAGAAGTCGATGTTGCCATGCTTCGCGTGGATGATTTAGTTTTTGTCAAGCCAGGTGCGAGTTTGGCAGTCGACGGCGTCATTGTCGACGGACACTCAACAATTGATGAATCTATGATTACGGGCGAAAGTTTACCCGTCTACAAAGGCGTTGGCGACACTGTTATCGGCGCTAGCATTAACAAAACTGGCACATTCACTTACAAAGTAACCCGTGTCGGACAACAAACTTTACTTTCACAAATTATTCAAATGGTGCAAGACGCTCAAGGTAGTAAAGCGCCGATTGCACGAATTGCTGATCAAGTCACGCGCTATTTTGTGCCGATTGTCATGGCTTTAGCCGTTCTATCCGCTTTAGGTTGGGTCCTTTTGTTTGGCGAGAGCATTCCATTTGCTGTGTCCATTATGATTAGTGTCTTAATTATTGCATGCCCTTGTGCGCTCGGATTAGCGACGCCGACGGCCATTATGGTTGGAACGGGCAATGCAGCACGCCGTGGTATTCTCATCAAAAATGGCGCTGCACTCGAAGCAGCTGCAACCATTGACACTGTCGTCTTAGATAAAACAGGCACCATTACACAAGGCAATCCGCGCGTTATGGCGACTTATGTTGCAGAAGGAATGAATCAAGAGGAATTGTTCACTTGGATTGCTTCAGCCGAAAAACATTCGGAACACCCGCTCGCAGAAGCCATTGTTTCCTATCTTAATACGACAACGGTAGCGCTCGACCACTTTGAAAGCATTACAGGAAAAGGCGTCATTGCAACGATACAACAACAACTCTTGCATATCGGCAACGCCGCGCTGATGCCTGAAATACCGGAGCATTTTGCACAACAAGCCGACACTTTCGCCAAAAAGGGTTATTCCCTCGTTTACGTAGCGCTCAACCAGCAATTAGTGGGATTATTCGGCATTCAAGACCCGATTAAAGAAACGAGTGCGAGCGCTATTCAAACGCTGCAGCAACTCGGACTGCGCGTCATTATGTTGACGGGCGACAACGAACAAACCGCCCAAGCCATTGCCAAACAAGTCGGCGTTGCAGACGTGATTAGCCATGTTTTACCTCACGAAAAAGCCGCTACCATTCTTAACTTACAAAACCAAGGTCAGCGTGTCATGATGGTCGGAGACGGCATTAACGATGCACCAGCTTTAGCACAAGCAAACGTTGGCGTCGCGATTGGCGCAGGAACAGATATCGCCATCGAATCGGCAGACGTCGTCCTCATGCACAGTCAACTCCCTGAAATTGCTCAAACCATCGATTTAAGTCGCGCCACTTTACGGACAATCAAACGTAATTTATTTTGGGCATTTTTCTATAATGTTGTCGGCATTCCGATTGCGATGGGCGTACTCAAGCTCTTATTCAATGGCCCGCTACTCAACCCGATGATTGCCGCTTTAGCCATGAGTTTGAGTTCCGTCAGCGTCTTATTAAGCACCTTACTTTTACGAAAAAAATAACCGCAAAAATATACACCACAAGTCATAACCTGTGGTGTTGTTTTATGATTTCCTTGTAAATCATCCTAAGAATACTTGCAACCGTTGACTTGTTAAAATGAGACTCTCCAAAATGGCGGCAACTCCCTCTCATTTTTTCTTTGATTAAAGGCGGAACTTTTTTGTAATCAGTCAGTCCAAAATGTTCTAAGAATACTCTGCCCTAGAACGGATACTCCTATTGAAACTGTAAGAATAACTCTATTGATGGAGCTGTCTTTGCTTTTTATCTGTAAAATCTGTAAAAAGTGCTACAAAAATGACGATATAGACTAAGTCAATGGGGAACTTCAAATCATGCCAACCCAAATCCCCTGTGATAACTATTGCTAGAACAATAACCATGATTCCCGCAACTAGCCACTCTAGCATTTTCCATAAGCATAATTTTCGATTTTTTGTCATTGATTTTCTCCTTGCTTAATTATTTCAAAAGTGTTACTAAAGTTTGTCCAACTTCTTTCCCTACTTCAAACAATCCCAATACAATTCCTGGTGCACAAATAATACCTAGTACTAAAAGGAAGGCCTTAATAGGTTGATTTTTAATAAATTCATTTAGTTTCTTCATAATTCTACTCCTATATTAAAATGATTTTATCAATGCTCATCCTGTTTATTTACCAATTTGCCTTCTGTGAAAGAAAAGTAGAACTCCCGTTGCAAATAAGGGAGGTATGACGAGGCTTCTCTCAGTAATAGCATCACTCATTCCCATCACAACTAAGATCTTTTGAACTACAATATTGATTAAAAATAAAGAAACGAATAATAGAAACATTTTCAAGCCACTTTTAATTTTATTTTTCATAGATATTCCTTAACTCCCTTCTAAGTCATAAGGCGAGTTCTTGTAGGACGACGCCTAATTTTTCCCGAATCAAAATGGCACGCTGACGAATGGATTTACCATCAATGATGACGCTGCCTTGCTCCTTTATTTGTTGATAATTGTATTATACGAAAATTTAGGAGCGTTATCCATAGACTTTGGTCACTCAATAGCGTGACTAAAGTCATTATATAGTTAGCAAAAAATAACCGCTATCGGAATAGATAGCGGGATTTTTTTACTTAAAGGTATTGAGAAGTTGTTCGTGGATGACATTCGGTACTAAAGAAGCGATGTCGCCTTGATGCAACAATAATTCGCGTACGACGCTCGAACTAATATAGCGATGCGTTTCTTTCGCATACAAAACAATCGTTTCTAATTCGGGATAAATATGCGTATTGACGGCAGCAAGTGTTTGCTCGTAGTCGCTGTCGCTTGCATTTCGCACGCCACGCAACAAGGCGGTGGCGCCTACTTTCCGTGCGTAATCAGCCACCAAACCGCTTGACAAAATATCTACTTTTACATTCGGTAAGTGTGCGACACTTTTTTTGATAAAAGTTGCACGCGATTCTAAGTCGAATGCGTACGTTTTATTCGGATTGACAGCGATTAGCACGATAATTTCGTCGAACAGACGGCTGCCGCGCTCAATCAAATCAACGTGTCCGATCGTAATCGGATCGAAACTCCCTGCAAAAATCGCAATTTTAGGCTGAGTCATATCATGCACTTCCTTCGTAAAGATGAATACGCGTTTGGCCGTATTCTTTATATTTTACTTTTTGCCAAAGTAGTAAAGTGTCTGGCAATTCAGTTAAGTTGTCCGTTTCGCAAAGGATGGAGGTCACTTCGTCAATGACTTGCAACTCAAGCAACCATTCGATGTCTTCGATGAGGGTTTCTTTTTTGTAAGGCGGGTCGAGCAACACCCAATCAAAGATTAAATCGGGATGCGCCGCTTTGTAATGTTGCAAACTTGCGCGATTATCGCCTGCCAAAATGGTAAACTTGTCCATTTCTTGCGTCATGGCTACATTCGATTGAATCGTTGCGAGTGCAGCACGATTTTTTTCGGTAATGATGGCGTGTTCCATGCCGCGCGACACCGCTTCAATTGCTAACGCACCACTTCCGCCATAAAAATCTAAACACATGCCGCCATCAAAATAGCCACCCAACACATTGAACATGCCTTCTTTTATTTTGTCCGTAGTAGGTCTTGTATTCATGCCCGGGACGGCTTTTAGCGGACGGCTGCCATATTTTCCTGCAACTACACGCATACGCTTAAAGCTCCTGAGCAGGCGGCAACAAAGTGACGCTTGATGGTTCGGTCGTTGCTTGACGATCACGGTCCTTGCGATTCGGAATTGCGTCTTTAAATGTCATGTCAATCGTATCGCGATAAGAAGGCTCTACATTGCGCACAAAGTGATATTTTTTCAATTCTTGCATCACTTTGTCCGCTTGATCTTTATTCACATAAAGCACCACATATTTCAAGCGATTGCTAATGTAATGGATCGCGCCATATTTGCGTACTGTTTTCAAATGTTTCAACGTGTATAGCCAAACCATTAAACTTTGACGTTCGATTTTTTCAAAATGCATCGTGTCACGCTCCTTTAAGTTGATTTTCTTCAATAATAAACCGTTGGGCAACGGCAATGGCTAGTACACTCGCCATCATACTACTTCCGCCATAACTCACAAACGGCAAAGTAACCCCCGTCAGTGGCATCAATCCTGCTACGCCGCCGACATTTACCATCACTTGCACAAAAAACAGCACACCAAATCCTGAAAGGACACAGCGATTAAAGAAATGCTTGCTTTTGTGCGCCCAGAAAAATAAACGAATCACAATCGTAAATAACAATATCAATACGACTAGAACACCTATATACCCCAATTCCTCGCCGATAACCGCCAAAATAAAGTCCGTATGCCCTGCCGGCAATTCTAGTTGCTTCGTAATCCCTTGCCCGATACCAACACCGAACCAACCACCGCGACTAAATGCCAAGTACGCACCAATTAGCTGATAACCTGCCCCTTGAGCTACCTTAAACGGATTGATGAACGAGCCAAACCGTTGCAAACGAAAATCTCCTGTTTCAAGCAACTTATCACTCGCAAAATACACGAAAACATATGTAGCAATGACTAAAGCTACTGCCCCAAAACTCGCTAATTTTGAAATGGATGTATCACGCGCATTCACAATTAACATTAGTAATAGGAGCGCAAACAAAATGAGCACCATTCCCACGTCAGGCTGCAATCCGATGAGCAATACCGTCATTCCAATCAAGCCACTCGGCAACCAACGCTCAATTAAGCGCGCGCGTTCATTTGCCAACCGCACTTCTCGCGAAAAATACATTAGCAAATGACTTCCTAAAAAAATAAACGACATTTTTGAAAATTCACTCGGCTGAAATCTAACACCCGCAATAGGAATCCAACTTTGCGCGCCACCACCGCTTGTTCCACTTCGTAAGACGTAAATCAAAGCTAAGACGAGCGCTATTTGAATGCCCCAAATTACAAGACGATTTTGATACCAATGAAACGGAATATACATAGCGATTAACGCCAATATTCCACCCGCAACTACGCCCATCCATTGGCGCATTAAATACCCAAAAGGAGCAGGATTGTTCCCTTCTTCAATAAGGTACATTGTTGCACTATAAACCATAATCAAACTCGTCATGATTAAACCTAGCACACACAAGGCAATCCACTTATCCATATAAAGATAACGTTTTTTGATGCTAGAGATGACGGATTGTAACATTCTTGGCAGCATAGAAAACTCCTTTTTTCAGTAGAATTAGGTTTATTATAGCACATTTTTCTTTACAAAAAAATGATAACCTATCTTTGTTAAGACAGGTTATCATCGTCATTATGCTTCGATGCGTTCTAATACTTTTTCCCAGTCAACAATTGACCAAAAAGCGTTGATGTAATCTGGACGACGGTTTTGGTAGTTTAAGTAGTACGCGTGCTCCCAAACATCTAAGCCCAAAACAGGTGTCAAGCCCTCTGTAATCGGGTTGTCTTGGTTTGGTGTAGACGTGACTTCTAATTTGCCGTTGTTGACGACTAACCATGCCCAGCCTGAACCAAAACGTGTTGCCGCTGCTTTTGCGAACGCTTCTTTGAACGCTTCTACTGAACCAAAATCCGCTACCAAACGCGCTTCTAACGCTGCTGGCAATGTGTTATTTTCAGTTGGAGCTTTCAAAGTTGTCCAAAAAATAGAATGGTTCAAATGTCCACCACCATTATTGCGAACAGCTGTGCGAATCGCTTCTGGTACTTCGTTCAAATTCGCAATCAACGCTTCGATTGACTGATTCGCGAATGCTTCGTGTCCTTCTAAAGCGGCATTCAAGTTGTTTACGTACGCTGCATGATGTTTTGAATGGTGGATTTCCATTGTTGCTGCATCAATGACAGGCTCTAACGCGTTGTATGCGTAGTTTAATGTTGGTAATGTAAAAGTCATTTGATTTTCCTCCTAAAATTAATCAATTACACAAGTTATTCTAGCATGTTATCTACTAAAATTCAAAGACTTTGTGCAATACTTGAAAAATTTTTTGCAATGCGCTAGGATAGTATTAGAAAGGAAGTCGCCTATGCAACGAAAAAGCTCTTATCATTTGATGGTGTATATCGCCATGCTTGCCGCTCAAGCGGTTGTCATTAGCTTAATTGAGCGCGCTATTCCGGCACCGTTCGCTTTTGCACCGGGCGCCAAACTTGGTTTAGCCAATTTAATTACGATTATTGCGCTGTTTACTTTGCCGTTTCGATACAGTTTTCAAGTCGTTACTTTGCGTCTCATCGTCACTACTTTGCTCGGCGGAACGTTATCAACATTCATTTATAGCTTTTTTGGCGCTTATCTCAGCTATTTTGTGATGCTGTCTGCCAAAAAAGTTGGGCCTTCTAAGGTGAGTGTCATTGGAATTTCGACACTGGGAGGTATTTTTCATAATATTGGACAACTCGTTGTCGCCGCAACTTTTGCCAAATCATGGGCGGTCTTAAATTACTTGCCTATTTTAGCATTCAGCGGTATTTTGGCTGGGTTTACCGTAGGATTTGTCGGCAATTACTTGCTGCATAAAGTCAAACGCTTGCAACTTTATCACGATTTACAACGCGATCGTTCTCAACAAAACTGGCTCACCACCTAAAAAAGCTGTACGCACATAAGGCGCACAGCTTTTAATTTGTTCTCAGTTTGACAATCCAGTTATGAGACGGATCCGCGGAGTCAAGCAAACTTGGCTCGGATTCTGCCGCTTCATTGCGTTCCACAATTTCCCCGCTCAAAGGCGCTGGCACTTCAATCGCGGCTTTTGACGCTTCCACATTCAACAATGTGTCGTCAACTTTAATTGTGCCGAGCGGTGCAATTTGTACGTAACTGATGTCGCCTGCATCACACTGAAATTCTTTAGTGACGCCGATAATTTTCAAACCGTCACGTTCTTCAATCCATAATTCTGCCATTTTTATCTCCTACTTTTTTAGTAAAATGCGTCGTCCGAACCGAACATGTAACTGCGATGATGATACTTCATCGACAAAATCAAGCCGACACCAATCATAT
This sequence comes from Aerococcaceae bacterium, assembly GCA_030525795.1. GTDB lineage: Bacteria > Bacillota > Bacilli > Lactobacillales > Aerococcaceae > Abiotrophia. Next base: position 9,805 of record JAUNEB010000009.1, on the reverse strand, counting down.
TACTCAACAGCGCCGAGCCACCTTGCGACACGAACGGCAAAGGCACCCCTGTAATCGGCAGCAATCCAATTGTCATGCCCACATTTTCCAAAATATGGAACATAATCATCGAGATAACGCCCGCTGCGATATACGTGTAAAATTCATTTTTCGTTTCAAAGCACGTTTGCACCATTTGATAAATCAACATGAAGTAAATGAATAGCAAAACCGTCGCGCCTAAAAAGCCGAAATTTTCCGCAATCGTTGTGAAAATAAAGTCGGATTCGCGAACAGGCACAATGACTTCAGACACGCCGAACCCTTTTCCGCTCAATTGCCCTGAGCCGATGGCTTTAATACTTTGCGCTAATTGATAAGCGGAGCCTTGCGTATCGCCGAACGGGTTCAACCACGCGGAAATACGGCCGATTTGGTAAGGTTTCACCAACCCTGAACGAATGAGCCATTCTGATTGGAAAGCCGCCAAATAAATCAAAACGCCACCAACAACCGTAACGACGAGCACAAATGGCGTAATAATTTTCCAGCTAACACCCGAAAGCAAAATCATGCCGAGCGTGATTGCCACGAGTACTAAGTTCGTTCCTAAGTCATTTTGTAATTGGATTAACAACATCGGCGGCAACGCGAACAGCGCAATTTTGCCTAAAAGACGCATATCACTGCGCAAAGTGCGTCGCACGGTTGTATTATTATGTTCGGTAATAATCCGCGACAAAAACACGATATAAGCCGGCTTGAATACTTCCGACGGTTGAAATGAAAATCCACCCAAACGGAACCAACTTCTCGCACCCGTACTTGCCGCCAATTCACGGTCATGAAGTAACAAGACAAGCACTAAAAGCACCATTCCCACTCCATATAAAAGCGTGGATAATTTCCAATATTGTTCGCTGTCAAATTGAATAATGACAATAACTGCTAAAGTACCGACACCGTACCACAAGGCGTGATATAGTGTTGGAATAATCGTTTTATTTTCAATCATCACGGTCGTTGCATACACGCTCAAAATGCCGATAATCGACAACAATAAGACGGTTAACACAATGCCGTAATCAATACGCGTTTCTTGCTGCGTTCTCACTCGTTTTAACGAATTCATGGATGACACTCCTTTTTCTTACATACTCATTAAGGTTACCACATTTGCCATGAAATTGCACTTTTTCTTATTCATTTTTGAATTTTTTTGTTAAAAAGGCTATAATAAAACTATTGAACGGTAGGAGGAATCGAAATGCCAGATAGTGTGACTTTTTATTTTATGCGCCACGGCGAAACTTATTTAAACCATTTTGAACGGATACAAGGTTGGTCAAACGCACCGCTCACTCCTAAGGGAATTGAAGACTCGCACCGAAGCGGGCGCGGGCTTGCGGATATTCGCTTTGACGCAATTTATACGAGCGATTTAGGACGTACCATTGACACCGCCGAAATTATTTTAGCGGAAAATAAAGCATCCGAAAACATTACGATTCAGCCAATGAAAGAATTTCGCGAAGTTCATTTTGGCTACTTTGAAGGCTTGGACGCGCCAGGGATTTGGCAAGACATGATTGACTCTGTGAATCACGAACAAGGACTTCCCGTCGGCAGCCAAGAACAAGTTGAATCGACACTCAACATGTTCAAACAAAAAGATCCATCAGGTTTCGCGGAAAATTACTTAGAATTTTGGACTCGCGTTGAAAGCGGCTTGCTCAAACTCCTCTACAAACACGCCGGAAAAAATCACAACGTTTTAGTTGTATGTCACGGCCTAACTATCCGTAATTTATTACATGGCTTAATTGTCGACTTTCAAATCGGCGAACATTTGAAAAATGCTTCCGTCTCGATTGTCAAATACGTTGACGGCCAATTCAAACTGCTCGCCTTAAACCAAACGAGCCATTTTATAGATTAATTGGAATACCCGAACCCCCTTGTTTTAATGCACATTTTTTGACAAAAAAGGCATCTGATGCTATGATGATAGCATACGGGGATGTCATGGTTTCGACAGGTATTGTTCGAACTTTTGACGCGTCAGGAAGGTTGCGTCTTCCTAAAAACGCTACAGTTAAATATAACTGCAAACAACCAAAACAACACTTTTGCTTTAGCAGCTTAATAACCTGCTAGCAAAGATCAGCCTGTCATCGCCCATGTGCCAGTAGCTGGTCTCATTATCAGTGGGATACATCGTCGCTTTCCGCCTGTAAGCAACGAGAGAGATTATCAGGCTCGCAACAGTTCACGCCTGTTTATCGGCTAAACTCGCGCTAAATTCAAATAGATAAACTATTGGCGTAGACTTGATTGTGGCGAGATATTTGGACAGGGGTTCGACTCCCCTCATCTCCATTCAAAAAAATTCATGCCCGTAATAATAAAAACGCATCGTAGGTTGAATGCCTGATGATGCGTTTATTTTTTTGATTCTAAATGTTAGTGTCTAACGTTTGGAGGTCGGTACGAATGATTATTTTATCTTCTTTAACAATTTTAATGATGGCGCATAACTTCGAGTCGGTAGCCGTCTGGGTCGCTGACAAAGAAATAGCGTGGTGGTTGTCCAGGTAAGCCTTTCATGTCTGTTGTGAAATAACCTGAAGCTAAACATTTTGCATGGACAGCTTCCAAATCGTCTACTGCTAATGCCAAATGGCTGAAGCCATCGCCTACGTTGTATGGGCCATGGTCGTAATTGTAGGTCAATTCCAATTCAAAATCGCTGCCTGGAACGGTTAAATACACTAAGTCAAAGCCATGTTCAGGATAACGACTTTCACGGCTAATCGTAAAATCGAATAGTTCCGTATAAAACTTCAATGTCTCTTCTAAATTTTGCACACGAATACACGCGTGAATCAATGTTTGTGCCATAAAAATACACTTCCTTTCTACTGGTTATTATAGCAAAATTATTAGCAAATTGTCTATTTTTCCAGCGAAATAGTTGCGTCTACGTGTGCAAATCGGTAAACTAATAAGCGTAACAATTGTTTGGGAGGAATTTATGGAACATTCAGTAATGTATCGTTTTATTGTAGGAATGTTAATTGGTTCTGGCTTTATTTTGCCGGGAATTAGCGGAGGCGCTCTAGCTGCTATATTCGGCATTTATGAGCGAATTATTGGGTTTTTAGCAAATATTTCCAAAAACTTCAAAGAAAATATCGTTTATTTTTTGCCAGTTGGATTGGGCGCGTTAGCGGGAATTGTCATCTTGTCGTTCGGCGTGAGTTTTTTGTTCAATCAGTACGAAACGATTATTTTATGGTTTTTTGTAGGAGCAATTGTAGGTTCGGCACCGGCTTTGTGGCGTGAAGCTGGCAAGCAAGGTCGCTCGCAAAAAGATTACATCATGCTTATCGTTGCGTTTATCGTAGGATTTACGGTGCTCAAATTTGGTCAAACATTGCTCGGAGGGCGTGTGGAAGCTAGTTTTGGTGCGTGGTTAATCGCTGGTGCGTTGATTGCGCTTGGTATTTTGATTCCGGGATTAAGTCCGTCAAACTTTATTGTGTATATGGGACTTTACGAAGCAATGTCTGATGGCTTTAAGTCGCTTGATTTAGGTGTCATTATTCCGATTGCACTTGGTGGTTTAGGCACGATTTTGTTATTGTCAAAATTGATTGAGTGGATTTTTAGTCGTTATTATAGTTTATTTTTCCATTTTATTTTTGGGATTGTATTGGCTTCAACACTGTTAATTATTCCAACTGACTACTCGGGCTTCGGCTGGTTGCAATTTGTTTTATGTGGAATTATGCTCGTTTTAGGAACCCTTCTCGGGCTATGGATGTCAAAATTAGAAACGATTTACAAATAAAAAGCTCTCCTTGCGGAGAGTTTTTTTGTGCTTATTTTTCTAAAATTTCTTTTTCTTTGTCAGTAGTTAGTTTTTCGATTTCTTTGACAAAGTCGTCTGTAATTTTTTGAATGTCTTTTTCGTAAGTTTTCAAATCGTCTTCAGTGATTTCTTTATTTTTTTCGAGTTTTTTGGCTGCGTCCATTGCGTCACGGCGAATGTTACGAATGCTTACTTTAGCATTTTCTTGTTCTTTGCCGACTTGTTTTGCTAATTCAACGCGGCGTTCTTGTGTCAACGCTGGGATAATTAAGCGAATGACAGAGCCGTCATTTGATGGTGTGATGCCAACATCGCTTTGTAAAATTGCTTTTTCGATGTCTGTTAAGCAGCTTTTGTCGTAAGGCGTTACTAACAACATGCGTGCTTCTGGAATGGTAATGCTTGCTAATTGGTTGAGCGGTGTTAAGGCGCCGTAATAGGTAACGCTAATGCGGTCTAACAAGCTTGCGTTAGCTCGACCTGCACGAATGCTTCCTAATTCACGTTGATACGCTTCGATTGATTTTTGCATGCGTTGTTTAGTTTGGTTTAATAATTCTGATGACATGTAATTGCCTCCTGATGGTTTCATTTTTTTCATTATAGCATAGTCCGCCTAAAAAGTCATGGGCAATATCCACGAAAAAAGCCAAGCGCTGAGGCTTGGCTTTAGGCTACTACTAATTGTAGATAGAATCTCTGAAATCGTTGGTTGAGCGTAAGTAAGCATTGAAGATTTTTGCTTTGAGTGCTTTAACGCGTGATTGTGATGAATAAGATGAGCTGTTATTCGCCACAAAGAGTCGCAAGTCTTCGCGTGTTGCTTCTTCGATCAATTGTTTCATTTCTGCGTAAGATGTAATTGTAATGTCGCGTCCATTATGATTGATGGTGACTGCTTTCAAATCGTTCACGCGTGCAATACGTCTATCGTACATAGCTTTCTTAAATTCTTTCCAATCAGCGTATTCGCTGCCGAACACTTTAGAGAAGACGTGGTTGTCTGTAACGCGGCCTACTTCGTGGCGGTATGGCCATGTTTCGGTTCCGACAGAGCCGTCATTTTTGGCGTCTTGAGAAAGTTGTCCTGAAGCGTATGGCAAGAAGCCGTTTTCGTAACCTTTTTCTGCGAGAAGTTCGTAGGCCATTTGTCTAAACATGATGTCGCCTGGTGAGCCGTTCGGGTTGTGTAGGGCTGAATAAATTGGCGAGAACATGTTGATTGTGTAGTACCCGTTGCGGTTAAACTTCCTAGATGTTTCCGTTGCGCCGATTGTGAGGTCACGGCTTGACAACATGTCATTTTCGATTAAGTCGTGAACACTGTTCAAGTTCAACGCATTCCACTCGTCTTCTGTGAATTTTTTGATGACGTTCGCTGCGTGCGTGTCGATATTCAATGAGATGTCTTTGATGTATTCATTTTCAATCTTGTTGTAGAAGCCACGTTGGCTTTCTTTCGGCAACGCTAAAACAGCTTCAGATTCCGCGTAGTTTAACGTATATAATACGTCGAATACGCCGCGGTAGTAATCTTGCAAGTCTTGTCTTGTTGTGAAACGTTCTGGCGACACTGCATGATAGCGGTTTGTCGCATTTTCACGGTCTGTGCCTGTAAAGTCAAACAAGGTGTTGATTGACAACCAGTCTGAGCTATGTGAGCTTGGTGATTGTAAGAAGCCGAGCGCGAAAAGTTCTGCCCCTTGTCCAAAACGTCTACCGTAACCGCCTAAGTAAATAGGAGAATCGGAGTTGTGAACCATTTCGTGCGTGTAAACAGATGAACCATAATCATCCAACATTCTGTCCGAAATGAAGTGTGTGAGCGAACCAGTTGCGTAAGCACCTGCTGCTGTGCGTCCGAAATGCGATGCTGAATTGCCATCGAGTGGTCCGAAGAAATCTTTAATCGCATCATTTGCGGTTGGACCTGTCATTTGTAACCATTGACCTGTGCGGTTAATGAGGTAGCCATCCCAGTTTGGTACGGTCTTAATGTTACGTGATTTGAGATGATCTAACGACATACGATACCAGAAATCAAAATGGTCACGGTAGCGTGTATTCGCTTGGTCTACTAATTTTTCTACACGGGCTACTTCGCGCTTGTATTCTTCAGGGTTCGTGTTTTTCAAATTCATATCCATGTAACGATCGTACATACCGAAGTTGATGGTCGTCATATTAGAAATGAAGAAAATACCTTCTCTAGCGGTCAACAATGGTAAAATGAATTTCTTCGCTTCAGGTTCGTTCAATAAACGATGGTAAGCACGAACTTCAACGTTCGGCGCTACTTTTGACTCACCTTCTACCATGTATGCATCTGATGTTTGTTTGAACCAGTCGTTTTCGTTCAAGTCAGTGAACAATGTACGGTATGTGCTCAAGTAATCGAAGAAATCAGCTTTTCCAGTGTTTTCGCGTGTAGTTGCTTCATACGTTGATAAATGGTTAATCATTTTGAGGCGGTCGTAGTTGCTACCGATGCTGACGAGCCATTCTAAGGTGTTCGTTGATTTGCCGAACAAGTCTTGGTGGTATAAAATCAATTCTTTTGCATTGACGTCGCCAAAATCAATATTGAACCAACGGTTGACGTATGCTAATCCCATGACGAGTGCTTCTTTATTTTGCAAGACGTAATCTTTAACGTCGGTATTCGTTGTCGCCATGACTTCTGAAGTAGATAAAACAGATTTCAGCATGCTTGATAAGTTTGCTTTTACTTCATCAAAAGAATCTTTCAAGTATAGTTTATCCATTAAATCTTGGACGTTGCCTGTTTTGCCTATGGCGTTCAAGAGTGATTCTGAGTAGTACTCAATGTCGTTGAGCGCTGGCAACACTTCGTCGGCGATGGTGGTGTAGGCGGTCATGAATTGTTCTGGTGTGTAAATTAATTCAGTGCCTTCCACTAAATATTCCGAAACGCCAGTATTTTTGAATTCCGAAATGTAGCTTACGTTGTAATATGCTTTTGTGCCGTCTTCAAAGTAAACCATAACTTTGTTGATAGCCGTACGGTCCGTCAAGTAGTCGGATACGAAGCGGTCATCTGCCATTGGAATGACTGAGATGACTTTTGTTTGCGCTAATTTATGCGTGTCTGCCAAAAGATTTCCGTGTTTCACGATGAATTCTTTGTTGTATAACGGCATAAATTTCTCGACGTTTTCGTATTTGAGTAGGTTTGCGGAAGTTGCTGTTGGAACTTTTGTATAGTCGACGTGATATTTGTTCAAATCGATTCCTGAGTCGTCTAGTGTGACTGTCAAGTTCATTGCAGCAACTTTTGTATCGGTTTGTTCTTTTGTTTCGGTTGTCGTGTAGCGGTCTGTTTTGCCTGTGGCTAGACTTTCAACGGCTGTAATCGCGACGTTCGTTGTTGAAACATTAGAGTTGGTATTTCCGTGGCCGATATTGCCGTTCGTGACGGTCGCAGAAGTCACCACGTTATTAACCGTAACATTACCAATCGCATCTCCGACGACACCGCCAACATAACCCACGCCTGCAGTTGATTGGTTATTGACAGCGCCTGTGACAACCACATTCGTCAAACTTGCGGTTGGACGCGCTTCTAAAACGCCGACAGCGCCACCAATACGTGCAACACCTGCATTATATTGTGGACTCACCGTAATCGTTGCGTTTACTTTTGCACCGTTGATGTGTGTGCCATTTCCATATCCTACAAGGCCGCCTGTAAAGTTACGGTTCCATGTATTCATCGTGCGGATGGTTCCGTCAAACTCAACTTGCTCTAAACGGACATTATTCGTACGCCATACAAGTCCACCTGCGTGTAAATCGGCGTTAATGTCCCCTTGGACTGCAACGTTTGTAATTTTACCTGTTTCTGCAATTTTTGCTAGGGCACCGATTTCTGTGCTTGATGGTTTTTGGATGTCGACTTGTTTCAAGTCTAAGTCTTTTACTTCGAATGGTCCCGTTAATTTTTCAAAAAGTGGTGCTTTTAGGCCGTAGATGACGTGATTATCACCGATTAAACGTCCTGTAAAGTTACCACGGACATAACTGACGGCATCTGCTGGGGGATTGACTTCATTCGCGTACAAATCTTGGCCGATATGGAATTCACCATTCAAGTTGTTATTCATCGCTGTAATCAATTCTGCAAATGTACGATACACGCCATTTTCGGATGGTAATTGTTTCGTGATGTAGAAAGTGTAGCCATCTTTGTTGGTGCTGTCCGTTTCGCGTTGAATCAATTCTGGATAAGTGGTGGTAATTTTGTAAACTTGTTTGCCATCTAAAGTAGTTTCGGTAATAGATTGTACTTCTAAATAGACGTCGCGTTGCTGTGAAGATTCGACACGGACGAAATAATTTGATGCGTCACGTACTTCAGAAAGTGCGTTGAGCTTCGTATAAGTAGTGCCTTCTTTGAGGTAAAGTGATGCCGTGTCAATATGCTTGAATTCAACTTTTTTGTAGTTAAGTTCAAAATTGCGGACATCGGTCAATGTTTCTTGTTCATTGCCGTTACCTACGTTGTAAGTCATGACGGTTTCTACAGTATATTCAACGTCGTAGTCCAATTCTGCAATTTCTAAATTGGTCAATGATGTAATTGGCACTGTTTTAATCAATTCGGTACCTTTGTAAAGTTTCGCAACGGCTGATACGTAAGCGCGGTCTGGGTCTGTCAATGTGTAATCTAGCGTTACTTTGCGCTCGTTTTCATTTTCTGTTAAGTTTGTGAGCGTCAATACAGGTTTTTCTTTTGCGATAACATCGACGGTTACTTCAACTTCGTCAACAGAATTATCGGTATAAGTAACTTTAACGACGCCTGTTACACCTGTGGCTACTTGGTTTGTCGATGGTTTTGCGTCGGGTTTCCATTCGTAGCTTTGGACATCAGACAATCGTGTTGTGTCAATGCTGTTTTGAGCGATTGGGTCTGTTCCGACTTTGAGTGTTTGTACTTTTGCGACTGGGTCGTTCAAGTCTGCCATTGTGACGCGTTTTGCACCGCGTACGACGATTTGGTCTTTGACCGGAATCACTTCGTGTCTGGTTTCTAAGGTTGGTGTGCCGACTTTTTCGCCTTTGAAAGTGTCGTAAGTACGTTCGATTCGAATGAGTCCGTTGACGCCTACTTGTGTCGTTTCTTCGTAGCCTTCAGGTTTAGTTGGGTCTTCTCGGTACTCGATTTTGAATGGAACGGTTTGTTCTTCTGTTTCGGTAGTTGTGCCGTTGACTGGCTTTTTGCCGACGCGTTCTACTTGGTCCGTTGCGGGTGAAATGGTTTCGCGCGTGCTAATCACTTCGGTTGTTTCTTGACCTTTAATGGTTTTATAGACGGTTTCAGTTACTTTTTCGCCGTTGACGCCTGGTGTAATAATTTCTACGGCTGCGTCTTCCCATACGTTCGGATCTTCTTGACGAATAATCTTGAATGGAATGACTTCTGTTTCACGTTTTGTCACGGTACCTTCGATTTGTTTTGTACCACGCGTCACAACCTCGTCTTGTGGTTGTGAGGTTGTTTGTTCGCTAACGACTGGATCGCCTGTGCGAACACCTTTTACCGTAGCATAAGTTTTACTAATTTCTTTCGTTCCTTCAACGCCAGGTGTGGTTACTTCATAATCTGTATATTGCTCATCGTCAAAAACTTCGCGTCTTCCGTAAGGTAACGCAACAGTTTCAACATCCGTTTCGGTGCCGTGAATTGGTTTTGTCCCGACGATATAGATTTCTGGGACGGCTGGCTGTGTAATGACGCCCCCATCGGATACGCCGTTCGTCACTGTGTAAGTAATGACGCCATTTTGGCCTGGCTGAAGAAGAGCTTGCTCGTCTTCCCAGCGTTGATCGTCATATTGATACTCTGTTGTGTAGCCTAAAGTATCCGTGTAAGTTTGTACGGTCGGTGGCGTGTTCGTATCTGGATCCGTTGGCGGCGTATCTGTGCCC